>NZ_BMYP01000011.1 GCF_014652335.1 Vogesella fluminis | reverse complement strand
GCTTCGCCCCCAAAGCAACGACTAAGCTGTTTGGGAAGGTGGGCGGGCCGGACGCTTACGACCAATCGCGAGTCTCAAAAGATGTACCATGAACTTGGGGGCATTAATGATCTGGCGCGCATCGCCTCCTTTTCCATTCAAGTGATTGGGCAGTTTGGTAACACCGACGATCTTCAAAATTTGCGCAGTCTTTGCGACGATGAGGAGCTTGGTCGTGAGGCACTAGACGCGATCAAGAAAATCGAAGACCGCATCCGCTACCGGCAGTAGATGCGTCAGCAGGGACATCCATGCACAGCGGAAGCCGTCATGTATCTGGCGCTGCGTCTCTCGCCCCTGGAAGGCAATATTGCTATTGACAGCCGGTGTCGCTGCGTCGAAATGTATAACTGCTTCTAGCTATGTAGAGCAGGGTGGGTATGTGTCTTTGAAGGTAATGGCCATTTATCCTGACCAGCTAGAATAGCTGCCGCCGAGTGTCGCCGCAGTGCCCATAATCAAGCCAGTACGGGATGATGGAAGCGATAGATCCTGCCACGTTCGTTCAACACGCTCAGGCGGCCTAAGGCCTCCGCATCGCTTAATCCCGCTCGCCGTAGAGCACCATACAGCAGGTAGAACTCGGTTTCGAGGTCCCCTGCAAAGATCCCTGGGTCATCAGAGCCGAGGCATACCATGATTTCCGGATCGCCTTCTTCTACGAATCCTGGAATCCGCATCCAGCGCAGCGAGTGGTGCTCGTCAATATTGTAGTACTGACTGATCCGGACATTGCTTGATGGCAGAGTTTCGATGAGAACACCCCTATCAGCCACATGCCGCATGAGAGCTTGCTGCAGTCGGACGTAGGTTGGCGCATCCAGGAAAGAAGCTTCCTTGGAAATCAACTCGTCCGCGCGCTCCTGCACCGCTGTGTCGCTCAACCATGTCCAAAGCAGCGCGACGGTCTGGGGCTGGCTCTCACAGATTAACCGGACATGTGCAACCTCCTCGCGCCAGTGCTCGCTCCAGGGCTCGTGCAGTGATTCTTCGTCACCTGCCAAATGTCGCATCAGGTCCCGGCGGCTCAGGCCGCGAAGCTTCATCGCGCACTCCACGTCGCGCGCTGCCAACGAACGCCTGAAGACCTGGTAGGCGACTTCCTCCAGTTCACGCAGTAACCGATGTGCGCATTCCTGCATTGCAGGCACGTCTCGCAGCAGTTGCCATGCGGCTAGCACGCTCAGCATCCACTCGCCCCGGGATAGGGTTAACGTACTCGGCATGCGATCAAGCCACAGGCTTGGACGGATCCCCATGGCTGTGCCGTGCCCGATGCGGTCACCATCACGCAGATTCAGTAGGGTTAGTGCCTCCCATATGGTGGCGATCCCCGACAGCAGGTGGCGGAAGTCCTCGCCTCCGTGATAGGTGTGCCGAGTTAAGCCAGCTCGACGGCAGACGCGGAAGACCGGGGCAAACACGTCCGGTGGTGCATGAAGTTCGTTTGCGGCGGCATCGATTCCCCGCACCCAGGTCTGGAGTCGCGGCCATCGCGTCAGCACCGAGAGCAGCACACCTGTCGTCCGACGTAGCTGACTGTCGAGCGAATAGTGTCGAAATGGGCCCGCCTTGTACCTTTGAGAAGGGTCCCAGGGTTGCTTGATGAAATGCGCGACAAGCGTCAGGCGATGGATACTTCGGTGCCGGACGATAGGTCGCTCGAAATATCGGTCGAGTTCGACCAGCAACGCCGAGAGGGAGCGAGGAGACCTGCCGGGAGTATGTTCGGGTACTGATGTGTCGCGCAGATAGTTGAGGTAGCCGCCTAGGATGGCCTGGAAAAGCCGGCAGGCTTTTAGTGGGTTGTCCTTGGGTGCGAAGCGACCCTCCAGATATCCAACAGTGCTGGTCGCTGACCTGGGACCATGCATCGAGTGAAAGCGCGTTCGATAGTCCCGCTCCGCCGGCTCACGGAGTTCTGTCAGGGTAAACTTCTGGAACTGGTCAAAGCCGTACTGTGCCTCGCTCTGAACAAGCAGCCGATAATGCTCATTCATCAGCAGGAGATAGGCATGGAACATGCGGGTTAACTGTATGCTTGGCTGTTGCCGGAGCTTGGCAATGAGGCCCGCCATCCAGGTAAGTTCTTCCGTTACATCCGGCTCGTATCGCCACGACGGGGCCGTTTCCAGTAGACCAGTGGACCATTCGTCGTTACCCGCGCTGCACAAGCTCTGGCAGGACTCAGGCAATAGAACGTCCGGCGCGATCTGATCTTCAACCGCACCGATAAGCCACGCGCGAAGACGGTTCGCCGTCCGCAAATGCTGGTAGAAAACTTGCGGCGTCAGCTCGGAATTCGCCTGCCCGACCAGTTCACGAAGGTGGCCGGAGTGCTTGCCACGGGTCCACGCTTCGACAAACTCCCGAGCCTCCGTGTAAGGGTCGCGGATCGCTCTCAGCCAGCAAATCTCTGCATGTGTGCTGCCATTGAGGTGCAAGTGTGTTTCATGCAACCCTTCCCGTGCCACGTAGTCCGCGACTGGGGCAACCTCGGGACGGAGCATGGGTAGAATCTGACGTTGCCACGGGGCCACCTCGCGATCGGTCGGGACAGGCTGTAATCGTGTAGTGTTCACTAGGGCATAGTGCCCTATACCGAAGGATACATCCGCCATAGCCTGGATCGGAATCGAAGAGATCCGACTGGCCAAGCCCTGTTGCCAAGCACCTAAAAGATCACGACGGACACGCACCTCGCCATGCCGCAGTTCCAGGTACTCATCGACCAAGGCTTGCAGCGCTGTAAACAGGAAGCTTTGGTCAGGTCGCTGCTGTGATGCCAGAAATCGCCATGCTGAGTCGAACACATGATCCGGGAATCGTGCGGCCCATGGCTGGTAGGCGAGATAGGTCGGTTCTCGCAATTCGGCCCATCCCAACGGTGATGTGAAGGGTGCTGTCCAGGAGAGGCGTAGGACGCGGTGGTCTGACAGCAACAGGGCCGAAAGGAGAGAGCTGATGGAGGCGGCCTGCGCACTCATTCCTTGGGAGCCTCGTCAGCGTCGCTGGACGAAGTAGCTCTTCTGGATCCAGAGCTTTTCGGCTGAGCCCCCTTGATTCCATTGGTCGTGCCTTCCTTCTCGTCATCCATCGTACCTCCCGCCACGGAGATCTTCGCCATGAGCACACTGAGCTCCTTGGGGCACAACAGCTCAGTGATAACCTGCTTCTCTGTGTTATCGGGAAACAGAGGTGCCAGGACATCGGCGTAGTCCTTTTGTTCATCAAGCAGTCCTAAGATTAGCGGACACGTTCCCATAATGGACGTAAATGGAAAGTTAAGCCGCCCCAGTGGCATGGTCTTAAGCTTCTCGACAAACCAGGAGGCCGAAGTTCTGGGGTTGTTTCTGGCGAGGTCAAAGTTGTCAGTCGAGGCATCAGAAGAGTTCACTAGATGATGTTCCGCCTCCTCAACCATGAAAGCGTTGATGACGCACAGTGCGAATATCTCCATCACCTCGCTGAATTTTGAACGAGGTCTCAGCTCATCGGCGGCTTTCTGCAAGCTAAAGAAGAGTCGCGTCCATACTTTTCCGAGAAAGATGGAAGAAGGTGCGATCTTTTCTGCCAATTCAAGCGCACTCTGCCTCCATACTTGGATGGCGCTCCACAGCTTCTCTTGCTTAGTAAGTGTATTTTCCTCCTCGACAGCTAGGGTCTCGCTGCCATCCTCTGTTCCTTGTGAAGACCAAGGGGGGGCAGAAACGGTCAAGGACGGATAAGCTCGATAGAAAATCGTGCGAGCGTCTTGTTCTGAACCCGCGGACAGCAGCTTCTCGATGAGGCCGATGAGAATAAAGATGGATCCATATGTACGCGTGTTGGTAGCATTCGCAACAGAAACCATGCCTAGAGCGAAGACGGGCAGGCGCTTTATTGCAGTGTTTTTGAGGGCCATTGGGATCACAGCTTGAGCCGCGTGCTCAGAGCGGCGTCCCTTTCCTCGCAACCCCACAACACCCGGTAGCACAGCACGAGGCTTGGAATTGATGCTATAGGGCACCGCGATAACCGCAGTACAGCGTCGGGCCCAATCGAGGCTATCCTCCCTCCTGCCGATTCCCATGTACGACTTGAAGTGACGGATCTGGTCTTCTGAGGAGGCACTCATCAACCCCTGCTGGGCACGGGCTAGTCCGTAAAGTGAGACACTGCCGGGCCCTCGCAGAAGGTACCTAAGGGCCATGCCCGGCTGGCCTATACAGAACTTGGGCACCTGTGCAGCCAAGGCCGCAAAGCAGGCCTTGATGTCCTGATCTGCCGACATGGGTCGGAGATATGGCGCGGTGTCGATGTCACCGTCCAGCAGCGACAGGTCGAAGACAGCCTGAGTCAACTCAGGTAACTCCTGTGCGGCAATGGCGTCGGTGTCGACCGAGAATTTATAGAGGCTGGCGAGTGCCAAAGCTTGCAAGGACCGGCTGAGCTCAATAGTCAAATGGTACGATCCCGTTAGTAAACTCAAATCGATCGACGATGAGTTGCCCAAATACGGCGCACAGCTTGCTATGACCTGCAACACCGAGCGTAAGGGTTGCTTGAGCAAGAACTCAGCGTAGATCTCGACATCAGAGCTAGTCTTGACGCGCAAGCCACGCTTCACGATTGCATCAACGACGTCCCTGACCGGCAGGGTGGTAGAGTCCCACTCAGGATGAGTCACACGACAATCCGCGCGAAGCATCACGCTCCATAGCGGCTGCAGTTGCATACGCCGTCGGATCGGGAAGAGCTTGAGTAGGTACTGATCTTCCAGGTGGTCAATCATGCGTAGATACTGGGCTGACCGATCCCCTTTCGTTGAACGGCGTTGAAGCTCCAGGGCCGCCTCTCGCTTGCCAGCGACCGTCTGTGCGAAGTGTTGGCGCACGAGCAACGAGTAGAGTTCTAGGTCACCTGTCACTAGAACCATTACGAGAGGAGAGTCCAAGTATTTCCGGACGCATTCCAACAGACTGACCGCATGGGTTGAATCTGTGTCGGCATCGTCGAAGGCTAGCATGAGCGCGCGCACGCCAAGAATGCGGCAGGCAGTGGAGAACAGACGGTGCAGCTTTGTACGCAAGCTCGTACTGTCACTGGCACGTTCCAAGCCCCATTCGAGGAACAGATCCGGGTCAAGATCGTTAAGCGGGTGGTAGTCCTTGGCGAACAGGCTCAGGCCCCCAGCGACTCCCCTGAAAGCGCGGCGCCATTCATTTCGAAGTAGCTCATCTTGCGCTCGGAGCTGAATTTTGAGAGCGTCGTCAACTCGCTTGCGAAGCTGCTGCAGGATCACAAGCAGAATGATCTCGCTGCGCTCGATGCGACTGGGGTCGATCAGATCGATGAAGGCCAGATGGCTGTTCACCCTCGCGTCGCCTTCGAGGGCGACTTTTACCGAGCTCAAAAATGTCGACTTGCCTGCGCCCCGTGTCCCATCCAGAAACTGGGTCCAGCCGCTGCCGGCAGGGTGATCGTACAGCGAGGTTGATTCAGCGGTAACTAAGGGGTCGTCGAGGTGTTTGATGATCTGATCGCGCAGACGCTCATAGCGCTCACTGTGGACGAGTTGGTCGATCGACAGCGCTTTAGCACTGTCCCCTTGTTCAAGGCGAATGAGTACTTCAGAGGATGTCGCTGTTTCAGGTGTTGGCTGTATCAAGTGAGTATCTCCCGAGGTTTCGATCATGGGAGCCACCCCGAACTTTCTCGACAGGCAGGCGCACCAGTGGACTGTACCGAGTCTGGCGAGTATCCCAAATATATAATTTTAACATGGGAAAATGTTCATGGTCTGTCTTTTCCCCTCGCAAGACCTGGCAGGTATCAGAGTGCAGCTGATATTTACCTGACTCTACGTGGCCATAAAATGGACAGAGTGGGCTAAATTTTTCCATCAGTCCACGAAGCTTGATGGACAGGCAGAAATTGTTATGTATTTGATTTTTCGAAAAGTAGTTCAGTCCATTAATGCCGGACTTGGGTGTGGCTCGGGTATTCGCACAGCGCGATGCCCCAGCTGAGGAAGGCCGCCAGATACCATGGCTTGGCGGCCATGTCGCGCAAGTGCGCGTACCAGGCGAAGGTCATGAAGATATTGGACAGGATCAGCAGCAGCGGTGACAGCAGGTAGGGCGACAGGGCCATGACGGTTTTGCGGTGTAAATGCGGGGCCGTGATTGTCGCAGTTTTGGCGGCGGCGGACGAGGCCGGCCCTCTTGCCATGGATGCACGATGGCGGGGAGGGTGGTGTTGCGTCGCTGTTGCGGTCGCGGAACGGTGGTCTATATTTTTGTTGCGTTTCGATCGCAGGTGAAAACGTTGTTGCGTTATATTTTATATTGTCCAACAAGTTGATTTTAGATTGTATACAATAGGCAAGTTGGCAAATAAAATCGATAGAGGTGAGTTCTCATGCAGTTTCAGGCATTCGCGCGCAAACAAACCGCACTCCGTGACGCCATTACGGCAGCCTATCGCCGTGACGAGCAGTCTTGTGTCCAGACACTGGCCGCCGAGGCGCAGATGTCGTCCGAGCAGGTGACATCGGTCAAGACCCTGGCCGCCAAGCTGGTGTCGAAAGTGCGCAGCGAGCGCACCAAGTCCAGCGGTGTCGACGCGCTGATGCACGAGTTCTCTCTCTCCAGCCAGGAAGGCGTGGCACTAATGTGCCTGGCCGAAGCGCTGCTGCGCATCCCGGACCGCGTTACCGCCGATCGCCTGATTCGCGACAAGATTTCCGGCGGCGACTGGAAGTCCCATCTGGGCAACAGTTCCTCGCTGTTCGTCAATGCCGCTGCCTGGGGCCTGCTGGTCACCGGCAAGCTGGTGTCGTCGCACAGTGCGCACGGCCTGTCTTCGGCCCTGACCCGCCTGATCGCCAAGGGCGGCGAGCCGCTGATCCGCAAGGGTGTCGATCTGGCGATGCGCATGCTGGGCAAGCAGTTCGTGACCGGCGAAACCATCGACGAGGCACTGGTCAACGGCCGCGAACGCGAAGCCCGTGGCTACCGCTTCAGTTACGACATGCTGGGCGAGGCGGCGATGACCGAGGCCGACGCACAGCGCTACCTGCGTGACTACGAAGTCGCCATCCACGCCATCGGCAAGGAATCCAACGGCCGCGGCATTTACCGGGGCCCCGGCATCTCGGTAAAGCTGTCGGCGATCCACCCGCGTTACGCGCGCATGAAGCACGAGCGGATGATGGCGGAGCTGCTGCCACGTCTGAAGCAGCTGTTCCTGCTGGCCAAGCAGTACGACATCGGCCTTAACATCGACGCCGAAGAAGCCGATCGTCTGGAGATATCGCTCGACTTGATCGAAGCGCTGGCCAATGATCCGGATCTGGACGGCTTCGAAGGTATCGGCATCGTGGTGCAGGCTTACCAGAAGCGCTGCCCGTACGTGATCGACTACCTGATCGACCTCGCCCGCCGCAGCAAGCATCGTTTCATGGTGCGGCTGGTGAAGGGCGCCTACTGGGATGCCGAGATCAAGCGCGCCCAGGTCGACGGCCTCGACGGCTACCCGGTGTACACCCGCAAGGTCTACACCGACGTGTCCTACCTCGCCTGCGCCAAGCGCTTGCTGGCGGCACAGGATGCGATCTACCCGCAGTTCGCCTCGCACAACGCCTACACCCTGTCTGCCGTGTACCACCTTGCCGCTGGCAAGGACTACGAATTCCAGTGCCTGCACGGCATGGGCGAGAGCCTGTACGACCAGGTGGTCGGTGCCGATAACCTCGACAAGCCGTGCCGCATCTACGCACCGGTCGGTTCGCACGAAACCCTGCTCGCCTATCTGGTGCGCCGCCTGCTGGAGAACGGGGCCAACTCCTCGTTCGTGAACCGCATCGTTGACGAGAGCGTGTCCATCGACGAGCTGGTGGAAGATCCGGTCGCCGAAGCACTGCGTCAGGGCGGCGAGCCGCATCGCAAGATCACCCTGCCGCGTACCCTGTACGGTGCCGAACGTCTCAACTCGCTGGGCATGGACCTGTCCAACGAACATGTGCTGCAGCAGCTGAACGAGGCGCTGAATGCCGGCGCTGCGCAGAGCCTGCACCTGAAGCCGATGTTGGCCGCAGGCCCGCTGAGCGAAGGCGTGGCACAGAACGTGCTGAACCCGGCCAACCTGCAGGACGTGGTCGGCACCATCCAGGAAGCCAGTGCCGCCGATGTCGAGCTGGCCTTGCAGCAGGCAGTGCTGGCTGCGCCGCAATGGGCCGCCACCGCGCCGGCAGAGCGTGCTGCCTGCCTGGAACGCATGGCCGACCTGATGGAACAGTACATGGCCACCCTGATGGGACTGGCCGTGCGCGAGGCGGGCAAGACCTTTGCCAACGCCATCGCCGAAGTGCGCGAGGCGGTCGATTTCTGCCGTTACTACGCGGCACAGGTGCGTCGCGAATTCGACAACCAGACCCACCCGGCGCTGGGCCCGGTGGTGTGCATCAGCCCGTGGAACTTCCCGCTGGCGATCTTCATCGGCGAAGTGGTGGCCTCGCTGGCCGCCGGTAACGTGGTGCTGGCCAAGCCGGCCGAGCAGACCGCGCTGATCGCCGGCTTTGCCGTGCAACTGCTGCACCAGGCCGGCGTGCCGGCTGGTGCGCTGCAGTTCCTGCCGGGCCGTGGCGAAGTGGTCGGTGCCGCGCTGACCCGCGACGAGCGCGTCAAGGGCGTGATCTTTACCGGCTCCACCGAGGTGGCGCAGCTGATCAACCGTACCCTGGCCAAGCGCAGCGGCGAAGTGCCGCTGGTAGCCGAAACCGGCGGCCAGAATGCGATGATCGTCGATAGCTCGGCACTGCCGGAGCAGGTGGTGGCCGACGTGATGTCGTCCGCTTTCGATTCCGCCGGCCAGCGCTGCTCGGCGCTGCGCGTGCTGTACCTGCAACAGGACATCGCCGACAAGGTCATTACCATGATCAAGGGCGCGATGGACGAGCTGCGTGTCGGCAACCCGGCGCTGCTGGAAACCGACATCGGCCCGGTGATCGACGCCGAGGCGCAGCAGGGACTGCTGCGTCACATCGACAGCATGAAAACCAAGGCGCGCGACTGCTACCAGGCGCGGCTGACGCCGGAGTGTGCCGACGGCACCTTCGTGGCGCCAACCCTGTTCGAGATCGACAGCGTCAGCCTGCTGCTGCGCGAGGTGTTCGGCCCGGTGCTGCACGTGATCCGCTTCTCGGCGCAGGATATCGACCGCGTGGTGGATGAAATCAATGCCACCGGCTACGGCCTGACCCACGGTATCCACAGCCGTATCGACGAATCCATCGACAACATCGTTGCCCGCATCAAGGTCGGCAACGTCTACGTCAACCGCAACATCGTCGGCGCCGTGGTCGGCGTGCAGCCGTTCGGTGGCGAAGGCAAGTCCGGTACCGGTCCGAAGGCCGGCGGCCCGTTCTATGTCTACCGCCTCAGCGGCGCCAGCTGGAATCCGGAACTGGCGGCCAACCCGGTAGTGCCGGCGCTGTCTGAGCTGGACCGCCTGCAGGGTGTGCTGGCGCAATTGCTGCCGGATGCCACCGCCCAGACCCGTCTGCGTGAAGCCATCGCCTATGCCCGCCGCCACACACCGCTGGCGAACATGGTGACGCTGCCCGGCCCGACCGGCGAGCGCAACAGCCTGCACTTCGCTGCCCGCGGCCGCGTCGGCTGCCTGGCGTTGACGCTGGAAGGCCTGCTGCAGCAACTGGTGGCGGTGTTTGCCACCGGCAACAGCGCGGTGCTGCTGGACGGCGCGCTGACCGCTGCCTTGCCGGCGACGCTGGCCGGCTTCTTCGTGGCCAAGGGCGGCGATGTCACCAGCGCCGACGTGACCGCCGTGCTGTACGAGGGCGATGCCGCCGACCGCCTGCGTCAGACCCTGGCCCAGCGCGACGGTGCGCTGATTCCGCTGCTGACTGCGGATGAGGAGGGCTACAACCTGCACCGCCTGGTCGTAGAGCGTGCAGTGAGCGTAAACACCACAGCCGCGGGCGGTAATGCCAGCCTGATGAGCATTGGTGATTAATCAGACTTGCCTGAGGTTGGCCGCATTGGAATAATGCGGCCAACCTTGGCATTTTGCCTTGGAGCGGCACAATCGTTCCGATGTCTTTCCCTGACATAACTAGAGAAGAGAAACATGCAACTGACCAAAATGACCCGTCTTTCCCTCGCGGTTGCTGCCGCACTGACTTTGGCTGCCTGCGGCAACAAAGAAGAAGCCCCGGCCGACGCTTCCGCCGCTCAATCCGGCGCCGCTGCCGGCGAAGTCGTGAAGCTCGGCTTTGCCGCGCCACTGACCGGCCCGCAGTCGCACTACGGTGAAGAGTACAAAAACGGCGTGACTCTGGCGATCGAAGATGCCAACGCCGAGAAGCCAACCATCGGCGGCAAGCCGGTGACCTTCGAACTGGTAGCGGAAGACGACCAGGCCGACCCGAAAACTGCGACCCAACTGGCGCAGAAATTCGTCGACAACCAGGTAAGCGGCATTGTTGGTCACTTCAACTCCGGCACCTCGATCCCGGCTTCGAAGATCTACTCCGACGCAGGCCTGCCACAAGTGGCCATGGCGACTGCCCCGGCTTTCACCCAGCAAGGTTACAAGACCACTTTCCGCTCCATGACTTCCGACACCCAGCAGGGTTCGGTCATGGGCAAGTTCGTGGTTGAGAAGCTGGCTGCCAAGAAGATCGTCATCGTTGACGACCGTACCGCTTACGGCCAGGGTCTGGCTGACGAATTCGAAAAGGCTGTCAAGGCGGCCGGTGGCGAAGTGGTGAAGCGCGAATTCACCAACGACAAGGCAACCGACTTTGCCGCCATCATCACCTCGATCAAGGGCACCGCACCTGACGTGGTGTTCTTCGGCGGCGCCGATGCGCAGTCCGCCCCGATGGCCAAGCAGATGAAGCGTCTGGGCCTGAAGGCACCGCTGGTATCCGGCGAAATGACCAAGACCCCGACCTTCCTGAAGCTGGCTGGCAAGGAAGCCGAAGGCACCATCGCCTCGCTGGCCGGCCTGCCGCTGGAAAAAATGCCTAAAGGCGGCGACTACGCTACCCGTTACAAGGCTCGCTTCAACGCTGACGTGGCAACCTACTCGCCATACGGCTACGACGCGACCCGCGTGATCATCGCGGCGATGAAAGAAGCGGATTCGACCAAGCCGGCTGACTACCTGCCGAAACTGGCCGCGATCAACTACTCCGGCGTGACTTCCGCTACCTGGTCTTACGACCAGAGCGGCGACCTGAAAGACGGTGGCATCACCGTGTACAAGGTTGAAGGCGGCGAGTGGAAAGTAATGGAAACCGTGGGTGGTGCCGGTGCTGCCGCTGCACCTGCTGCTTCCGCTGCCCAGTAAGTCTTTGGCTGGCAGGACAAAAAACCGGCACAGGTTTCTGTGCCGGTTTTTTTACGACTGCAGTCATGGAGCGGGCGGGCAGGTAGCAGCTACCGCCGGGATATGTTGGGCGATGCAGCCAATACGGGCGCGGTTTGCGTCTTGTCCGGTAATCAGTGAGGCAAGCCGGATGCAACAAGAGGCATCACTACCCGGGTAGTCGATGCCTCCTGTATTTTACTGGCATTCTTGCAGGGTATGCCGCCCTGCAGCGCGAGAGCTTACGCGTCCTGCACGTTCATCGAGTTGATGCTGAAACCGCCGTCAACATAGGTGATTTCACCGGTAATGCCTGATGCCAGGCCGGACAACAGGAAGGCGGCGGTGTTGCCTACTTCTTCGGTGGTCACGTTACGGCGCAGGCAGGACTGGTTGGCCGCAATGGACAGCAGCTTGCCGAAACCGGAGATGCCGGCTGCCGCCAGCGTCTTGATCGGGCCGGCGGAAATGCCGTTTACACGGATGCCGTCCTTGCCCAGGCTGGCGGCCATGAAGCGCACTGATGCCTCGAGGCTGGCCTTGGCCAGGCCCATCACGTTGTAGTTCGGGATCGCGCGCACCGCGCCGAGGTAGGACAGGGTCAGCAGCGCACCGTTGCGGCCTTGCATCATCGGCCGGGCCGCCTTGGCCAGTGCCGGGAAGCTGTAGGCCGACACGTCGTGTGCGGTCTGGAACGCTTCGCGGGACAGTGCATCGAGAAAGTCGCCTTCCAGTGACTCGCGCGGGGCAAATGCAATAGCGTGCACCAGGCCGTCGAGGCCGTCCCATTCCTTGCCAAGGTCAGCAAACAGCTGTTCGATTTCCTGATCGTTCTGTACGTCGCAGCGGAATACCTGCGTGCTGCCGAAGTCGGCGGCCATTTCGCGGACGCGGTCCTCCAGTTTGTCAACGACATAAGTGAACGCCAGTTCTGCGCCTTCCCGATGACAGGCCTGTGCGATGCCGTAGGCAATCGACCGATTAGAAATCATGCCGGTAATCAGGATCTTTTTACCCTGCAAGAAACCCATGTTGAATCCTTCGTTATTTTCAAGCAAGTGCGCATTATAACCGCCTATTGTCCGACAGTGTTTGTTCTCTGGCTGTTGGCATGTGCCGTGTGTTGAAACAGCCCTTGTCAAGGCTTGCTGCCCGTGCCGGGTATTGCTACCATCGTCCATCAAACCTGAAATGACAGACTTCGAGAGGAAGACGATGAGCGACCTGATCCTGCATGTGACTGATGATTCTTTCGAACAAGAAGTACTTAAGTCCGAGCAGCCGGTACTGGTGGATTACTGGGCCGAGTGGTGTGGCCCTTGCAAAATGATTGCACCGATCCTGGATGATGTTGCCAAGGAATATCAGGGCCGTCTGACCGTTGCCAAGCTGAACATCGACCAGAACGAAGCCACTCCGCCGAAGTTCGGCATTCGCGGCATTCCGACGCTGATGCTGTTCAAGGGTGGTGAAGTGGCTGCAACCAAGGTCGGCGCGTTGTCCAAAACGCAACTGGTTGAATTCCTGAACAATAACCTGGCCTGATTGATTTGACACGCCTGTACTGATCGGCTATCTTCCGGCCATATCTTCACAATCGAGCGAGCGACCTGACGTGGTCGCTCGATTCTCATCCGGTTTTCCCTGTATTCATTAGCAGCACGTCCCGTTTTTTGTCCCGCTACCGGTCGACACCATACATACCATGCATTTATCCGATCTAAAGCATCAGCACGTCAGCGAACTCGTAGAAATGGCCATCGCCAACGAGATCGACGGTGCCAACCGCCTGCGCAAGCAGGATCTCATCTTTGCCATCCTGAAACATCAGGCCAAAAAAGGCGAAAGCATTTTTGGTGAGGGCACCCTGGAAGTGCTGCCCGACGGGTTCGGCTTTCTGCGCAGCCCGGAAGCATCCTACCTGGCCGGCCCTGACGATATCTACGTCAGCCCGTCGCAGATCCGCCGTTTCAACCTGCATACCGGCGACACCATCGAAGGCGAGATCCGTACCCCGAAAGAGGGCGAGCGGTACTTTGCACTGGTCAAGGTCGACAAGGTCAATGGTGGACCGCCGGAGGCGACCAAGCACAAGATCCTGTTTGAAAACCTGACGCCGCTGTTCCCGACCGAACGTCTGGTGCTGGAGCGCGACATCAAGGCCGAAGAGAACATCACCAGCCGCATCATCGACCTGATCGCGCCGATCGGCAAAGGCCAGCGCGCCTTGCTGGTGGCGCCGCCCAAGTCGGGCAAGACGGTGATGCTGACCCACATCGCGCACGCGATCACCACCAACCATCCGGAAGTGGAAATGATCGTGCTGCTGATCGACGAGCGTCCGGAAGAAGTGACCGAGATGCAGCGTTCGGTGAAGGGCGAAGTGGTGTCCTCGACCTTCGACGAACCGGCCACCCGTCACGTGCAGGTTGCCGAGATGGTGATCGAGAAAGCCAAGCGTCTGGTTGAGCACAAGAAGGACGTGGTGATCCTGCTGGACTCCATCACCCGTCTGGCCCGCGCCTACAACACCGTGATCCCGTCCTCCGGCAAGGTGCTGACCGGTGGTGTCGACGCCAACGCACTGCAGCGTCCGAAGCGTTTCTTCGGTGCGGCGCGTAATATCGAGGAAGGCGGCTCGCTGACCATCATCGCCACCGCGCTGGTGGATACCGGTTCGCGCATGGACGACGTGATCTTCGAGGAATTCAAGGGCACCGGTAACATGGAATTGCACCTCGACCGCCGCATGGCAGAGAAGCGCACCTTCCCGGCGATCAATATCAACCGCTCCGGCACCCGCCGCGAAGAATTGCTGATCCAGCAGGACCAGCTGCAGCGCATCTGGGTGCTGCGCAAGCTGCTGTACCCGATGGACGATCTGGAGGCGATGGAGTTCTTGCTGGGCAAGATCAAGGCCACCAAGACCAACCTGGCTTTCTTTGATTCGATGCGTCGCTAAGACGCCAGGCATGACTGTTCAAACGCCAGGTTTGCCTGGCGTTTTTCTTTGCAGAAGCGAAATAATGAACTGGATGGATTTACTGCTGGATCTGGACGGCTACTCGATCATCGGCACGGTGGCGTTTGCGGTCTCCGGCTACCTGCTGGGCGTGCGCAAGCACCTCGACCTGCTGGGCGTGGTGATCGTCACGCTGCTGACCGCGATCGGCGGCGGCATCATCCGCGACATGCTGGTTGGCCGTATGCCGATGGTGTTCCTCGACAACACCAACCTGGTGGTGATCGCGCTGACCGTGCTGCTGGCGTGGCTGGTGCGACTGCACAAGCGCGAGAACGAGGTGCTGACCACGCTGTTCATCATCGCCGACTCCATCGGTCTGGTGGCATTCAGCCTGGCCGGCGCCAAGCTGGGGGTGGAGTTCCATCTCAATGCCTTCGGCGTGATCCTGCTCGGCTTTGTGACCGCGGTCGGCGGCGGCATCGTGCGCGACATGATGGTCAACGACGTGCCGTTCATCCTGCACAAGGATTTTTACGGCACGGTGTCGATTGTGGCGGCGGCGCTGCTGTTCGTGCTCAGCCGCTTCGGCTGGGATCATCTGCTGGCGGTGCAGCTGGTATTCGTCGCCGGCGTGGCGCTGCGCCTGCTGGCGCACTGGGGCGAGCTGTCGCTGCCCAAGCTGGCGGCACAGCGGAAAGGACGGGATAACTGATGTGGCCTGCTGAATTCGAGCGTGCCCACGCCTGGTTTGCCGCGGCACTGGCGCAGATGCCGGCGGCGGCGGATGACGAGGGGCTGTTGCCACGGCCGCAGGCGCGCAGCCAGGCGGCGGTATTGCTGGCCATCGTCTGGCAGCAGGACGGGCCCAGCGTATTGCTGACACGGCGCACCGCCCATCTGCGCAGCCATGGCGGCCAGATCAGCCTGCCCGGTGGCAAGCTGGAGCCGCAGGATGCGGACGCGGCCAGCGCCGCCTTGCGCGAGGCGGAGGAGGAGGTCGGTCTGCCGCCGGCGCTGGTGCAGCTGGCTGGGGTGATGCCGCCCTACGTCACCATCACCGGTTACGAGGTGACGCCGGTACTGGGCCTGCTGGCGCAACCGTTCCAGCCGGTGCCGGCGCCGGACGAGGTCGACGAGGTGTTCTTCGTGCCGCTGGCGCACCTGATGGATGTCGCCGCCTACCAGCGCCATGCGGTGCAGCGCGACGGCTTCAGCGGTCACTACTACGCGATCAGTTACGGCGACTACTTCATCTGGGGCGCCACGGCGGCGATGTTGCGGCGGCTGGCGTTGCACCTGGCGGCGTGGTCGCGCTGAGGTTCTCGACCGTCGCGAAACGAAAAAAACCACCGCATTGCGGTGGTTTTCTGTTTGCGGCCAACCTTGGCGCTTAGCGCTTTGGCGGGCTGAACAGCGCCGATGTCTGGCGCGGCTTGCCGCTGCCGCCCTGGCGTGGCTTGCCGCCACCACCGGCCGGTTTGCCACTGCCGCCGTTGCGCGGCTGGCCGCCTGCCGGCTTGCGCAGCGGGGCATCCTCGGTCGGCGAAATGCCCAGTGCGTGCAGCGTCAGCGTAGGCTGGCGCGGGCCGTCGTCGTGGAAGTAGTTGCCGTTCGGCTCTTGCTGCGGATTGCGCTTGGGCGCGTTATTGCGCGACTCGTTGCGACGCGGCTCGGCCTGTGGCTGGCGCGGTTTGCCGGCTGCCGGCTTGGCGCTGCCGTTGGCCGCGGCGGGCTTGCCATTGCTGCGTGCGGCGGCAGGGCGGGCGGCGTCATCACGCGGCTCGTTGCGACGGCCATTGCTGTCGCCCTGGCGCGGCTTGGCTTGTGCTGCCGGCTGGCGGCGCTGGTTGCTGCCAGTGCTGCCTTCGCGACGCTTGCTGCTGCCTTTCGGCGGTGTGGCGGTCGGGGTCAGCGCGCCGTGGATGTAGCGGCCGAGGCCGATCTCGATGGCCTGCGGCGTTTCGTTAGGGTTGGCCTCGAAGCCGGGCACGGTGAAACGGTCCACGGTCTGCTTGGTCAGCTTTTCGATGTCGCGCAGGAAGCCCAGCTCGTCCACGCAAACCAGCGAGATCGCCTCGCCGACGCAGCCGGCACGGCCGGTACGGCCGATGCGGTGCACGTAGTCTTCCGGCACGTTCGGCAGCTCGTAGTTGACCACGTGCGGCAGTTCTTCGATGTCCAGGCCGCGGGCGGCGATGTCGGTGGCAACCAGGACCGGCAGGCTGCCGTCCTTGAAGCCGGCCAGCGCCTTGGTGCGCGCGCCCTGGCTCTTGTTGCCGTGGATCGCCATCGAGGCGATGCCGGCTTTTTCCAGTTTTTCCGCCAGGCGGTTGGCGCCGTGCTTGGTGCGGGTGAACACCAGTACCTGGTGCCAGTCACCGCCCTTGATCATCTCGATCAGCAGCTCGGTCTTGCGGTCGCGGTCGACCAGATGCACTTTCTGGGTGATCTGGGCGTTGGTCTGGTTCGGGCGTGCCACTTCCACCAGCTTCGGCTGGTTCAGCAGCTTGTCGGCCAGGGTCTTGATCTCGCTGGAGAAGGTGGCCGAGAACAGCAGCGTCTGGCGTTCCTTCGGCAGCATCGCCAGCACTTTCTTGATGTCGTGGATGAAGCCCATGTCCAGCATGCGGTCGGCTTCGTCCAGCACCAGGATCTCGACGCCGGACAGGTCGACGGTCTTCTGGCCGGCGTGGTCCAGCAGGCGGCCCGGTGTCGCCACCAGGATGTCGACCGGCTTCTTCAGCTGGGCGATCTGCGGATTGATGCCGACACCGCCGAACATCACCATCGATTTCAGCGGCAGGTATTTGCCGTACTCGCGTACGGATTCTTCTACCTGGGCGGCCAGTTCGCGGGTCGGGGTCAGCACCAGTGCGCGCGGACGGCCTTTCTGCTTGGACGGCTGGTCCATCAGGCGGTGCAGCAGCGGCAGGGTGAAGCCGGCGGTTTTACCGGTACCGGTCTGCGCGGCGGCCAGCAGGTCGCCGCCTTGCAAGACTTGAGGAATGGCCTGCGCCTGGATAGGGGTAGGCTGGGTGTAGCCGGTATCGGCTACGGCACGCAACAGTGGCTCGGCAAGGCCCAGGGCGGCAAAAGTCAGTTCGGACATTTATTGTGCAATCAGGATGTCTGCCCATTGCAAAGACAATACCAATCCGGGCGGACAAAAATAGTGTTTTCAATGGAGGACCCGGCGGGAGAGTGCGGGTCTGAAGAAAAGGTCGCGGTGATTGGTGGCACGCGATTCGCTAGTGTACTCCGATTGCCGCCGTTGTGCAGCGAATCATTGACAATAAATTGCCGGTATGCAGTTTGGGTGGAGTGGGGTGCTGCGTTGCAACACCCCGTCCGGCGCCGTCAGTGGCGGAAGTGGTTCACGATGCTGGAGAAGTCCAGCTTGCCGTTGCCCTCGGCGACGTGGCTTTCGTACAGGTTGCGCGCCAGCGCGCCCAGCGGGTTGGCGGCGTGGCTTTGCAGCGCGGTTTCCTCGGCGAGGCCGAGATCCTTCAGCATCAGCTCCGACATGAAGCCGCCGCTGTAGCCGCGGCTGGCCGGGCTGTTCTCCATCACGCCCGGCCACGGGTTGTACAGCTCCAGCGCCCAGTTGCGGCCGGAGCTTTTCGACATGATCTCGGACAGCACCGCCGGATCGAGGCCGTTCTTCACCCCCAGCGCCAGCGCCTCGGCGGTGCCGGCCATCAGGATGCCGAGCAGCATGTTGTTGCACACCTTGGCGGTCTGGCCGGCGCCGATGTCGCCGGCGTGGAAGATGTTCTTGCCCATCGCCGTCAGCAGCGGCCGCGCTGCTTCAAGGTTGGCCGCATCGCCACCGACCATGAAGGTGAGGGTGCCGGCGGCGGCGCCGGCGGTGCCGCCGGATACCGGCGCGTCGAGAAAGCGCAGGCCGGCGTCGCTGGCGGCATGGCCGACACCGCGTGCGGTGTGCGCGGCGATGGTGCTGCAGTCGAGTACCAGCGTGCCTGCCGGCAGGCGCGCGATCAGGCCGTCGTCACCGAGGTAGAGCCCCTCGACATGGCGCCCGGCCGGCAGCATCGAGATCACCACATCGGCGCCCTGGATTGCCTCGGCGACGCTAGCGGCCGCCTTGCCGCCGTTTTCGCTGAAGTGTTGCAGCGCCTCGGCGGAGAGGTCGACCCCGCTGACGCTGAAGCCGGCGCGCACCAGATTGATGGCCATCGGGCCGCCCATGTTTCCCAGGCCGATAAAGGCTATGTGTTGCATGTCTTGCTCCTCTTCTCGTGTGTCAGTGCAGGGCGGCCAGCGGGTGATCCTGCTCGCGCCACGGCGAGCGGAAGTGCTGCGCCACCCAGGGTTGGTCAACCGCGGCCAGCGTCGGCCGTGACCACTGCGGATTGCGGTCCTTGTCGACCAGCAGCGCGCGCACGCCTTCACGGAAGTCCGGCGCGGCACAGAAATTCAGCGACAGCACCAGCTCCATGCGCAAGGCCTCGGCCAGCGACAGGTGTCTGGCGCGGCGGAAAATCTCCCAGGTGACGGCGGCGCTGCTCGGGCTGCCGGCGGCGTAGCTCCTGGCGGCTGCGGCCAGCCACGCGTCCTCGAAGGCGGTGTGGCGCAGCGCCTGGTCTACCGCCGCCAGCGAGCCCTTGTTCATCAGCTGGTGGATCAGCGGCAGGCAGCGCGAAACATTGCTGTCGGCCAGCGCATCGCCGTTGCCGGCTTCCAGCTCGCCCAGCAGCGCGGTGAGCTGACCATGGTTGGCCGCACTGTCGGCGTGCCAGCCGGCGGCGGCCAACCGGACCAGCAGCTGCGGCCAGCCGTCCTGCGGCAGGATGTGGTCGGCGAGATTGCACAGCAGCGCGTCGCGCGCGTTCAGCGGCGCGCCGGTCAGGCCGAGGAACAGGCCGGCCCTGGCCGGCATCCGTTGCAAAAACCAGCTGCCGGCGACATCGGGATACAGGCCGATGCTGATTTCCGGCATCGCGATGCGGGTGCTGGCGGTGGCGACGCGGTGGCTGGCGCCGGCCATCAGGCCAAGGCCGCCGCCCATCACGATGCCGCTGCCCCACAACAGGATGGGCTTGGCGTAGGTGTGGATGCGGTAATCCAGCGTGTATTCGGCGCTGAAAAACGCCTCGGCCTGCGGATTGGGCCACTGCTGCTCGGGGTCGCTGACCAGCGCGTCGCGCAGCGCGCGCACGTCGCCACCGGCGCAGAAGGCCTTGTCGCCGGCACCGCGCAGCAGCACGGCAGCGATGCCGTCATCCTGAGCCCAGATCGACAGCCGCGCGTCGAGCAGGCGGATCATGTCGCCGTTGAGCGCGTTGAGCGCCTTTTCCGCGTTCAGCGTCGCCACGCCGAGGCGATGGCCGCTGGCGGTGCTGATTTCGTCAAACAGTACGACGTCGTTCATGCTGGTCCTTTACTGGTTTTCTGCCATGAAACCCACGAAAAACACGAACGGGCGAAGGCTTTGCGGCCCTCCGTTTTCGCCTTTGTCTTTCTTCTGTGTTTTCTGTGAATTCTGTGGCGAATCGGGTTTTTGTTTTTGCCACAGAATCCACGGAAAAACACAGACCAAGACATAAACCGGTCGTGTGCGGTACGAAAAGCACTTGCCGTGTTCTTGTTTTTCTTCCGTGTCTTCCGTGGATTCTGTGGCTAAAAAAGGGTTAGCGGTTCTGCCACTGCGGCGTGCGCTTCTGCAGGAAGGCCTGCACCCCTTCGCGCTGGTCTTCCGTGTCGAACAGCTTGATGAACAGTTCGCGCTCGTGGATCAGGTTGGCCGCAGGCGGCGCATGGCGCGCGGCCTGGACCAGGGTCTTGCAGGCGGTGACGGAGCAGGGCGACTGGCGGCCAACCTTTTCCGCCAGCGCCAGTGCGCTATCGCGCGCGCTGCCCTTGACCACCACTTCTTCCACCAGCCCGATGCGCAGCGCGCTAGCGGCGTCGACGCGCTCGCCGCACAGGATCATGCGCTTGGCCCAGCCTTCGCCGACCAGATGCGACAGGTTCTGCGTGCCGCCGGCGCAGGGCAGCAGGCCGACGGCGGCCTCCGGCAGCGCCATCTGCACCTGTTCCTCGGCAATGCGGAGGTCGCAGGCCAGTGCGCACTCCAGCCCGCCGCCCATCGCGTAGCCGTTGATGGCGGCGATGCTGACGCCGCGGAACGCCGACAGCGCCTCGAACGCCTCGCCGAACAGGATGGTCATGCTGGCGGCGACGCCCTTGTCGCCATCGGCGAACAGCTTGAGGTCGGCGCCGGCGGAGAAGAACTTCTCGCCTTCACCGGTAATCACCAGCGCGTAGATGTCGCGGTCGGCGTTGAGATCGGCCACCAGCCGCTTCAGCGCCTGCAGGCTGTCGTAGGTCCAGGTGTTGGCCGGCGGGTTGGCGATGGTGACGAGGGCGGTGTGGCCGCGTTTTTCAACGATCAGGTTGGCGTAGTCTTGCATGTTCGGTTCCTGTGTTTGCTACCTCAGGTCTGGCGTTGCCGGCAACGGCGGCCTGGTACTGTGGTGCGGGTGTGACGGGCAATGTCTTATCTCAATTTGGCGGTGCGGGTGGTGCGCGTCAGCGCAGGTTTTCCAGCGCGCCGTCCTGCAACAGGCGGCGGGCGATGATCACGCGCATGATTTCGTTGGTGCCTTCCAGTATCTGGTGCACGCGGTTGTCGCGCACGTAGCGCTCCAGCGGGTACTCCTTGATGTAACCGTAGCCGCCGAACAGCTGCAGCGCCTCGTTGGCGACCTTGAAGCCGGTATCGGTGGCGAAGCGTTTCGCCATCGCGCAGTAGGCGCTGGCGTCCGTGCTGGCGTTGTCCAGCTTCCAGGCGGCCAACCTGACCATCTGCCGTGCGGCGACCAGTTCGGTGACCATGTCGGCGAGGCGGAACTGCACGCTCTGGAATTCGGCCAGCGGCTGGCCGAACTGCTGCCGCTCCTGCACGTAGCGGGTGGCGGCGTCCAGCGCCGCCTGCGCGGTGCCGACCGAGCAGGTGGCGATGTTGATGCGGCCGCCGTCCAGCCCCTTCATCGCGAAGCTGAAGCCCTGGCCTTCCTCGCCCAGCAGGTTGGCCGCGGGTACCACCACGTTGTCAAAGGTGATGGCGCGCGTGGGCTGGCTGTTCCAGCCCATCTTCTTTTCCTTCTTGCCATAGACGATGCCGGGCAGGTCGGCTGGCACCACAAAGGCGGAAATGCCCTTGGGGCCGGCGCCGCCGGTGCGCGCCATCACCACCAGCACGTCGCTGCTGCCGGCGCCGGAGATGAAGGCCTTGCTGCCGTTGAGAATATAGCTGTCGCCGTCGCGCTCGGCGCGAGTGCGCAGGTTGGCCGCATCGGAGCCGGCGCCCGGCTCGGTCAGACAGTAGCTGCCGAGCAGCTCACCGCTGGCCAGTTGCGGCACCCATTGCGCCGCCACTTCCGGACGGGCAAAGCTGCCGATCATCCAGCTGACCATGTTGTGGATGGTGAGGTAGGCGGTGGTGGAGGTGCAGCCGCCGGCCAGCGCCTCGAACACGATGGCGGCGTCTTGGCGCGTCAGGCCCAGCCCGCCGTACTGCTCCGGCGTGTACAGGCCGCAGAAGCCCATCTCGCCGGCGCGGCGGATCACGTCAACCGGGAAGATTTCCGCCTCGTCCCAGTGTGCGGCGTGCGGCGCCAGCTCGTTGTCGGCGAAGGCGCGCGCGCTGTCACGAAAGGCGATCTGTTCGTCGCTGAGTGCGAAGTCCATGCTTGATTCCTTTTCTGCTGCGCCGGCCGCCGCGCTGGTGGCGCCGGCCGGGATGGCCGCAGACCATGCTGGGTGGATGCGGCCAACCTTGCGCTTATTTCAGCTGGATGGTGGTGTGCACCTTGCCGCTGCTGGCCTCGTCGTCGAACCAGCGGCTGGTGACGGTCTTGGTCTGGGTATAGAACAGCACCACCTGCTTGCCGTAGGGGCCGAGGTCGCCGAGCTTGGACGCGCGCGAGCCGGTGAACGAGAACAGCGGCACCGGTACCGGGATCGGCACGTTGATGCCGACCTGGCCGACGTCGATCTCCTCCTGGAAGTGGCGCGCCGCGGCGCCGCTCTGGGTGAAGATGGCGGTGCCGTTACCGTTGGGGTTGGCGTTGATGATGGCTATGGCCTCGTCGAGGCTGTCGGCGGCCATCAGGCACAGCACCGGGCCGAAGATTTCCTGGTCGTAGATCGCCATCCCCGGCTTGACGCCGCTGAAGATGGTGGGGCCGACGAAGTTGCCGTGCTCGAAGCCGGCCACGCTGACGCTACGGCCGTCCAGCTCCAGCGTGGCACCTTGCTCGACGCCCTTGGCGATGAGGGTGGCGACGCGGTCCTTGGCGGCGCAGGAAATCAGCGGGCCGATGTCGGGATTGGTATTGCCGGGGCCGACCTGCAATGTCTTGGCCTTGGCCACCAGCTCGGGAATCCACGCTTGCGCGTCGCCGACCAGCACCGCCACCGTCAGTGCCATGCAGCGTTGGCCGGCGGCACCGAAGGCGGCGCCGGTGAGCTGGTTCAGCGCCTGTTCCTTGTTGGCGTCCGGCAGCACGATGGCGTGGTTCTTGGCGCCCATCATGCACTGCACGCGTTTACCGGCCAGGCTGGCGCGGTTGTAGACGTGGGTGCCCACCTTGCTGGAGCCGACGAAGGAGATCGCCTTGATGTCCGGATGGTCGCAGATCGCGTTCACCACCTCCGGCCCGCCGTGCACCACGTTGAGCACGCCCGGCGGCACGCCGGCCTCCAGTGCCAGCTCGACCAGGCGCATGGTCACCATCGGGTCCTGCTCCGACGGCTTCAGCACGAAGGTGTTGCCGGTGGCGATCGCCATCGGGAACATCCACAGCGGGATCATCGCCGGGAAGTTGAACGGGGTGATGCCGGCGCAGACGCCCAGCGGCTGCATCACGCTGTAGGTGTCGACACCGCCGGCGACGTTCTCGGCGTACTCGCCCAGCTGCAGGCTGCCGATGCTGGCCGCGTGCTCGACCACTTCCAGGCCGCGGAACACGTCGCCTTCGGCGTCGGCCAGCGTCTTGCCCTGCTCGGCGGTGAGGATGGCGGCGAGTTCCTTCATGTGTTCGCGGATCAGCTGCTGCAGCTTGAGGAAGATGCGGGCGCGGGTGCCGATCGGGGTCTTCTTCCAGCTCTTGAACGCGGCCTTGCCGGCGGCGACGGCGGCGTCCACCTCGGCGGCGGTGGCCATCGGTACCCGGGCCAGCACCTCTTGGGTGGCCGGGTTGATCACGTCACGCCATTCGCTGGTGGTCGATTCGACGAATTCGCCGTTGATCAGCAGCTTGACGGTGGGCAGGTGCGACATGGTGTTTCTCCTTTGCGGGCGGCGGGGCGCGAGCGGCCGTGGTGTTGGATATTTAGTGCACGTTGACGTAAACGTCAATTTAATCTCAATTTAGAGCAAGCGCTTGGTTTTTTGACGGGCGCAATACCGGCAACGCAAATCGTGCGGCCAGGCTGTTGCATTGTGGGTACAGGCGGCGCTTGGTAATGCCGGTCATCTGTCTCGATAGACCGCCGCCGGCGGCGAAAGTGCGGCCGCCGGCCCGGATCGGTACGGCATTCAGGCCAGGCTGCGCTCGTCGGCGATGACCTTGCCGTCGGCGGGCAGGCTGCCGGGCGCGCACAGCACCACCTCGCCGCGCAGCTTGCACACCTCGCGCAGGCTGGCGGCAAGGTTGGCCGCAAGGCTGCTGTCGTGCTGATCGCCGACCTCGGCGTGCAGCGTCATCACGTCGAGCTGCTCGTGCTGCGTGACCAGATGTTCTGGAAGGTGCGCGCGATGCCTTGGCGCGCCGCTTCGTGCGGGCGCATCTTGCTGCGCGCCTCGCCGCGGTAGATCACGCGGCCCTGCTGCGGGTGGTAGACGCCGTTGATCACGTTCAGCATCGAGCTCTTGCCGGCGCCATTGGGGCCGATGATGGACAGCACTTCGTGCTCGCGCACTTCCAGGCTGATATTGGTCAGCGCCTTGACGCCGCCGAAGGACAGCGAGATGGCTTCGGCTTGCAGGATGACGTCGCCGATTTTGCGGTGCGGGTTCATGCGGCCTCCTTGGCGGTGGCGGGGAAGGTCCTGGCGTCGCGGATTTTCACCGTGGCGCGGATGTTGCCGCTGCGGCCGTCCTCGAACTTTACCTGCGCGTCGATGGTGCAGTCGTGCGCGTCGCTGTTGAGGGCGGCGATCAGCGGTGCGTAGCGCTCGGCGATGAACTTGCGGCGCACCTTGCGGGTGCGGGTCAGCTCGCCGTCGTCGGCGTCCAGCTCCTTGTGCAGGATCAGGAAGCGCTTGATCTGGCTGCCGGCCAGCCGCGGATCGGTGGCGAGGTCGGCGTTCATCTTCTCGATGCACTCGCGGATCAGCTCGTACACTGGCTCCTGACCAGCGAGGTCGGTGTAGCCGGTGTAGGCGAGGCCGCGTTTTTCCGCCCAGTTGCCGACCGCGATCAGGTCGATGTTGATGAAGGCGGTGGCGTAGTCGCAGCCGTCGCCGAAGGCGACCACTTCCTTGATCTGCTGAAAGAATTTCAGCTTGTTTTCCAGGTATTTCGGCGCGAACAGGCTGCCGCCGTTCATGCGGCCAACGTCCTTGGCGCGATCGATGATCTTGAGGTGGCCGTCTTCGTCGAAGAAGCCGGCGTCGCCGCTGTGCACCCAGCCTTCGCTGTTACGCGTCTCGGCGGTGGCGTCGTCGCGCTTCCAGTAGCTGTGGAAGGTGCCGGGGCCGCGGAACAGCACCTCGCCGCTGTCGGCGATCTTCACTTCCACGCCCGGCACCGGCACGCCGACGGTGTCCGGCTTGACCTTGTCGTTGGGGTGCACGCACACCATCACGTAGGCTTCGGTCTGGCCGTACAGCTGCTTGATGTTGACGCCGAGGGCGCGGTAGAAGTCGAACAACTCGGGGCCGATGGCCTCGCCGGCGGTGTAGGCGAGCTTCAGGCGGGTGAAGCCCAACACGTTCTTCACCGGGCCGTAGACCAGCATCTCGCCCAGCTGGTAGCCGACGCGGTCCCAGAAGCCGACCGGCTTGCCCTCCAGGATGGCGGTGCCGACGCGGCGGGCATGGTCCATGAAGTAGTGGAACATCCGGTACTTGATGCGGCCGGCGTCCTCCATGCGGATCATCACCTGGGTCAGCAGGTTCTCGTACACGCGCGGCGGGGCGAAGTAGTAGGTCGGCCCGATCTCGCGCATGTCGGTCATCACCGTATCGCTGGACTCGGGGCAGGACACGCAGAAACCGGTGACCAGCGATTGCGCGTAGGAGAACAGGTTGTCGCTCACCCACGCCATCGGCAGGTAGGCCAGCACTTCCTCGTGCTCGGTGAGGCCCTCAAGGTTGGCCGCATTGCGCGCGGTGATGATCATGCTGTCGTTGGTGTGCAGCACGCTCTTGGGGTGGCCGGTGGTGCCGGAGGTGTACAGCATGATGGCCGGATCGCTGCCGCGACCGAGGTCGACCATGTTCTGGAACAGCTGCGGGTGCTCGTCGTGCTGCACGCGCCCCAAGCCCAGGATTTCGGCGATGTCGTAGAGGCCGGCCTGCTGGTAGTGGCGCAGGCCGCGCGCGTCGTCGTAGACGATGGCCTGCAGCGTCGGCAGGCGGTCGCGGATTTCCAGCAGCTTGTCGACCTGTTCCTGGTCCTCGACCACCGCCATCACCACTTCGGCGTCGGACAGCACGAATACCATCTCCTCCGCCGCCGAGTCCTGGTACAGCGGCACCGGCACGCCGCCCAGACACTGCGCCGCCATGATCGCCATGTACAGGCGCGGGCGGTTGTCGCCGATCACGGCCAGACGGTCGCCGCGCTGGAAGCCCTTGCTGGCAAGGCCGAGGGCGAGGGCGCGCACTTCGGTCGCCACCTCCTGCCAGCTCCAGGTCTGCCAGATGCCGAGGTCTTTCTCACGCATTGCCGGGCGCGCGCCACGTTGCTGGGCGTGGGCCAGCAGCAGCTTGGGGAACGTGTCTGCCGGATAGCCATGCGCGATGGCGGGGCGGACAGTTTCAGGCTTGGCCATTCTCGTGTCTCCTCTTGTGTTTTTTTGGGCGGCAGCAGGCTGCCACGGGTGGTGCGTGGCCCGGAACGGGCGGGGGTGATGCCGGGTAAAATCAGACAGGCTTGTGGCCAGTGGGAATGCGGAAGGCTTGTGGCCTTTGCGTTGACGTAAACGTCAACTTGGTGTGACTAAGCTAAAGCAAGCGCTCGGTTTTATGCAAAGGGTTTTTATGAACGGCGGGTTTACTGCGTTGCGTCATGTTGTGCTTCCGTCACAGCGGCGGGCGCCGCCGTGACGGAAGTGTCTGATCTGGCTGGGAAATCGCTCAGTACTCGTAGAAGCCCTTGCCGGATTTGCGACCGAGCCGGCCGGCGGCGACCAGCTGCACCAGCAGCGGGCAGGCGCGGTACTTCGAGTCGCGGAACTCGCGGTGCAGGATGTCCATGATGGACAGGCAGGTGTCCAGCCCGATCAGGTCGGCCAGCGCCAGCGGGCCGATCGGGTGGTTCATGCCCAGCTTCATCACGGTGTCGATGTCCTCGGCGGTGGCCAGGTTCTCGTACAGCACGAAGGCCGCCTCGTTGATCATCGGCATCAGCACGCGGTTGGACACGAAGCCGGGGCCGTCCTTCACCGTCACCGGCGTCTTGCCCAGCTGCAGGCTCAGCGCGTGGATGGCGGCGTGGGTGGCGTCGTTGGTTTGCAGTGCGCGGATGATCTCCACCAGCTGCATCACCGGCACCGGGTTCATGAAGTGCATGCCGATCACCCGCTGCGGCTGCGGCACCCAGGCGGCGATGGTGGTCAGCGAGATCGACGAGGTGTTGCTGGCGAGGATGGTGTCGGGGCCGACGATGCCGGCCAGCTCGCGGAAGATCTGCTCCTTGATGGCGGCGTTCTCGGTGGCGGCCTCGATCACCAGCTGGCAGTCGGCCAGTGCGGTGAGGCCGGTGCGGCCGTGGATGCGGGCCAGGACCTCGCCGGAGCTGGCTTCGGTCTGCACGCCTTTCTTCACCAGCCGCGCGAGGCTGCTGCCGATGCTGGCGAGGCCGCGCGCCACCGCGGCGTCGCTGACGTCGGCCATCACCACGCTAAAGCCGGCCTGGGCAAAGACCTGGGCAATGCCGTTGCCCATGGTGCCGGCGCCGATCACGCCAATCTGCTTGAATTCCATAGCGGTTCTCCTGTTGAGGTGCACTAAAATTATTTCCAGTTTACGTTAACGTCAACTAAAGTGATAGCAAGGGCACCAGATTGTGGTGCCGGTTGCGCGTTTTGTTGCCGGCGCCGGGCCTTGCCGGATGTCCGGCAAGGGGCCGCCCGTATTACAATTGCGGGTGGCCGACAAGAGCCGAGTATCTGGACAGTTCAAGCAAGGGGGTTGCCGTGGTTGTCTCTGCTGATCGTACATTCAGCATTTCCGAGTTGGCGCAGGAGTTCGACGTCACCACCCGGGCGATCCGGTTTTACGAGGCGGAGGGCCTGCTGACGCCCGAGCGCAAGGGGCAGCGCCGCATCTATTCGCGGCGCGACCGCGTGCGGCTGATGCTGACGCTGCGCGGCAAGCGCATCGGCCTGTCGCTGCAGGAGATCCGCGAGTTGTTCGAGCTGTACGACGCGGCCAACACCGACGAGCCGCAGTTGATGAAGTTCGTCGACATCCTGTCGCGGCGCGAACGGCAGCTGTTGCAGCAGCTGGACGACATCCAGCTGGTGCTGAAGGAAATCGGCCAGCTGCGCGGCCAGTGCGAGCAGTGGATGGAAAAGCGCACCGGCGGTCTGCCCGATCTGTAAGCCGGCGCCGGCCGATTTTTGTGTTTGTGCCACAGCCGCTGCGATGCGGCTTGTTTTTTGTGCTTAGTTTACGTTAACGTAAACGTATATTTCACCGCAGAGGAACCGGATGATGCAGAACGATGCAATTGTGATTGTCGGAATGGCGCGCACCGCGATGGGCGGTTTCCAGGGCAGCCTGTCCGGCCAGAGCGTCAGCGAGCTGGGCGCGGTGGCGATCCGGGCCGCGGTGGAGCGCGCCGGCGTGGCGCCGGAAGCGGTGGAAGAGGTGATCATGGGCTGCGTGCTGCCGGCCGGCCAGGGCCAGGCCCCGGCGCGCCAGGCGGCGATCAAGGGTGGCCTGCCGTTGGCGGCGGGGGCCACCACCATCAACAAGATGTGCGGCTCCGGCATGAAAGCGCTGATGCTGGCGCACGATCTGCTCAAGGCGGGCAGCAACACGGTGATGGTAGCCGGCGGCATGGAAAGCATGAGCAACGCGCCGTACATCATCCCGAAAGCGCGCGGCGGCCTGCGTCTCGGTCATGGCGAGCTGAAGGACCACATGTTCCTCGACGGCCTGGAAGATGCCTACGACAAGGGCAAGCTGATGGGCGTGTTCGCCGAGCTGTGCGCGGAGAAGTACGGCTTCAGCCGCGCGGCGCAGGACGAGTACGCGATCGCGTCGCTGACCCGTGCCCAGCACGCGATCACCAGCGGCGCGTTCAAGGGCGAGATCGCGGCGGTGACCATGGTTGGCCGCAAGGGCGAAGAAGTGGTGGCCGAGGACGAGCAGCCGCTGAAAGCCAATCTCGACAAGATTCCGACGCTGAAACCGGCGTTCAAGAAGGACGGCACGGTGACGCCGGCCAACGCCAGTTCCATTTCTGACGGCGCCGCCGCGCTGGTGCTGATGCGCGAGAGCGAAGCTAGCGCCCGCGGCCTGACGCCGCTGGCGCGCATCGTCGGCCACAGCACCCACGCGCACGAGCCGGCGTGGTTCGCCACCGCGCCGGTGGGGGCGATGCAGAAGCTGCTGGCCAAGACCGGCTGGACGGTGGACGACGTCGACCTGTTCGAAATCAACGAGGCCTTCGCGGTGGTGACCATGGCGGCGATGCACGATCTCGGCCTGCCGCACGCCAAGGTCAACGTCAACGGCGGCGCCTGCGCGTTGGGGCACCCGATCGGCGCCAGCGGTGCGCGCATCGTAGTGACGCTGATTGCGGCGCTGCAGGCGCGCGGGCTGAAGCGCGGCGTCGCCAGCCTGTGCATCGGCGGTGGCGAAGCCACCGCGCTGGCGCTGGAACTGGTGTAAGGGGCGACCATGCTGCTGACTACAGAACAGGAACAGGTCGTCGATGCGGTGCGCGACTTCGTGCAGGGCGAAATCGCGCCGCACGCCGCCGAGTGGGACAAGGCGCACACCTTTCCGCGCCAGGCGCTGCACGGCCTGGGCGAGCTGGGCTGCTTCGGCCTGACCGTGGCGCCGCAGTGGGACGGCGCCGGTTTCGACTACGTAACGTTGGCCGCGGTGATCGAGGAGATCGCCGCCGGTGACGGCGCGCTGTCCACCATCATCTCGGTGATCAATTCGGTGGGCTGCGGCCCGATCGAGCGCTTCGGCAACGACTGGCAGAAGGACACCTTCCTGCGCCCGATCGCCCGTGGCGAGTGGATCTCGGCGTTCTGCCTCACCGAGCCGGATGCCGGCTCCGATGCGGCCAACCTCAGGACCCGGGCGCTGCGCGATGGCGACGATTACGTGATCAACGGCGTGAAGCAGTTCATCACCAACGGCAAGCACGCCGATGTCGCCATCGTGTTTGCGGTCACCGATCCGGCCGCCGGCAAGAAGGGCATCAGTGCCTTCCTGGTGCCGACCACGGCCGCCGGCTACACCGTGGCCAAGATGGAAGACAAGATGGGGCAGCACGCGTCCGACACCTGCCAGGTGGTGTTCGACCAGGTGCGCGTGCCGGCCAACCACCTCTTGGGCAGGGTAGGCGAGGGCTACCGCATCGCGCTGGCCAACCTGGAATCCGGCCGCATCGGCATCGCCGCGCAGTGTCTGGGCATGGCGCGCGCGGCGCTGGAGTTTGCCACCCGCTACGCCACCGAGCGCGAGACCTTCGGCCAGGCCATCATCCGTCATCAGGCGGTCGGTTTCCGCCTGGCGGAAGCGGCGGCGAAGCTGGAAGCGGCGCGGCAGCTGGTGCGGCACGCGGCGGCGCTGAAGGATGCCGGCAAGCCGTGCCTGAAGGAATCGAGCATGGCCAAGCTGGTGGCGTCGGAGATGGCCGAGGCGGTGTGCTCGGCGGCGATCCAGACCCTGGGCGGCTACGGCTACCTGTCCGACTACCCGCTGGAGCGCATCTACCGCGACGTGCGCGTGGCGCAGATCTACGAAGGCACTTCCGACGTGCAGAAGCTGGTGATCGCCCGCGCGCTGGAGGACGAAGTACACTGATTTTTTGAGTGGGTCGTTGTTAGGGTTGGCCGCAGCACGCGCTGCGGCCTTTTTTGTTGCGGCCAACCTTGCGGCCGGCGCCGGGCGTCAGGGCGTGATCGACAGGATGCCGGTTTCCTTCACTTCTTCCATCACCACATAGCTGCGCGACTCGTTGGCCTGCGGCAGCTTCAGCAGGATGTCGCCGAGGATGTTGCGGTACATCGACATGTCCGGCAGCCGCACCTTCAGCAGGTAGTCGTACTCGCCGGATACCAGATGGCACTCCAGCACGTCCGGCAGCTTCTGCACCTCGCGGCGGAAAGCGTCGAAAATGTCGCCGGACTTGGCCGACAGCTTGATTTCGACGAAGACCAGCAGGCTGGCACCCAGAGCTTGCGGGTTCAGTTTCGCGTGATAGCCTTCAATTACTCCCTCGCGCTCCAGCCGGCGCACGCGCTCGGTGCACGGCGTGGTGGAGAGGCCGACTTTTTCCGCCAGTTCGGTCATGGCGATGCGGCCGTTTTCCTGCAGGTGCAACAGGATTTTGCGGTCGATGCGGTCCAGCTGGCGGGACAGGTTCAAATTGCTGCGCTGCGTTTTCACTGAAAAATCACCGTTTAAAGGGTAAATTAACTGCAATACATTTGTAACTCAGTTAAAAAAACTGCCTTGCAATCAATATACTACGCAAATTCACTGAAAGTGCAAATGCGCTTTCAGATCCCGGAAAAACAGGCATCAGCCTGATCAAGACAGCATAACTGGCAGGAGAGATCATGAAAGTAATCGTGCTTGGCGGCGGCGTTATCGGTATTTCGACCGCGTGGTATTTGGCTAAGGCAGGTGTGGACGTAACGGTGATCGAGCGTCAGCCCGGCCCGGCGCTGGAAACCAGCTTTGCCAACGCCGGCCAGATCTCTCCGGGTTATGCCGCGCCGTGGGCGGCGCCGGGTATTCCGTTGAAAGCGGCCAAGTGGCTGTTCCAGAAGCATGCGCCGCTGGCAATCCGTGCCGACGGCAGTCTCTACCAGTGGGAGTGGATGGCGCGCATGTTCGCCAACTGCAACTATCAGGATTACAACACCAACAAGGGCCGCATGATGCGTCTGGCCGAGTACAGCCGCGACAAGATCCGCGAGCTGACGGCCGAGACCGGCATCAACTTCGAGGGCCGCACCGGCGGTACCTTGCAGTTGTTCCGCAGCCAGCAGCAGGTCGATGCAATGGGCAAGGACATCGAGGTGCTGAAAGAGTGCGGTGTGGAATACCAGGTGCTGGATGCCGACGGCTGTGCCCGTGTCGAGCCGGCACTGAAAAAGACCAAGCACAAGCTGAAGGGCGGCCTGCGCCTGCCGAACGACGACACCGGTGACTGCCAGCTGTTCACCTCGCACCTGGCGGAGATGGCGGCAGCGGTCGGCGTCAAGTTCCTGTGGGGCAAGAGCGTCGAGGCCATCGAGCACTACGGCGACAAGATCACTGCCGTGCGTGTCGATGGTGAGCGCCTGACCGCCGACCACTATGTAGTGGCTACCGGCAGCTATTCACGCGACATGGTGAAGGTGCTGGGCATCGACATCCCGGTATACCCGGTGAAGGGCTACTCGCTGACGGTACCGATCACCAATGCCAAGGGTGCACCGGTATCCACCGTGCTGGACGAGACCTACAAGATCGCCATCACCCGCTTCAATAACCGCATCCGTGTCGGCGGCATGGCCGAGCTGGCCGGCTTCGACCTGCGCCTGAACCCGAAACGCCGCGCCACGCTGGAAATGGTGGTCACCGACCTGTACCCGGATGGCGGTGACGTGTCCCGCGCCGAATTCTGGACCGGCCTGCGCCCGATGACCCCGGACGGCACGCCCATCATCGGCGGCACCCGCTTTGCCAATCTGTCGCTGAATACCGGCCACGGCACGCTGGGCTGGACCATGTGTGCCGGCTCCGGCAAGGTGCTGGCCGATCTGATCACCGGTGCGCAGCCGGAAATCCTGATCGACGGCCTGTCGATGCAGCGTTACGCCAAGAGCGGCGAAACGCTGGTGGTGCCGATGGCACGCCCGCTTGCGGCCAACGCTTAAGGAGCATCATGCGTCCGTTGATTGCAAGCATCCGTCTCGATCATTTCCGCCACAACTACCTGCTGGCTCGTCAGCAGCACGGCGGTCGCGCGCTGGCGGTGGTGAAGGCCAATGCCTACGGTCACGGCGCGGTGCGCTGTGCACAAGCAGTGGCCGATGTTGCCGACGGTTTTGCCGTCGCCTGCCTGGAAGAAGCGCTGCAGCTGCGCGCCGCCGGCATCCGCGCTCCGATCCTGCTGCTGGAAGGCGTGTTCGAGGCGGCCGAGCTGGCCGAGGTGCAGGCGCACGGCCTGTGGCTGGTGGTGCAGAACCGCGAGCAGCTGGACATGCTGCTGGCCGCGCCGGCCGACCAGCCGTACCGCGTGTGGCTGAAGATGGACTCCGGCATGCACCGCGCCGGTTTCTTTCCTGCCGATTATGCGGCGGCCTATCAAAGGTTGGCCGCAAGCGGCAAGGCCGACGCCATCGTCAAGATGACGCACTTTGCCCGCGCCGACGAGCCGGGCTGCGACGCCACCGCCTTGCAGCTGGCCGCCTTCGATGCCGCCACCGCCGGCCTGTCCGGCGACTGCAGTGTCGCCAACTCCGCCGGTATCATGATCCACCCGCACGCGCACCGCGACTGGGGCCGTCCCGGCATCATGCTGTACGGCTCGACGCCGCTGCCGGACGGCCATGCGGCCAACATTGGCCTCAAGCCGGTGATGCGGCTTGCCAGCCGTGTGTTCGGCGTACGCGAGCTGGCCGCTGGCGAACCGGTCGGCTACGGCGCCAGCTTCATCACCACGCGGCCGACCCGCGTCGGCCTGATCGCCGGCGGCTATGCCGACGGCTATCCACGGCTGGCGTCCACCGGCAGCCCGGTGGCGGTCGACGGCCACGCCAGCCGCATCATCGGCCGCGTGTCGATGGACATGATCACCATCGACCTGACCGATCTGCCGCAAGCCGGCATCGGCAGCGAGGTGGAGCTATGGGGCGAGCAGGTCAGCGTCAACGCGGTGGCCGCCCATGCCGGCACCATCGGCTACGAGCTGCTGTGCAACGTAAAGCGGGCGCATTTCCGGTATCAAGACTGAATATCGGCAGTTGACGCAGCATGTCCAAGCGGTGCCCGGCCTGTGCCGGGCATTTTTGTTTGCAAAAACATGATGAAATGTAACCGGAATCTGGCGGGGGCTTGATATTTGGCAAAAGAACATGCCGGACATGTCAATATAATGATCCGTTAATGCACTCTGCCCGCGTGTGAAGCCCATGACCATTTTCCAATCCTCGACCTGGGTCAAGCTGCTGGGTCTGCTGCCTGGCGAGTTGAATCCGAACGAAGCCGGCTGGCTGGCCTTGCCTCAGCATCACATGCCGCTGATGAGCAATCGCCGCGCACAGATGATCATGAACCGGGTGCGGCTGTTCGCCAGCCTGTTCGCGGTGCTGACGCCGCTATGGATGTTTGTGGATTTGCTGGCGCTGCCCAATCCGCTGGCCTGGCAGCTGTCATTGCTGCGGCTGGGGGCTACCGGCTGTTTCGTCTTCATCCTGTATTACCGGATGGAGGTGACGTTGTTCAATGCCTGGCGCGGCATGGCAATGTTGTTTGCCATTCCGACATTGTTTTATGTCATATCGTACCTGCTGCTGGCACGCTACCATCTTAGCGGTGTGTCGGCGGCAGTCGGCACCGGCTATGCCTTCCTGCCGTTCGTCCTGCTGGCGGGGCTTGCCATTTTTCCGCTGACATTGCTGGAGAGTGCCGCTTTTGCCGCTCCGATTCTGATCGCCCACGTTATTGCCGGCTATTTCCAGTTTCCCGTGGTGGACTGGCCATCGTTCTGGGGGGCCTTCTGGCTGCAAGGCCTGATCGCCGGTGTGGCGGCACTGGCCGGCGTCTGCCAGCTGGCATTCATGATTGCACTGGTGCAGCAGGCGGTGCGGGATCCGCTGACGGGTGCCTTTTCGCGGCGCAGTGGTGAAGAGGTGCTGGAACTGCAGTTCATTCTGGCCGGACGCAGTGGCAGTCCGTTTTCGGTGGCGTTCATCGATATCGATCATTTCAAGGCAGTCAATGATCAGTATGGTCACCAACAGGGTGATGTCCTGCTCAAGCAGTTTGCGCAGACGTTGACCCAGGGGTTACGCAAGGGTGACGTGCTGGTACGCTGGGGCGGCGAGGAATTCTTGCTGCTGCTGCCGAACATCGATTGCCAGCAGGCTATGCATGCCTTGCAGCGCCTGCGCCGCAACGGCTTCGGCCTGCGTCCGGACCGGACGCCGCTGACCGCCAGTATCGGCGTTGCCGACATGCTGGAGGAGGGCTGTAATGACTGGCGCCGGCTGGTCGAGATTGCCGACCAGCGCATGTACGTCGCCAAGCAGCAGGGACGCAATCGCGTCATTGCCACTGCCGGAAACGAGCCTCCGGTATCGCAACCGGTGCTTGCCTGATATGGCATGCTCGGAGATCGCCATGGCCAGAACTACTTCCAAGGTTGTAGTCGGATACTACTTTTGAACTAGTCGGCTTCATCATTTTGCGCTACTTCGCTGCCACCTGTGGCGAATGGGCGCCGTTGCCTCGTTTTCCTATTCTGTCAACCGTGACCACAGGTATCCGCATTCGCTTGCGGCCAACCTTTGCGGGCCGCGTTGGCGGCAAAAATACGGAGGCAAAATGAGCCATTTTCTCGACAGACTGAATTTTCTGGGCAAGGTGAAATCCACCTTCGCCGATGGCCACGGTGCGGTGGTGAAAGAAGACCGCAAGTGGGAAGACGGCTACCGTCAGCGTTGGCAGCACGACAAGATTGTGCGATCCACCCATGGCGTGAACTGTACCGGCTCCTGCAGCTGGAAGGTGTATGTGAAGAACGGCCTGATTACCTGGGAAACCCAGCAGACCGACTATCCGCGTACCCGTCCGGATCTGCCTAACCATGAACCGCGCGGCTGTCCACGCGGCGCCTCGTACAGCTGGTATGTGTACTCGGCACAGCGTGTGAAGTATCCGATGGTACGCGGCCGCCTGATGAAGCTGTGGCGCGAAGCTCGCAAGAGCATGGGTGCCATTGAGGCCTGGGAAAAAATCAGCCAGAACCCGGAAACGGCCAAACAGTACAAATCCAAGCGTGGCCAGGGCGGTTTCGTGCGCGCCAGCTGGGATGAAGTGAATGAAATCATCGCGGCATCCAATGCCTATACCATCAAGAACTACGGTCCGGACCGCGTAGTCGGCTTCTCGCCGATTCCGGCGATGTCGATGATTTCCTATGCTGCAGGTAGCCGTTACCTGTCGCTGATCGGTGGTGTGCCACTGTCGTTCTACGACTGGTACTGCGACCTGCCGCCGTCCAGCCCGCAAATCTGGGGCGAACAGACCGACGTGGCCGAATCGGCCGACTGGTACAACTCCACCTACCTGATGGTATGGGGTTCCAACATCCCGATGACCCGTACTCCGGATGCGCACTTCTACACCGAAGTACGCTACAAGGGTACCAAGACCGTTGCCGTGTCGTCCGACTTCGGCGAAATGGCCAAGTTCGGCGATATCTGGCTGGCACCGAAGCAGGGTACCGATGCCGCGCTGGCCATGGCTATGGGTCATGTCATCTTCAAGGAATTCCACCTTGATAATCCATCGGCCTATTTCACCGATTACATCCGCCAGTACACCGACATGCCAATGCTGGTGGCGCTGCGTCAGGACGGCAGCCGTTACGTGCCGGATTATTTCCTGCGTGCGTCCAACCTGGCCGACAATCTGGGTGAAGACAACAACCCGGAATGGAAGACCCTGGTGCTGGACGAAAATACCGGCAACATCGTGGCGCCTACCGGTTCGGTCGGCTTCCGCTGGGGTCAGTCCGGCAAGTGGAATCTGGAAGAGAAGAACGGCAAGGACGACAGCGCAGTCAAGGCGCGCCTGTCGCTGATCGACAATCGTGATGACGTGGTCGGTGTTGCCTTCCCGTATTTCGGTTCCGAGCACGACGAACTGCTGACCCGCAATGTACCGGTCAAGCACATCACGCTGGCTGATGGCAAGCAGGCACTGATAACCACCGTATTCGACCTGATGGCGGCCAACTACGGTATCGACCGTGGTCTCGGCGGTAGCAACGTGGCGAAGGATTACTTCGACGACGTGCCATACACCCCGGCCTGGCAGCAGAAACATACCGGTGTCAAGCCGGAGATGGTAATCCAGGTGGCGCGCGAATTCGCGAAGAACGCCGACCAGACCCGCGGCAAGTCGATGGTGATCGTCGGTGCTGCGCTGAACCACTGGTACCACATGGACATGACCTACCGCGGTATCATCAACATGCTGATGATGTGCGGTTGTATCGGCCAGAGCGGTGGCGGTTGGTGTCACTACGTGGGCCAGGAAAAACTGCGTCCGCAGACCGGCTGGGCTCCGCTGGCATTTGCCGCCGACTGGGTGCGTCCGTCGCGCCAGATGAACGGCACCAGCTTCTTCTACGCGCACACCAGTCAGTGGCGCCATGAAAAACTGGGCGCTGACGAAATCCTGTGCCCGACTGCCGATGGCAGCATGAGCCAGATGGCGATGATCGACTACAACGCCAAAGCCGAGCGCATGGGCTGGCTGCCGTCGACACCGCAGCTGACCACCAACCCGCTGGACGTGGTGCGCGACGCCGAGGCCGCCGGCAAGGATCCGATCGCCTATGCGGTGGAAAACCTGAAGTCCGGCAAGCTGGACATGTCGTGTAACGACCCGGACAACCCCAAGAACTTCCCGCGCAACATGTTCGTGTGGCGTTCCAACATTCTGGGTTCTTCCGGCAAGGGCCATGAATACTTCCTGAAGTACCTGCTGGGTACCCAGAACGCAGTGATGAATGACGAAGAAGGCTGCATCAAGCCGACGGAAATCACGGTGCGTCCTGCTGCAGAAGGTAAGCTGGACCTGTTGGTGGTGCTGGACTTCCGTATGTCCACTACCTGCCTGTATGGCGATATCGTGCTGCCGACTGCAACCTGGTACGAGAAGGACGACCTCAACACGTCCGACATGCACCCGTTCATCCACCCGCTGTCGGAAGCTGTACAGCCGCTGTGGCAAGCGAAGAGTGACTGGGAGATCTACAAGGGCTTCGCCAAGGCGATCTCGGAAGTGGGTGGCGATTACCTGGGGACCCGCAAGGACCTGGTATTGACCCCGCTGATGCACGATACACCGGAAGAGCTGGGCCAGCCGTTCGATCCGCGCGACTGGAAAAAAGGCGAGTGCGAGCCAATCCCGGGCAAAACCATGCCGAAAATGACTGTGGTCGAGCGCGATTACAGCAAGATCTACGACAAGTTCACCTCCATCGGCCCGTTGCTGGAGAAGGTGGGCAACGGCGGCAAGGGTATTGCCTGGAAGACAGGTCATGAAGTGGATATCCTGCGCGGCCTGAACAAGACCGTGGCCAGCGGTATCGCTGCCGGCCAGCCGAAGCTGAATACCGCTATCGACGCCGCCGAGATGATCCTGACCCTGGCACCGGAGACTAACGGTCACGTCGCGGTCAAGGCCTGGGAGGCGCTGTCCAAGATCACCGGTCGAGACCACACTCATCTGGCGCTGCCACGCGAGCACGACAGCATCCGCTTCCGTGACGTACAGGCACAGCCGCGCAAGATCATTTCCTCGCCGACCTGGTCTGGTCTGGAAAGCGAAGAAGTCAGCTATAACGCCGGCTACACCAACGTGCATGAGCTGATTCCATGGCGTACCATCACCGGCCGCCAGCAGTTCTACCAGGATCACCAGTGGATGCGTGCCTTTGGTGAAGGGCTGTGCGTGTACAAGCCGCATATCGACCTGAAGACTACCAAGGCTATTCTGGGCAAGAAGCCGAACGGTAACAGCGAGATCGTGCTGAACTGGATTACTCCGCACCAGAAGTGGGGTATCCACAGTACTTACTCCGACAACCTGCGCATGCTGACGCTGTCGCGTGGCGGCCCGCACGTCTGGGTCTCCGAGATCGACGCCAAGAAGGCTGGCATCGTCGACAACGACTGGATCGAGGTGTTCAACGTCAACGGTACACTGACCGCCCGCGCCGTGGTATCGCAGCGCGTGCCGGAAGGCATGAGCCTGATGTACCACGCCCAGGAAAAGATCGTGAACGTGCCAGGGGCGGAAACCAGCGGCAAGCGCGGTGGTATTCACAACTCGGTAACGCGGGCGGTGATCAAGCCGACGCACATGATCGGTGGTTATGCACAACTGGCCTGGGGCTTCAACTACTACGGCACCGTCGGCTCCAACCGCGACGAATTCGTGATCGTACGCAAGATGAAGAACGTGGACTGGCTGGACAAGCCGCTGGCTGATAACGCCTAAACCCTTTTGGCCGCGAAGCCCGCGCCGGCATGCAGTGACGCTGTAAGGTGTCGTGCGCGGGGTTTGTCGCAAAAAAACAGGAGTATCACAATGAAAATCCGTGCCCAAATCGGTATGGTGCTCAACCTCGACAAGTGCATTGGTTGCCATACCTGTTCGGTAACCTGCAAGAACGTGTGGACCAGTCGCGACGGTGTCGAATACGCGTGGTTCAACAACGTCGAGACCAAGCCCGGCATCGGCTATCCCAAGGACTGGGAAAACCAGGACAAATGGCAGGGTGGCTGGGTGCGCAAGCCCAACGGCAAGCTGGAGCCGCGCCAGGGTGGCCGCCTGAAGATTCTCGCCAACGTGTTCGCCAACCCGAACCTGCCGGCAATCGACGAATACTACGAGCCGTTCACCTACGACTACGAACATCTGCAGAACGCGCCGGAAATGATCACGCCGCCAACCGCACGCCCGGTCTCGGTGCTGACCGGCAAGAAGATGGACAAGATCGAGTGGGGTCCGAACTGGGAAGACGATCTGGGTGGCGAATTCAGCAAGCGTTCCAAGGATGCGCTGTTCGAAGGCATCCAGAAGGAGATGTACTCGGCGTTCGAGAACACCTTCATGATGTACCTGCCGCGCCTGTGCGAACACTGCCTGAATCCGGCCTGCGTCGCCAGCTGCCCATCCGGCTCCATCTACAAGCGTGAAGACGACGGTATCGTGCTGATCGACCAGGACAAGTGCCGCGGTTGGCGCATGTGCGTATCGGGCTGCCCGTACAAGAAGATCTACTACAACTGGACTACCGGCAAGGCAGAGAAGTGTATCTTCTGCTACCCGCGTATCGAAGCCGGCCAGCCGACCGTGTGCTCCGAGACCTGCGTTGGCCGCATCCGTTACCTGGGTGTGCTGCTGTACGATGCCGACAAGATCGAAGCCGCTGCCAGCGTGGAGGATCCGAAGAGCCTGTACGAAGCGCAACTGGGCGTATTCCTTGACCCGAACGCGCCGGAAGTGATTGCCGAAGCCAAGAAGCAGGGCATTCCAGATGCCTGGCTCACCGCGGCACAGAACTCGCCGGTGTACAAGATGGCCATGGAATGGAAAGTGGCGTTCCCGCTGCATCCGGAATATCGCACGCTGCCGATGGTGTGGTACATCCCGCCGCTGTCGCCGATCCAGTCCGCACTGGAAAACGGCCTGGTTGGCGAAAACGGCATCATTCCGGACGTCAAGGATCTGCGCATCCCGATCCAGTATCTGGCCAACCTGCTGACTGCCGGCAAGGAAGAACCGGTGGTGAAGGCGCTGGAAACCATGGTTGCCATGCGCCGCTATATGCGCAAGAAGAGCGTGGAGAAGGTTGTTGACGAAAGCACGCTGAAGGGGACGCATCTCAAGGCCGCGCAAGTGGAAGAGATGTATCAGGTAATGGCGATCGCCAACTACGAAGACCGCTTCGTGATCCCGTCCAGCCACAAGGAAATGGTGGAAAACACCTTCGAAGATAAGGCCAGCTGCGGTTTCACTTTCGGCAATGGCTGCTCTGGCGGGGTTTCCGAGCCTAGCCTGTTCGGCAAGAAAAAGGCATCGCCTATCGTATTCCACGATATGCGTCGCGACCGCAAGGCTAACGCCGGAGGCTGATCATGCACAACCCGATGATTTATCGTGCGCTGGCGGCGCTGTTGGGTTACCCACAGCCCGACCTGATCGCTGCGCTGCCGGAAATCCGTGCAGTGCTGGCCGACGATGCCACCTTGGTGGCGGCTGTCGAGCCGCTGCTGCAGCGTTTGGGCAGTGGCGAGCTGATCGAGGTGCAGCAGGACTATGTACAAATTTTCGACCGTAGTCCGTCGCACTCGCTGCACCTGTTCGAGCATGTTCATGGCGAGGACCGTGCCCGTGGCCAGGCGATGGTAGACCTGATCGAAGAGTACAAGGCGCACGGCTTCGAGCCGGTCAGCGAAGAGCTGCCCGACTACGTGCCGCTGTTCCTGGAGTTCCTGTCGTTGTGCGAGGCAGATGAGGCCAAGCGCCTGCTCGGTGATGCCGTACATGTACTGGCTCATCTTGCGGGCAAGCTGGTGGAGAGTGGCAGCGACTATGCCGGTGTGCTTCGGGCGCTGGTGTCGTTGTCACCGGTGGCTCCGGAGCCGCTGTCGGTGCCGCCGATTCGTGATATGGACGAAGCGCTGGAAACCTTTGGCCCCGGTGCCGATGGTGTTGAGCCGCTGCTGAAGCCCTCGCTGCCGCAGATCGCCCCAGTCAATTTCTACCCCCGTCAACCTGGTGGACATGCGGCCACGCCGTGACCCGTTGATTCCGTCTTGCGGCCAACGTGCAAGGTTGGCCGCGACAAGGAGAGACAAATGGATTACTTGCATCAATTCGTTTTCGGGATCTATCCCTACATTGCGCTGGCAATTTTCCTGCTAGGCAGCCTGATGCGCTTTGAGCGCGAGCAATACAGCTGGAAGAGTGAATCCAGCCAGCTGTTGCATCGCGGCAGCCTGCGCTTGGGCAACATCCTGTTCCACCTTGGCATTATCGGCCTGTTCTTCGGCCACCTGGTCGGCCTGCTGACCCCGGTGGCGGTATGGGACGCGCTGGGCGTATCGCACAGCTTCAAACAGGGCTTCGCAATGACCATGGGCGGCATCATGGGTACCTTGTGCCTTATCGGTCTGCTGCTGCTGCTGTCTCGCCGCTTGGGCAACGACCGCCTGGCGGCCAACACCACCTGGCGTGACAAATTGGTACTGCTGTGGATTCTGGCCACGCTGGTGCTTGGTCTGTCCACAATCTTTGTGTCCGCCCAGCACATGGACGGCCATGAGATGGTGCTGCTGATGACCTGGGCGCAACACGTGGTCACCTTCCGTGGCGACGCCGCGCAGTTCATCGTCGACGCCTCGCCGGTGTTCAAGGCCCACCTGTTCATGGGCATGTCGCTGTTTGTGATCTTCCCGTTCACCCGTCTGGTGCACGTATGGAGCGGCTTTGGTGCCGTTACCTACCTCGGTCGCAGCTGGCAGCTGGTGCGTCCACGCCGTTAATAAGTAATGCTGTAAAAAAAAGGCCTGATTTCACAGTCAGGCCTTTTTTGTGTTTATAATGTCTGTGCATATTGCAGTACAAGGTATTATTGCGGTACTGCCAAGCGGACTGGCCGGATCATTGCAGTGCGTCATGCTTGGTGCTTGCGACAAAATAAAAAATAGCTGTTTCAGAACACATCTGCCACGATTTCTCTACCCACCGGAGTTAATGCCATGCTTTCCCGTCTCAGTATCGGCGGCAAGCTGATCCTGCTTGTCCTGCCTTTTGGCCTGATGACCTTCTTCCTTGCCTCCACGCTATCGTTGCAGCGTTACAGTTTTCTTGGCGACATGCAGCAAGCCAGGCAGCTGGTAACGGTATCGACCCTGGCGTCCACTCTGGTGGACACGCTGCAGACCGAGCGCGGCCTGAGTAATGGCTATCTCAGCGGGCAGGGTGCCGTTCCGGCCGGCCTGAGCGAGGCACGGGTCAAGGCTGATGCCGCATTGAAAGCTCTGGAAAATATGGTGCCGACACTGCCGGAGGGTGAGGTCAGGCAGCATGCCAATACCGTGGCCAGTGGCGTGCGCAGCCTGTTGGGACAGCGTGCCGCAATTGACAACCGCAGCCTGGCGGCACCAGCCGCCTTTGCTGCCTACAGCCAGCAAATCGAAGCACAAATCGGGCTGGTGGCCGGCCTTGCTACGGCCTCCGATGAAGGTGATGTCATCCGCTTCAGTGCGGCCTTGTCCAATCTGCTGTGTACCAGAGAGTATGCCGGCCGTGAACGTGGCTTCGTCAATGGTGTGCTGGCGGCAGGAGGTCTGACCCAGACCAGTCTTGGCCAGGCCATCGGCTTGCAGGCATACCAGGATGCCTGCGCCGGGCAGTTGCTGCTGCTGGCGCCGCCGGAGCTGGCCCAATCGCTGAAACCATTCCTGCAGTCTGATGCCGCCGCGGCCCTGAAACAGTTGCGCGCCACAGTCTATGGTGCCGAACCGGGTATGCCGTCGAGCGTAACGCCGGAGCAATGGTTCACTGCCACATCGGCACAAATGGGCCAGTTGAGGATCGCACAGGAAAAACTGTTGCAGCAGCTGGATGAAGTCGTTGCGCAGAAAATGGATGAAGCCCGCAACAGCCTGCTGGTTACCCTGGGTGGCACCTTGCTGCTATCGCTGCTGTTGCTGGTCGGTGGCCTGGCCGTATACCGCAGCATCCGCAAGCCGGTGATGTATCTGGAGCAGTTGATGACCAGCATGAGCCGTGATCTGGATCTGGCACCACGGGCGAGGCTGGATGGCAATGATGAGATTGCACGCATGGGACGTGCCTTTGACGAGCTGGTCGGCGCTTTTGCCGGCACCCTGAAGGTAGTGAAAAGCAATGCTCATAGCCTGATGAGTGCGGCCGAGGCGTTGCAGGCAGTGTCAGCGCGGGCGGCGTCTGCTGCCGAGGCGCAGAGTGAATCGTCGACCCAGATGGCTGCAGCGGTGGAGGAGATGACCGTCGGTATTGCCTCGGTGCGTGACAACACCCACGACAACCTGGCCGTAGCACAGCAAATGCGCCAGGGTGTCAATGCCGGTCGTGAGCGGATGCAGGAAACAACCGAGGCGATGCAGCATACCGCCGGCTCGCTGGACAGTGCCGGTGAGGTGATCGTCAGTCTGGCCGACAAGTCGCAGAGTATCCGTCAGATCATCACGGCAATCCGTGATATCGCCGACCAGACCAACCTGCTGGCGCTCAATGCGGCGATCGAGGCTGCTCGTGCTGGCGAAATGGGCCGCGGCTTTGCCGTCGTCGCCGACGAGGTGCGCAAGCTGGCGGAGCGCACCGGCAAGGAAACGGTGGAGATCACCCAGCTGATCGAGGTAATCACCAACGAAACGGCCAATGCTGCCGGCCAGATGCGCACCGCACGTACGCGCATGGACAGCGGCCTGGATCTGGTGCGGGCCACCTTGCAGGATCTGGACGGTATCCATGATGAAGCCAACCAGTCCGCAGCCAAGAGCCAGGATACGGCAGCAGCGATGCAGCAGCAGGCCGCAGCCAGCAACGAGGTCGCCGTCAATATCAGCCGCATCGCGGCATTGGCTGAAGACAATGCGCTGATCGTGGATGAAGCGGCGGCGCTGTCGACGCAGCTGAACCGGACTGCGACCGAACTGGTGGCGCAGGTCGATCGCTTCAAGCACACCTCGCAAGCCTGAAGCGCGTTTTTCATCCGGCAATGACGATGCGGCCAACCTTGTTCAAGGTTGGCCGCATTGTTTTGGGTGCGGGGTGGATACCCCTGCCACCTGTCAGCCGTAGAGTGCCAGTGGTTGCGGCAGGTTCTCAGGCCTTGTCCAGACCGTGCTCCACTGCATATACCGCGGCCTGTACCCGGCTGCTCAGGCCAAGCTTGCGCAGGATGTTCTGCACGTGCACCTTGATGGTGCTTTCCGCCAGGTCCAGCGCACGGGCGATTTCCTTGTTACTGGCGCCGGAGGCGAGGTAGCTGAGTGTTTCGCGCTCGCGCGGAGTCAGGCTCTCCAGCTCCGGGTTGCGCGTTTCGATTGTCGGGGTGCGCAGTCGTGCTACCAGTTTGGCCGTCATTTCCGGGGACAGTACGCTGTCACCGTCTACTGCCCGGCGGATGCTGCTGAGCAGAAAATCGGCATTGATGTTTTTCAGCAGATAGCCGCGTGCACCACTCTTCATGCATTCTGCAAGATCTTCACCATCTTCTGATACGGTCAGCATCAGTACGGCCTGCTGTGGTTGGGTAACCAGAATCTGCGACAGCGCATCGCGGCCATGCATGACCGGCATGTCCAGATCCAGCAGTACGACATCGGGTTTCTGCTGCTCAGTCAGTTTTACGCCTTCCAGTCCGTCGGCAGCTTCGCCAATGACTTCCAGGTCAGGCTGGCGTTGCAATAGTGCCTTGAGGCCGCTGCGGAACAGGGTATGGTCGTCGATCAATAAAATGCGGATGGGGGTGTTCATGCAGCTTGTCTTTCTGTGTGCGGCAGGGTGAGGGTGACGGTGGTGCCGCCTCCGTCACGGCTGTCGATCCGGATATGGGCGTTGATGCGGGAGGCACGCTCTTGCATGATGGATATGCCGACGTGGCGCGCCTGGCGTGCTGCCAGCATTGCGGCATCGAAGCCGCAGCCATCATCACTGATGCGCATTACAAAGTCGTTCTGATTGTTGATGTCGATATCGACACGGTTTGCCTGTGCGTGTTTGCGCACATTGGACAGTGCTTCCTGCAAGATGAAGATTACCTGCAGCTGTTGTTCCGGATCCAGCGGCAAGCCGTTGCCGCGCAGTTGGTGCTGGGTGAGTACCCGGGTCTGCTGTTCGAAACGCTTGAGCAAGGTGTTGACGGCATCCGGGAAGTTTTCCTTGCTGATGCGGGTGCGGAAGTTGAGCAGGAGTTCACGTACATCGTCATAGCATTCCTGCACTCCGGTCTTGATGAATGCCAGATTTTCACGGGCCTGCTCGTCGTGCGTGTCGCCAAGTGCGCTTTCCAGCATTTGCACCTGCAGATTCAGGAACGATAGTGACTGTGCGATGCTGTCATGCAGGCCTTGTGCCATCAGGTTGCGCTCTTCCGAGACGGCAAACTGCCGGTCGCGCGCGGCAAGCCGGATGTTTTCGATGGCAACGCCAAGATGGCTGCCCAGTGTTTCGATCAAAAACTGCTCCTGTGCGCTGAGGCGGGTGTCATCGTCAAAATAGAGCGTAAAGATGCCGACGTTTTGCTGGTTGGCCCGGATGTGGAAGATCGACACGCTGTGGAAGCCGGCACGCTCGCAATGTTTCTGTTCTTTTTGGGGTAGTTCACGGAAGAAACGGATCACGGCACTGGGTTGGTCGACGGCATCGCCACAGTAGCAGCCATTGATATGGATACAGTCGTGCGTATAGACCAGATCGTCCGGCAGGCCGATCTGCGCTACCGGCTCCAGCTTGCCGCGCTTGCTGTCGACGATGCGCACGCTGGCTGCATCGGCATTGGTCAGATGGATCAGGCGTTCGATGAAGCCCTTGCACATGGTGTTGAGGTCGTGCGACTCGTGCAGGTAGGCCGTGACGCTGTAAAGTGCGGTCAGCTGGTGGTTTTTTTCGTCCAGCGAGCGGGTCTTGTCACGAACCTTGTCTTCCAGTGTCGCGTAGAGTTCCTGCAGGCGGCCGGCCATCTGGTTGAAGCCGGTAGCGAGGATGGCGAATTCGTCGTTGCCGACTACCGGTACCCGCGTTGCCAGTTCACCGTCCCGTACCTGCACGATGGCCTCGCCCAGTTCATTCAGCGGGCGGATGATCAGCAGGAACATCAGGAACATCATGGTGATGGCGCCGAAGACGGCCATCGCCATTAGTGTCATCTGGAAGAAGCGCAATAGCGTGGTATTGCGTGCGTTGTCCTCTTCCACCAGCCGTACCAGGCGATCGATGCGGTTGACAAAGGCGCCAAGGTCGATGTCTGGCGGCGGGTTTTTCGGATCGAGCTTTTCCCTTGTCATGTTTGGCAGCATGTCATGCTGCCAGTAGCGGGCAATTTCAGCGGCCTGTGCGCGTACTTCCGCGTTGTCGGGAAGGAATAACGGTCGTCCCGGATCGCCCTTGCGCAATCGTGCCATGGTGTCGCTGAAGCGGGCGGCTTCCTGCCCGATCTGTGCGGGATTGGCGCCTTCGCTGACCAGCAGTGCAACACGGTAGCTGCGCATGCGCAGGCTGCCGGCATCATTGATGGCGGCAGCGCCGCCTTCCAGTTTCCATGACAGTACCAGGGTATAGCCGATGGAGGTCATCGCCAGCACCAGCCAGATGATAGTCAGGATCAGTAGCTTGCTGGACAGGCTGCGTACGGAGGGCGGGGCAGGCAGGGGCATGATTTAGTTCGTCCGGCGTATGGTCAGCACTGGCTGTGCGGCGCAGAATCGCTGCTGCCGGCTTGCCAGTGGCCGCTCTTGCCACCCTGTTTTTCCAGCAGGCGCACGCCATCGATCTGCATGCCGCGGTCCACCGCCTTCAGCATGTCATAAACAGTAAGCAGGCCGGCCATCACGCCACTGAGTGCTTCCATTTCCACACCGGTGCGACCGACGGTTTCGCTGGTAACAAAAATATGTACTCGCGACAGGGCCTCTTCCACGCTGAAATCGACATTCACGCGGGTCAATGCCAGCGGATGGCATAGCGGGATCAGGCTTGCCGTTTGCTTGGTGCCCTGAATGGCGGCGAGGCGGGCGATGCCGATAACGTCGCCTTTTTTGGCGTTGCCGTCCTGCAGCAGGGTGAAGGTGGTCGGCTGCATGGTGATGTGGCCGGTAGCCACGGCTATGCGGCGGGTCTCCGGCTTGTCGCCGACATCGACCATGTGGGCCTGGCCTGCGGCATTGAAGTGGGTAAGCGGATTCATCTGGATCATCAAATATAGGGTTGGGTCGAACGATAGCGCCGTATGGCGCAGATCACAATCCACCAATGGGGGATGCTATGCAAAAAGTGTTGGGTATTGCCGGCTGGTCCGGTAGCGGCAAAACCACATTGATAGGCGGACTATTACCGTTGCTGGCGGCTCACGGGCTGACGGTTTCGGTGATCAAGCACAGTCATCATGATATCGAGCTGGATGTTGCCGGCAAGGACAGCCGGCGCCATCGTGCCAGCGGTGCACACGAGGTGATGGTAGTATCACCCTACCGTTTTGGCCTGTTTGCCGAAACGCCGCAGCCGCTAACGTTGCAGCAGCAGCTGTCAAGGTTGGCCGCAGTCGATCTGGTGCTGCTGGAAGGCCAGAAGACATTGCCGCTGCCGCGCATCGAGGTGCATCGTGCCGCTTGCGGCAAGCCGTGGCTGTATCCGGATGACCCGTTCGTGATCGCACTGGCCACCGATACCGCAACGGCCACCACTTTACCGCAATTGCCGCTGGATGACCATGACGCGATTGCCGGTTTTATTGTTAACTGGCTGAAGGATTCTGCATGAGTATCACGCTACTGTATTTTGGTGTTCTGAAGGATGTGCTGGGGCGTAGCGAGGAAACGCTAGCCTGGGATGGCGGCAGCAGCACGGCCCTGCTTGCGCAGCTGCGTACGCGCGGCGAAGACTGGGCGGCGGCACTGGCGCCGGGCAAGGTATTCCGCCTGGTGGTTAACCAGCAGATCGTGCATGGCGAGGTGCCGGTTCCCGATGGCGCCGAGGTCGGCATTCTGCCGCCGGTGACCGGAGGCTGACATGTATTGCGATGTTACCGTACAAACCGCCGCTTTCGATCTGGGTGCCGAGGAGCTGGCGCTGCGCGCGCATGCCGGTGATGCGGGAGCACTGGTGGCATTTCAGGGCATGGTACGTGCCCACGATGAAGCCACCCCGCTGGCGGCGCTATTCCTCGAACACTATCCCGGTGTAACCGAGGCGGAAATCCGCCGTATCGCCGGCCAGGCAGCGGCACGCTGGCCGCTGAGTGCCTGTCGTGTCATCCATCGCGTCGGAGCGCTGGTGCCGGGCGAGCCCATCGTCCTGGTGCTCATCGCCGCCGGCCACCGTGTCGGCGCCTTTGCCGCCGCCGAATACCTGATGGACTACCTGAAGACGCAGGCCCCGTTCTGGAAGCGCGAGGATTTTGTCGACGGCAGCAGCCGCTGGGTCGAGGCCAAGGCCAGCGACGACGCGGCCTGCGAGCGCTGGCATGACTGAGCCGGTTGCCGTATTGCTGCTGGCCGGCGGCGAAGGCCGGCGCATGGGCGGCCGGGACAAGGGCCTGCTGCCATGGTGCGGCCAACCTTTGTACCGCCACGTGCTGGCACGGCTGGCACCGCAGGCCGGCTGGCTGGCGATCAGCGCCAACCGTCATCTGGACGATTACGCGGCCAGCGGCCACGCCGTATTCGCCGACGAGGCGGCCTGGCAGGGCATGGGGCCGTTGGCCGGTGTCGCCACTCTGGCGGACAAGCTGCCGGACGGCATCGACTACGTGCAGCTGGTGCCGTGTGATGCACCATTGCTACCGGATGATCTGGTAGCGCGACAGCTGGCCATCCTGCAGGCGGAGCCGTGCGCCGACGCCTGTTGTCCCAGTACCATCAACGGGCCGCAGCCAGTTTGTGCGCTGCTGCGCCGCGGCGCACTGGTCCGGCTGCCGGACTACCTGGCCGGCGGCGGGCGCAGCCTGCGCGGTTTTCTTGCGCTGCTGGAGTGCCGCGTTGCCGATTTTGACGATACCCGCGCCTTCAGCAATCTCAACGATCCGCAATCGCTGGCCCGCCTCGGCGAGTAGGCTGACGCGCTCGCGCGGGGCGATCCGGAAACATTGCGGCCAACCTTGTACAAGGTTGGCCGCAATGTTTTGCAGGCATCGGCTTACCGCTTTTCCCGGTGCCGGATGTTGGTGATGACCCGCTGGCGGACTTGTGCAGGATACGCCTCGGGTGCCATGCCAATCGCTATCGCGGGATGGTCAAGGCAGGGAGCGGCGGCAATCGGGGGGTGGCCGGACTTGTTTGCCGCAGACACAAAAAATGGCGCCGCGAGGGCACCATGTCGCATGCAAGGAACGGGATTTATTGCTGGCCGAGCGGGCAGACCAGCGGTATGAACTGGTTGGACGGGGCATCCAGTCCCCACAGCGTGCCATCGTTCAGATCGAAATACCAGCCGTCAAGAGTGACTTCGCCGGCCTTTACCTTGTCCGCCAGCCACGGGTAAGTCAGCAGGTTGTTGAGTGATACCAGAATGCCGGCCTGCTCGCAGCGGCGCAGGCGGCTGGCTTCGTCTTCTGCCGCGTGATGGCGGTAGACCAGTTCGCGGGCCGGGGCGGCAATATTCAGCCAGTGCGTCAGGGCACTGTCCTGTGGTGTGCTGCGCAGCATCAGGGCGCGGATGCCGCCGCAGCCGGCATGCCCCATCACGATGATACGTGCTACCTGCAGGCTCAGTACGGCAAATTCCAGGGCCGCGGCAACGCTGGCATGCTGGTTGTCCGGGGAGTGGGGTGGTACCAGATTGGCGACGTTGCGGATCACGAACATCTCGCCGGGCTGGCTGCCCATCAGTGCTGGCGGATGTACGCGTGAATCGCAGCAGGCGATCACCAGTGTGACCGGCCGCTGGCCATGACGCAGTGCGGCAAACAGGTCGTTTTCGGGCGAGAAATATTGCTGCTGGAAGCGGCGAAAACCTTCCAGCAGTGGGTCGGCCAGCGGCATGGTCAACCTCCGGTCATCGACATGAAACGTACGATGCGCGTTGGTTTTTCGATGAATTCGTGCTTTTCCGGTTTTAGTTCGATGGCATTGCGGATGGCGGTTTCCAACTCGGCGTCGCTGCAACCGGCGCGCAGCAGCGGGCGCAGTTCGAAGCGTTCTTCCTGTCCCAGGCACATGTACAGCGTGCCGTCCACCGACAGTCGCACGCGGTTGCAACTGGCACAGAAATGCTGCGAGATCGGGGTGATCAGGCCGAGGGTGAAGCGACCATCCGGCGTGCGCCAGTAGCGGGCCGGGCCGCCGCCCAGCGGCTGGTCCGATGGCAGCAGGCCGAAGCGCGGCTGTAGTTGTGCCAGCAGTTTTTGCAGGTCGAGGCCGGCTGCATGTTGCCCGGTGCTGCCCATCGGCATTGCCTCGATCAGGCGCAGGATGAAGCCGTGCTCGATGCAGAATGCGACCATGGCTTCGATATCGCCGTCGTTGACGCCCTGCATCGGCACCATGTTGATCTTGATGCTGTCGAAGCCGGCCTGGCTGGCGCTGGCGAGGCCGGACAGTACTTTGTCCAGGCAGTCGCTGCCGGTGATGTGGCTGACGCAATCGCCGCGCAGCGAATCGAGACTGACATTGATGCGGTTGACCCCGGCATCGCGCAGCGCTTGCGCCTGTTGGCTGAGTTGGGTGGCGTTGGTGGTCAGCGACAGGTCATCGACGCCTTCCAGTGCTGACAGGCTGGCGGCCAGTGCCGGCAGGTTGCGGCGCAGCAGCGGCTCGCCGCCGGTCAACCGGAAATGGCGGGTGCCCAGGCGGCTGAACACGGCCACCACGCGGGTGATCTCGTCGAAGGTCAGCCAGTTGCCCGGTTCCTCAAAGTCCTTGAAGCCTTTGGGAATGCAATAAGTACAGCGCAGGTCGCAGCGATCGGTGACTGAAATGCGCAGGTAGTCGATAGTGCGGCCGAAGCGGTCTGACAACATGCGGTGTCCTTCCAAGGTAAATGGGGATTATGCCTCATTTTACGCACTGCCAGACAGCCTGCCAGCTACACAAAGCATTACCGCAGCTAGACCGTAAGAACTAGGGCCTGTTGACGTTTCGTTTGTAGATCGCGTTTGAGTCAAAACCGGCCGGAACAAGGTGCAGCACGTGCCGCGCAGTATTCCAGGGGCAAACCCGGCAACGCCGCAGTTGATGGCTTATCCGGCCTGTTCTTGGGGGCCGGCTTTGCCCGGCGCATCGCTTTGTCAAACGGCCCTGGCCGGGAATAACCCTGCGGCGGGCCGTTTTCACGCGCTGCCGCTTGCCGCGCGGGGTGAAACGGTGCGTTTGCCGGGGTCAATCCCGTGCTGGCAGGAAGCAGGGATTAAAGCCGATGCGGCCGTAGCCGGCATCGCCGGCGAGCAGGTCCAGCGTCAGCGACGCCACGTCGTCGGCAAAAGCGTCGGCATTGGCATCCTGCAGGCGCGACACCACCTTCAGCGCGCCGTGGCAGCTGTCGCAGCACTCCAGCTCCTGCGTGCCGCGATGGGCGTGCGGCTGCTTGCGGTCCGGCTGCGGCGCGGCGGCGTCACGGTCGGCGAGGCTGTGGTACTGCAGCTGGCGGGTGTTGCCGCAGGCGACGCACTTGACGCGGCTGACGTGCCATTCGCTGGCGCACAGCGAACAGCAGACGTGGCGCACGGCGTGGCCGCTATCGCCACGGCGCAGTACGGACGCCACCGGCAGGCCGCCGCAGGCCGGGCAGCATGCCGTCTCGCCGGCCGGCAGCGCGGCGACATCCTGCTGCCGCACGACGATGGTGGCCTGCACCTGCAGGGCGGCGCCGAGCAAGGGCCAGGCGGCGGCCAGCGGGCTGTGCGCGTCGTACCGGCCGTGGCGCAGCGCGTCGGCCAGCGCCTGCAGCGCGGCATCGTCCAGCACCAGCAGGCATAGCAGCGCACTGTGACTGTCCGGCGGCAGCTCGACGTCAAGGTGGCGTCGCAGCAGCGTCAGCAACTGGCGCAGGCTGGCGCTGTCGGCCACCGCGTGTTCCACCCGGGTGGCCAGGCAGGCGTGCTGGGCGCGGGCCAGTGCGGCACAGAACAGCAGGAAATCGCGCAGCGGGTGGTTTGCGGCCAACGTTTGCAGGCGTTCGGCACGGCGGCTGAACACGGTCAGGGTTGCCAGGCGCAGCGCCGGTGTCGCGGCGTGGGCGGCAGTATCAATAAACTGGGTCATGGTGGGGTCTCGTCAATTCGGGGCGGATCAGGCGCGGCAGCTGGCTGTAGGCCACCAGCCGCCCGGGGCGGGCGAAACCGGCCAGCAGCAGGCCGCAGGATTCGGCCAGCGCCACCGCGTAGGCGGTTGGTGCCGATACCGCCACCAGCGCGGCGATGCCGGCGCTGGCGGTCTTTTGCACCATCTCGTAGCTGGCGCGGCTGGAAACCAGCACGAAGCCGTCGCCGGTATCGATCCGCTGCCGGCGCAGCGCACCGATCAGCTTGTCCAGCGCGTTGTGGCGGCCGACGTCCTCGCGCGCCAGCAGGATGTCGCCGTCGGCGTTGCAGAAGGCGGCACCGTGCGCGGCGCCAGTGGCGTGGTGCCACGGCTGCCAGTGCGGCAGCTCCGCCACCGCGCGGGCGACCGCGGCGGCGCGCAAGCTTGGCCGCAACGGTAGCGGCGCGATGGTCTGCGCCACCGCGTCCAGGCTGTCGACGCCGCACAGGCCACAGCCGGTACGGCCGGCCATGCTGCGCCGGCGCTGTTTCAGCGCGGCAAAACGGGCGCTGGCGATCTCCAGTTGCAGCTCGATGCCGCCGGTTGCGGTGATGATCTCGCAGTCGTACAGCTCATCGGGGGCGTGCAGGATGTGCTCGCTCAGCGAAAAGCCGAGCGCGAAGTCGGCCAGATCGCAGGGCGTGGCCAGCAGCACCGCGTGCGACACGCCGTTGTACACCATCGCCACCGGCACTTCTTCGATCAGCTGGTCTTCGGCAAGGTTGGCCGCAGCCCCTGCCAGCCGCAGCACCGGCAAGTGGCGGCTGGCCGGTAGCGCATCGGCCGCCTGCGGCAACGGGCAGCGGCCGCTCATTTCTGCTTGCCCGTCACTTCGCGGTACCAGCGCGGGTGGTGCTTCTTCGCCCAGGCATGGCTGACCACGCCTTCCACCATCGCGCGGATGGTGCCTTGCACCCAGAACGCGGCATACACGTGCACGATGATGCCGGCGATCAGGATGGTTGCCGCCCAGGCATGCGCCAGCAGCGCGATGCGGATCAGCGGGATCGGGAAGTGGCCGGCGAAATAGGGCCGCCAGGCAATGATGCCGGAGGCCAGCAGCACGGCCATGCATGCGCACATCAGCCAGAACATGCCTTTCTGGCCGCCGTTGTACTTGCCGGTGTCGCCGACCTCGTGGCCCTGCATCACCGTTTTCACCGACTTCATCCACTGGATGTCGTCACGCGTCAGCAGGTTGTGGTGCCAGTAGCGGAAGAACTGCCGTGCAAAGGCGACGGACATCAGCACGCCGACAAAAGGGTGCACGATGCGCGCCAGTTGCGGGGTGCCGAATACGCCGGTGAGCCAGAAGAAGGCCGGGTAGAAGAACGCCAGGCCGGATAGCGCCAGCAGGATGAAGCAGACGGCGACAATCCAGTGGTTGATGCGCTCGGCGGCGGAATAACGCCGGATCAGTTGCGGTTTCATGCCTTGTCCTCCTGTTTTTCCTTGCGGCCAACGTTGGCCGCAGTGTCATCCTCCTCGTCGTCGGCGTGGTTGGGGCCGACGGTGATGTAGTGGAAGAAACCGAACAGGCCGGCGGCGGCGATGCCGACGGTAGCCAGCGGCTTGAGCCAGCCCTTCCACAGCTGCACGGCAGGGCTGATCTGCGGGTCCTTGGGCAGGCCCGAGTACTGCTGCGGCTTGTCGGCGTGGTGCAGCACGTACATCACGTGGGTGCCGCCCACGCCTTGCGGGTCGTACAGGCCGGCACCGGCGTAGCCACGGGTTTTCAGGTCGGCCACACGGCTGGCAGCGAGCTGCTTCATGTCTTCCTTGCTGCCGAACTGGATGGCGCCGGTAGGGCAGGTCTTGACGCAGGCCGGCTCCATGCCCACCGCCACGCGGTCGGAACACATGGTGCACTTGTAGGCCTTGTTGTCCTGCTGGCTGATGCGCGGCACGTTGAACGGGCAGCCGGAGATGCAGTAGCCGCAGCCGATGCAGTTTTCCTGGTGGAAGTCGACGATGCCGTTGCTGTACTGGATGATGGCGCCCGGCGACGGACAGGCCTTCAGGCAGCCGGGGTCGGCGCAGTGCATGCAGCCGTCCTTGCGGATCAGCCACTCCAGCTTGCCGTTGCTCTCTTCCTCGGCGAAGCGCATCACCGTCCAGGCGTCGGCGGACAGGTCGGTCGGGTTGTCGTAGACGCCGATGTTGTGGCCGACTTCCTCGCGGATGTCGTTCCACTCTGAGCACGCCACCTGGCAGGCCTTGCAGCCGATACAGGTGGACACGTCGATCAGCTTGGCGATCTCGATGGTCTTGCGCGCTTGCGGGCTGGCCGTGGGGCTGGCGGAGCGGCGGGTAATGTCCAGGGATTGCAATGCCATGTCCGGCGCTCCTTATGCTTTTTCCAGGTTGACGAGGAAAGACTTGTACTCCGGGGTCTGCGTGTTGCAGTCGCCCACCGCCGGCGGCAGGCTGTTGGTGAGGTAGCCCTTCTGCGCCACACCCTCCCAGCCCCAGTGCAGCGGGATGCCGATCTGGTGCACGGTCTGGCCGTTGACCTTCAGCGCCATCAGCCGCTTGGTGACCACCGCCTTGGCCTTGATGAAGCCGCGCTTGGAGCTGACCTTCACCGTGTCGCCCTGGACGATGCCTTTTTCGCGCGCCAGCGCCTCGCCGATCTCGACGAACTGCTCCGGCTGCGCGATGGCGTTGAGCAGCACCGACTTGGTCCAGAACTGGAAGTGTTCGGTCAGCCGATAGGTGGTGCCCACGTACGGGTAGTCGTGATGGGTGCCCAGGCGCTCGCGGTCGGTGTTGAAGATGCGCACCGCCGGGCTGCTGACCACTTTCGGGTGCAGCGGGTTGGTGCCGATCGGGCTTTCCATCGGCTCGTAGTGCTCGGGGAAGGGGCCGTCGGCCAGCTTGTCGGTGCAGAACAGCCGCGCCACGCCCTCCGGGTTCATGATGAACGGGTTCATGCCGCTATCGGGGCCGGCATCGGCCTTGAAGTCGGGGATGTCGGCACCGGCCCATTTTTCGCCGTTCCAGCCGATCAGCTTGCGCTTGGCGTCCCACGGCTGGCCGGCCGGGTCGCAGCTGGCGCGGTTGTACAGGATGCGGCGGTTGGCCGGCCACGCCCAGGCCCAGCCGGGGGTGTTGCCCAGGCCGGTGTCGCTGTTGTCGCGGCGTGCCATCTGGTTGCCGGCCTGCGTCCAGCAGCCGGCAAAGATCCAGCAGGCGCTCGCGGTGCTGCCGTCGTCTTGCAGCGCGGCAAAGCCGGGGATCTGCTCGCCTTTCCTGGCCAGGAATTTCCCCGGCTCTTTCGGGTCCGGCAGGTCGGCCAGTGCCTTGCCGTTCATTTCCTTGGCCAGTTCCTCCGGCGACGGTGCCGCCGGGTCGCGGTAGTTCCACGCCACGTTGAGGATAGGCTCAGCCACCTTGCCGCCTTCCTTGCGGTACTGCTCGCGCAGCGCGGTGAACAGCTCGCCGATGATCTCGTTGTCACCCTTGGCCTCGCCCGGCGCGTCGGCGCCTTTCCAGTGCCACTGCAGCCAGCGGCTGGAGTTGACGATGGCGCCGTCTTCTTCGGCAAAGCAGGTGGACGGCAGGCGGAACACCTCGGTCTGGATCCTGGCCGGGTCGACGTCGTGACTGTCGCCGTGGTTCTGCCAGAAGGTAGAGGTCTCGGTGGCGATCGGGTCGATGATCACCATGTATTTCAGCTTGGAGAACGATTCGGTGACCTTGTTGGCGTCGGGGAAGGACGCCAGCGGGTTGAAGCCCTGCACGATGAAGCCGTTCATCTTGCCCTGGTGCATCAGCTCGACGATGTGCAGCACGTCGTACAGCTTGTCCCACTTCGGCAGCCAGTGGTAGCCCCAGTCGTTGTCCTGGCGCGCGTTGTCGCCCCACAGCCACTTCATCAGGCTGACGAAGAACTTCGGTGTATTGCCCCAGTAGTTCATCTGCCCCGGCTGCAGCGGCTTGGGCGTGGTCTTGGCGAGGTAGCTGGCGAAGTCGGGGTGGTCTTTTTCGTTGGGCAGCGTCAGGTAGCCGGGCAGGCTGGTCGACAGCAGGCCGAGGTCGGACAGCCCCTGGATGTTGGAGTGGCCGCGCAGCGCGTTCACGCCGCCGCCGGGCATGCCCATATTGCCCAGCAGCAGCTGGATGATCGCCATGGTGCGGATGTTCTGCGCGCCCACGGTGTGCTGCGTCCAGCCCAGCGCGTACAGGATGGTGCCGACCTTGTCCGGACGCGCGGTTTCGCCCAGCTGTTTGCAGACTTCGAGGAAGCCATCCACCGGCGTGCCGCACAGGTTGGTGACCACTTCCGGCGTGTAGCGGGCGAAGTGCGCCTTCATCAGCTGCCACACACAGCGCGGATGCTGCAGCGTGGGGTCGGTTCTGGCGTTGCCGGCCTCGTCCAGCGCGTAAGTCCAGCTGCTGTGGTCGTACTTGTCCTTGGCCTCGTCGTAGCCGGAAAACAGGCCGTCCTCGAAGGCAAAGCCGTCGCCGACGATGAAGCTGGCGTTGGTGTAGGCCTTCACGTAGTCCCAGTGGATCTTGTCGTTGGCGATCAGCCAGTTGATGACGCCGCCGAGGAAGGGGATATCGGCACCGGCGCGGATCGGCAGGTAGAGGTCGGACACCGCGGCGGTGCGGTTGTAGCGCGGATCGACCACCATCAGCTTGCTGCCGCGGGTCTTCTTGGCTTCGATGGCCCATTTGAAGCCGACCGGGTGCGCCTCGGCGGCGTTGCCGCCCATCACCAGGATGAAGTCGGCGTTCTTGATGTCGACCCAGCTGTTGGTCATCGCGCCGCGGCCGAAGGTGGACGCCAGCGCCGACACCGTCGGGCCGTGACAGACGCGCGCCTGCGCGTCGGTGGCGATGATGCCCAGGCTGCGCAGGAATTTCTGGGTGATGATGCCGGTCTCGTTGGAGCCGGCGGAGGCGGTCAGCATGGCGGTGGTCAGCCAGCGGTTGACCGGCACGCCGTCAGCGTTGGTCGCGACGATGTTGGCGTCGCGGTCGGCCTTCATGTGGCGGGCGATGCGGTGGATGGCGTCGTGCCAGCCGATGCGTTTCCACTCGCTGCTGCCAGCCTCGCGCACTTCCGGGTATTGCAGCCGTTTCGGGCTGTGGATGAAGTCGAGCAGGCCGGCGCCTTTCGGGCACAGCGAGCCGCGGCTGACCGGGTGATCCGGATCGCCCTCAATGTGGAAGATCTCCGACTTGGCGTTCCTGGCGCCATCGCCGAGGCTGTACAGGATCACGCCGCAGCCGACCGAGCAGTAGGTACAGGTGTTGCGCGTCTCCCTGGCGCCCATCAGCTTGTACTGGCGCACCTCGGCCAGCGCCTGGCTGGGGCTGAAGCCCATGCCCACCAGGCTAGCGGTGCCGATCTGCGCCGCGCTCAGTTTGAAGAACTGCCGCCGGTTCACTTCCATCATGGCTCTCCTCTTGTTTTTGGGTTGTCGCGTTTGACGCGGGCGAGCCCGCGCAATAGTCTTGGCATAGCATTTGCCGTGCCCGTGGTAGGGCTTTTGTCAAAACCCAGAATAAACAGTCACTTGCGTCATGAATGCCGGTCATCAGGCCCGGCTTGAACGGACAAATAGTCGCAACGCCGCTGCGCGGGCTGGGTCAATTTGTCCATGAGGGGAACAAGCTTTTGCAGCAAGACGAAACGTTGGCCGCAAGCAAAAATGCGGCGGCCAGGCAGTGGGACAGCTACAGCGTGCTGGTGGTCGATGACGAGCCGGGCATGGTCAATTTCATCAAGCGGGCGCTGGAGTCGCGCTGCGGCAGCGTGCACACCGCCGGCAGCGTGGAAGCGGCCGAGCCGCTGGTGGCGCAGCAGCGCTTCGACCTGATCGTGCTCGACATCTCGCTGCCGGGCATGTCCGGCGTCAACTGGCTGAAACAGTTGCGCGAGCGCGGCGTCAACAGCGAAGTGATCCTGATGACCGCGTTTGCCGACGTGGAAACCGCCATCGACGCGCTGCGCGCCGGCGCGTCGGATTTCCTGCTCAAGCCGTTCTCGCTGGCACAGCTGATCAACGCCGCCCGTCGCGCCTTCGAGCGCGCGCGGCTGGAGGCGGAAAACTGGGTGCTGCGCCGCGAGGTGGCATCGCACGCCAGTCGCAGCAAGGTCAGCCGCGATGGCCTGATCGGGCACTCGGCGGCGATCGCCGGGCTGCGCGGCCTGCTGCAGCGCTTCGCGCCGATGCCGTCGACGGTGCTGATACAGGGCGAATCCGGCACCGGCAAGGAGGTGGTGGCGCGCGCGCTGCACCAGCTCAGCCCGCGCGCCGACGCCAGCTTCGTGCCGGTCAACTGCGCGGCGATCACGCAGGAGCTGATCGAGAGCGAGCTGTTCGGCCATCTGAAGGGCGCCTATACCGGCGCCGCCGCCAGCCGCGACGGGCTGTTCTACTACGCGCGCGGCGGCACGTTGTTCCTGGACGAGGTGGCCGAGCTGCCGCTGGCGATCCAGGCCAAGCTGCTGCGGGTACTGGAGGAACGCAGCATCCGCCCGGTCGGCTCGGAGCAGGAAATCAAGGTCGACGTGCGGGTGATCGCCGCCAGCAACAAGCCGCTGGCGGACGAGGTCGCCGCCGGCCGCTTCCGTGCCGACCTGTACTACCGCTTGCAGGTGCTGGAGCTGGCGCTGCCGCCGCTGCGCGAGCGCACCGAGGACCTGCCGGAGCTGGTGGCGCACTTTATGGATCTGCTCAGCCCGGCGCTGGGGGTGGCGCCGGTGGAGGTGGAGCCGGCGCTGCTGGCAGCGATGGCCGCCTACGACTGGCCGGGCAATATACGCGAGCTGAAAAACCTGATCGAACGCTCGCTGATTCTTGGCTATCTGCCGCAGGACCTGCCGGCGACGCGGCTGCCGCCGGCCGCCGGTGAGCCGTTGGTCGGGGTGGCGCCGGCGGAAGAGAGCCTGAGTCAGGTCGAAACCCGTCATATTCGCGCGGTGCTGGCCGCCTGTGCCGGCAACAAGTCGGAGGCGGCGCGCCGGCTCGGCATTTCCCGCAAGACGCTGGAGCGCAAATGCCTGTCCTGGGGCGAGTAGCCGGCCTGTGGCGGCGCCTGCTGCAGCCGCTGAACCGTTCGGTACGCACTCGCTTCGTCACCCTGGCGCTGCTGCCGCTGGCGGTCGGCTTTCCGGTGCTGCTGCTGTTGCTGGCCGGCTGGGGCGGGGCGGCATTCGAGGAGTTGCTGGTGTTCAAGGTGCGCAGCGATCTGGCGGTGGCGGCTACCTATTTCGAGCGGGTGCAGAACGACGTTGGCCGCAGCATCGAGGCGCTGGCCAGTTCCGAGGCCTTGGCCGATGCCCGCCGCCAGCCGCGCGCCCGCTCCTCCGATGTGCTGTTGCGCGAGCGGGCGCGCAGCCTGGGGCTGGACTATCTGCTGTTGCTGGATGCGCACCAGCGGGTAGTGGCGGCTTCGCTGCCGGCCAGCCTGGGCCTGCGCTATCCGCAGCCGTCGGTGGCACTGGCCGCCAGCGGCGGCACGCAGCGCACCATGCTGGACGTGTTCAGCCCGGCGCAGCTGGCCGCGCTGTCGCCGTCGTTGCGCACCCGCTCACACATCGTGCTGCTGGCGACGCCCGGCGCGCGGCCGAGCGGGCGTCGTGTCAGTGACAACGGCCTGTTGCTGCATGCCGCGGCCAGGGTGCCGGGGCGGCCGCTGGTGCTGGTCGGCGGCGTATTGCTGAACCGCAATCTCGAGTTCATCGATCGTATCCGCCGGCTGGTGTACCCGCAGGGTTCGCTGCCGGCCAGCAGCCGCGGTTCGGCCACACTATTCCTTGACGACACCCGCATCGCCACCACGGTGACTCAGCCGCGCGGCGGACGGGTAATCGGTAGCCGCGTGTCGCAGGAGGTGTCGGCGCAGGTGCTGGGCCGTGGTCAGGCGTGGCTGAACCGGGCGCGGGTGGTCAGCGACTGGTATGTCTCCGGCTACCAGCCGCTGCGCGACAGCCGCGGCCAACGTATTGGCATGCTGTATGTCGGGTTTCTGGAGCAGCCGTTCGTGCTGGCCAAGTGGATGGCGCTGGCGGTGCTGTTCGTGCTGTTCGCCATCACCATGGCGGCGGCGGCGTGGGTGAGCTGGCGTTTTGCACGCTCGGTGATCGGCCCGGTGGAGCGCCTGCGCCAGACCATGAGCGAAGTGGCTGCCGGCCGGCTGGATGCCCGCGTCGGCACCTTGCCGCAGCAGGACGAGCTGGCCTTGCTGGCCGCGCATTTCGACGCGCTGCTGGCGCGGCTGGAGGCGCAGAACCAGGCCATGCTGCGCTGGGCCGGCGAGCTGGACGGCAAGGTGGCGGAGCGCACGCGCGAGCTGGCGGCGGCCAACCACACCCTGCTCAGCGCGCAGCAGCAGCTGTTCAAGTCGGAAAAACTGGCCGCCATCGGCCAGCTGGCGGCCGGCACCGCACACGAGATCAACAATCCGGTGGCGGTGATCCAGGGCAATCTGGAGCTGATGCAGGAGCTGCTGGGCGAGGCGGCGGCGCCGGTACTGCCGGAAATCCGCCTGATGCGCGAACAGGTGCAGCGCATCAGGCTGATCGTGGCCAAGCTCTTGCAGTACGCGCGGCCGAGCGAGTATGCCGGCGACCTGCAGCAGGTGCAGCCGCGGGAGGTATTTCAGGACAGCCTGTTGCTGGTCGGCTACCAGATGAACCGCGGCAATATCGCGGTGGTGAAACAGTGGCACAGCAGCGCCACGCTGCTGGCCAACCGTTTCGAGCTGCAGCAGATCCTGATCAACCTGATCCTGAACGCGATCCAGGCGATGCCGCAGGGCGGGGTGCTGACGCTGTCGGCGCACGACGCCCCCGGCAGCGACGGCCGTCCCGGCCTGCGCCTGAGCGTGGCCGACAACGGCAACGGCATCGCCGAGGCCGACATGGCGCGGCTGTTCGATCCGTTCTTCACCAGCAAGCACGACGGGACCGGCCTCGGGCTGTGGGTGTGCCAGGGGCTGGCGGAGCGTAGTGGCGGCGTGATCGAGGCTGCCAATCAGTCGCAGGGTGGCGCGGTGTTCAGTGTGTGGCTGCCGTGCGAGCCGGCACTGGCTGCGGCAGGGCTGGCTGTGCTGTAGGTGCCGGGTGGGTCAGATGCTTGCCGGCTGGCCGAACAGCTTGCCCAGCGCTGCGCACACCGGCGCCAGGTAGCGCTGGTCAAGCTCGCTGAACTGCGCCAGTTCGCTGGCGTCGATGTCCAGCACCGCCAGCACCGTACCGGCGGCATCACACACTGGCAGCACGATCTCGGAGCGTGCCGCCGACGAGCAGGCGATGTGGCCGGGGAAGGCGTCCACGTCCGGCACGATCAGCGTCTGCGCCTGCGCCCAGGCGCTGCCGCACACGCCGCGGCCTTTCGGAATGCGGGTGCAGGCGATCGGGCCCTGGAACGGCCCCAGCACCAGCTGCTCGCCCTTGACCAGATAAAAGCCGGTCCACAGCCAGTTGAAGGTCTGCTGGATCGCGGCGCTGCAGTTGGCCATGGCGGCGATGATGTCGCTCTCGGATTCGATCAGTGCCAGCACCTGCGGCAACAGGGCCTGGTATTGCGCCTCGCGCGAGCCTTCGGCGATCAGCAGCTGTTCTGCCATGGCAGGACTCCATCAGTGTGAAAAAGGGGAGAGCAGCATAGCAAAAAGCCGGGAAGGTATCCCGGCTTTTTGCGTGCGGCCAACCTTGCGGCGTGCGTGCTTACATCATGTGCTGGCCGCCGTTGATGGTGAAGTCGGCACCGGTCATGAAACCGGCCAGATCGGAGGCCAGGTAGCTGACCAGACCGGCAACTTCTTCCGGCTGGCCCAGCCGGCCGACCGGGATCTGCGCGATGATCTTGTTGCGCACGTCTTCCGGTACCGCCATCACCATGTCGGTGCCGATGTAACCCGGGCTGATGGTGTTGACGGTCACGCCCTTGCGCGCCACTTCCTGTGCCAGCGCCATGGTGAAGCCGTGCATGCCGGCCTTGGCGGCAGAGTAGTTGGTCTGGCCGAACTGGCCTTTCTGGCCGTTGATCGACGAGATGTTGATCACGCGACCGAAACCGCGCTCCAGCATCGATTCCACCACCGGCTTGCACACGTTGAACACGGAATCGAGGTTGGTGCTGATCACCGCGTCCCAGTCGGCCTTGCCCAGCTTGCGGAAGCTGGCGTCGCGGGTGATGCCGGCGTTGTTGACCAGTACGTCCACCGGGCCAAGTTTTTCGGTGATGGCGGCCACCGCCTGCTGGCACGAGTCGAAATCGCTGACATCGCACTGGAAGGCGTGGAAGTCGTAACCCTGTTCCTTCATGTCCGCCAACCAGGCTTGTTCCTTGCCCGGCTTGCTGTAGGTGGTGGCCACGATGTGGCCGCTGTCGGCCAGCGCCTTGCAGATGGCGGTGCCGATGCCGCCCATGCCCCCGGTAACCAGTGCGATTCGCTTATTCATGATGCTGACTCCTTGTCTTTTTGTCGGAATGGAGGGGGATGCTAGCGCCCCCTTGTTGTCGTTTTGTGACAGATTAGGGTCATCACCAGAAAATGTAAACGGCTTGTTATGTGAAAATTTTATTCCTTACGCATTAAGAAGCTGATTCGTCAGTTTCTGCAGCAGAGCCAGCCTGGCCGGGCGGATGCGGCCTTCATCACAGGCGCTCTTGATCGCGCAATTGGGCTCGGCGCGGTGGGTGCAATTGTGGAAGCGGCAGTGGCCGACATAGGGGCGCATTTCCGGGAACAGGCCGGCCAGCTCGGTGGCAGCCAGGTGGCTGAGGCCGAATTCCTGCAGGCCGGGCGAGTCGATGAGGTGGCTGTCGTCATCCAGATGGTAGAGCGCGGCGTGGGTGGTGGTGTGGCGGCCGGCGTCCAGCGCGGTGGAAATATCGCCGACGCGCGCCTCGGCGGCTGGCAGCAGCGCGTTGGTCAGTGTCGATTTGCCCATGCCGGACTGTCCGACAAAAACCGAGGTCTGGCCCTTGACCAGCGGCAGCAGCTCGTTGATGTCGTGCAGGGCGCTGACGGTGACCAGGGTGTAGCCCAGTTCGCGGTACGGCTGCAGCTTGGCCAGCCAGCCGGCGGTTTCCGGCAGGTCACACTTGTTGACGAGGATGATAGGCTCGATGTCGGCGGCCTCGGCGGCCAGCAGGCAGCGGTTGAGCAGTTCCTCGCTGGGTGTTGGCACCGCGGCGGTGACGAACACGATGCGCGTGACGTTGGCCGCAATCAGCTTGGTGCGCCAGTCGTCCTGGCGGTAGAGCAGGCTCTTGCGTTCGCAGGCCTGCTCGATCACCGCCTGTTCGTCGTTGATGATGGACAGCTCGACGTGGTCGCCACAGGCGTAATCGACGCGCTTGCCGCGGGTGGTGCAATCAAATTGCCGGCTGTCGCTCTCGACGATGAAACGGCGGCCGTAACTGCGGATGATCTGGCCTTGCTGCTTCATTTGCCGGCCGCCAGTGCTTCGGTTTTGGCGGCGCAGATGAAATCGTTGAGGGTTAGGCCGCCGGCGTCGTGGGTGCTGAAGCGGACCACGGTGCGGTTGTAGTGCACCGACAGGTCGGGATGGTGATCCTGCTGGTGGGCGATGAAGGCCAGCGCGTTGACGAAGGCCATGGTGCGGTAGTAGTCGTCGAAGCGGAAGGTCTTGACCAGCTCGATGCCCTCTACCGCCCAGCCGTCGAGGTGGGCCAGCAGCTCGGCGCGGGTCTGTTCGCTGAGGGTATGCAGGCTGTGCCGGGCCTCGCAGTGCATGTGTTGCAGATTCATTGTGCTTGTCTTTCCAGGTGGGCGATGCGCAGGCTCGCCGGTGGATGGGAGTCGTAAAAGCGCGAGTGTAGCGGGTCCGGCGTCAGTGTGCTGGCATTGTCACGGTACAGCTTGACCAGTGCGCTGACCAGTTCGCTGGCGCTGCTGTGGCGGGCGGCGAAGTCGTCGGCCTGATATTCGTGACGCCGTGACAGCTGGCTGAACAGCGGTGTCAGCGGGAAGGTGCAGGCCGGCGCCGCCAGCATGAACAGCACCAGCCCCAGCGCCGGCGCCGTGTCGCTAACGCCCAGTCCGCTGTAGAACGCCGGCAGCGTCAGCAGCCAGCCGAGCAGGTACAGGCTGAAGAAGGACAGCAGGAAGGTGGTGGCGATGCGCTGGCGGATGTGGCCGTGCTTGAAGTGGCCCAGCTCGTGCGCCAGCACCGCCTCCACCTCGCCCTCGTCCAGCTGGGTGAGCAGGGTATCGAAGAACACGATGCGCTTGGTTTTGCCAAAGCCGGTGAAGTAGGCATTGCCGTGACTGGAGCGGCGCGAGCCATCCATCACGAACACGCCGTCACTGTGAAAGCCGGTGCGCGCCAGCAGGTTGTCGATGCGCTGGCGCAGCGCCGGATCGGCCAGCGGGGTGAAGCGGTTGAAGCGCGGCGCGATCAGCGTCGGGTACGCCCACAGCATCGCCAGGCTGAACAGCGTCCAGCTGCACCACACCCACAGCCACGCCCGGTCGCCGGCGGCCTGCAGCAGCCACAGGATCAGCGTGACCAGCGGTGCGCCGACGATGACGGCCAGCGCACCGCCCTTGGCCATGTCGGCGATATAGAGTGGCCAACTGGTGCGGTTGAAGCCGAAGCGCTTCTCGATGACGAAGGTGCGATACAGGCTGAACGGCAGGCTGAGCACGCTGCTGAGCAGCGCCAGCACGCCGATCAGCGCCACGCCCTGCCACACACCACCCAAGCCGTACGCGGCCAGCAGCTGCCACAGCCACTGCAGGCCGCCACCCAGCGTCAGCGCCAGCAGCAGCGCGCTGTCGGCGACCGACTGCCACTGTCCGGGGCGCTGCCGCGCCACGCAGTAGTCGGCGGCCAGCTGGTGCTGCTGCAGCGTGATACGGTCACGGAAGGCGGTCGGCACCTCGGCCGCATGCTGCTGCACATGGTGGATCTGGCGTTGCGACAGGTAGAGCCGCAGCGCCAGCGACAGCAGCACGGCGAGCAGGAAAGACCAGGTGAATAAATTCATGGTGAGCCGGGTTTGCCCAAGGGCGGTTATTAAAGGAAAATGCCTGCATCTTCGTTAGAGACGAGCATTATGCCGCAAGATCCCAAGCATCTCATCTGGCTGGACATGGAAATGACCGGGCTGGAACCAGACACCGACCGCATCATCGAAATCGCGATGGTAATCACTGACGGCGAACTGAATGTGGTCGCCGAATCGCCGGTGCTGGTCGTGCACCAGAGCGACGAAACGTTGGCCGCAATGGACGAGTGGAACACCAATACCCACGGCAAGACCGGGCTCACCGCCCGCGTCAAGGCGTCGATGCTGAGCGAGGCCGAGGCCGAGCAGCAGCTGCTGGCCTTTTTGCAGGAATACATCGCCAAGGGCGTGTCGCCGATGTGCGGCAACTCCATCGGCCAGGATCGCCGCTTCATGGCGCGCTGGATGCCGGAGCTGGAGCGCTACTTCCACTACCGCAACCTCGACGTGTCGACGCTGAAAGAACTGTGCAAGCGCTGGCGCCCGGACATCGCCAAGGGCGTGGTGAAGAAGGGCAAGCACGAGGCGCTGGCCGACATCCTCGAATCGATCGAGGAACTGCGCTATTACCGCGAACACTTCCTCAAAGTGTAAGGCGATGCCCGGAATGAGCAGTTTCCTCGAACAGATGGCGCAGCAGCGCCATGCCGCGATCAACAGCACGCCGGTGTGGGCGCGCCTGCACCAGCACCAGCGCGCCACCCGCCACGTGCACATGCGCGAGCTGTTCGAGCAGGACTCGCAACGTTTTCACCGCTATTCGCTGGAGCTGGACGGCCTGCTGCTGGACTACTCCAAGAACCGCATCACCGACCGCACCCTGGAATTGCTGCTGGAGCTGGCCGATGCGGCCAACCTTGGGCAGTGGCTGCAGTGGATGCGCGACGGCGAACGCATCAATGTCAGCGAACAGCGCGCGGTGCTGCACACCGCGCTGCGCCAGCCGGCCGGCAGCCGCGTGCTGCTGGACGGCGTCAACGTGGTGGACCAGGTGCAGGACGTGCTGGCGGCGTGCAGCCGCTTTGCCGAGGCCGTGCGCGGCGGCGACTGGCGCGGTCATGACGGCCAGCCTGTCCGCGACGTGGTCAATATCGGCATCGGCGGCTCCGACCTGGGCCCGCTGATGGTGCACGAGGCGTTGCGGCCGTACTGCCAGCCGGGACTGAATGTCCACTTCGTCTCCAATGTCGACGGCCAGCATCTGGCGCAAACGCTGGAACAGTGCCAGCCGGCGACCACGCTGTTCATCGTCGCCTCCAAGTCGTTCACCACTCCGGAAACCCTGCTCAACGCCCACGCCGCCCGCCGCTGGCTGGTGGCGGCCGCCGGCGACGCGGCGGTGGCGCGGCATTTCGTGGCGATCTCGAGCAACCGTCCGGCGGTGCAGGCCTTCGGTATCGATGCGGCCAACATGTTCGGCTTCTGGGGCTGGGTCGGCGGCCGCTACTCGGTGTGGTCGGCGATCGGGCTGCCGGTGATGCTGGCGATCGGGCCCGAGCAGTTCCGCCAGTTCCTCGCCGGCGGCGCGGCGATGGACGAACACTTCTTCCGCGCGCCGTTCGCACGCAACATGCCGGTACTGCTGGCGCTGCTCGGCATCTGGTACAACACCTTCTATGGCGCGCACACCCACGCCATCATGCCCTACGACCACGGCCTGCGCCGCCTGCCGGCGCACCTGCAGCAGCTGGACATGGAGTCCAACGGCAAGCGCGTCGGCCGTTGCGGCGAGCGGCTGGATTTCGACACCGGGCCGGTGATCTGGGGCGAGGAGGGCGTCAACAGCCAGCATGCCTTCTTCCAGCTCTTGCACCAGGGCACGCGCCTGGTGCCCTGCGACTTCATCCTGCCGCTGAATTCGCACTACCCGCAGGGCGACCAGCATCGCGTGCTGGTGGCCAACTGCCTGGCGCAGACCGAGGCACTGATGCGCGGCAAGAGCGAGGCCGAGGTGCTGCGCGAACTGGCGCACCTGCCGGGCGACGAGCTGGACATGCTGCTGCCGCAGAAACTGTTTCCCGGCAACCAGCCGTCCAACACCCTGGCGCTGGACCGGCTCACCCCCTATACACTAGGCATGCTGCTGGCGCTGTACGAGCACAAGGTGTTCGTGCAGGGCGTGATCTGGGGGGTCAACTCCTTCGATCAGTGGGGCGTGGAGTACGGCAAACAGTTGGCCGCACAGCTGCTGGCGGAGATGGATGGCAAGGCCTCCGCCGCCCACGACGCCTCCACCAGCGGCCTGATGCGACATTTCCAGGAGCGCTTTCATGGATGAATTTCAGCTGGCAACCCGCCTTGGCGAATTGCTGCTGGCGCGCGACGAAAAGGTGACCACCGCCGAATCCTGCACCGGCGGCGGCATCGCTCAGGCAATTACCGCCATCGCCGGCAGTTCCGGCTGGTTCGACATGGCCATCGTCAGCTACAGCAATGACGCCAAGCAGCGCCTGCTGGGGGTGCCGCCGCAGCTGTTGCTGCAGCACGGCGCGGTCAGCGAGCCGGTGGCGGCGGCGATGGCCGGCGGCGCGCTGCGGCTGGCCGATTGCCACTGGGCGCTGGCGGTCAGCGGCATCGCCGGTCCCGACGGCGGAAGTGCCGACAAACCGGTCGGCACCGTCTGTTTCGCGCTGGCCGGGCTGGCGCTGCCGCAGCCGCTGACATACACGCAACACTTTGCCGGCGATCGCGCCGCCGTCCGCCGGCAGTCGGTGTGCAGCGCGCTGTCTACACTTTGCGCGCAACTGGCCTTGTGAATGTGGCGTGCCGGCTGCGCCGTTTTACGCATTGCGCGTAATCTGCAACGCTGGCCGTTTTTTTGCTAATAACTTTGGGTGACTGTGCTTATAATCACGCCCCTGTCGCGGATCGGGCTGCGGCCGGCCAGTGCCGGCGCTCCGGTCGCCAACATGCACAACGAATGGCGCGCCCATGGCAAACCGATTATGGTTACCATGATCCGTTCGTTGTAACTACACGCACATTGAGGGAAACATCTCATGCAAATTTCCAAAAAACGGGGTATTGCCGCTGCTGTCATGCTGATGACGGCATCTGCAAGCTGGGCATTTGTACCGGCCGTGGTGTACGACCAGGCCGGCAAGTTCGACAAGAGCTTCAACGAAGCGGCCTACACCGGCGCCGAGCGCTTCAAGAAGGCCACCGGCATCGCCTACCGCGAAGCCCAGATCGCCAACGAAGCGCAAAAGGAACAGGTGCTGCGCAACCTGGCGCGTCGCAACGTCGACCTGATCGTGGCCGTGGGTTTCTCCTTTACCCAGGCGGTGCAGACTGTTGCCGCCGAATTCCCGAAAGTGAAGTTTGCCGTCGTTGACGATGCCGCCAAGGGCGCCAACGTGCAGTCGATCGTGTTCAAGGAGCAGGAAGGCTCCTACCTCGTCGGCATGGCGGCAGGCATGGCTTCCAAGTCGAAGAAGGTCGGCTTCATCGGTGGCATGGACGTGCCGCTGATCCGCGCCTTCGGCTGCGGTTATGCCCAGGGCGCCAGGGCGGCCGACAAAAAGGTGGAGGTGATCACCAACATGACCGGCACCACGCCGCAGGCGTTCAACGATCCGGCCCGCGGCGGCGAGCTGGCGCGCAGCCAGTTTGACCGTGGCGTCGACGTGGTATTCCATGCTGCCGGCGGCACCGGCATGGGCGTGCTGCAGGCTGCCAAGGACAAGAACAAACTGGGCATCGGTGTCGATTCCAACCAGAACCACCTGTTCCCCGGCTTTGTGCTGACCTCGATGCTCAAGCGTGTCGATAATGCCGTTTACGACATCTTCATGGCCGGCAAGAACAACACCTGGAAGCCGGGCATCGTGACCATGGGCCTGAAGGAAGGCGGCGTGGATTGGGCGGTGGATGCCAATAACCGCAAGCTGATCTCCAAGGATATGGAAGCCAGGATCACCCAGGCCAGGAAAGACATCGTGGCCGGCAAGATCAAGGTGGTCGACTACCGTGCCGGCAACAGCTGCCCGGTGCAGTAACCGTTCCTTATTAATCGTCTGAATCCCGGACGACCCGCGCGGCAAGCAGGTTTCCTGCTTGCCGCGCTCTTTCGTGTGCTGCCGTTTTGCAGGCCATGCCGGGATGAGTGTTGATCGAGAGCTGAATCAATATGGCCGAACTCGCTATCGAGCTGACTGGCGTCAACAAGTATTTTGGCGAAGTCCACGCCAACAAGAACATTTCCTTCGCCGTCGCCAAGGGCAGCATCCACGGCATCATCGGCGAAAACGGCGCCGGCAAGTCGACGCTGATGAGCATCCTGTACGGCTACTACCAGGCCGACTCCGGCAGCATCCACCTGAACGGGCAGGAAGTGCGCATCCGCAACAGCCACGATGCCATCGCCCGCGGCATCGGCATGGTGCATCAGCACTTCATGCTGGTGGACACCTTTACCGTGCTGGAAAACATCGTGCTCGGCGCCGAGCAGGGCGTGGCGCTGAAGCAGAGCCTGGCGGCCGCCCGCGCGCACCTGGCCACGCTGAACCGCGACTACGGCCTGCAGGTCGATCCGGACGCCATCGTCGGCGAGCTGGGCGTGGGCGAGCAGCAGCGCGTGGAAATCCTGAAGGCGCTGTATCGCGGCGCCGACGTGCTGATCCTCGACGAACCGACCGCGGTGCTGACGCCGCAAGAGGCGGACGATCTGTTCCGTATCCTCGGCCTGCTCAAGGCGCAGGGCAAGACGGTGCTGCTGATCACGCACAAGCTGCGCGAGGTGCTGGACATCACCGACGCCGTCACCGTGATGCGCGCCGGCGAGATCGTCGGCAACGTGGTCACCGCCGAAGTGGGCAAGGAAGACCTCGCCGACCTGATGGTTGGCCGCAAGGTCAACCTGCAGCTGGACAAGACGCCGGCCACGCCGGGCAAGACGGTGCTACAGGTAAGCAATCTGTCGCTGACCGACGCGCGCGGCGTCAAGCTGCTGGACGACGTCAGCTTCGAGCTGCGCGAGGGCGAGATCGTCGGCATTGCCGGCGTTTCCGGCAACGGCCAGTCCGAGCTGCTGGAAATCCTGTCCGGCATGCGCGAGGCCAGCGCCGGCTCGGTGCGCTATAACGGCACCGAGCTGACCACGCTGCAGGCGTGCGAGCCGAAGGCGGCCGCCTATCGTCGCCTCGGTATCGCCCATGTACCGGAAGACCGCTCGCGCGAAGGACTGGTCAAGGACTTTTCCACCTTCGAGAACGCGATCCTCGGCTATCACGACGATCCGGCGATCCAGTGCGGCCTGCTGTTCAACCGCAAGGCGATCATCGAGCGCTGCCGCCGTTTCATCAGCGAGTTCGACGTGCGCCCGGCCAACGCCTTCCGCCGCAGCGGCCTGTTCTCCGGCGGCAACCAGCAGAAGGTGATCCTGGCGCGCGAGATCGACAGCGATCCGCAGCTGATGCTGATCGGCCAGCCGACACGGGGCGTCGATATCGGCGCCATCGAATTCATACACAAACGACTCATGGCCCTGCGCAATGCCGGCAAGGCGCTGCTGCTGGTTTCGGTGGAGCTGGACGAGATCCTGGCGCTGAGCGACCGCATCATCGTGATGAACGCCGGTCGCGTCAGCGGCGAGCTGCCGGCGGCGCAAGCCACGGCCACCGAACTGGGCCTGTTGATGGGGGGGCATAAATGAGCCAGCCAAGTAACCTGCCGCGCTGGGCCACCTTGTGGCTGATGCCGGTACTGAACCTGTTCGCGGCACTGTTGGTGTCCGGGCTGGTCATCACGCTGATCGGCGAAGATCCGGTCGAATGTCTGCAACTGATGATCAACGGCGCCTTCGGCTATCCGGAAGGCATCGGCTACACGCTGTTCTACACCACCAGCTTCATCTTCACCGGTCTCGCGGTGGCGGCGGCATTCCACGCCGGCCTGTTCAACATCGGCGGCGAGGGACAGATGTATCTCGCCGGCCTCGGCGTGACGCTGGTCTGCCTGGGGCTGGATTTCCTGCCCGGCTGGGTGGTGATTCCGCTGGCGCTGCTGGCGTCGATGGCGCTCGGTGCGGCGTGGGCGTTCATCCCCGGCTACCTGCAGGCCAAGCGTGGTAGCCATATCGTGGTCACCACCATCATGTTCAACTTCATCGCCAGCGCGCTGATGACCTGGCTGCTGGTCGACAAGCTGATCATGCCCGGCTCGCAGACGCCGGCGACGCGGCTGTTCGCCGAATCGGCATGGATCCCGATGCTGCACGAGCTTGCGGCCAACCTTGGCATCGAATTGCCGCAGACGCCGCTGAACGCGACCTTCTTCCTCGCGCTGCTGGCGCTGGTGCTGTTCTACCTGATGGTGTGGCGCAGCCGCTGGGGCTATGCGCTGCGCACCGTCGGCCTCAACGAGAAGGCGGCGCGCTATGCCGGCATGCCGGTGTCCAAGGTAATCATCGTGGCGATGTGCTTCTCCGGCGCACTGGCCGGCCTCGCCGCGGTCAACGAGCTGCTCGGCTCCACCCATCGCATGAACCTGGCGTTCACCAACGGCATCGGCTTCGTCGGCATCGCGGTGGCGCTGATGGGGCGTAACCACCCGTTTGGCATCCTGCTGTCGGCGCTGCTGTTCGGTGCGCTGACCCAGGGCGGCCTGGACCTGTCCTTCGAGAAGCCGGCGATCACCCACGAGATGATCATCCTGACCCAGGGCCTGATCATCCTGTTCTGCGGCGCACTGGAAAACCTGTTCCAGACGCCGCTGGCGCTGGCCTTCAAACAGATGACGAAACGATAAGGAGACACTGACATGGACAGCTTTTTCAGTGTGCTGGACGCCACCATCCGCGTCGCCACCCCGCTGGTGCTGGCGGCGCTGGCCGGCCTGTTTTCCGAGCGCTCCGGCATCGTCGATCTGGCGCTGGAGGGCAAGATGCTGGCCGCCGCGTTTGCCGCCGCCTGCGTTGCCTACATGATGCAGTCGCCGTGGGCCGGCCTTGCCGCCGGCATGGCCGCCGGGGTGATGGTGGCCTTGCTGCATGGCATCGTGTCGATCGGCTACAACGGCAACCAGCTGATTTCCGGCGTGGCGCTCAACATGATGGTGTCCGGCCTGACGCCGGTGCTGGCGCTGGCCTGGTTCCAGCAGGGTGGTCGCACCCCGACGCTGGACGACGCGGCGCGCTTTCGCAGCGTCGAGCTACCGGTTGCCGACGCCATTGCCGCCTCGGCGCCGTTGAAGGCGCTGTTCGGCCACAACATCCTGGTGTATCTGGCGGTGCTGGTGATCATGGCGGTGAGCTGGGTGGTGTACAAGAGCCGCTTTGGCCTGCGTCTGCGCGCGGTGGGTGAAAACCCGCACGCCGCCGACGCCGCCGGCATCAACGTCAAGCTGGTGCGCTATCTGGCGCAGAGCATCAGCGGCGCCCTGTGCGGCGTGGCCGGCGCCTATCTGGTGCTGGCGCAGACCGGCGCCTTCATCCAGGACATGACCGCCGGCAAGGGCTACCTCGCGCTGGCGGCGCTGATCTTCGGCAAGTGGCGGCCGTGGGCGGCGGTGTCCGGCTGCCTGCTGTTCGCCTTTACCGATGCGATCCAGATCCGGCTGCAAGGCTCGGAACTGCCGCTGATCGGCAGCATCCCGGACGCCTTCATCCAGGCGATTCCCTACGTGCTGACCGTGGTGCTGCTGGCCGGTTTCATGGGCCGCGCGGTGGCGCCGAAAGCGATCGGCGTGCCGTTCGTGAAATCGCGCTGAGCGGCAGCGGAATCAGGCCGCTGCCACGCCAGGTTGCGGCCCAGCCGGTGCTGACTGGCGGCATGTGGTCAAGGTTGGCCGCAGGAGGTGCCGGTTTTCAGGCGAACAGCTGCTGCAGTGCGGCACCGGGGTCGCTTTCGCGCATGAAGGCCTCGCCGACCAGGAAGGTGTGCACCTCGTGATCGCGCATGCGCTGCACGTCGTCACGGGTGACGATGCCGCTTTCGGTGACGGCGATGCGGTCATTGCCGATCATCGGCAGCAGTTGCAGCGTGGTATCGAGGTTGACCTCGAAGGTGCGCAGGTTGCGGTTGTTGACGCCCACCAGAGGCGTGCGCAGCTGCAGCGCCGCTTCCAGCTCCGCCGCGTCATGCACTTCCACCAGCACCGCCATGCCCAGCTCGTGGGCCAGCGCCTCGAAATCCTGCATCTGCGACAGGCTCAGCACTGCCGCGATCAGCAGGATGCAGTCGGCGCCGATGGCGCGTGCCTCGTAGATCTGGTACGGGTCAACCATGAAATCCTTGCGCAGCACCGGCAGGCTGCAGGCGGCGCGGGCGGCGATCAGGTAGTCCTCGTGGCCCTGGAAGTAGGGCGCGTCGGTTAGCACCGACAGACAGGCGGCACCGGCCACCTCGTAGCTGCGGGCGATCGCGGCCGGGTCGAAGTCGGCACGGATGACGCCCTTGCTGGGGCTGGCCTTTTTCACTTCGGCAATCACCGCCGCCAGTTGCTGCTGGTGCTTGCCGCGGATGGTAGCCACGAAATCGCGATGGTCGCCGCGCTTGGCTTCGGCGCTGGTGCGTACCGTGGCCAGCGATTGCTGCGCCGAGCGGACGGCCACTTCCTCGAATTTGGTGGCGCAGATTTTGTTGAGAATGTCGGACATGCGGATTGTCTTTCAGTCGGTGCCGGTAGTACCCGGCAGGTGAAGATCGAAAAAGGTCAGCAGCCGTTGCGGCAGCCATTGCAGGTGGCCGGGAAAGCGGCCACTGACAAAGCCGGCGTGACCGCCGTGTTCCGGCTGCTCCAGCGTCACCGCCGGGCTGACTTCGCCGTTGCCGGGTAGTGCCGATACCGGCAGAAACGGATCGTTGCGCGCATTCAGCACCAGGGTTGGCCGCACGATGTCCTTCAGCAGCGGCTTGCTGCTGGCGCGGCGCCAGTAGTCCTGCACGTCGCGATAGCCGTGCAGCGGTGCGGTGACCAGATTGTCGAACTCGACAAAGGTCTTGCTGTTGCGCACCGCCTCGCCATCGAACAGGTCCGGATGCTGCGCCAGCTGGGCCAGCGATTTCGGCTTCAGCGTGTTGAGGAACATGCGGGTGTAGACGTGGCGCCCGAAGCCGCGATCGAGACAGGTGCTGGCCGCCGCCAGATCCAGCGGCGCCGAGATTGCCGCCGCCGCCTGTGGCAGCGCGCGGGCGCCGTGCTCGCCGAGGTAACGCAGCAGCATGTTGCCGCCCAGCGACACGCCGGCGACGAACAGCACGCCATTGCCGGCCGCCAGTCGCTGCAATATCCAGTCGACCTCGGCGGCGTCGCCGGCATGGTAGGCGCGGCGCAGCAGGTTGGGCTGGCCGCCGCAGCCGCGAAAGTGCGGCACCACGCCACGCCAGCCGCGCGCCTTGACCGCGTGCATCAGCGCGCTGGCGTAGTGGCTTTGGCTGCTGCCTTCAAGACCGTGGAACAGCACCACCAGCGGCGCACCGGCGTCGCCATCCACGTAGTCGACGGCGATTTCGCCACCATCCGGTGTCGGCCAGATTTCGCGGCGATAGGCCGGGAGTTGCGATTTGAGAAACAGCGCCGGCCAGATGGTCTGCAGGTGACTGCCGATCAGCCAGCGCGGCGGACAATAGCTCATGTGCCCGGTTTGACGGCGGATTTCGGGCGGAAGGCCTTGACCACGGCCTCGCGGGTTTCCATCCAGGGGGCTCCGATCAGGTCCAGGCAGTAGGGTACCGCGGCAAAAATACCCGGTACCACAACTTGTCCACCGTCACGCAGGCCTTCCAGCGTTTCGCGGATGGCCTTGGGCTGGCCGGGCAGGTTCAGGATCAGGCTCTGCTTGCGGATCACGCCTACCTGCCGCGACAGGATCGCGGTCGGCACGAACTTGAGGCTGATCTGGCGCATCTGCTCGCCAAAGCCGGGCATCACCCGGTCGGCGACCGCCAGCGTGGCTTCCGGGGTGACATCGCGCGGCGCCGGGCCGGTGCCGCCGGTGGTGAGTACCAGGTGGCAGCCGGCGTTATCGACCAGTTCGCGCAGTGTGGCCTCGATCAGTGCCTGCTCGTCGGCGATCAGCCGGGTTTCGGTGCTGAATGGCGTGGCGATAGCCAGGCTCAGCCAGTCCAGCAGCGCCGGGATGCCCTTGTCTTCATAAATGCCCTGGCTGGCACGGTCGGAGATGGAAATCAGGCCAATTTTGATACTCATGATTTACTCATCCTGCGTGTCGTCTTGTTCGTCGGTACCGCTGGCAGCCGGCTTGCCCTGTTCCGGGATCAGTTCTTTCAGCAGCTGGAACAGCTGGCGATTGGCTTTGGGCGGCTTGTTTTCCTCGCGTTCCTTGCGGGCGTTGCGCACCATGGTGCGCAGCTGCTGCACGTCCAGCTGCGGGAAGTCGTTGATCAGCTGCTGCACATGGCTGTCGTCTTCCACCAGCCGTTCGCGCCAGCGTTCCAGCAGGTGCAGCCAGCGGGTGTGGGCGCTGGAATCGCCACGCAGCGCGGCCAGCTGCTGCTCGATCGGCTGCGGATCGATGTCGCGCATCAGCTTGCCGATGTATTGCAGCTGGCGGCGCTTGGCGCCATTGGCGGTGATTCTCTGGAAGTCGAGCACGGCAGCCAGCAGGCCGTCATCCAGATTCATTTTCTTCAGTTTGGCGGCCGGCAGTTCGGTCAGCGCACGGCCGATATCCTGCAATGCGTCCATGTCGCGCTTGCGTTGCGATTTGCTGGCGGGTAGCGCATCGGCGCCATCATTATGGTATTCGGGCATGGTAAGACTTGGTTACGGTTTCAAGCTGGTATGATACCGGAAAAGCACAAGCCACGGCCGCTCACCGGGCTTTTCGTGGTGCTATCGTTGACAGATTGAAGAAGGCTGCCATGTCAGAACAGATTTTTTCCTACAGCTCGCCCGAGCTGGAGTCCATTGCCAGCCGGATACTGGAGCTGGCGCGCACCGGTGGCGCTACTGCTGCGGAAACCGATATTTCAGAAGGCTGCGGCCATAGCGTGTCGGTACGCCTGGCACAAGTGGAGACCATCGAGTACAACCGCGACAAGGGCGTGTCGGTCACGCTGTATCTGGGCCAGAAAAAGGGCCACGCCAGCACCTCCGATTTTTCCGATGCCGCCTTGCAGGATACCGTCGATGCCGCACTGAATATCGCGCGCTATACCGCTGCCGACGATTGCGCCGGCCTGGCCGATCCGGCGCTGCTGCTGAAGGCGGAGCAGGATCGCGATCTTGATCTTTACCATCCGTGGAACCTGCCGGTGGAAAGCGCGATTGATCTGGCGCGCGAGTGCGAGGCCGCCGCGCGTGCGGTGGATGCCCGCATCCGCAATTCCGAAGGCGGTACCGTATCCACCCACGCTACCCGTCACTGCTACGCCAACAGCCACGGTTTCATCGGCAGCCAGACCACTACACGCCACAGTCTGTCGGTGGCGGTGATCGCCGGCAGCGGCGACAGCATGCAGCGCGACTACTGGTACAGTGCCGCGCGCTGCGCCGGTGATCTGCTGCCTGCGGCCAACGTTGGCCGCATCGCCGGCGAGCGCACCGTGCGCCGCCTCGACGGCCGCCGCATCAAGACCGGGCAGTACCCGGTGGTATTCGAGGCGCCGGTTGCCGGTTCGCTGCTCGGCCATCTGGTGCAGGCGGTCAGTGGTGGCAGCCTGTACCGCAAGTCCAGCTTCCTGCTGGATTCGCTCGGTACCGAGGTCTGCGCCGGCATTGTCACCATCGACGAAGATCCGTTCGTGTTGCGCGGCCTGGCCAGCGGTTGCTGCGACGACGAGGGGGTGGCGACGCGAGAGCGCCGGCTGGTGGACAACGGCGTGCTGCAGGGCTATTTCCTCGGCAGCTATTCGGCGCGCAAGCTGGGCATGCAAAGCACCGGCCATGCCGGCGGTCCGCACAACCTGACGGTGCAGCCGACGCTGGCCGGCGGTCTGGATGCGGTGCTGCAGCGCATGGGCAGCGGCCTGCTGGTCACCGAGCTGATGGGACAGGGCATCAATATGGTGACCGGCGACTATTCGCGCGGCGCCAGCGGCTTCTGGGTCGAGAACGGCGTCATTGCCTACCCGGTGGAAGAACTGACCATCGCCGGCAACCTGCGTGACATGCTGCAGCAGATCGACGCCGTCGGCGACGACATCGATCGCCGCGGCAGCCGCCATATCGGCTCGGTGCTGCTGTCGTCGATGATGGTTGCCGGCGAGGGTTGAGCGGGTATTTCGACAAGGGGGCAGGACATGACAAAACCTGTCGTGGGACTGGTGCTGGCCGGCGGCGGCGCGCGGGCAGCGTATCAGGTCGGGGTGCTGATGGCAGTGGCACGCATGCTGCCGCGCCATGCTGCCAGCCCGTTTCAGGTCATCAGCGGCACCTCTGCCGGGGCGATCAATGCTGTCGGTCTTGCCGCGGGGGCGCAGCATTTCCGCCGCACTACCGCACATCTGGTGCGGATGTGGCAGTCGGTACGGGTGCAGGATGTCTACCGCGTTGACGCGCCATACTTCGTCAAGGCCTTCCTGCAGTGGGGCGGTTCGCTGCTGACCGGCGGCAAGCTGGTGCATACGCCGCCCAGCTTTCTCGACAATCGCCCGCTGTATCACTATCTGGCGCGTACGGTGCAACTGGACGGCATTGAAACCGCCATCCAGAGCGGTGCGCTGCGTGCCCTGTCGCTGACAGCTTCCTGTTACACCACCGGGCAGTCGGTCAGCTTTTTCGAGGGCTGCGAGCAGGTCGAACCGTGGCATCGTCACCAGCGCTGTGGCCAGCGCGAGCGACTCAGCATCGAGCACCTGATGGCGACCTCGGCGATTCCGCTGATCTTTCCCTCAGCGCATGTGGATGGCCGTCATTACTGCGATGGCGCCATCCGCCAGATGGCGCCGCTGTCACCGGCGCTGCATCTTGGTGCACAGCGGCTATTCGTGATCAGTCTGGTCAATCATCAGGAGAAACATGCCGAGCGGCGGCAGGTGCAGCAGACGGCTGCGCCCAGCCTGGCGCAGATCTTCGGCCACTTGCTGGATAGTATCTTCATCGACAGCATGTCGGCGGACATGGAGCGCCTGGTGCGTGTCAACCATACCGTATCGCTGCTGGATGAATACACCCGCAACCACGGTACCGCACTAAGAAGGATCGAGGTATTCAATATCTCGCCGAGCGTCTCGCTGGACAGCATTGCCCACCGCCATTTCGACGGCTTCCCGGCGACAATGCGCTTCCTGCTGCGCGGCGCCGGTGCCATGCGCCAGCACGGTTCGGCACTGGCCAGTTATTTGCTGTTTCATCCGGCGTATGGCAAGGAACTGGTCGAACTGGGCTACAAGGATGCGTTCGCCAGGAAGAACGAGATCATGAACTTTCTGTCCGGGCATTAGTCCGGCTCATTCCGGTGCCGCCGCCGTGGCGGCATGGTTACTACCAAGGGGTCATTAATGAGTTTTCTGACGCGACGCCAGCTGTATGGCGTGATTGCGGCAATGTGTGCCGCCGCGATGGGCTATGCCCTGTATGCGCAGTATGTACTGGAGCTGGAGCCGTGCCCGCTGTGCATTTTCCAGCGCATCGGCGTGATTGCCGTCGGCAGCCTGGCACTGCTGGCCGCCATCTTCAATCCGCAAAGGTTGGCCGCAAAAGTGTGGTCGCTGCTGATTGCGCTGGCGGCAATTGCCGGGGGCAGCGTGTCGGCGTGGCAGGTATACCTGCAGCACCTGCCGCCAGAGCAGGTGCCGGCGTGCGGGCCGGGGCTGGATTACATGCTGGAGACGCTGCCGATGACCCAGGTGCTGGAGAAGGTGTTCAAGGGTAGCGGCGAGTGCGCCCGGATCGACTGGACTTTCCTCGGCCAGTCGATGCCGTTCTGGGTCGGGGCCTTCCTGCTGCTGACCTTGCTGCTGGCGCTGTACAACGGCTGGCGCCAGGCCCGCTAAATATCCGGCAAGGTCTCCAAAACACAAGGCGCCTGACGGATTCAGGCGCCTTGTTGCCGCTTACTGTTCGCGGGATTCTCGCTCCAGGCGGCGGCGTTCGATCTCGCGCCGGGCATTGGCATTGCGGATATCGCTGGGGCTGGTGCGCGGCATCGGCTTGCCGGTCAGTTCATTGCTGCGCATTTCGGCGCGGACCTGTACGAAATCGGATCTGGGATGAAAGCGTGCCATGGCATTTCTCCGGATTGTCTACTGGACGGTGCCCCCGATTAGAGCGGCTGCACATTGCTACTGTATTACATGTTTGACAGGGTTTTGGCAATTGGTGCCGTGTCATGTCGGCGGGTGTGCAAAAAGCCTGCCCCGCAGGGCAGGCCCGGTGACTCAGTGGCAGCGTCCGACAACGGCAGCAGTGGCGATCAGTTCTTCCAGCAGCGCCATTGATGCCGAGCCGCGTATGCTGAACGGATCGAGCAGCGGTTTTTCGGCAAAGCGCAGCAGCAGCGACGGGTTGACCTTGGCCAGGTTGACCTGACCCATGGTCCAGTTGGCGAAACGGCGCTCACGGATTTCCTCGAAATGCAGCAGCTCGACATTCTGGTGGCGCGGATCGCGCACGATGCTGTTGTACAGCGAGGATACCTCGGCGCGGCTGCCTTCCAGCACCTGGATGAAGATGTCGCCGCTATAGCACAGGATGCCGGTCAGGCCGCGCACCGGGTTGTGCTTGTGGGACTGGGCCAGGATGCTGTCGAGCACTTCCGCGCTGTAGGGCTGGGCGGCGCGGCTGGCGTAGAGCAGGCGAACGAGCATGGTAGTCTCCTCAGGCTTTCTTGTTGGGCAGCAGTGCCAGGAATTCGCGGCGCAGGTCCGGATTCTTCAGGAACGAGCCGCGCATCACGCTGTTGATCATCTTCGATTCCATATCCTTTACCCCGCGCCAGTTCATGCAGAAGTGGTCGGCTTCCATCACGATGGCGAGGCCATCAGGGTTCATCTTGTTTTGCAGCAGGTCGGCCAGCTGGATAACGGCTTCCTCCTGGATTTGCGGGCGGCTCATGACCCACTCCGCCAGGCGCGCATACTTGGACAGGCCGATCAGGTTTGAGTGTTCGTTCGGCATCACGCCGATCCACAGCTTGCCGAGAATCGGGCAGAAGTGGTGCGAGCAGGCGCTGCGCACGGTGACCGGGCCGACGATCATCAGCTCGTTGAGATGCTCGGCATTGGGAAACTCGGTGACCGGCGGCTCGGCAACGTAGCGGCCCTTGAACACCTCGTTGAGGTACATCTTGGCGACGCGGCGCGCGGTGTCCTGGGTGTTGTGATCGCTCTCGGTGTCGATGACCAGGCTTTCCAGCACCGCTTTCATCTTGTCCTGTACTTCGTCCAGCAGTTCTTCCATCTCGCCCGGCTCGATGAAGGCGGCGATATTGTCATTGGCGTGAAAACGCTGCCGCGACTGGCGGATACGTTCACGGATACGGGTTGATGCCGGCGCCTTGTACTGGGTTACGGCATCGTTTTTCTGGCTGTCGTTACTCACGCAGGATCTCCTGTGGCGTGGCTGCGGCACGCGGGGTAGTGCGCGCCAGTGGTGGGTGGCTGCTGCAGGCACGAACGGAGCGGCCGGCAGCCGGATCTGAGATGGCAATCCATGCCATATGGTGCCAATTATGCGTTCTTAAACAGGCGGGTCATAGTTTTCTGTAGCGCCGGCCTTGCATGGAGCATAGCCAATAAAATAACGGGCTGACCGCGTTGGCGGTCAGCCCGGCTGCAAAACGCAAGCAAGGGAGAGTAATCGTTACAGGGTGCTCAGTCGGCGCGCGCCTTCTTCAGCACGCCCAGCAGCACGGCGGTCAGCGCGGTGCCGGCCGCGAGGGCCACCAGATACATGCCGAGGTTGGTCACCGCATTCGGGATCGGCAGCACGAACACGCCGCCGTGCGGCACGCGCAGTTCGCAACCGGCGGCCATCGAGATGGCACCGGCCAGCGCCGAACCGGCCACCAGCGCCGGAATCACGCGCAGCGGGTCCTTGGCGGCAAACGGGATCGCGCCTTCGGTGATGAAGGAGATGCCCAGCACGCCGGCGGCCTTGGCGCCTTCACGCTCGTCGGCGGAGAAGCGGTTCTTGAACAGCAGCGCGGCCAGCGCGATGCCCAGCGGCGGCGTCATGCCGGCGGCCATCACCGCCGCCATCGGCGCGTACACCTGGCTTGCGAGCAGGCCGGTGGAGAAGGTGTAGGCCGCCTTGTTGATCGGGCCGCCCATGTCGAAGGCCATCATGCCGCCGAGGATCATGCCCAGCGCCAGCGCGCTGGAACCCTGCAAGCCCTTCAGCCAGTCGGTGACCACGCCCAGCGCCACCGCCACTAGCTGGCCCAGCACGTAGTACATCAGCAGGCCGACGATGGTGGTGCCCAAGAGCGGCAGGATCAGCACCGGCTTCAGGCCGTCGAAGTTGCGGCCGAGCTGGATCTTCTCGTTCAGGTATTTCACCGCGTAACCGGCGATGAAACCGGCGACGATGCCGCCAAGGAAGCCGGAGCCGATGGCGCTGGCGATCATGCCGCCGGCCATGCCCGGCGCGATACCGGGGCGGTCGGCGATGGAGTAGGCGATGTAGCCGGCCAGGATCGGCACCATCAGCGCAAACGAGGCCTTGGCGCCGATGGTGAACAGGGTCCAGCCGAGTGTGCCCTTGAACGCGTCCTCGTAAACGTAGATGCCGCCCAGCGCGAAACCCAGTGCGATCAGCAGGCCGCCGGTGACCACGAACGGCAGCATGAACGACACGCCGGTCATCAGGTGCTTGTAGGCGCCGCTGCGTTCCGACGCGGCGGCAACGTTGGCCGCAGCGCTGGCGGCGGCCTTGCCGTTGGCGGCGTGGGCGCGGGCCTCGACCTGCGCGCGCTTGATCAGCGCCTGGCCGTCATTGATGGCGGCCTTGGTGCCGCTGCTGAACACGCGCTTGCCGTCGAAACGTGACAGGTCGACCTGGGTGTCGGCGGCGATGATCACCAGATCGGCATCGGCGATGTCGCCGGCGGTGAGCGCGTTTTGCGAGCCGACCGAGCCCTGGGTCTCGACCTTGATCTGGTGGCCCAGCTGCTGCGCGCCCTGGGTCAGGCCTTCGGCGGCCATGAAGGTGTGCGCGATGCCGGTCGGGCACGAGGTGATGGCGACGATGCGCAGCGTGGTCGCCGGTGCGTGCGCACCCAGCGCCTTGCCGATCACCGCGGCGGCATCGGCCAGCACCGCCTCCAGCGACGAACTGTGTGCGGCTTTGCCGCCCAGGCGGGCCAGATCGGCGTCGCCTTCGGCAATCACGATTGCCGCGTCGGCGCCGGCGATGTAGCCGCCGTCCAGCAGGCCCTGCACGCCCTGTGCATTGCGGATTTCAATGCTGATCTGGTGGCCGGCCTGGGTGGCGGCCTTGCGTAGCGCCTCGGCGGCGAGTTGGCCCTGCGCCACCCGCTGCGGGCAGGCGATGATGGCCAGAATGGTGGACATGGCGAATCTCCTCTTTGTGTATGCCGGATCGGCTTGTGTGTGCTTACTTGGTGATGCTGTTGACCTGGATGCGCTCCGCCAGCTGGCGGACCTCCTGGTGTGACGGCAGATTGGGGCCGAACTGTCCCAGCTTGGCGGCGGCAAAGGCCATGCCCAGACGCAGCACCTCCGGCCACGCCAGCTGCGCGCTCAGCGCCGCCACCAGGCCCGCGACCAGCGCATCGCCGGCGCCGACACTGCTGTGGATGTCGCTGAGCGTCAGCGGCTCGGCAAACCAGCAGCCGTCGGCGCAACAGAGCAGGGCACCGTCGCTGCCCAGCGACACCACCACCACGGCGATGCCGCGCTGTTGCAGCTCGCGGGCGGCGGCGACCAGCTGGTCGCGGCTGGCCAGCGTGCGGCCAAGGTATTGTTCCAGTTCGTACCGGTTGGGCTTGATCAGCCACGGCAGCTCGTCTGGTGGCAATGCCAGTGCCTGTTGCAGCGCGGTGCCGCTGCTGTCGAGCAGCACACGGGCGCCGAGGCTGCGTAGCTGGCGGCAGAATTGCGCCCAGCTGTCGTCGCCGATGCCGGCGGGCAGGCTGCCGGCCAGTACCACGTAACGGTCGGCGTCGGCCTGCTCGTCCAGCAGCAGCTGCAGGCGGTCGAGCGCTTCCTCGTTGGCCGTCATGCCCGGCAGGTTGATGTCGGTGGTGTCCAGCGTGCTGCGGTCGACCAGCTTGATATTGGTGCGGGTACTGCCGGCGACGCGGATGAAGGCATCGCGGATGCCCTTGCCGGCAAACAGGTTCTCGAATGGCGCGGCGTTGTCGCGGCCGAGCAGGCCGCTGGCGATCACCGGCACGCCCCAGTCGGCGAGGCAACTGGCGACGTTGACGCCCTTGCCGCCGGCGTTGACGTGCACCGCGCCGGCGATGTTGACCGCGCCGGGGTGCAGCGCGTCCAGCGTCACCGTCTGGTCGATGGCCGGGTTCAGTGTCACGGTGATGACCGTTGCGCTCATGCTGTGGCTCCGGTCAGCGCGCGCACTTCGGCGGCGCTGTCGCAATTGAGGGCACGCTGCGCCAGCTGCTGCAGCTCGGCAAGGTTGGCCGCACGGATGCTGGCCTTGGCGCCGGGGATGTCGCGCGGGCTCATCGACAGCTCGGCCACGCCGAGGCCGGTGAGGATGGCCGCGCCCAGCGGATCGCCGGCCATACCGCCGCAGACGCCGACCCAGCGGCCGTGGGCATAGGCCCCGGCCACGGTCTGCGCGATCAGGCGCAGCACCGCCGGGTGCAGGCTGTCGGCTTCTGCCGCCAGTTCCGGATGCTGGCGGTCGATGGCCAGCACGTACTGCGTCAGGTCGTTGGTGCCGACCGAGAAGAAGTCGACATGCTCGGCGAGGCGGTCGGCCATGGTGGCGGCCGCCGGCACTTCCACCATGATGCCCAGCGGCACCGCCGGCGCATTCAGTGCCGCGCGCACCTGTTCGCACTGCGCGCGCAGCGCCTTCACCTCGGCCAGGGTGCTGACCATCGGGAACATGATCGACAGCGGGCCGTGGCTGGCGGCGCGGTACAGCGCGCGCAGTTGCGGCAGCAGCAGGTCCGGGCGGCGCAGCAGCAGGCGCACGCCGCGCACGCCGAGGAAGGGGTTCTCCTCGTGCGGCAGCTTGAGGTAGGGCACCTGCTTGTCACCACCGATGTCCAGTGTGCGGATCACCAGCGGCTTGCCGTCCAGCGCAGCGAGCATGCCGCGATAGGTCTGGTACTGCTCTTCTTCATCGGGTGCGCTGTCGCGCTCCAGGAACAGGAACTCGGTACGCATCAGGCCGACACCCTCGGCCCCGGCCTGCAGCGCGGCGGCGACCTGCTCCGGACGGTTGACGTTGGCCGCCACCTCGATCCGGCGCGCGCCGTCGGCGGTGACGGCCGGCTGCTGCGCGGCGCTGGCGGCCTGCTGCTGCTTGTCGCGCTGCGCCTGCTGCCACTGCTGCGCGCTGGCGAGGTCTTCGTCGCTGGCGTTGAGATAGATGGTACCGCTGTCGCCATCGACGATCAGCGTGGCGCCGTCCCGGATGTCCAGCACCGCGGCGCCGGCGGCGACCACCGCCGGCAGGTCCAGCGTGCGCGCCAGAATGGCGGTGTGCGAGGTCGGGCCGCCCTGGGCGGTGACCAGCGCCAGTGTTTGCTGCGGATTGAGGGTGGCGGTGTCGGACGGGGCCAGATCGTTGGCAATCAGGATTTCGTTGTGGCCCAGGGTCTTGGTGCCATCCTGCAGCTGCAGGTCCGGCGCCAGCCGGGCCAGCACGCGGCGGCCGACATCACGCAGATCGGTGGCGCGCGCGGCCAGCAGCGGGTTGCCCAGCGCCGCCAGACGGTCGGCGAGGCGTTGCACCGCCTCGTGCCACGCCCAGGCCACGCCGTGGCCTTCGACCATCAGCTGGCAGGTGAGGGTAATCAGGTCGGTGTCGGACAGCAGTTCGGCCTGCGCCAGGAAGATGCTGCCCTCGGTCTTGCCGAGGCGGCGGGTGGTGTCTGCGGCCAACGTTTGCAGCTCTTCGCGGGTGGCCTGCAGCGCGCCCTCCAGCAGGTCGCCGTCGTAGCCCAGCGTGGCCGGGATGTCCGGCACCTGGATCGCCTGCGGCTTCATCACCCGCGCCTGGCCGATCACCAGCCCCGGGCTGGCGCTGATGCCGCGCAGCGCCAGCACCTTGCCCGGCGCCTGCCAGTGCTGGCGCTTGGCATTGGCGGCGGCCTTGCGTGCCGCTTCGGCGTCGGCCACTTCCTGCGCGGTCAGCTGGTTGGCGGTCGCCAACAGCGCGTCCAGTGCCGCGGCGGCGTCGGGGCCGTCGGCGGAGAAGTGCAGCTGGTGGCCGAATTCGGCGCCGATCTGCAGCAGGCCGATCAGGTTCTTGGCGTCGGCCACCTCGTTGCCGTTGCGCACCTGCAGCGTGGCGGCAAAGCGGCGCGCCTGCTCGGTCCATAGCCGTGCCGGTCGCGCGTGCAGGCCGTTGGGGTAGTTCATCTGCCAGCTGAGGCTCAGCCCCAGGTCACTGGAGGCGGCTTGCGGCGCGACCGGTGCCACCGCGCTGTCGTCCAGCGCGCTGATCAGCGCGTAGGGGTCGGCGGTGGTGAACAGCTCGCCCAGCCGTGCCTCGTCCTGCAGCAGGCGGGTCAGGCGGCGCAGCAGCGCGATGTGCTCGTCGGATTGCGCGGCGATGGCGATGACCAGATGCACGCGCTGGCCGGGGTTCCACTCCACGCCTTCCGGTACCTGCAGGATGGCGATGCCGGTTTCGTTGATCAGGTGGCGGTCCTCGATCATGCCGTGCGGAATGGCGACGCCATGACCCAGAAAAGTATTGGCAACGGTTTCGCGGCGCAGCAGGCTGTCGATGTAGGCGGGGGCGATGCGGCCGGCCCTGGCCAGTAATTCTCCTGCCGCCTTGATTGCAATGGTTTTTTCGCTGGCGCTGGCGCCAAGCTGGATCAGTTCGTTGCGGATAATCTGGGCAGTCATGGCATCCTGTCTCCGGTGTGTTTTTCTGTATCGCTGGCTGCAATTGAAATCGATACCACTTTTTGTGTCAATATTTGTCGCACGATTGGTGGTAGCATTTCGACAAAATTGTCAGACGGGCCAGGCATGGCCTGATGAAATCGATTCCGGAGCAGGCGAGTGGCAAAGATCAAGGATGTGGCAGCAGCGGCGGGTGTGTCCCCGTCAACCGTCTCCAGGGTGTTGTGCAACGGCCCGGTCAGCGACAAGGTGCGCAAGCGGGTCGAGGCGGCGATGGCCAGGCTGGATTACCGCCCCAATCTGGCGGCGCGGCGGCTGCGCTCGCAGCACACCGACACGATAGGATTGATCGTGTCGGATATCCGCAACCCGTTCTTTACCGCGGTCAGCCGCGCGGTGGAGGACGAGGCCTACCGCAACGGCATGCGCGTGATCCTGTGCAACACCGACGAAAACCCGGACAAGGAAGCGATGTACCTGCGCCTGATGCAGGAAGAACGCGTGACCGGCGTGATCTTTGCGCCGACACGACAGGCGGTGGCCGGCATCGACCAGCAGGCGTTGGGTTTCCCGGTGGTGATGATCGACCGTATCAACGCCGATGCCGCTACCGATGCGGTGGTGCTGGACAACCGCCGCGCCGCGGCGCAGCTGGTCGGCCACCTGCTGCAGCAGGGCTACCGCCACATCGGCGGCCTGTTCGGCAATACCAGCAACACCGGCACGGAGCGGCACGCCGGTTTCAGCGAGGCGCTGCAGCAGGCCAGCCTCGCCGCGCCGGCACGGTTCGTGGCGCCCAGTGTGGAGGCGGCGGAGCAGGCGGTGCTGCAGTGGCTGGCCGAGCCGGCGCGGCCGCAGGCGCTGCTGGTCAGCAACGGCGTGCTGCTCTTGGGCGCGGTGCGTGCGCTCAAGTCCGCCGGCCTGCGCTGGCCGCAGGATGTGGCGCTGGTCGGCTTCGACAACGAGGTGTGGACCGACCTGCTCGGCGACGGCCTGACCGTGGTCGAGCAGCCGGTGAACGAGATCGGCCGTACCGCGATGACGATGCTGCTGGAGCGACTTAACGAGCCGGAACGCAGCCAGCGTATCGTGGTGCTGCAGGGCCGGCTGGTGGTGCGCGGCAGCAGCCTGCCGCAGTAACACGCTTCGGCACATCAAAAACATTGCGGCCAACCTTGTGCAAGGTTGGCCGCAATGTTTTGCCGGAGCCGGCTTGCCGCTCAGCCGTGCAGGTGGCGTGCCAGCAGCAGCTGGAAGGCGGGCAGGAATTCGCTGCTGACGTAGGGTTTCAGCAGTGCCAGCACCTGGCGCACGCCGCGATGGCCGGAGGCCTCGTTGATCGGTTCGCTGGGGCGTGCGGTCTGCTCGAAGGCGAACCAGAATTTCACCACCAGCCAGATGTTGACCGATACCGCCTCGATGTCTTCCAGCGCCATTTTCAGCAGCCCCAAGCGGATGAACTCGCGGAAGTGGCCTTCCAGTATTGTCGTCAGCTCGGTGTTGACGAACTGGTGGTAGTCGCGCTGCAGCTGCGGGTTGCGCGTCATCAGCCCCGGCAGGTCGTAGAACATGAAGCGGAAGCGCCACATTGCCTCGAACGCGGTGTCCAGATAGTTGGCGAGGTCGGTAATGTCCATCGCCCGGTCTTGCGGCACCGCCAGCCGCTCGGTGATGAAGCCACGATAGAGCAGGAAAATCTGGTAGACGATCTCTTCCTTGTTGCGGAAGTGGTAGTACAGATTGCCGGGGCTGATGCCGAGGTGGGCGGCGATGTGGTTGGTGGTGATGCTGCGCTCGCCGTGCTCGTTGAACAGGGTCAGGCTCTCCTGCACGATGCGGTCGTAGGTCTTGATGCGGTTTTTTTGCATGGTCAATCCGCGGCGGATGCCGCCGTGTGCGGTTCTGTTTCCGGGAAGCACTCGAACATGAAGCGGCGCAGAATCGCCTGTTCGATGCGCTGCCGCTCGCGTGGCGGCAGCGCGATGCGGGCGATCAGCCGGTATTCCTTTTCGCTGGCCGGCTGCAGCGAGATGCGCGGCTCCACCGACGGCGTATCCATCAGCAGCTTGCTTTCCAGCATCGCCATGTGCGCGCGGGCCCCCTCCAGGTGCGGTGCGCAAATCTCGTTGGCGATCTCCTGCAGCAGGCGCTCCGCCCGGGCCGGACGCACGCTGTACGGCAGCGGAATGGTGATGATGTGCATCACGTAGTCGCCGGTGAAGTTCTCGCGTGCCACCGCCTGCGTCAGCAGCAGGCTGTTGGGGAAATTCAGCGAGCGGCCGGTGGCCTGGTGCGCATCGTGGCGCGGGCCGATCTCGATGATGGTGGTGCTGAGCATGGTGATGTCCATCACCCGGCCGCGGATGGTACCGATCTCGATGATGTCGCCCAGCTCATAGCTGCCCGACATCGAACGCACCAGCCCGCCGCCGAGGCACATCAGCAGTTCCTTGGTGGCCACCACCAGCGCCGCGGTGAACGCCACCATCGACAGCGCGATGGTCTGCAGCTCGCGCGCCCAGATGGTGACGAAGCCGGCCAGGCCGATGATGATCAGCGCGTTGCGGATGTTGATCATCCAGCGGCGGCGCGTGTCCACCGGCACCCGCGGGTTGGCCGCAATGGTGCGCACGATGCTGCCGTAAACCAGCAGCAGCACCACCACCAGCACCGCGGAGCGGAAGAAATCCGAACCGTAGCTGTGCATCAGCGAGACTAGCCAGGCGGGCATCAGCGCATCCCCCGTCATCAGTCGTTCAGTTTCACCGCGTGTTCACGCGTTTCGTGGAACACGATATCCGGCCAGCGTTCCTGCGTCAGCGCCAGGTTGACGCGGTTGGGGGCGAGGTAGGCGAGGTTGCCGCCGGCGTCGGTGGCGATGTTCATCGCCAGTGCGTCGCTGAATTCGTCCAGCTTCTTGCGGTTGTCGCAGCTGAACCAGCGCGCCGACCAGATATTGCACGACTCGAACACGGCGTCCACGCCGTACTCTGCGGCCAACCTTGAGGCTACCACTTCGAACTGCAACACGCCGACCGCGCCGAGGATCAGGTCGCCGCCGCTGTGCGGCTTGAACACCTGCACCGCGCCTTCTTCGCCCAGCTGCTGCAGGCCTTTTTGCAGCTGCTTGAGCTTGAGCGGGTTCTTGATGCGCACGCTGCGGAACATTTCCGGCGCAAAGAACGGGATGCCGGTAAAGGTCAGCTCTTCGCCCTCGGAGAAGCTGTCGCCGATCTGGATGTTGCCGTGGTTGGGGATGCCGATGATGTCGCCGGCAAACGCCTCTTCCACGATCTCGCGGTCGTGCGACATGAAGGTCACCACGCTGGAGGCGGCGATGTCGCGGTTCAGGCGCAGGTGCTTCATCTTCATGCCGCGCTCGAACTGGCCGGAGCACACGCGCAGGAAGGCGATGCGGTCGCGGTGTTTCGGGTCCATATTGGCCTGGATCTTGAACACGAAGCCGGAGAACTTGCCCTCGGTCGGCGCCACGTCGCGCACGGTGGCGTCGCGGTGCTGCGGCGCCGGTGCCCAGTTGATCAACGCGTCCAGGATCTCGCGCACGCCGAAGTTGTTGATCGCCGAGCCGAAGAACACCGGCGTCAGTTCACCTGCCAGGAATTCGTCCAGGTTCCACTCGTTGGAGGCGCCCTTGACCAGTTCGATCTCCATGCGCAGCTGTTCCATTTCCAGCGGGAACAGCTCGTCCAGACGCGGGTTGTCGATACCCTTGATGATCTCGATGTCGCTGATCAGCTTCTCGCTGCCGGCTTCGAACAGGATCACCTCGTCGGACAGCAGGCTGTACACGCCGCGGAAGGCCTTGCCCATGCCGATTGGCCAGGTGATCGGCGCGCAGCGGATCTTCAGCACGTTCTCGACTTCGTCCAGCAGCTCCAGCGAATCGCGCACTTCACGGTCGTACTTGTTCATGAAGGTGACGATGGGGGTGTTGCGCAGGCGGCAGACGTTCAGCAGCTTGATGGTCTGCTCCTCCACGCCCTTGGCGGCGTCGATCACCATCAACGCGCTGTCCACCGCGGTCAGCACGCGGTAGGTGTCCTCGGAGAAGTCCTGGTGGCCGGGGGTGTCCAGCAGGTTGACGGTGTGTTCGCGGTAGTCGAACTGCATCACGCTCGACGCGACCGAAATGCCGCGCTGCTTCTCGATTTCCATCCAGTCGGAGGTGGCGAACTTGCCGCCTTTCTTGCCCTTGACGGTGCCGGCCATCTGGATCGCGCCGGAGAACAGCAGCAGTTTTTCGGTCAGCGTGGTTTTGCCGGCGTCGGGGTGGGAAATGATGGCGAAGGTGCGGCGACGGGCCACTTCGGCGGCAATGCGGATCAGTTCGGCGGACATGGATGCTCGTCTGGTAAAGATTCGGAAAAACAGGCGATTGTACTGGATTTCGGCCGGCTTTTGCGCACCGGCATGCGACCTTGCGGCCAACCTTGCCGGCAGCGAGGTCGGATTTTGCGCTGCAACGCGGTACAATCGATGATCGTTTGTCCTGAAATGAAGGCAAAACCATGTTTACCGGCATTGTGCAAGGCATGGCGCGCATCGTCGCCATCGAAGAAAAAACCGCATTCCGCAGCCACCGGCTGGCGCTGCCAGCCGCATTGCTACCCGGCCTGCAGATCGGCGCCTCGGTGGCACACAACGGCTGCTGCCTGACCGTGACCCACATCGACGGCGACGAGGTCAGCTTCGACCTGATGGCCGAGACCCTGCGCCTGACCAATCTTGGCGCGCTGAAGGTCGGCGACCGGGTCAACGTCGAGCGCGCGGCGAAGTTCGGCGACGACATCGGCGGCCACGCGATGTCCGGCCACATCATGGCCACCGCCACAGTCACCGAGGTGACCAGCAGCCCGGACAACCGCACCGTATGGTTCCGCCTGCCGGCGGAACTGGCCAAATACGTGCTGAAGAAGGGCTATATCGGTATAGACGGCTGCAGCCTGACCATAGGCGACGTATCGGGCGACACCTTCTGCGTGCACCTGATCCCGGAAACGCTGCAGCGTACGCTGATGGGCGTGCGCCAGGCCGGCGACATCGTCAATATCGAGATCGACCCGCAGACCCAGGCCATCGTCGACACCGTGGAACGGGTACTGGCGGCGCGCGCATGACGCGCTGCGGCCAAGGTTGGCCGCAACAACAGATTACAGGCGCGCGGACGCACCCCGTCCGCGCATGAATGTTACGCAGCAAGTCTGGCACGCACGGCGTGCGGGAGAACACAGCATGAGCATTTCCCCGGTTCAAGAAATTATCGCCGACATCAAGGCCGGCAAAATGGTGGTCCTGATGGACGCCGAAGACCGCGAAAACGAAGGCGACCTGGTGATGGCCGCCGAACGCGTGACGCCGGAGGCAATCAACTTCATGGCCAAGTTCGGCCGTGGCCTGATTTGCCTCACGCTGACCGAAGAGCGCTGCAAGCAGCTGAACCTGCCGATGATGGCCACCAACAACGGCACCAGCTTCGGCACCAACTTCACCGTGTCCATCGAGGCCGCCGAGGGCGTGACCACCGGCATTTCCGCCGCCGACCGCGCCCACACCACCCTGGTGGCGGTGGCACGCGACGCTCGGCCGACCGACATCGTGCAACCCGGCCACGTGTTCCCGCTCAAAGCGCAGAAGGGCGGCGTACTGGTGCGCGCCGGCCACACCGAAGCCGGCTGCGACCTGTCGCGTCTGGCAGGCCTGGAACCGGCATCGGTGATCTGCGAGATCATGAACGACGACGGCACCATGGCGCGCCTGCCGGAGCTGCTGGAGTTCGCCAAGGAGCACGGCCTCAAGGTCGGCACCATCGCCGACCTGATCCACTACCGCAGCCGCACCGAGTGCTTTGTCGAGGAAGTCGGCCAGCGGCTGGCGGAAACGCCGTTCGGCGCCTTCCAGCTGCACGTGTTCCAGGACGTATTGACCCGCGCCACGCACCTGGCGCTGGTTTGCGGCCAACCTTCTGCCGATACCGAAACGCTGGTGCGCGTGCACGAACCGCTGTCGGTGATGGACCTGCTCGACCCGATGGGCGGCAAGCACAGCTGGACCATCCCCAACGCGCTGGAAGAAATCGCGGAAAAGGGCTGCGGCGTGGTGATCCTGCTGCACCGTCCGGAGTCCGGCGCCGACATCCTGGCGCGTGCGCTGCCGGAACAGGCGGAAAGCACCGTCCGCCAGCGCTGGGACAGCAAGACCTTCGGCATCGGCGCGCAAATGCTGCGCGCGCTGGGCGTGGGCAAGATGAAACTGATGGCCTCGCCGATCAATCTGCCGTCGATGACCGGTTTCGGGCTGGAAGTCACCGGCTTTGCCCAACCTGAACACCTGCACGCCGATTTGGATTAAAATACGCCCCTTTTCGTGATTGGCTTTCGCCGCAAGGAGAACCGGATGCTGGACCAAGTAAACCGTATTGCCCCCGACCTGTCTGCCAACGGCCTGAAAATCGGTGTCGTCATGGGCCGCTTCAACGAGGTGGTATGCCACGGTCTGCGCGATGCGTGCTTGTCCGAGCTGGTGGCACTGGGCGTGAATCCCGCCGACATCACCCTGGCCACGGTGCCGGGTGCACTGGAAGCGCCGCTGGTGCTGCAAACCATGGCCAGGTCCGGCCGCTTTGACGCGCTGATCGCACTGGGTGCGGTGATCCGCGGCGAGACCTATCACTTCGAGCTGGTATCCAACGAATCCGGCGCGGGCGTCACCCGTGTCGGTCTCGATTTCGACATCCCGATCGCCAATGCCATTCTGACCACCGAAACCGACGAGCAAGCCGAAGTGCGCATGTTGGTGAAGGGGCGTGAAGCCGCGCAAGTGGCGGTCGAAATGGTCAATCTGCACAAGACCCTGCGTGGCTGAGCCGCGCCTGTTCTTTAAATAAAGGAAGCCGTACATGAAAACCGCACGCCGCCGTGCCCGCGAATACGCTGTCCAGGGCATCTACGAGTGGCAGCTGAATGCTGACCGTCCCGCGTCGCTGATCGAAAAACACCTGCGCGAGAATGATTACTTCGTCAAGGCCGACGAAGCGCTGTTCCGTGAAATCCTGTTCGGCGTCCTGCGCGACGTGGCCGATCTGTCGAAACGTCTGCAGCCGTACTACGACCGTGACGAGCAGGAAGTCAGCCCGGTCGAACGCGCCATCATGCTGATGGCCGCCTTCGAGCTGTGCTCGCACCCGCAAACGCCGTACCCGGTGATCATCAACGAGGCGATCGAGATCGCCAAGACCTTCGGCGGCACCGACGGCCACAAGTTCGTCAACGGCGTACTGGACAAGTTTGCCGCCGACGTGCGTGCCGACGAAGTGCAGGCCATCCGCAGTCGTCGTCAGGGTGCCTGAGCACTGCTTGCTTCCATGCCACACCCGCCACGGCGGGTGTTTTTATTTGTCACGCCATGAATGAATTCGAACTGATCCGCCGCCACTTCACCCAGACGGCACCGGACGCCGTGCTCGGCGTCGGTGACGACGCCGCCATCGTGCGCCCCAGCCCCGGCCACGACCTGCACGTGTCGGTAGACATGCTGGTGGCCGGGCGCCACTTTTTCCCCGATGTCGACCCCGAGGCGCTTGGCCACAAGACGCTGGCGGTCAATCTGTCCGACATGGCGGCGATGGGCGCCACGCCGCGCTGGGCGGTGCTGGCGCTGGCACTGCCGCAACTGGACGGCGCCTGGGTGGAAGCCTTTGCGCGCGGCTTTTTCGGGCTGGCGGCGCTACACGGCGTCAGCATTATCGGCGGCGACACCACCCGCGGCCCGCTGACGCTGTCGGTGACCATCTTTGGCGAAACGCCGCATGGCCAGGCGCTGCGTCGTGACGCGGCACAGGCCGGTGACGACATCTGGGTGTCCGGTGAGCTGGGGCTGGCCGCCGCTGCACTGCAACAACGCCTCGGCCGGCTGAGCCTGGACCTGCCGCCCGAATGCCGCCGACAGCTGGAGTGGCCGCAGCCACGGGTGGCACTGGGGCGGGCCTTGCTCGGCATCGCCCATGCGGCGCTGGATGTTTCCGACGGTTTTGCCGCCGACCTGCACCACATTCTCGACCGCTCCGCCTGTGGCGCCGAGGTCTGGCTGGATGCCTTGCCGACCCATCCGGCCCTGCATGGCGCCCGCGCGCAGCTGCTGTCCTGCATCGCCGCCGGTGGCGACGATTACGAGCTGTGCTTCACCGCCAGCCCGGCGCGGGCCGATGCGGTGCTGGCGGCGGCACGTCAGGCCGGCGTGGCGGTGACCAAAGTTGGCCGCATCGTGGCCGAGCCGGGTTTGCGGCTGCTGGATAGTCACGGCGCCGCCGTGACCCTGGAAAGGCTGGGCTATGACCACTTCGCGTAAACCGGACCTTGCCTTTTTGCTGGCGCGGCCGGCGCACTTTTTGGCGCTGGGCTTTGGCAGCGGCCTGATCACCCCGGCGCCCGGCACCTGGGGCACGCTGGCGGCATTGCCGCTGGCCGCGCTCTTGTTGTGGCTAGGCGTCAGCGGCGGGATGCTGGCGCTGCTGACGCTGCCGCTGTTCCTGCTTGGCATCTGGCTGTGCGACGTCACCGGCCGTGCACTGGGGGTGGCCGATTCCGGCCACATCGTGTGGGACGAGATCGTGGCCATGCTGCTGGTGCTGGCGCTGGTGCCGGCCACGCCGCTGTGGTGGCTGCTGGCCTTTGCCGCCTTCCGCCTGTTCGACATCGTCAAGCCGTGGCCGATCCGCTGGCTGGACCGCCACGTGCACGGCGGCTTCGGCGTGATGCTGGATGATGCCATTGCAGCACTGTTTGCAACACTATTATTACGATTGATACCGATGCTGTAGCAGATATCTTGTTACCGGCATGACATATCCGTAATATGCCAAAACTTTTTCTCGGGTTACGGATATGCAGAACGTGCTTGATGATGGCCTGATGGCGCTGCTGCACACTGCGGCAGAGCCCTGGCTGGTACTCGATGCGCAACAGCGCTTGCATGCCTGCAATCCGGCAGCCGCACAGCTGTTGGGCGAGACGGCAGTCATCGGCATGCACCTGCCCGTTGCTGCCCGTTTCGGGGAATGGCAAGGAGCACCATTGCCGGCAGACATGCTGCCGTGCCTGCTGGGACCGCACCTGTTCGGCCTGCTACCGTGCCTGCAGACGGCGGCATTGGCTGCCTGCCGCCTTGTGCCGCTGCAAGACTGGCACGAGCAGGAGCAGAAGCGTCGCCGGCGCGAGCACTACCTGCAAATCCTCTCCGACCTGGCTGCCTCCGGCGAGAAAAACCGCCTGCACCGGCTGGATTTCGCGCTGGCCATCGGGGCCGAGGCGCTGGGGATGGAAGTTGCGTTCGTGGCACAGCGCAAGGCCGAGCAGCTGGAGATCATTGCCTGCCATGCCGGTGACGGCCTGGAGCGCGGCAAATTCCTGCCGCTGGATCTCACCTATTGTGAACGTACCTTGCAGAACGGCCAGCTGCTGTGCCTGCCAGACGTGCTGGAAACGGCGCTGGCCGATAGTGCCTGCTACCGTGAATTCCGCTACCGCGCCTATATCGGCGTGCCGTTGCTGGTGCAGGGACGCATCTTTGGCACGCTGGCTTTCTGCGCCAGTATGCCGCGGGCGCCGTTTTCCGATGCCGATGCCGAATTCGTACAGCATCTGGCACGCTGGGCGGCGCTGGTGGTGGAGCGCAAGCAGGCCATCGACGAGGCGCAGCAGGTGCAGCAGGCGATGGCGGAGCAGCTGGGCTGGCTGCGGCTGGCGGGGCAGGTGGCCCGCTTGGGGCACTGGAGCTACGCGCCGCAGGATGGGCAGGTATCGCTGTCGGAAGAGGCTTGCCGCCTGCTGACCGTTGCGCCGCGCCCGCTATTGCCGCTGGTGGAAGTGGAGCGCCGTATGCTGGTGCAGGATCGCCAGCACTGGCGTGCGGCCCTGCAGCACAGTCTGCAGCAGCGCACGCCAGTGGCGCTGGAGGTGCGCCTGCGTCATGGAGACAGTGGTTATCGCTGGCTGGCACTGCGGGCGCAGGTGGTGGAGCGCGATGGCGAGCCGCTGCTGTTTGGCGTGCTGATGGATGTCACCGATGCCAAGGAGTCGCAGCAGCTGATCCAGTACCAGGCCTCGCACGACGCATTGACGGGTTGCATCAATCGTACCCTGCTGTTCGACCGGCTGGAGCAGGAAATCCGCCGTGCCGAACGCCTGCGTCAGCAGTTCGCGGTGATGTTTGTCGATCTGGACCGTTTCAAACAGGTCAATGACCGCTATGGCCATGCCGCCGGTGACAAGGTGCTGCGAACCATCGCTGACCGGCTGATGGCCTTGTTGCGTCGCTCCGATACCGTGGCACGGGTCGGTGGTGACGAGTTTGTGCTGCTGATTCCGCAAATCAGTGATGAGCATGCGCTGAAGGCGCTGGCGCACAAGGTGGAAATGGCCATCAACCGGCCGGTGCGTGACGAGGATGTGCTGTATCGCATCTCTGCCAGTATCGGTGTGGCCCTGTATCCGGAGGATGGCGATGAACCGGAATTGCTGCTGAGCGCCGCCGACCGCAAGATGTATTCCGACAAGTCTGCCATCGTGCGCCCCTGAGAACCTGTTCTAAGGTCGCGCGCGCGACAAGGCGAAAACGGCTGAGAAAGCGGAGTTGACATGGGGTCAATGAGTACATCAAGGTTGGCCGCAGATAAAAAAATCCCCGATGTGTGCATCGGGGATTTTTGTTGCCGGCTTATTCGGCGCGTGGCGCGCGGTTGCTGCTGCTGCCGCCTTGGCGTGGGCCGCTGCTGCTGCGGCGGTCGCCGTAGCCGCCACGGTTGCCACCGTAGCCGCCGCCCGGTTTGCGGTCACCGTAGCCGCCGCCGTTGCCGCGACGCGGGCCGTTGTTGCGGGCACCGGCCGGACGGCCTTTGGGCGGACGACGGGTCGGTTCCAGACCAGGAATCACGGCTTCGGTCAGCGAGCGCTTGATGTACTGCTCGATACGGCGCACGCGGTGGAATTCGCGCGACTCGGCGATGGTGATCGCCACGCCGCTGCGGCCGGCACGACCGGTACGACCGATACGGTGCACGTAGTCTTCCGCCTGCTTCGGCAGGTCGTAGTTCACCACCAGGCCGATGGCCGGCACGTCGATACCGCGGGCGGCCACGTCGGTGGCAACCAGGATCTTGATGCGGCCGCGACGCAGGTCGTTCAGGGTGCGGTTACGCCAGTTCTGCGGCATGTCGCCGTGCAGGCAGGCAGCGGAGTAGCCCATGTCCGACAGCTTGTCGGCGATTTCTTCGGAGCCGATCTTGGTGGCGCTGAACACGATCGCCTGTTCGAAATCGGATTCTTTCAGGATGGCGTCCAGCAGACGGGCCTTGTGGACATTGTCGTCGGCGTAAAGCAGGTGTTCTTCGATGCTGCCGCCGTCTTCCTTGCGGGCAATCTCGATACGCTGTGGCGAGCGGGTCATCTTCTCTGCCATGCGGCCAACGGTGCCGTCCAGTGTGGCGGAGAACAGCAGGGTCTGGCGATCGGCCGGGGTGGCGGCAACGATGGTTTCGATGTCTTCGATGAAGCCCATGTCCAGCATGCGGTCGGCTTCGTCCAGGATCAGCATTTCCAGGCGGGAGAAGTCAACACGGCCGGAGCGCATGTGGTCCATCAGACGGCCGGGGGTGGCGACGATGATGTCCACCGGGCGCGACAGGGCGCGGGTCTGGAAACCGAACGAAGCGCCGCCGACCAGGGTCACGGTGCGCAACCAGCGCAGGTGTTCGCCGTAAACCTGGGCGTTTTTTTCTACCTGGGATGCCAGTTCGCGGGTCGGGGTCAGTACCAGGACGCGCGGGCCGTTGCCGGAGCCTTTGGAGCGCTCGCCCATCTTGGTCAGGGCCGGCAGCAGGAAGGCGGCAGTCTTGCCGCTACCGGTTTGTGCCGAAACCAGCAGGTCCTTGCCCAGCAGGGCGGCAGGAATGGCTTCGGCCTGAACGTCGGTCGGGCTTTCGTAGCCGGATTTGGTCAGTGCCTGAACGATGGGTTCCGGGAGTCCGAGTTCGGAGAAATGCATGGTGATCCTTTCAGTCCGGCTTGTGGCCGGTGCGTTAGCCCGCTAAGGGTTACAGGTCATCGAACCAACCTGACAAAGCGGCGAACTGCAGTCCGAACGGAAAGGACGAGGCGAGAAACGAAGCCAAAAACGGTCAGATACGATGAAATCGTGGAAGCTGGCGGCGCGGGTGATTCCGCTCAGCAAATCAGGAAAGGATGCATTGTACGGAAATTAATTATGTGTGGCAAGCGATTTTTGCCAACAGTTGCGGCAAGTGGCTGATTTTTAATCATGCTGCGCTGCAGCGACGGAAAAAATCAGTACCGGGCAGTCAGCCAGTGCAGGCTGCTCACCGTACTAGTGGCGGGCCTGTATTCGGCAGCACACCATCCGGTATAGCCAAGCTCGTCCAGCAGGGCAAAGATTTGCGCCAGCGGCAACGTTCCCGTGCCGGGTTCGTGGCGGCCGGGGCAGTCGGCAAACTGGATGTGGGCAGTCTGCGGCAGATATTGCGCCAAGGTGCCGGCCAGCTCCAGCTGCATCCGCGCCAGGTGGTAGAGGTCCAGCTGCATGCTGACATTGGGGTGTGCCGCCTCTGCCAGCACCGCGGCCAGCTCGGCCGGCGTGCTGGCCACGAAGCCGGGCATGTCGAGATTGTTGATCGCCTCGCACGTAACGTGGATGCCGTGCATCGCCAGTCGCTCGCCGGCCAGCGCAAGGTTGGCCGCAAGGGTCTGCCGTGTCTGCGCCGCGTCCTGCTGCGGATCGAAGCGGCCGGCCAGCACGTTGACCATGCGCACACCCAGTAGCTGTGCGTAGCGCTCGCCCTCGGCCAGTGCCGCCCGGAATGGCGCGGTGCGTGCCGGGTGGCTGGCCAGACCATAACCGCCGGCCATCAGGTCGCCGGCCGGCAGGTTGATCAGGATGATGTCGACCGCGGCCGCATCTGCGGCAGTGCGCAGCAGCGGCGCCGGATAATCGTAGGGAAACTGGATCTCGACCGCATCAAAGCCGGCGGCAGCGGCGGCGGCGAAACGCGCCGGCAACGGCAGCTCGGTAAACAGCAGCGACAGGTTGGCGGCAAAACGCGGCATCTCAGTGATCCTCACCATCGGGCAGATAGCAGGCAATCACCGTGCTCAGGTCCTGCTCCGCATAGCCGGCCGCGGCATGACGGGCCATCATGCCGGCTGCGAGGCTGGCCAGTGGCAGCGTTGCGTCGTGCTCGGCCGCCAGTTGGCGGGCATGGCCGAGGTCCTTGAGCAAGGTGGTCACCTTCCATTGCAGCGGCAGATATTGGCGCTGCGCCATGCGTGGCGCCAGTATCTGGAACGGCAGCGAGTCGGCGAAGCCGCCGGCCAGCGCCGCCGGTAGCAGGCTGGCGTCGATGCCGGCTGCCTCTGCCAGCTGCACCGTTTCGGCGATCAGCATCGCATTGCTGGCCACGATCAGCTGGTTGCAGACCTTGGCGACCTGCCCGGCACCATGGCTGCCGATGTGACTCAGCCGCTGCGACAGGCAGGCGGCAACGGGCTGCAGGCGGGCGATATCTTGCGGCAGGCCGCCAGCCATGATCACCAGCGTACCGTTTTCCGCACCGCGTACGCCACCGGACACCGGTGCATCGACCCAGGCGGCGCCTTGTTCGGCTGCCTGCTGCGCCAGTTGCCGGGTCAGCGCCGGCGACGTGCTGGAAAAGTCGACCAGCAACTGGCCGGGGCGCAGCCGTGTACGGATGCCGTCTTCCGCCCGCCACACTGCCTGCACCGCCTCGTCATTGGCCAGGCAGAGCATGATGATGTCGCTGTCGCGCACCAGTTCGCCAAGGTTGGCCGCAACCGCGGCGCCCGCCGCGCGCAGGCTGTCGGCCCTGGCGGCGGAGCGGTTCCATACCGTCAGCGGATGCCCAGCGGCCAGCAGACGCCGGCACATCGGCATGCCCATCAAGCCCAATCCGATAAAACCCAGCCTTGTCATGGTTTGTTTCCGGTATTCGTCATGCGAAAAAAAGCCGGCTTGGGGCCGGCGGCAAAGCACTTTTCAAAACAAGGGAAGGATGCTGGTGCCACTGCCGGCACACAAGCGTCCGCGCCTAGCATTGGATAGCGTCCGTCAAGGTGGTGTAAATTTCAGGGCCGAACTCCGGTCCGGTTTTCCAGGT
>NZ_BMYP01000010.1 GCF_014652335.1 Vogesella fluminis | reverse complement strand
CGGACAATTTGGCAGTTTCCCGCCAATGGTCCGTTTACACAAAATTCTGCACACCCTCCCCGCGGTTCTATCAGAACCAGCCTCGATATATTTAAGAAGCAAATCGCCTTTTAAGAAATGAAATAGATAGTCGAGGTCTAAACCGGAATTTTTCGGCTGTGCTTTCATGAGTGCAACATTATAAGCCCCCTCCAATCCACGTAGAATCTGGAATATAGGAGGACCATACCTTCCAATCATCACATCAGTTTCGCTACAAAAGCGTTTTGCTAGGGAAACTGGAATGTAGGTCAGATGCTTGTCAGACTTGTAATCCCGTATCTGAATCAAGCGAATCAAGCCTTCACCTGGAGAGGTTTGAAATACTGATTTTGGCGGCTGGCTGCCACCAATAATATCGACCATTTCACCGATAGTGCTTTTCACCCAAGACAAAGGAGCAGTAACTCGATGGGAATACGGCTCTCTAACATCGACAAACTGAATTTGCTGATGAACTTGTGTTCCAGACAGAACCTCCGTAGCACATGGGTCGGAAGAGCCGGAGGCGCTGTCAGCCCGTAGGTTGGGCTGAACTTGCGAAGCCCAACGTTCATTGTGTGCGGCCAACGTTGGGTTTCCTTCATCAGCCCGACCTACATTACTGGCATCGGCATTGCCTTGCAGCGTTTTACCGTCATTACCTGCATGGCCATGCCCTTGCTGCTCGCGCCAGTCGACGGTGAGTTGGCCGCTGGTGGCGGCGGCGAGGACGGATTGGCGGAAGCGTTTGAGGATGGGGGCAACGCGGGCGAGGCGTGCGCGGCAGGCATCGACTCGCGCCAGGGTCGCGTCGAGCTTGTCGGCGATGCGTTTTTGTTCGGGGAGCGGAGCGAGCGGGATTTGAGCATCACGTAAAAACTGAAAATGCCTTGAATACCCCCTATCAGGCAATTTAATTGCCCGAAGCATACTGAAAGCATAATCGGAATTAAAAACTGAGGTTGCCTGCAAGAGTTTGGTGCCGTCAGCCCCAGGAACAAACAGAGTCGTAATTTTCTTTAATGTTCTGGTGTGGTCGCCAAATAAATAAATGGGCTGCTCAATCGAAGCACTAATACACTTCTCCTCATCATTGCAGTAACCGCTGACGAATTGTGCCCCTTGGTCAATAACAGGAAAGCGGCCCTCGACCAAAGCTTCTTTTGATTTAATTTGCTTATTCGACGTACTGACCTGAGTAAATACGTCATTTACGCACGCAGAGACCCAAGTTTCAGGTAATTCAGGGAAGTTATCTAAATCGTAAATCATGCCTCCACCTCTTCACCCAGTTCAGCCAGTATCGCTTCCAGCTCGGCCAGTGCGCCGTTGAGTTCCTCCATGGCTTCACGCGCCAGCACGCTTGGCTCGGGTAAATCTGCCGCATCCTCGGCGTTGTCGTCCTTGAGCCATGAAATATCCAGGCTGTCGCCGCGTTCGCGTATCCAGTCGCGGCTGAACACGCGGAAGCGGCCGGTGTCGCCAAGGTCGGTGCGTGGGCTTGTGCCGTGCGGGTCGGCACCATAGGCGGCTTCAAAATCGGCAAAGTGGGCGCGAGTGAACGGCGTGCGTTTGCCGAATTTGGGCATGTTGGCGCGCAGGTCGTAGACCCAGACATGCTGCGTGCTGTCGGTGGCGTGGTTGCTGACCTTGCTGAAGAACAGCACATTGGTTTTCACGCCCTGCGCGTAGAAGATGCCGGTGGGCAGGCGCAGGATGGTGTGCAGCTTGCACTTGTCCATCAGGTCGCGGCGGATGGCGGCGCCGACGCCGGCCTCGAACAGCACGTTGTCGGGCAGCACCACGGCGGCGCGGCCGTCGTCTTTCAGGTGGCGGTAGATGTGCTGCAGGAAGGCGAGCTGCTTGTTGCTGGTGTCGAAGGTCAGGTCGTCACGGGTTGGCCCGCCGCCACCTTTGGCGGTGCCGAATGGCGGGTTGCTGAGCATGATGTCGGCGCGGGGCAGGCGGCTGCCGGCGCTGCCCAGGGTATTGCCCAGATGCACCACGCCCTCGTCGTCGCCTTCCATGCCGTGCAGCAGGCAGTTCATCAGCGCCAGGCGGCGGGTGTCGGGCACCAGCTCCATGCCGAGATACGCCCTGGTGCGCTGGAAGGTTTGTTCCTTGTCGGTCAGGTCGTACAGATCGTCGGTATTGGCCTTGATGTAGGCGTCGGCGGCAATCAGGAAGCCTGCCGTACCGGCGGCCGGGTCCTGGATGGTTTCGCCGTGCTTCGGCTGCACCAGCGCGATGATGCTGTCGATGAGCGGGCGCGGCGTAAAGTACTGGCCGGCGCCGGATTTTGTCTCGCTGGCGTTTTTTTCCAGCAGACCTTCGTACAGGTCGCCCAGGCCGTCTTTTTGCGCGGAGAACCAGTCCAGGCCATCGAGCGCTTTGATCAGGTGCTCCAGGTGACGCGGCTCACGCAGGCGCGTCTGCGCATCGGCGTAGATGGCGGAAATCAGCGGGTCTTGATGCACGCTGAGTTTGAGCAGCATGGCGCGGTATTCGTTGAGCAGGTTCAAGCCCGACAAGGCGGTCAGCACATTCCAGCGCGCGTACTCGGGCAGCTTGTGCGCGGCGATGACGCCGCTTTGGGTGTTCTCGTATTCCATCTTGATGAACAGCAGCAGCACCAGCTCGGTGACGTAGTCGCTGTAGTTGATGCCGTCGTCGCGCAGCACGTCGCAGAGGCTCCACAGCTTCTGGACGATGTCGTTGTTATTCATGGGTATTGCCTTGTCGAAAGTATCGGGGAATGACGGCAGGGCCATGCCCTGCCGTCTAATGTATTAATCCGGTTTAACTTGCCCTGAGCCGTGCAAGGTTGGCCGCAATGATGGCGGCGAGGTCTTGCTGCGTGGCGCGGCGGATGGCGTGGTTTTTGGCGTGCACCACGAAGCGGTCTGCCACGGCAAGTTGCTGCTCGATGACTTGCCCTGCCCAGCGTGCATCGAGTGCGTTTTGCGTGGCCAGTTGCAGCAGGTGGGTGCGGCTGATGTTGAGCGCCTCGCCGCAGACGTCCATCTGGTGATAGCCCGCCGGCCCGGCGCAGAAGGTGAGGTCGTACGCGGGCGACAAGCCCCAGCGGCGGTCCTGGCCCAATAGAAAACTGAGATTCTTCGGGTGGTCGTCGCGGTTGTTGAACAGCACGTTGAACACGGTGCGCCGGTAGGCTTTTTGCACCTCGCGCTCGTCGCGGGTGAGAAAGCGGGTGGCACGCAAAAACGTCGTGTAGTCGACCGAGCCGGGCAGGCGAAAATCGGCGTGCAACAGCCCGGCCAGGGTGTGGGTAGGAATGCGCATGCCCCCCGCGACATCAAAGCGGGCGATGCCGAATGCGGCCAACCTTGGGCTCAGGTCGAAATACTGGGAGGCCGGGATGTCCAGGCCGCAATCGCGCGCCAGCTGGGCGTACAGATGCTCGATGGCGCAGACTTCCTTGTGCTCGTTCTGCGCCTGGAATTTGACCAGCCACGGCGCGCTGCCGGCGAAGGGCTGCGTGCTGAGTTGCCCGCTGGTGGGGTCGTAATGCACCAGCACCTTGGGGCGCGCGCCATGCGGCGAGCCGCCCATCAGCGCGAGCTGCTTGAGGATGGTGCTGTCTTCGCCGCTAAGCAAGGTTTGCGCTTGCTGTGCCAGATTCAGCAATTGCACATCATCAGTGGGAATGTCGGCGGCTGCGGCAGGCTGAAAGCTCAATGCGCCCATCGCCCGCTGGCCGATGAATGACAGCCTGTCGAGTACCGAGGCGCGAGTCGGATCGATGCCATTCTGGCGGAACAGTCTGTCCATCAGCAGCAAGCCCCAGCCATCAGGCAGTGCATCGGCAATCAGCCCTGGCAGCCCAAGCTGGCAAGCAGGAAAATCGCCATACGCCGCCGCCTGCAGTTTCAGATGGCGTGGCGATAGCTCCAGGCCTTGCGCCAGTGCTTCGGGGCTGTATTCGAATAGCAGCTTGCGACCGTCGTCGGCGAGCGTCGCCAGATGCCAGCGTTCGCCCCAGCCTTCATAAAAGACCTCGACTTTTCTAATCATGGCTTGCCCGCCAGTTTGGCTCGACTGGGCGCGCGTTTGCGCTCGGCCAGCTGGGCGCGCTCCATCTGGGCAATCGACTGCGCGGCCTTGAGCTCGAAAAGTTGGGCCAGTTCGTCAACCAGCCCCAGCGCCATGACGATGCGGATGGTGGATTCCAGCGAGGACACGCCCTTGCCTTCCAGATTCTTCACCGTGCCCGGCGCCACGCCAGCGCGCTCGGCAAGGTCTTTTTGCGTTAGCGCCTGCGCCAGACGCTGGCGCTTGAGCCGCTGGCCAAGCTCGGCGCAGACCTCCTGACAGGAGGCAAAAGCAAAATCCAACATAACATCCCTTAACGGCCATTTTATGGCGATATAGCTACTATTTTAGCCCTTACATGGGATGCACGCCAGAATCAAATATATAATGGCTATTATTTTAACTCTTAACAGTGAAAATACCCACCAAAAATCAAAATAATGACCCTTAAGCAGCAGATGACCAGAGCTCTTCAGCCAGCGCATCCAGCACCGCTGGCAATTGCGTACCGAGGATTCTTTCCAGCTGCTGGGCACCACCATCTCTGGCAAAGGCGTGGTTGACAAAATCCCGGTCGATGACGACTTCGTGATTGAGCTGCTTGGCAATGCGCTCCAGCCATTTTCGCTGGATGGTGCTCCAGCTGTGCCGGGCATAGATTTTCTGCATGGCATTGGCAACGCGCAGCTCGAAAGGCACCAAGGCCTCGCCAATGGCGGCGCGGCGGATATAGCCGATGATACTGGCAGCGACTTCCTGATTGGTGGCATTGCGCCAGGCCGACTTCAACTTGCTCTCGGCAAAGCCGTTTTCGTCGAGCAGCAGGCGGATTTCCTTGAGCTGGGCGCGAGTCAGGTCTTTCGGGCGGGTCACCACCAGGCTGAGTGCGGCGGACTGGTTAAGCGAGCGCTGGATGAAATCGGCAAAGCTGTCCAGATAGTCGGCGGGTCTGGTGTACTGGCCCCAGGTTTGTTCGCGCGCGAGTAGCTCGTCCTTATGCGGCGCAATCAGCGGGCGGTAATCGGTGCCAATCAGCTCACGGATGGCATCAAGCTGCTCCAGCAGGCGGGTGTTGTTGCTGATAAAGTCGGCAGCCGCCCTGGGGCCGAGCTTGCGCAAGTGTTCGTGCATTTTTGCCGGCTCGACGCCCCACTGCTGCTCCAGCTCGGCAAGCTTGTCCTTGACCTGCGGATTTTTTTCGGCCTTTTTCCCAGCCTTGCGCAGCACGCGCATCACTTTCTGGCTGACTGCGGCCAACACGTCATCGGCGTGGGTTTTACCCTGGCCGGCAGCTTCGCCACCATCGTGCCCATGGTCTGTTTCCGCCGCTGTCTCGTAGCTGGCCGGGTTGTCCAGCTCGTCCAGCAGTTGTGCCAACGTGATGTCCGGGTTCTTCACCAGCGGCTTCATGGTGTTCACATCTTCAAGCGCGGCGTAAATGTCCACGGGGTCGTAGATCTTGAACTCGGTTTTGCCGATTTCATCGCAACGCCGCGTGGCGCGGCCAATCATCTGCTCGTACAGAATCCGCGAACGGACACGGCGCAGAAAGACCAGATGGCAAATCTTCGGCACGTCGATGCCGGTAGTCAGCAAATCAACGGTGATGGCGATGCTGGGGTAGCGTTCGTTTTTGTACTGTTTGATGACCTGCGCGACCTTGTCGGTCTGGCCGGTGATTTTCTGCACGGCGGCGGCGTTGTACTGGTCGCCATAGACGTCTTTGAATGCCGCGTCGAGCAGGCGCTTGACCATGTCGGCGTGGGCATCGGTGGCGCAGAAAATCATGGTCTTTTCGTCGCCGAGCGGGTCAATTTCGCGGGCCAGCTCTTCGCAGATGACGCGGTTGAAATCTTTGGTAATCACGCGGCGATTGAAGCTTTCAACGTCAAAGCTGAGTTCATCAGCGAGTTCGGCCACATCAATTGCACCGGTGCGGGTATCGATAACCGACACGGCTTCGCCCTTGGCAAAAGTAATGCCGTTTTTACTGAGCAGGGTTTCGTAACGGATGGGCGGTTCGTGGTCAACAAGCCAGTCGTCGGCGACCGCTTCGCGATAGCTGTAGGTGTAAACCGGCTTGCCGAAAATATCGCTGGTGTGCTTGGCCGGCGTGGCGGTCAGGCCGATTTTCACCGCGTCGAAATAATCGAGTACCTGGCGGTAGCGCGACAGGTATTGCGTGTGGTCGCGCACGGCCTGCTCGCCTTCGGTCATTTCCTGGTCGAGTGTGTAGCCCCGGTGGGCCTCGTCAATGATGATGCAGTCGTATTCGCCCACCAGCGGCGGCGAGTCGGCATCGAAAATGCGCCGCACCATGGCTTGTACCGTGGCGACCTGCACGCGGGTTTCTGCTTCGGCAGCCATATCACCCAGGTCGGCAATGTTATAGGCCTTGGACAGCGGCAGGCCCTGCTCCAGCGGTGCTTCATTGAAAGCATCCAGTGCCTGGTCACCCAGTGCAGTACGGTCTACCAGAAACAGGATGCGGCGAAAGCGCTCGGCTTTGAGGAAGCGGTAAATCAGGCCGATGATGGTGCGCGTTTTACCCGTGCCGGTGGCCATGGCCAGCAGGATACTGCGCTGCCCATGACCCAGCGCGGTTTCGACTGCTTCGATGGCCTTTTGCTGATAATCGCGCACTTTCAGATACGCGAACCCTTCTGCCTTGAGTTTGGCTTCGGCTTCCTCGCGGCTGCGTTTGAGTAAATCCAGCAGCTGGTCCGGCGCATGAAAATCCATCAGCGCACGCGCCAGATTGGCCGGATGGCGGACGTCGCGGAACCAGGTGCCGCTTTGCTCCAGCGCCTGCTTGAAGTACGGACGGCCATTGCAGGAGTAGACAAAGGGGATATGAAACAGTGCATGGCTCCCGGTTTGGCTGCCGTCTTGCCATGCTGAATCAAGCCCTGCCAACGCCCATGCGGGCTTGTGCTGGGCTTCGATGCGGAAATTGTGCGAATAGCGCTCTGCCTGCCCGATTTTGCCGGCGACGTTTTGATTCTCGCGTTTGGCTTCAACGACAGCAATTGGCGTCAGGCCAGCGAACAAGACGTAATCGGCAGACTGCTTTCCGGCACATGGCCACTCGGCAATTGCCTTGTTTTTGTTGCGCTCGGGTCGTGCGCCTGCGGCATAGGTCAAGGTTTGCGTATCCGCTTCCCAGCCGGCAGCGGTGAGCTGCTGGTCGATAATGATGCGGGTCAGCTCTTCGCTGAGCACCAGCTGTTTGGTGGCAGCACTGGTTTTCTTGCGGGTCTGGCCGGCCGTGTCTTTATCGATTTGCTGCTGCAGGGCGGCGATTTGGGCGGCGAATTCAGTTTGCGCTGCGGCAAGCCTGGCTTCATGCTCGGCGGCCATCGCCTCAAAGGTACGCGCCTCGGCATCCATCTGTTCGGCCAGTGCCGCGTACTGTTCTTTTTCCCGGGCGATAAGGTCGGCAAGTTGCTGGTTGCTGTCCCGTGCCTGCTGCGTATCGCTAAGCTGGCCACGCAACTGTTCGATTTGTTTTTGCAGCGCCCGTAACTGGCTGCTCGGATCGGCGGGGGCGACAAACGGGCCGGGCTTGAACTTGGCGCCCTGCCGGCCAAATGACTGGTGATACCAGATAGCCAGCACGCGGGCGACCTTCAGACCTTCCATCGCCTCATGGTGCCGGGTGTGGAATTCGTGCGTGGCACGGTTGCCTTCGATGCGCAGGGTATGGAACAACGAGCGGATTTCCGGCTCCAGCTCGCGATTGAGCTTGTAGAGCAAGTCGCTTTGCGTGGTTTTATCGTCGAACGCAATGCCGTAGCGAACGGCCAAATCCCGCGCCATTGCTTCGCCAAACTGGCGCAGCTTGATCAGCGTGGTATTGGGGTCGCTGGCAAAGACCTGCTCTGCCGTTGTCGTCAGCTGAGCGAGCAATGCAGAATGCTCAACCAGAAAACCGAAATTGCTGGACATGCTCACGATGGCATAGAGGGGCTGATTCAAATCATAACTATACGTCATGGTTACCTCTGCCGGCTATTTGTAAATTCGGCTTCTACTTTGATGATTTGCACGCGGTTCGCCATCCTGGCACAAGGCCGCGCGTCCTGGCAGGCTGAAAGTACGCATCATGCAGCCGCGTCAGCCGCAGTGAAATCCACCACAGGGGCTGCCGGGTGCAGGCGCCTGCCATTCCCCGCTTCCGCAAGCCGGTTCCAGGTTCCATACTGAAACAAAGACGTACCGAGCGTACCAGCCATGCCCGATCCCGACAGCATCCACGATGCCCTGCCGCACAACACCAGCGGCAGCGGTCACATATGCCCGCACCGGCAGCAGCCCGGACTCCGGCCGTGGCAACTGCTGCAGCGGGGCATGCTGCGCCTTAACACACAGGGCATGCCGCTGAACACCCTGCTGCGCACCGTGCTGCAGCAGATCGAGCAGATCCTGCCGCAATGGCGCGGCACCATCCTGCTGCGGGATTCATGCGGCCACCTGCAGCTGGCTGCCGGCCCGCCGTTGCCCGGCACCAGCCTGCGGCATCTGGCCGGTCTCACCCTCTGCCAGACGGTAAACGGTGGCGATATGCCAGCGCAGCTTGCAAGATCGGCACCGTACCGCAAACTGGCGGCACGCTTCGAGCCCGATACCGGCTGGCTGGTACCGCTTGCCGGCAGCGCGGGCGCCGTGCACGGGGTTCTCGCCATCCGCCAGCGCACGCCGTCTGCGCCGGTGCCGCAGGCCATCTCCCCCCTTGAAAACAGCGCACACCTGCTGGCGCTGCTGCTGGAAAACCACGCCATCCACCACCAGCTGGAGCACCGCAGCCAGTGGTACCGCGCCATCCTGCAGAACACTGCCGACGGCCTGTCCGTGATCGACATGCACGGCCGCTTTCTGGAAGCCAGCGACAGCCTGTGCCGGATGCTGGGCTACCGCCAGGACGAGCTGCGGCGCATGTACCTGTGGCAGGTGATGCCCGGCAGCACGCCGCAGAGCATCCGCCAGCGGCTGGCCATTACCGGCGAGGATGGCGAAACCTTCGAAAGCGTCAACCGCACCAAGCACGGCAGGCTGCTCGAGGTCGAGATCCACACCCGCCGCCTGATACTGGACAGCCGGCCGGTGGTCTGGAGTTCGACACACGACATCAGCCAGCGCAAGGCACTACAGCGCATTCTTGAGCAGCAGGCCACCATCGACACGCTGACCGGGCTGTTCAACCGCCCGACACTGCTGGCGCGGCTGGAAATGCAACTGCAGCTGGCCCGGATGCAGCACGCGCCGCTGTCGGTACTATTGCTGGACCTCGACCACTTCAAGCAGGTCAACGACCGCTACGGTCATCACGCCGGCGATCTGGTACTGGCGGCGCTGGGCGATACGCTGGAAGAGGTGCTGCGCGAAAGCGATGTCGCCGGTCGCGTCGGCGGCGAGGAATTCTGCCTGCTGCTGCCGGGACAGGGACTGCACGAGGCGCTGGATCTGGCCGAGCGCATCATCGACGACATCAGCGAGCTGCGCATCCAGAGCGGACACCATATCCTCGCCATCACCAGCTCCATCGGTGTCGCCTGCCTGCAGGCCGGCGACGACTGCCGCACCCTGCTCGCCCGCACCAGCCGCGCGCTGCATGCCGCCAAGGCCGCCGGCCGCCACCGCATCGTCGTACTCGGTGCCGACCCGCCGTGACGGCTCCGGCCACATCCCGTAAAATGGCTTGCCGCGCCCCGCCTGTCGGGGCGTTGCCTATTGCGGCCAACCTTTTGCCCAGGATTCACCGATGAGCACGCCCCAGCACACCCCGATGATGCAGCAGTACCTCGCCCTGAAACGCGAACACGCCGACAAGCTGCTGTTCTACCGCATGGGCGACTTCTACGAGCTGTTCTACGACGACGCCGAGAAGGCGTCGCGGCTGCTGGACATCACCCTGACCGCGCGCGGCGCCAGCGGCGGCAACCCGATCCGCATGGCCGGCATCCCCTACCACGCCGCCGAGGGCTATCTGGCGCGGCTGGTGAAAATGGGCGAGTCGGTGGCCATTGCCGAGCAGATCGGCGATCCGGCGCTGAGCAAGGGCCCGGTGGAGCGCAAGGTGGTGCGCATCGTTACCCCGGGCACCCTGACCGACGCCGCGCTGCTGGACGACAAGCGCGACAACCTGGTGCTGGCCGTCAATATGCACAAGGGCGTGCTGGGCCTGGCCTGGCTGTCGCTGGCCAGCGGCGAGTTCAAGGTGATGCAGACCGGCATCGAGGAGCTGTCCAGCGAGCTGGAGCGGCTGAAGCCGGCGGAGCTGGTGATTCCCGACGACACCGGCCTCGCGGTATTCGACAGCATCGCGATGCCGAAGAAAAAGCTGCCGCCGTGGCAGTTCGACGCCGAATCGTCGCAGCTGGCGCTGACCCGCCACTTCGGCACCCACGACCTGGCCGGCTTTGGCGCCGACACCCTGCCGGTGGCGGTCGGCGCCGCCGGTGCGCTGCTGGAGTACGTGAAGTCGACGCAGGGCGTGAATCCGGCGCACATCGCGCAGCTGGCGGTGGAAGATGCCGGCGAGCTGATCCGCATGGATGCCGCCACGCGCCGCAATCTGGAGCTGACCGAAACCATCCGCGGCGAGCCGTCGCCGACGCTGGCGTCCTTGCTGGACAGCTGCGCCACCAGCATGGGCAGCCGCCTGCTGCGCCACTGGCTGCATCACCCGATCCGCCGCCACGACAAGCTGGCACGCCGCCTGCAGGCGGTGCGCGCGCTGCTCGCCCGCCACGGCGACATCCACGCGCAGCTGCGCGAGGTGGCCGACATCGAGCGCATCACCGCGCGCATCGCGCTGCGCTCAGCGCGGCCGCGCGATCTGGCCGCGCTGCGCGATTCGCTGGCGGCGCTCAGCGGCGCGAAAACGTTGGCCGCAAGCCTGGACGCGCCACTGCTGGCCGAGCTGGCGACGCTGCTGCCGGACGACTCGCCGGTGGAAAGCCTGCTGCGCGCCGCCATCCTGCCGGAGCCGGCCACCTTCCTGCGTGACGGCGGCGTGATCAACCACGGCCTCAATGCCGATCTCGATGAGCTGCGCGCGATCCAGAACGACTGCGGCGACTTCCTGCTGGCACTGGAGGCGCGCGAGAAGGAGCGCACCGGCATCAGCACGCTGAAGGTGGAATTCAACCGCGTGCACGGCTTCTACATCGAGGTGTCGAAGGCGCAATCGGTGAACGTGCCGGAAGACTACCGCCGCCGCCAGACGCTGAAGAACGCCGAGCGCTACATCACACCGGAGCTGAAAACCTTCGAGGACAAGGCGCTGTCGGCGCAGGACAAGTCGCTGGCACTGGAAAAGCAGCTGTACGAACTGGTGCTGGACCAGCTGGCACCGCACATCAGCGAGCTGAAACTGATCGCGCAGGCGGTGGCCGGGCTGGACGTGCTGGCGGCGTTTGCCGAGCGCGCCGCCAACCACAACTACGTGGAGCCGCAGTTCGTGGCCGAGACGCGGCTGGACATCGTCGCCGGCCGCCACCCGGTGGTGGAGGCCGAGGTCGAGCGCTTCATCGCCAACGACACCAGGTTGGCCGCAGAACGCAAGCTGCTCTTGATCACCGGCCCGAACATGGGCGGTAAGTCGACCTATATGCGCCAGAACGCGCTGATCACGCTGATGGCGCACGTCGGCAGCTTCGTGCCGGCCGACGCCGCCACCATCGGCCAGATCGACCGCATCTTCACCCGCATCGGCGCCAGCGACGATCTCGCCGGCGGCCGTTCCACCTTCATGGTGGAGATGACCGAGACCGCCAACATCCTCAACAACGCCAGCGACAAGTCGCTGGTGCTGATGGACGAGGTTGGCCGCGGCACCTCCACCTTCGACGGCCTGGCGCTGGCGTGGGCAATCGCCAAGGCGCTGATCGAGAAGAACCGTGCCTACACCCTGTTCGCCACCCACTACTTCGAGCTGACCAGCCTCGCCGGTGAGTACAACAGCGTGGCCAACGTGCACCTGTCGGCGGTGGAGCACAAGGACCGCATCGTGTTCCTGCACCATGTGGAAGACGGCCCGGCCAGCCAGAGCTATGGCCTCGCGGTGGCGCAGCTGGCCGGCGTGCCGCCCAAGGTGATCCGCGAGGCGCGGCGCTATCTTGCCGAGCTGGAAAACGAATCCGCCGCCCGCGCGCAGCCCGACCTGTTCAGCACGCCGCGCGTGGTGGAAGTGGAGGCCGAGCCGCACCCGGCGCTGGAGCGGCTGCGCGATATCGACAGCGACAGCCTGACGCCGCGGCAGGCGCTGCAGCTACTGTACGAATTGCAGGAAATGGCGAAATAAAGACAGGCATTCTGCATACGGTTGCCTACAATAAAAACACGAATCTGCCGCAAATACAGTGCAGACGAGTGAGCATCCGATCAACACTGCCCTACTGGAGGAACCCCATATCATGCATGCAGAAGGTTACGCCGTCACATCCGCACTGGCCCGCCTGTTCGGCACGGCCAACGGTGGCGAAGCCCTCCCCCTTTCAGGCATCCGCGAACGCGCGATGCGGGAGTTGTCGCAATTCTCCGTCATCGTGCGTGAAGAGCTTGCCAGCCTGAGTGTTTCCATCCCGCCGGCAATCAGCCTGGTCAGTTGCTCCGATTGCCAGCTCACCCTGGAAAGCGAACACCCGCAGCGGGACCGCATCCTGGCGTGGCTGGACGGCAATGACCGTGTTGCCAAGTACTTCAAGGAAGTCGAAGTGTTGTTCGAGGTGGTACGCGCCACCGAAAACCTGGGTGTCACTTTTGCGGAGGACAGCTGTTTTCACATCGGCCTGACCAGCGCAGGCCCGATCGCCTACTTCCAGGACCAGCAGTGCACGCCTCAATAGGCACCAGGCACGCGGTCACCACCACACCGGGAGCGCTGAACTCCCGGTTTTTTCATGCCCGCGACCGGACGGCGTAGCGGTGGCAGAAGCGCAGCTCCACCGGATAGGGATAGAAGTCCTCGATGAAGCCGTCGCGGATGCGCTGCTGCTTGTGCTGCCAGAACGCCACGTCCAGCAGGTCGCGGTGATACTTGAGAAACACCCGCCGCACCAGCGCATCGCCCAGCAGGAAAGTGCCGAACTCCTCCGGGAACACGTCGCCGCGCGCCACCGGGTACCACACCTCGCCCGACATCTCCATTTCCGGGTTCGGCGCCGGCGGAATGCGGCGGAAGCGGCAGTCGGTCATGTACTCGATTTCGTCGTAGTCGTAGAAGATCACCCGCCCGTAGCGCGTCACGCCGAAGTTCTTGAACAGCATGTCACCGGGAAAGATGTTGGCCGCAGCCAGATCCTTGATGGCATCGCCGTACTCGCGCACCACGCGCTCTTTCTCCGCCTCGTCGCAGTTCATCAGGTACAGGTTCAGCGGCTTCATGCGCCGCTCGATGTACAGGTGCTTGATCACGATACTGTCGTCGCCCTCCTCCAGCGACAGCACAGCATGACGGTGCAGCTCGTCCAGCAGCTCACCACTGAAACGCGCCTTGGGGAAGGCAACGTTGGAGAATTCCAGCGTGTCGGCCATGCGGCCAACCCGGTCGTGGCGCTTCACCAGCTGGTACTTGGCCTTCACCGTGGCGCGGTCCACCTCCTTCGGCCCGCCGAATACGTCCTTGATCAGCTTGAACACGTAGGGATAGGACGGCAGGGTAAACACCAGCATCACCAGGCCGCGGATGCCCGGTGCCACGGTGAACTGGTCGCCGGAGTGCTGCAGATGCTGCATGAAATCACGGTAGAAAGTGTTCTTGCCCTGCTTCTGCAGCCCCAGCATGGTGTACAGCTCGGCCTTGGTCTTGGTCGGCAGCATGGCGCGCAGGAACTGCACGTAGCCGGACGGCACCGCCATGTCCACCAGGAAATAGGCGCGGCTGAAGGAGAACAGCACGCCGATGCGCCACGGCTCCAGCAGCACGGTGTCCAGATACAGCCGGCCGTCGGCGTCGTGCAGCACCGGCACCGCAAATGGGTAGACCTGCCCGCCGTTGACCACCTTGCCGAAAATATAGGCGCTCTTGTTGCGGTAGAAGGCGCTGGACAGCAGCTGGATCTGCAGGTTGGCCTCGGCCTGCGGCCAACGTTGGCCGCAGAATTCGTCCACCGCGCGGATCACCCGCGCCAGGTCGCGCGACAGGTTGGCGAACGGCCGCCGCCAGCCGAAATCGGCCACGATCTGGCGCAGCGTGCGGCGCAGGCCGCGTTGCTTCGGATAGTAGCTGCGGTAGCTCGGCGGGTCGGATTCGATGTACTCGGTGGAAATCGCCGGGCGGATGAAGATGAAGTCGTTGTTGAAGTAGTCGCGGTGCAGGATGCGGGTGAACACCGAGTTGAAAAAGGTCTCAGCCAGCTCCGGCTGCTTGTGGTTGGTCAGCAGGCCGATGAAGTACAGCTTGGCCTGCTGCCAGATCTCGTCATCCAGCAGGTCGGCATGAAACTGGTGCTTCAGCCGCTGCACCGTCTCGTGCACGCGCTCGTCGTAGAACTGGATGCGCTCGCGCACCAGGTTCTGCACGCCCTGCCAGTCGGCGGCCTCGAACAGCGGCTTGGCCTGCTGGCTGGTCGCGCGAAACAGCCGGTAGTGGCGGTTGAAGCCGTCCACCAAGGCCTGCGCGATCTCGCGCGCCACCGGGTTGTAGTATTCGGGAATCTGCATCGTGGCACCTCGCTGGCGCCCGCGGCTGGGTGGCGGGCGGGACGATCGAGTGGTACGGGCGACGAGTAGCGCCGCTGGCTGCCGGGCGGCGAGATAGAGGCAATCTCGCCGCGGGCGATTGCTCGCTGCTTACTTTTTCCTGGCGAAACGGAAGCGCGGCGCGGGCGCGGGCGCAGCCTTCGGCGCGGCGGACGGCGTTCTGCTCCCGTTCGCGGCGTTCTTGTCCGCCGGGTTCCTGCCCGCGAGGCCCTTGCCCGCCGGCGCCGGCCCGGCCGGCTTGGCCGCTCGCGTGCGCGGCAGGTCGGCCAGCGACACCTCGATGCTGCGCAGCATGCCCGGCTGCAGCTCGTCCAGCCGCCACGGGCCGATCGCCACCCGCACCAGGCGCAAGGTGGGCAGACCGACCTTGGCGGTCATGCGCCGCACCTGGCGGTTCTTGCCCTCGCTGATGATGATTTCCAGCCAGCAGTCCGGCACCGTCTTGCGAAAGCGCACCGGCGGCTTGCGCTCCCACAGTGCCGGCGCTTCCGGCAACACCCGCACTTCAGCCGGCCGGGTGACGAAATCGCCAAGATCGACGCCGGCGCGCAAGGCCGCCAGCTTGTCCTCGTCCGGCCGCCCTTCCACCTGCACCCAGTAGGTCTTGGGCAGCTTCCAGCGCGGGTCGCTGATGCGGTGCTGCAGCTCGCCGTCGCCGGTCAGCAGCAGCAGGCCCTCGCTGTCGGTGTCCAGCCGCCCGGCCGGGTAGATGCCGCTCTGGGCGACACAGGATTTGAGCGTGGGATGCAAGGGGTGCTCGGAAAACTGGCAAATCACGCCGTAGGGCTTGTTGAGCAGGAAGAGTCGGGACATGTCCGCATCGGCCGGTGTGGAAGTAATGACCCGGATGATAGCAAGGCTGCCCGCTTGCGGTCACACACGCGTTGCGGCCAACCTTGTGCCCCGCGCGGCGATTAAAACATTCGTTTCAGAAAACGGCGGCGCGATAGCAGTTATCCCGCTTCGGAATAGCCGGCCCCCTGCCGTAGCCGCTGCGCAACACAATTCACATTCGAACAAGCGTTCACCGTTAAAACGACACCAAAGTTCGAATGTGCGCCGAACAGCAGGGCACGGGCGGAGTATAATCGGCAGCTGAAAAGTCGCCCGAGAGTCACCGGGCATCACCGTTCCGGGTACCGCTGGCGCCTGACGAACCAAGAGCCCGCCTTTCACAGCCTTTCCCCGCGTCGACACGGGTTGTCGGCCAGCACTGCAAGCCCCCGTGCCATCGCCCCGTGCCATCGTTTAGTCGTCTCAAAATAATCATGGAGATAGAGTAATGCCTTCGGAAAAACCGACCATCATCTACACCCTCACCGACGAAGCGCCCGCGCTGGCAACCAACGCATTCCTGCCCATCATCCAGACCTTTACCGGCGCCGCCGGCATCCAGATTGACACCGCCGACATCTCGGTTGCGGCACGCGTGCTGGCCGAATTCCCCGATTACCTGACCGACGCCCAGAAGGTGCCGGACACCCTGGCCGAGCTGGGTCGCCTGACGCAAGACCCGGACGCCAACATCATCAAGCTGCCGAACATCAGCGCCTCCGTCGGCCAGCTGCAAGCCTGCATCAAGGAACTGCAAGCCAAGGGCTACGCAGTGCCGGACTATCCGGAAAACCCGGCCAGCGACGAAGAAAAAACCATCAAGGCGCGCTACAGCAAGTGCCTGGGCTCGGCCGTCAACCCAGTGCTGCGTGAAGGCAACTCCGACCGTCGCGCACCGAAAGCAGTAAAAGAATACGCGCGCAAGCACCCGCACAGCATGGCCGAATGGAGCCAGGCATCGCGCACCCACGTGTCGCACATGCACCACGGCGACTTCTACCACGGCGAAAAATCCATCACCCTGGACCGCGCCCGTGACGTGAAGATGGAGCTGGTGACCAAGAGCGGCCAGACCATCGTGCTGAAGCCGAAGGTCGCGCTGCTGGACGGCGAGATCATCGACAGCATGTTCATGAGCAAGAAGGCGCTGTGCGAGTTCTACGAGAAGGAAATCGAAGACGCGCACAAGACCGGCGTGATGTTCTCGCTGCACGTGAAGGCCACCATGATGAAGGTGTCGCACCCTATCGTGTTCGGTCACTGCGTGAAGATCTTCTACAAGGACGCCTTCGCCAAGCACGGCGCGCTGTTCGACGAGCTGGGCGTGAACGTGAACAACGGCATGGCCAACCTGTACGACAAGATTGCCACCCTGCCGCAATCCAAGCAGGACGAGATCAAGCGCGACCTGCACGCCTGCCACGAGCATCGTCCGGAACTGGCGATGGTGGACTCCGCCAAGGGCATCACCAACTTCCATTCGCCGAACGACATCATCGTCGACGCCTCGATGCCGGCGATGATCCGCAACGGCGGCAAGATGTGGGGCGCCGACGGCCGCCTGAAGGACGTGAAGGCCGTGATGCCGGAATCGACCTTCGCCCGCATCTACCAGGAGATGATCAACTTCTGCAAATGGCACGGCAACTTCGATCCGAAGACCATGGGCACCGTGCCGAACGTCGGCCTGATGGCGCAAAAAGCCGAAGAGTACGGCTCGCACGACAAGACCTTTGAAATCTCCGAAGACGGCATCGCCAACATCGTCGATCTGGCGACCGGCGAAGTGCTGCTGAGCCAGAACGTGGAGCAAGGCGACATCTGGCGCATGTGCCAGGTAAAGGACGCCCCGATCCGCGACTGGGTGAAGCTGGCGGTGACCCGCGCCCGCAACTCCGGCATGCCGGCGATCTTCTGGCTGGATCCGTACCGTCCGCACGAGAACGAGCTGATCAAGAAGGTGAAGCTGTACCTGAAGGATCACGACACCACCGGCCTGCACATCGAGTGCATGTCGCAAGTACGTGCGATGCGTTACACACTGGAACGCGTGATCCGCGGCCTGGACACCATCTCGGTGACCGGCAACATCCTGCGTGACTACCTGACCGACCTGTTCCCGATCATGGAGCTGGGCACCAGCGCCAAGATGCTGTCCATCGTGCCGCTGATGGCCGGTGGCGGCATGTACGAAACCGGTGCCGGCGGTTCCGCACCCAAGCACGTGCAGCAGCTGCTGGAAGAAAACCACCTGCGCTGGGATTCGCTGGGTGAATTCCTGGCGCTGGCGGTATCGCTGGAAGACCTGGGCCTGAAGACCGGCAACGACAAAGCCAAGATCCTGGCCAAGACGCTGGACGCCGCCACCGGCAAGCTGCTGGACAACAGCAAGGGTCCGTCGCCGAAGACCGGCGAGCTGGACAACCGCGGCAGCCAGTTCTATCTGGCCATGTACTGGGCACAGGAGTTGGCCGCACAAACCGAAGATGCCGCCCTGGCAGCCCGGTTCTCTCCACTGGCCAGAACCCTGGCCGAGAGCGAGCAGCAAATCATCAGTGAACTGAAAGCCGTTCAGGGCAAGCCGGCGGATATCGGCGGCTACTATCTGGCCGACACCGCAAAGTGCCAGGCGGTAATGCGCCCAAGCGCCACCTTCAACACCGCACTGGCAACAGCGCGCGGCTAAGCCAGCACAGACAGCAGGGCAGCCACCGCCCTGCCTGCTCCCGACAACGCCAGGGCCCTCCTGGCGTTTTTTCATGCCACTGGTGGATGCTCACCGACAAGCATGTTCCACCAAGCATATGCTCGGCTACAATACATTGACGTGTAGCCACATCAGATACAGATACCGCTGCGGCCAACCTTGGGCTAACAATAACAAGCAGCAGCCCTCTATCACGCAGGAGGCGAAAGCTCAGGGGCGGCAACGCGGATTGCCACGACACAGGTCAACACAGATAGAGTCCACAAAGGAGAGATAATGATGAGCGTATCCCATATCCAGGTACCAGCCGACGGACAGAAAATCATTCCGGGCCAGCCTATTCCAGACAAGCCAATCATCCCGTTCATCGAAGGCGACGGTATCGGCATCGACATCACCCCGGTGATGATCAAAGTCATTGATGCCGCCGTGGCCAAGGCCTACGGCGGCCAGAAGCAGATCCACTGGATGGAAGTCTACGCCGGAGAGAAATCCACCCGCCTGTACGGCCCGGACGAATGGCTGCCGAAGGAAACCTTCGATGCGCTGAAGGAGTACGCGGTGTCGATCAAGGGGCCGATGACCACGCCGGTCGGCGGCGGCATCCGCTCGCTGAACGTGGCGCTGCGCCAGGAACTGGACCTGTACCAGTGCGTGCGCCCGGTGCAGTACTTCAACGGCGTGCCCTCGCCGCTGAAACACCCGGAACTGGTCAACATGGTGATCTTCCGCGAGAACACCGAGGACATCTATGCCGGTATCGAATGGGCGGCCGAATCCGAGGGCGCCAAGAAGATCATCGAATTCCTGCAGCAGGACATGGGCGTCAGGAAGATCCGCTTCCCGGACAGCTCCGGCATCGGCATCAAGCCGATCTCCATCGAGGGCACCACCCGCCTGGTACGCGCCGCGCTGAAGTACGTGATCGCCAACGACCGCCAGTCGCTGACCATCGTGCACAAGGGCAACATCATGAAATTCACCGAGGGCCTGTTCCGTGACGTCGCCTACAAGGTGGCGCAGGAAGAGTTCGGCGCCCAGGCGATCGATGGCGGCCCGTGGTGCCAGTTCAAGAACCCGCACACCGGTCGCGACATCATCGTCAAGGATGCCATCGCCGACGCCTTCCTGCAGCAGATCCTGCTGCGCCCGGCCGAGTACGACACCATCGTCACCACCAACCTCAACGGCGACTACATCTCCGACGCGCTGGCGGCACAGGTCGGCGGCATCGGCATCGCACCGGGCGCCAACATCTCCGACCACTACGCCTGCTTCGAGGCCACCCACGGCACCGCGCCGAAGTACGCCGGCCTCGACAAGGTGAACCCGGGCTCGCTGATCCTGTCCGCCGAGATGATGCTGCGCCACCTGGGCTGGAAGGAAGCCGCCGACCTGGTGATTTGTGCCATGGAGGCGGCCATCGGCGACAAGGTGGTTACCTATGACTTCGCCCGGCTGATGGACGGTGCCACCGAGGTGTCGTGCTCCGAATTCGGCGATGCCATGATTGTGCGCATGTAAATATCGCGCCCCGGGCCACGAGATCTGTGGCCAAGTACCTGTTGCCAACCTGCAATTGGCTCATGCCATGCAAAAACCCCCGCCAGCACAGCTGGCGGGGGTTTTGCGTCAGACGCGGCTAAATCAGGCAGCCTGAATGTTCGACGCCTGGTTGCCTTTAGGGCCCTGGACGATGTCGAAAGATACACGCTGACCTTCGGTCAGGGTTTTGAAACCTTGCATATTGATCGCGGAGAAGTGCGCGAACAGGTCGTCACCACCGCCATCAGGAGTGATGAAACCGAAACCTTTAGCGTCGTTAAACCATTTAACAATACCAGTTGCCATCTGTAACTATCCTTACATGCATAATGAAAACAGGCTGCAGCAGCCTGACAATTCGAGCCTACAAGCATGCAAAGGACAACCTTATGCAAACTGGTAAGCCAACTTACAGTTCGTTTTTACGCCAGCCGTACCAAGACGTCAAGCGACAAGCACAATACCATGCGTTACTCTTGAAAAAAAAGCACCGCGAACCAAACTTCAAGCAAGCATGAATTAGTAGAAAGCCCACATGTCTACGCAGTATCAGGATGACACGACGCTCAAGGCGTCCCGCAGCAAGACGGCCCCGCCCCCCCTGTACAAGGTCTTGCTGCTGAACGACGACTTTACCCCGATGGATTTTGTGGTCGCCGTGTTACAGCAGTTTTTTTACATGGACGAGACCAAGGCAACACGCGTCATGTTGCAGGTACATACAGAAGGCAAAGGCGTTTGCGGTGTTTATACTAAAGATGTCGCCGCGACCAAAGTTGAACAAGTTTCGCAGCACGCACGGGCGCACCAGCAACCGCTGCAGTGTGTCATGGAGGAAAACTGATGATTGCCCAAGAACTGGAAGTAAGCCTGCACATGGCATTTATGGAGGCACGGCGCAAGCGGCATGAACTCATCAGCGTTGAGCATCTGCTGCTGGCGATGACAGACAATCCGTCTGCTGCCGAAGTGTTGCGCGCATGCGGCGCCAATATCGAACAGCTGAAGAAACAGCTGGGCGATTTCATCGACGAACACACCCCGATCGTCCCGGGTGACAACGAAGTGGAAACCCAGCCCACGCTAGGCTTCCAGCGCGTGATCCAGCGTGCCATCCTGCACGTGCAGTCCTCCGGCAAGAAAGAGGTCACCGGCGCCAACATTCTGGTGGCGATTTTCGGCGAAAAGGATTCCCATGCCGTGTACTACCTGCACCAGCAGGGAACCTCACGCCTGGATGTGGTCAATTTCATCTCGCACGGCATCACCAAGCAAAGCCCGAAAGCCAGCGGTGCCGGCAGCAGCGAGCACAGCGAAAACAATGATGCCGACCAGGAAGAAGCCGCGGCCAACCCTGGCCGGGCGCTGGAAAGCTATACCCAGAACCTGAACCAGCTGGCCCGCGACGGCAAGATCGATCCGCTGATCGGCCGTGCCAGCGAAGTCGAGCGCGTGATCCAGATCCTGTGCCGCCGCCGCAAGAACAACCCGCTGCTGGTCGGTGAGGCCGGGGTCGGCAAGACCGCCATCGCCGAAGGCCTGGCGCGGCGTATCGTCGGTGGCGACGTACCGGAAGTGCTGGCCACCGCAACCGTCTACTCGCTGGACATGGGCGCCCTGCTCGCCGGCACCAAGTACCGCGGTGACTTCGAGCAACGCCTGAAGCAGGTGATCAAGCAACTGTCGGAAGACAAGGGCGCGATCCTGTTCATTGACGAGATCCACACCCTGATCGGCGCCGGCTCCGCCTCCGGCGGCACGCTGGACGCGTCCAACCTGCTGAAGCCGGCGCTGTCCAATGGTAGCCTGCGCTGCATCGGTGCCACCACCTATACCGAGTTCCGCGGCATCTTCGAGAAGGACAGCGCGCTGTCGCGCCGCTTCCAGAAGATCGACGTGGTGGAACCGACTGTGGAACAAACCGTGGAGATCCTCAAGGGGCTGAAGAGCCGCTTTGAAGAACACCACGGCGTGAAGTACACCGTGTCGGCGCTGACCACCGCTGCCGAGCTGTCCGCTCGTTACATCAACGACCGCCACCTGCCGGACAAGGCGATCGATGTGATCGACGAAGCCGGCGCCGCGCAGAAGATCCTGCCGAAGTCGCGCCAGAAAAAGGTGATCAACAAGTCCGAGATCGAGGAAATCATCGCCAAGATCGCGCGCATTCCGCCGAAGACCATCTCCAGCGATGACCGCAACGTGCTGAAGAACCTCGACCGCGACCTGAAGAACGTGGTGTTCGGCCAGGAGAAGGCGATCGATGCGCTGACTAGCGCCATCAAGATGGCACGCTCCGGCCTAGGCAATCCACAGAAGCCGATCGGCTCCTTCCTGTTCTCCGGCCCGACCGGCGTCGGCAAGACCGAAGTGGCGAAGCAGCTGGCCTACTTCCTCGGCGTCGAGCTGATCCGCTTCGACATGTCGGAATACATGGAACGCCATGCGGTATCGCGGCTGATCGGTGCGCCACCGGGCTATGTCGGCTTCGAACAGGGTGGGCTGCTGACCGAGGCCATCAACAAGCAACCGTACGCGGTGCTGCTACTGGACGAAATCGAGAAAGCGCATCCGGACATCTTCAACGTGCTGCTGCAGGTGATGGACCACGGCAAGCTGACCGACAACAACGGGCGCAAGGCCGACTTCCGCAACGTGGTGATCATCATGACCACCAACGCCGGTGCCGAAGCGCTGGCCAAGCCGAGCATGGGCTTCACCAACAGCAAGCAGGCCGGGGATGAAATGGCGGACATCAAGCGTCTGTTCAGCCCGGAATTCCGCAACCGGCTGGATGCCACCATCCCGTTCCGCATGCTGGACGAGCAGATCATCCTGCAGGTGGTGGACAAGTTCCTGATGCAGCTGGAGCAGCAGCTGAACGAGAAGAAAGTGGAGGTCCACTTCTCCGACGAGCTGCGTGCCTACCTGGCGAAGAAGGGCTTCGATCCGCTGATGGGGGCACGCCCGATGGCACGCCTGATTCAGGACATGATCCGCAAGGCGCTGGCCGACGAGCTGCTGTTCGGCCGCCTGGCCAATGGCGGCGAGGTGACGGTGGACATCGACGACGCGGAGAAGGTCCAGCTCAGCTTCGAGGAAACCGCCGACGTTGCCTGAATCCGACTGTCAAAGCACAACCCCGCGTCACGACGCGGGGTTTTTTCTTGCCTGCGGCCAACCTTAGAGCCGCTAACAAAACCTCGCAGAGCACCTGAGCCAAGGCGCGCCGACGCAGACAGTACAAGTCGTACGGCAAGGAGGCGTAACGCAGGATCAGGGGTTTTGTTAGTGGCGCTTAGCCGCGCGGGTGATGCGCCAGGTGCAGGGCCTTCAGACGCTCGCGCGCAACATGGGTGTAGATCTGGGTGGTGGACAGGCTGGCATGACCTAGCAGCAACTGCACCACGCGCAGGTCGGCGCCGTGGTTGACCAGGTGGGTAGCGAACGCGTGACGCAGGGTATGCGGACTCAATGGCGGCAACTGCGCCTGCCGCGCGTAGCGCGTAATCAACACCCAGGCCATCTGTCGTGTCAGCGCCTGCTTGCGGCGGCTGACAAACACCGCATCGCAACGATGCGCGCCCAGGATCAGCGTGCGCGCCTCCGCCAGATAGCGCCGCAACCAGTCCTCGGCCACCTCGCCCAGCGGCACCAGCCGTTCCTTGTTGCCCTTGCCGACCACGCGCAGATAGCCGTCGTTGAGATACAGCTGCCCCAGCGTCAGGCCGACCAGCTCGCTGATGCGCAGCCCGGTGGCGTACAGTACCTCCATCAGCGCCCGGTCGCGCAGCCCGAGCGGCGCCTCGCAATCCGGCGCCTGCAATAAAGCCTCCACATGCTGCTCCGACAGCGAGGTCGGCAGGCGCAAGCCGAGACGCGGCGCCTGCAGCCTGGCCGCCGGGTCGTCATCGCGCAGCTGCTGCTGGCACAGATACTGGTAATAGCGCCGCACCGCCGACAAGCGCCGCACACGGGTAGCCGGCTTGTCGACCTCGATCAGCGCCAGCATCACCTGTTCCAGCGCTGGGGTATCGGCCTCCTCCAGTGTCGTACCTTGCGCCAGCAGCAACTCGTGCACCCGCCCAAGATCGCGACGGTAAGCAGCCAACGTGTTCAGTGACAGGTTATCCAGCAGCCAGAGGTGATCGAGAAAGCCGTCCAGTGCCGGCGCGGAGGATGCGGACTGTGTTTGCTGTGCCATGATTTCTTATTGCGTACCGACATGAAAAAAGCGCCAGCAACAGGCGCTGGCGCTTTCTTGAGGCAAAGCCTTCGCAAGTAGATTACTTGCGGTTTGGCAGCTTTTCCTTGATACGTGCGGACTTGCCGGTACGACCACGCAGGTAGTACAGCTTGGCACGACGTACGTCACCGCGACGCTTCACTTCGATGGAAGCCATCAGCGGGGAGTACAGCTGGAAGGTACGCTCAACGCCTTCACCGGCGGACAGTTTGCGCACGATGAAAGAGCTGTTCAGACCACGGTTGCTGCGAGCGATCACAACACCTTCGTAAGCCTGCAGACGCTCACGGGTACCCTCCTTAACCTTGACTTGCACGACAACGGTGTCGCCAGGTGCAAATTCAGGGAAAGTCTTGCCCAGACGAGCGATTTCTTCCTGTTCCAGTTGCTGGATCAGATTCATGTTGCTACTCCTTGTTTTTCAGGGAATCTTGTTCCTGCTGAAACTCCGTCAGCAGCCGAGATTCCTGTTTTGTCAAAATGCGGTCTTTCAGCAAGTCCGGCCGGCGCAACCAGGTGCGTCCGAGAGACTGCTTCAGCCGCCATTTGGCGATCAGGGCATGGTTACCGGAGAGCAGAATCTCTGGCACCCGGACACCCCGGTATTCTTCCGGACGCGTGTAGTGCGGGCAATCCAGCAGGCCATCCACGAAAGAGTCTTCGTAGGCGGACTGCATGTCATTGAGCACCCCCGGCAACAGCCGTACCACCGCGTCCATCACGATCATCGCCGGCAATTCACCACCGGACAGCACGTAGTCACCGACCGAAATCTCTTCATCGACCTCCTGGTCGATCAAGCGCTCGTCGATGCCTTCATAACGCCCGCACAACAGGATCAGGCCCGGCATTGCGGCCAGACTTGCCACCCGTTGGTGCGTCAGCGGTTGCCCCTGCGGCGACAGGTACACGACATGACTGCGTTCGACACCTTGCTGCTGCTGCCTGGCTTTCGCGGCCGCAATGGCCTGCTCCAGCGGATTGGCCATCATCACCATTCCGGGGCCACCGCCGTAAGGGCGATCGTCGATTGTCTTGTAACTGTCGGTAGTGAAATCACGCGGATTCCACGCCGAGAACTGCCAGATCGACTGTTCCAGCGCCCGACGGGTGACCCCGTAGCGGGTGATGGCATCAAACATTTCGGGGAACAGTGATACCGCATCAAGCTGCATCAGTAGTCCAGTCCCCACTCGACCTTGATCTGCTTGTTCTGCGTGTCGACATCGCCGACATAGGCAGCCACAAACGGGATCAGGATCTGGCCGTGTTCACCGCTGATCACCAGCACGTCATTGGCGCCGGTTTCCATCAGGTCCACAACCTTGCCCAGACAGAGGCCTTCCGCGTTGATGACATCCATACCGATCAGGTCCGACCAGTAATATTCACCATCTTCGGCAGGCGGCAATTCCACCTTGGATACTGCAACTTTCAGGCCACGCATCGCCTCAGCCTGTTCACGCCCGGTGACTTCTTCCAGCTGCGCCACCAAGTTCTTTGGCTGCACTGCCCCGTCCTTGAACGTAAAAGGCTTCCAGTCGTTTTCCTTGCCGATCCACCAGACCGGGTAGTCAAACAGGCTGTCAGCGAACTGGGTATCCGCGTGTACCTTGATCCAGCCACGAACACCAAACGCGCCGCGGACAAAACCCATTATTGCCAGATCATCATCACGCATGCGCTCAGGCTCCGTTATTGGCAGATCAACGGAGATCAAGCGGCTTTTGGCTGCTCTTTCAGCAGTTTTGCAACGGAATCAGATACTTGTGCGCCAGTACCGATCCAGTAGTTCAGACGGTCCATGGACAGGCGAACGCGCTCTTCCTTCTCGTTGGCGACCGGGTTGTAGAAACCAACGCGCTCGATGAAGCGGCCATCGCGACGGCTGCGGGAATCAGTTACTACCACGCTGTAGAACGGGCGGTTTTTAGAGCCACCACGTGCAAGACGAATCACTACCATTGTCGATTGTCCTTAAAATTACGGAATCGTAGAAAAGCTTCCGATTTTATGGCACTTTTCCCTTATACCGCAAGCGCTTATTGCAGGGACTTCACCGCCGCCTCGCCCTGCAGGTCTTTGGTCACGATGGTCAGCGCCCGGTCTTCCGGATGTGTGGTCACCACAAACCCCAGCCGCGCCATCAGTTTCAGCATGCCCTTGTTGCCGGCCAGTACCTCGCCGACCATGGTTTTCAGCCCCTGCTCGCGCGCCGCGTCGAACAGTGCCTGCATCAGGGTCACGCCTATGCCCTTGCCCTGCCACGAGTCGGCCACCTCCAGCGCAAACTCGCAGCTCTCGTTGTCGGGGTCGGTAATGTAGCGCGCCACCGCCAGCTGCTCTTCGCCGTCATCGGTCTGCCGCACCATCGCCAGCGCCATCTCGCGGTCGTAATCGAGCTGGGTGAAGCGCACCAACATGCTCTGCGACAGCTGCTTGATGCTGGACATGTAGCGGTTGTAGCGGCTTTCCTCGGACAGGTTGCGCACGAACTCCTGCTGCATCTGCGCATCTTCCGGGCGCACCGGCCGGATCATCACCGTGGTGCCGTCCTTCAGCATCGCGCAGTGCACGATGTGCACCGGGTACGGCATGATCGCCATATGGCCGTAGGGTTTGCCCTGCGGTTGCGGCTGCACGATGATGCGCGCGTCCAGCGCCACCACGCCGGACTCGTCCGCCATCAGCGGATTGATGTCCATCTCGCGCACTTCCGGCAGCTCGCACACCAGCTCCGACACGTGCAGCACGATATTCTTCAGTGCCTCGATGTCGATGCCGGGCATGTTCTTGAACGGGCCGAGTATCTTGCCGATGCGGGTCTTGTCGATCATGCGCTCCACCAGATAGTGGTTGACCGGCGGCAGGCTCAAGGCGCGGTCCTGCATCACTTCGACCGCGATGCCGCCGGCGCCGAAGGTGATCACCGGCCCGAACGAGGCATCGTGGGTCACGCCCACCATCAGCTCGCGGGCAAAGCGACGCTTGCGCATCGGCTGCACCGAGATGCCGACGATCTTCGCCTCCGGCCGCGCCTGTAGCGTGCGGCCGATGATGCCGCGATAGGCGTCGCGCAGCGTGGCTTCGTTGCTGATATTGAGTTCGACACCACCGACATCCGACTTGTAGATGATGTCCGGCGAGTCGATCTTCAGCACCACCGGGTAACCGATCTCGGCGGCGTAGCGTACCGCCTCGTCCTCGCTTGCGGCCAACCTTGTCGGGTTGACCGGGATATTGAAGGCGGCCAGCACCGCCTTCGATTCGCGCTCCGACAGGATGCTGCGCCCTTCCGCCTGCGCCGCAGCGATCACCGCGCGGGCGCTGAGCACGTCCGGCACCAGCCGCTCGCCTTCCAGTGGCCCCGGTGTCTGCAGCAGCAACTGCTGGTTCTGGTGGTAGGAGGCCAGGTTGCGGAATACCTCGATGGCGAACTCCGGGGCGCGGAAATGCGCGCACTTCGACTTGGAAAACAGTTCGCGGCTTTCCGACACTTTGGCATCGCCCAGCCACGACAGGAACAGCGGCTTGTTGCTCTCGCGCTGCAAGCCGACCATCAGCTGCGCGGTGGTCAGATGGTCGGTGCCGGCCTGCGGCGTGAAGATCACCAGCACGCCGTCGACATTGGGATCGTCGAGACAGACCTTGACCGCGGTACGGAAGCGCACCGGGCTGGCGTCGCCGATGATGTCGACCGGATTGCTGCCGGACCAGTTGCGCGGCAAGGATTCGTTGAGCAGGTCGAGACTGGCGGCAGACAGCTTGGCCAGCTCCACACCGTACATATAGGCACTGTCGGCGGCCAGCACGCCGGGGCCGATGCCGTTGGTGACGATCGCCAGCCGTTTGCCGGTGACGCGATAGTTGGCCGCAAGCACCTTGGCGGCGGTAAACAGCTGCGCGATGGTCGCCACCCGCAGCACACCGGCGCGCGACAGCGCGGCATCGAACACATCGCCGCTTTCGACCAGGTTCGAGGAGTGGGTGACGCCGATCACATCGTCCTCGTAGCGCCCCGACTTCACCACCACCACCGGTTTGGTCCGCGCGGCGGCGCGTAGCGCACTCATGAAGCGGCGTGAATCGTGCACGTGGTGTACATGCAACAGGATGCCTTGGGTGAAGTTGTCGGCGATCAGGTAATCGAGGATTTCACCGAACTCCACGTCCAGCGCCTCGCCGACTGACACCACGCTGGAAAAGCCGATACCCTTGCTGTCGGCCCAGTCCAGCATTGCGGTACACAAGGCCGAGGATTGCGATACCAACGCCAGATTGCCCGCCTTCACCCGGCTGTTGTAATTGCTGGCATTGAAGCCGGCCACCGGCCGCATCAGGCCCAGCACGTTGGGGCCGAGAATGCGGATGCCGTAGTGGCGCGCCAGCGAGCGCGCCTCGTCCATCGCCGCGCGCTCCACGTCCTCCGAATCGGAAAAGTCCTTGGCCAGCAGGATCGCCTTGACCCCCTTCTTGCCGCAATCCTTGACGATGGCCGGCAAACCGCGCAACGCCGTGGTCACCACCGCCAGATCGATCGGCCCTTCGATCAGCCGCACCGACGGGGTGGCGGCAATGCCGCCGACGATGCGGTGATTGAGGTTGACCGGATACAGCTTGCCCTGGAAGTTGCCGGCCAGCAGGTTGGCAAACACCGCCTGCCCCACCGAGCCGGGCGTATCGCTGGCGCCGATCACGGCAACATTGCGGGGAGAGAATAACGGAGTCAGGTAATGCGGTTTCATTATTTTGCCATCCTGGTGGACAGAGGTTTTCAGGCCTGAGCGACACTACCGGCCGCTACTTGCCATTGCAGATGTGTAAAGATACAGACACCACTTGCCTACGGCATACAACGCATCTCGACAGTAGCGCCGCACGATCATTATTGCTAATCTTCCTTGTTTGGCGCTGCATTTTTGTTGCGCCGCATCAAGAATCAACGCCAACAGCCAGGGCTCACGCCCGTGCCGGGGATTGCTACCATGTCCAAACGCGTCGTTACACTTGCGCACTACTACACCCAGCCCGAAATCCAGCAAATGGCCGACAAGGTGGGAGACAGCCTCGAGCTGTCCTTGTTCGCGCGCGAATCCAAAGCCGACATCATCGTCTTCGCCGGTGTGCGCTTCATGGCCGAGACGGCAAAAATCCTGAACCCGCAGGCAGAGGTCATCCTGCCGGACGCCGGCTCCACCTGCTCGCTAGTGACCCAGACTGATGTCGGGGCGCTGCGCCAATGGCGCGAGAGCCACCCTGACCACGTACACGTGTCCTATATCAATTCCTCGGCCGCGCACAAGGCGCTGTCGGACTGGATTGTTACCAGCCGCAATGTCGACGACATCATTGCCCACCTGTATGAGCAGGGCAAAAAAGTCATCTTCTCGCCGGATCGCAACATGGGCGGCTACCTCAACTATCAGTATGGTTATGATATGCCACTATGGTCTGCGGTATGCGAGGTGCACGACAAGTTCAACGAGGCCGCACTCAACGAGGCTCTGGACGCAGTCAACAGCAAGGCCTATCTGATTGCCCATCCGGAAAGCCCGCTGCCCGTGCTCAAACGCGCACAATACGTCGGTTCCACCTCCGGTATGCTGAACTGGATCAAGGCCTATGACGGCACAACCAGCGACGTGATCTTTGTCGCCACCGAAGACGGCATCCTCTACAACATGCGTCTGGCGCGCCCGGATCTGGATATCCGCCAAGCACCGATCTATGCCGGCTGCCAGTGCAACTCCTGTCCGTACATGAAGATGAATACCATCGAGGCAGTCAAGCGCGCCCAGTTGGGTGAAGGCACCCATATTGATTATTTGAGCCAGGCAGAAATGGATGCAGCCAGACTGCCGATCAAACGCATGCTCGACTTCAGCCAGCGTTATTACGCCTGAGCCGCCAGCAGGCACTGCACCATAGGCCGGCCGCATGCCGGCCTTTTTCATCCGGTACGATCCCAACATCAGCCCGACAGAGAAATTTTGCACCACCAGCATACGCGGATACAATCGTGAGGTCTGGACGGAAGGTTGCCATGAAATTTCTTGTTAGCAATGATGATGGTTATTTCTCGCCGGGAATCGCGGCCCTGGCCAGCACCTTGGCCAAATACGGCGAGGTGGTGGTAGTGGCGCCGGAACGCGACCGCAGCGGCGCCAGCAACTCGCTGACGCTGGACCGGCCGCTGAGCGTGAAGCGGGCGGCATCCGGCTACTACTACGTCAACGGCACCCCCACCGACTGCGTACACGTTGCCGTTACCGGCTTTCTGGATTTCAAGCCGGACATGGTGTTCTCCGGCATCAACCACGGTCCGAACATGGGGGACGACACGCTGTACTCGGGCACCGTTGCCGCCGCTACCGAAGCCTTTTTGCTCGGCATTCCGGCGGTCGCCGTTTCGCTTGCCGGCAAGCACCATCATTTCGCCAGCGCCTGCCATGCCGTCGACCTGCTGATGGCCAACATCCTCAAGACACCGTTTACCCACCCGGTATTGCTGAACGTCAATGTCCCCGACGTACCGGTGGCACAGCTGCAAGAGGTCGAGGTCACCCGCCTCGGCCGTCGCCACCATGCCGAGCCGGTGATTGCCGGCAAGAATCCGCGCGGCGACACCGTGTACTGGGTCGGCCCGGTAGGCCCGGAGCAGGACGCCGGCCCCGGTACCGACTTCCACGCCATTCGCCATAACCGGATTTCGGTCACGCCGCTGATGATAGACCTGACCGCCAGCGAACAAATGGGATTCATCCGCACATGGCTCAACCAGTAAGCGTTGCCCAGAGCAGCTACGGCATGATTTCCGAGCGCACGCGCCTGCGCATGATTGAGCGTCTGCGCCAGCAGGGCATTCGCGACGAACGGGTACTGGCTGCGATGTACGAAGTACCGCGCCACCTGTTCATCGACCAGGCACTGGCCACCCGCGCCTACGATGACGTGTCACTACCGATCGGACAGGGACAGACCATCTCCCAGCCGCTGACGGTGGCACGCATGACAGAAAAGCTGCTGGAAGGGCGCAGCAGTCCCGGCAAAATACTGGAGATCGGCACCGGCTGCGGCTACCAGACTGCCGTACTGCTGAGAACCGGGGCTCAGGTTTACTCCATTGAGCGCCTGTCCACCATTCTCGATAAAGCACGGCTGAACCTTCGCAATGCCAAACTGGTCCATGCCAGACTGGTTCATGGCGACGGCAATCAGGGCTTGCCCGATGTCGCACCATTTGACGGCATCATCATGACCGCAGCCGCCCGCCAGGTGCCGTCGGCACTGCTGTCGCAACTGGCAACCGGTGGCCGGTTGATCCTGCCGATCGGCGATCAGGAACAATTCCTGTGGCTCTATGAAAAAACCGCCACTGCAATACAGGAAACCCGGCTGGAGGCCGTCCGCTTTGTACCGCTGCTGCCAGGTAAACAATGATGCAGGGCACAAACGCAACAGCACGTACCAGCCTGATTGTCAGACAATTTACAGCCGGCACAAAACTGGCATATAACACCCTCAAGCCAATGCACAAGCATGTATTTAAACTGATCCAACCGCTTCCTTGCATCCTGCCGCTGCTGTTGGCTGCGTGCGCCACCAGCAGCCCGACACTGGCACCGATTGTGACCGGCCAAGCCAGCGTTCTCAGCAGCAAGGCCACCGGCAGCAAGGCCGCTAACAGCAACCCGCCAGCGGGTAGCACGCAGAGCAGCCCGATCCGGCTGGGCTCACTGCCAAAAGCGAATGCACCGACCGCCGGCAGCACGCACCAGGTACAGGCCGGCGAAACGCTGTACCGCATTGCGGTTAATAATGGCCTACGCTATCAGGATCTGGCTGAGTGGAATAATCTGGATGGCTACAACATCAAGGTTGGCCAGATACTACGTCTGACGCCTCCCGGCACCGCCAGCCCGATGACGGCAGCCAAGCCACCAGCCGAAGTGGCAACGGTAGGCAATACCACCAAGAATGGTAACGAAGCACTGAAACAATACCCGAAGGCATTGAAATTACCGCATTCGGAGAATGCAAATAAGCAGCTGCCACAATTGGCGGAAGGCAATGCCGGTAGCAAGGCTGCCACATCACAGGAAAAGCAGCCGCCCACCGAAGCCCCTGCCAGCAGCACTACACCAGCCACGACAAGCGGCACCGCCGACAGCAAGCGTCCCGCCGCCGCATCCGGCACCGCGGGCCAGTGGCAATGGCCGACACAAGGCAAGGTAATCCGGGGCTTCTCGGAGCAAAACAAGGGCATCAATATCGGCGGCAAACCGGGACAGCCGGTAATGGCAGCAAATGACGGCAAGGTGGTTTACAGTGGCAGTGGCCTGCGTGGTTATGGCAAGCTGATCATCATCCGCCACGACAAGACTTATTTGTCAGCCTACGCACATAACAGTGCGCTGGTAGTCAAAGAAGGACAAGCTGTCAAGAAAGGCCAGAAAATTGCCGAAATGGGTGATACCGACGCGGATCAGGTAAAACTCCATTTTGAGATTCGGGAAATGGGCAAACCGGTGGATCCGAGCAAGTTTCTGGCAGCCAAGCCCTAGCAGGGATCCCCCCTGCACCAGGGTAACTGCAAGCGGGGGAAAGCATCATGAGCGATGATCTGGAACTACTCGAAGAAGTGCTGGATGACGAAGCAGAGCAGGAAGCAGAAACCAGAGAAGCCTCGGCTGCTGACGCTGAGGAAAGCAGCGTCAATCCGGCGGTAAGCGAAGTCACCGACGTCACCCAAATCTACCTGAACGATATCGGCAATAATGCCCTGCTGACACCGGCCGAAGAAGTGGCACTGGCACGCCGTGTAGTGCAAGGCGACTTTGCTGCCCGCCAGAAGATGATCGAACACAATCTGCGGCTGGTGGTCAATATTGCCAAGCACTACATCAATCGCGGCCTGGCACTGCTCGACCTGGTCGAGGAAGGCAATATCGGCCTGATGCACGCGCTGGAAAAATTTGATCCGGAACGCGGCTTCCGCTTCTCCACCTATGCCACCTGGTGGATCCGGCAGAGCGTGGAACGGGCGATCATGAACCAGTCGCGCACCATCCGCCTGCCGGTACATGTCATCAAGGAACTCAATATTTACCTCCGCGCCTCGCGCCATCTGGAGAGCCAGATCGGCCGTGAGCCGACACTGGATGAAATCGCCCATCTGGTCGACAAGCCAGTAGAGGAAGTTCGTAAGGTAATGAGCCTCAACGAGCGCATGGCTTCACTGGATGCACCACTGGATATCGATCCGATGCTGTCGATTGGCGAGTCCATTCCCGACGAACAGCATGAGGAGCCGGATACCCAGCTGCACAATGTGCAGATCGAACATTTTGTGCATGAATGGCTGTCGCAGCTGACCGAGAAACAGCGCATGGTGATCGAACGCCGCTATGGCCTCAATAATCACGAGATCTGCACACTGGAAGAGCTGGCCGCCACATTAAGCCTTACCCGGGAGCGGGTACGCCAAATCCAGATCGAGGCACTGGAGCACCTGCGGCGCATCCTGCGCCGCAAGGGCATCTCCAAGGACTTCCTGCTCTGATTGCATCGTCCGCGTGCCGGCTCCGGGGGACCTGGGCCATAATCATGGCGGGCCCGGCCTTCACCGAATCGAGCATGCCGCCGAACCCGCCCCGGATTCCCGCCCCCCATAAACCGGGCAACAGTTTTTAAAAACATGTTGCCCCTTCGTCGCGACTGCCAACAAACGCTGCAACCTTTGCAAGCAGCAATGTTGGCCGCAACTCAGATGCGGCGGGCCAGCTCTTCTGCCTTGCCGACGTAGCTAGCCGGGGTCAGCTCCAACAGGCGGACTTTTTCCACCTCCGGAATATCCAGACCCTTGATGAAGGCAGACAGGGTTTCGCGGGTGATACCGTCCTTGCCGCGGGTCAGCTCTTTCAGCTGCTCGTACGGGTTCGGCACACCGTAGCGGCGCATCACGGTCTGGATCGGCTCGGCCAGCAGCTCCCAAGTAGCATCCAGATCAGAAACCAGCATCGCCGGGTTGATCTCCAGCTTGTTGAGGCCCTTCATCAGCGCCTTGAAACCCAGCAGGGTGTAGCCGAAACCGACACCCATATTGCGCAGCACGGTGGAGTCGGTCAGGTCGCGCTGCCAGCGTGACAGCGGCAACTTCTCGGCCAGGTGGCCCAGTACGGCATTAGCAAGACCCAGGTTGCCTTCCGAGTTTTCAAAGTCGATCGGGTTCACCTTGTGTGGCATGGTCGAGCTGCCGACTTCGTCCTTCTTCACCTTCTGCTTGAAGTAGCCCAGCGAGATGTAGCCCCAGATATCGCGATCCAGGTCAATCAGGATGGTGTTGATGCGCGACAGTTGCTGGTACAGCTCGGCCATGTAGTCGTGCGGCTCGATCTGGATGGTGTACGGGTTGAAGGTCAGACCCAGACCGGTCACGAAGCGGCCGGCCAGGCTTTCCCAGTCCACGTCCGGGTAGGCGACGATGTGGGCGTTGTAGTTGCCGACCGCGCCGTTGATCTTGCCCAGCAGTTCCTGCTTCACCAGTTGCTCGCGCTGGCGCTTGAGGCGGTACACCACGTTGGCCAGTTCCTTGCCCATGGTGGACGGGGTGGCTGGCTGGCCGTGGGTGCGGCTCATCATCGGGATGGCGGCCTGGTCGTGCGCCAGCTGCGACAGCCTGGCGATCACTTCGTCCACGGCCGGCAGCATCACGGTGTTGCGGGCCGTCTTCAGCATCAGTGCGTGCGACAGGTTGTTGATGTCTTCCGAGGTGCAGGCGAAGTGGATGAATTCGCTGGCGGCCATCACCTCCGGGTTGCCGGACAGGCGCTCTTTCAGCCAGTACTCGATCGCCTTCACGTCGTGGTTGGTGCGGGCTTCGATCGCCTTCACTTCTTCGCCGTGCTGGATCGAGAAGTTGTCGATCACATCGTCGATTTCACGGATGGTGGCGGCGGAGAACGGCTTTACCTCCTCGATGCCCGGTTCGGCTGCCAGCATTTTCAGCCATTCCAGTTCGACCTTGATGCGCGCTTTCATCAGGCCGAATTCGGAGAAAATGGCGCGCAGTGGCTCGGCCTGGCCGGAGTAGCGGCCATCGAGCGGGGAGAGGGCGGTCAGCGTTGTCAGATTCATCACTCAGTGCTTCCAGGTTGCTGGCCAGCGGGGCTGGCCGGTTGCTTCAAAAAGAAATGGGGACCAAGGTTGGCCGCACTCAGGCGGCCAGGCGGCGCGCAATGCCGGCGGCCAGTTTGTCGGCGGCGTCCGGGCAAAAGCGGAAAAACAGCTCCGGCTCGATCATTTCCAATTCCATGACCGCCAGCGCGCCGTCGTTGTCGCGGATCAGGTCGACGCGGGCGTACAGCACGTCGAACGGCACCGCCGCCACGGCGGCCTCGGCGAACAGGATCTCGTCGGCGGACGGCTCGAAGCGGTGCACGGTGCCGCCGTGGTCGTCCTGCACGCGGAAGTCGCCGGCCTTGGCGGTTTTGCGGATGGCGTGGGTGTACTGGCCGTCGATCACCATCAGCGACAGCTCGCCCTGTTCCAGGATGCTGCGCTGGAACGGCTGCAGCATCATCGCCTCCTGTTCCACCAGCTCGCCGAAGGTGCACTCATACCGTTCGCTGTCGAGGACGTGAAAGCGGTAGGTGTGACGGGCGGCACCGGAGACGGTGGGCTTCAGGATGAGGTCTTCCCAGCCGCTCTCGGCGACGATGTGCGCCATCGAGCGCGGATCGCCGCGCTCGATGAACAGGGTCGGCACGATGTTGACGTCTTTTTCGGCCAGCGCGCCGAGGTAGTGCTTGTCGATGTTCCAGTGGATCAGGCCGGCCTCGTTGAACAGGCGGGTGCTCTGGCTGACGCGTGCCAGCCACGGCGCGAATTCGGCGAAGCGGTGGAAGTAGTCCCAGGTGCTGCGGAACACGGCGGCGCGGCATTGCGTCCAGTCACAGGCCGGGTCGGCCCAGTCCTTGCGGCCAACCTTGAGGCCTTGCCGTTCCAGCGCGGCCGACACCAGATTGTCCTCGGTGTGCACCTGCTGGCTGTACCAGTCTGCGGCATCCAGCGCCAGCAGTTTGTGATCGGTCAGGACGACAACGTCGTAATGCATAGCTCTATCCGTGTGCAAGGTGAAAAACGGGGCGGCCATCGCCGGCCACCCTTGTCTTACATGCCAGGCATCATGCCTTTCATGCCCTTCATCAGTTTCATCATGCCGCCCTTGGACGAGAACTGCTTCATCATCTTCTGGGTCTGCTCGAACTGCTTCAGCAGGCGGTTGACCTCCTGCACGCTGACGCCGGAGCCGGCGGCGATACGGCGCTTGCGGCTGGCTTTCAGCAATTCCGGCTTGCGGCGCTCTTCCATGGTCATCGAGTTGATGATGCCCTCGATGCGGCGCATGGATTTCTCGGCCTCGGCGCCCTGCACGCCCTTGGCCAGCTGGCCGATCTCGCCCGGCATTTTTTCCAGCAGGCTGGTCATGCCGCCCATCTTCTTCATCTGCTGCATCTGCGCCTTGAAGTCCTCGAGGTCGAAACCCTTGCCGGATTTCAGCTTCTTGGCCATCGCCTGCGCTTCTTTTTCGTCGATGCCCTTCTGCACATCTTCGATCAGCGACAGCACGTCACCCATGCCCAGGATACGGCTGGCGAGACGGTCGGGGTGGAACGGCTCGAGGCCGGTCAGCTTTTCGCCGACACCGATGAACTTGATCGGTTTGCCGGTGATGTGGCGTACCGACAGCGCGGCACCGCCGCGCGAGTCGCCGTCCATCTTGGTCAGGATCACGCCGGTCAGCGGCAGGGTCTCATTGAAGGCCTTGGCGGTGTTGACCGCATCCTGACCCTGCATCGCGTCGACCACGAACAGGGTTTCGATCGGGTTGAGGAAGGCGTGCAGCGCCTTGATCTCGGCCATCATCGCCTCATCGATGGCGAGGCGACCGGCGGTATCGACCATCAGCACGTCAAACAGGTGGCGCTTGGCGTGATCCAGCGCCGCGGCGGCGATATCCAGCGGCTTCTGGTCCGGCGACGACGGGAAGAACTCGACGCCGACCTGCTCGGCCAGCGTCTTCAGCTGTTCGATCGCGGCCGGACGGTACACGTCGGCAGAGACCACCAAAATCTTCTTCTTCTGGGTTTCCTTCAGCAGTTTGGACAGCTTGCCGACGGTGGTGGTCTTGCCGGCGCCCTGCAGGCCGGCCATCAGCACGATCGCCGGTGGCACGGCAGCCAGGTTCAGCGCGTCGTTCTTGTCCCCCATCAGCCGCACCAGCTCGTCGTTGACGATGCCGATCAGCGCCTGGCCCGGGGTCAGGCTGCCCATCACCTCCTGCCCCAGCGCGCGTTCCTTGACCTGGGCGATGAAAATCTTGACGACCGGGAGGGCAACGTCGGCCTCCAGCAAGGCCAGCCGCACTTCGCGCAGGGCATCCTGGATGTTGGTTTCGCTGATGCGCGCCTGGCCGCGGATGGTTTTCAGCGCGCTGGTAAGTCTGGAAGTAAGGTTGTCGAGCATGCGGTGTCCTTCTGTCTGCCAAGCAAGGGCTGCTTTGGTGTAGACTCTTTAATTGTTTATTTTACCACGAGCCGTCCCCGGTTCGCAGACCTGCCATATCTCCATGAGCGGATTACTTTTCATCTTGGTCACTTTGTTGACTTTTGGTTACCTGGGCCTGGCGCTTCACTATCTTGGCCACTGGCGCGGGCATGCACTATGGCCCCGTCAGAGCGGTATCGAGCACTCCCTGCTGGGGACGCTGCTGCTGCTGCATGCAATCGTGCTGGTGCTGCCGGTTTTACGCAGCGGCACAGTAAGCCTGGGGCTGGGCACCGCATTGTCGCTGCTGTCGTGGATGATGCTGCTGATCTTCTGGACCGGCAGCTATTTTTCGCGCATGGAAGGGCTGCAGACCTTCCTGGTACCGGTCGCATTCGTCACGGTGCTGCTGGCGGAAATCCTGCCGCTGCCGCGCAATACCTATGCCGTAGACGATATCGCCTTCCTGCTGCACATGGTGGTATCGCTGCTGGCCTACAGCCTGTTTGCCATTGGCGCACTGATTGCCATCCTGATGCTGATGCAGGAGCGGGCACTGCACGAACGCAAGCCAGGCCGCCTGTCCGGCAAGCTGCCCCCCCTGCTGGTGATGGAAAACCTGATGTTCCAGACGCTGGGTACCGGTTTTCTGCTGCTGACCGCCAGCCTGGCCAGTGGTGTACTCTTCTCCGAAGAGGTATTTGGCAAACCGGCCGTGTTTAATCACAAGACCGTGTTTGCCGTCACTTCCTGGCTGGTATTCGGCGCCCTGCTGATTGGCCGCAGATACCGAGGCTGGCGCGGCAAGCTGGCAATACGCTGGACCTTGGGCGGCTTCGCGCTGCTGTTGCTGGCGTACATCGGAACCAAGGCAGTGATGCAATTTATCTTGCAATAGAGTTTATTTGTTTGGGATATTGACTGTGCAAGTTGAACCCATGGGAGCCAAATGATGAAACTGTTCTTCGCTGCATTACTGTCCCTGCTGTTTTCCATGGCAGCGTTTGCTGCCGTCAATGCCAATACTGCCAGCCAGCAGGAACTGGAGTCACTAAATGGCATCGGCCCGGTCAAGGCCAAAGCCATCATTGACTATCGCACCAAGAATGGCCCGTTCAAGAGCTACGCCGATCTGGAAAACGTACCCGGCATCGGAGCCAAGACCCTTGAGAAGCTGAAGGCCGACCTGCAGGTTGGAGGCAACCAGGCCAAGGCAGCTGCCAAGGCTCCGGCGGCCAAACCGGCTACCGCCAAACCGACCACGGTGCCGGCGCCCGCAAAAAAACCTTAAGCCTGCGCCTTGCCAGCCCGGCAAGACTGCACTACAGTGCCAATGCCGCCCACTTGCAAAGGTGGACGGCATTTTTCATTTGATCACCAGATCTTTGGCGTGACGCCGCGCCTTCGACTCTCGACGCTTGTGCCGCCAGTAGAAACCGCCCAGCACCACAGCCAGCAGTGCGACCGCAATCAGGATGCCGGCCTGGCCGCGGTGTACCATCTGCATCAGCCACTCGCGATTGCGCGCGCCGAAGTAGCCAAGATACACCCACACCGGTACCGAGATCAGCGCGGCAAACCCATCCATCAACAAAAAACGCCAATACGGGATGCGCCGCGTCAGTCCGGCAGTCAGGAAGATCGGCGAGCGCAGGCCGGGCAGGAAGCGGGCAACAAACAGCACCCAGTTGCCATAACGGGAAAATTTCTCTTGTACGGCGGCAAAACGCTCCGGCGTCATCACCTTGGCAATCGGCTTGAAGCGCAGCACGCGGTCTCCGTAGACGCGACCGGCAAGGAACATCAGGCCGTCACCGACCAGCACACCGGCCATGCCTACTACGAACATCACATGCACATCGGTATAGCCCAGCCCGGAAATGATGCCACCAGCCACCAGGGTGACGTCCTCCGGAATCGGCACACCAAAACCACACACCAGCAATACGATGAATACGGCAAAATAGCCATATCCCGTAAACAAATCGAGAAGAATCTGCAGGATATCCATGTCGGCCTGACAAGCTGTTGATCGGTCGAAGTACTTCCGGCAAGGCCAGTCGAAGCAGTTCAGAGAACGGCTGCCATCATAGCACAGCCACCGTTGCCCCCCGCTTGACTATGGTCGTGTAAAAACAAAGCCACCTTCGCAGGTGGCTTGCGCCGATACCGGTACGCCGTCAGGCCGCTTCGATCGCCGCGGCGATCTGATTGGCCCACTGCTCGGCCAGCGCCAGTTCATCCGCTTCGACCATCACGCGCACCACCGGTTCCGTACCGGACGGACGCAGTACCACGCGACCACGGCCAGCCAGCGCCAGCTGTGCCTCGGCGTACTTGGCGGCACTGGCGGCCTGCCAGTCCTGGCCGTTGAGGCGCACATTGATCATCTTTTGCGGGAATGGCTGCCAGTCGCTGCAGATGGCGGCCAGGCCTCCATCCAGCTCGGCCAGCGCAGCCAGCACCTGCAGGCTGGAGATGATACCGTCGCCAGTGGAGTGCTTGTCCAGGCACAGCACGTGGCCGGACGCCTCGCCTCCGACCTGCCAGCCCTTTTCGTGCAGCATCTCCAGCACGTAGCGGTCGCCGACCTTGGCGCGGCCAAAGGCGATACCCTGCTGCTGCAGCGCCAGCTCCATCGCCAGGTTGGTCATCACCGTGCCGACCACGCCACCGCCAAGCTGGCCGCGCGCCGCGCGCGCCTTGGCGATCACGTAGATCAGCTGGTCGCCGTCGTAGACCTTGCCGTTGCGGTCGGCCATCATCAGCCGGTCGCCGTCGCCGTCCAGCGAGATGCCGAGATCGGCACCATGCTGCAGCACCGCCTGGCTGATCGCCCCGGTGTGGGTGGCACCGACGCCGTCGTTGATGTTGTAGCCGTTAGGCTCGCCACCGATGGTGATCACCTCGGCGCCCAGCTCGTGGAACACCTTCGGCGCGATGTGGTAGGTGGCGCCGTGCGCGCAATCGACGACCAGCTTCAGGCCCTTCAGGTTGCGCTCGTTGGGAAAGGTGCTCTTGCAGAACTCGATGTAGCGGTCGGCGGCACCGTCGATGCGACGTGCCCGGCCCAGCTCGCGCGACGGGCTGGTCTGCATCGGCGAATCCAGCATCGCCTCGATCTCGCGCTCCAGCGCGTCGTCCAGCTTCTTGCCGCCCTCGGCGAAGAACTTGATGCCGTTATCCTGATACGGATTGTGCGACGCGGAGATCATCACCCCGGCCGACAAACGCAGCGCGCGCGTCAGGTAGGCGATGCCCGGCGTCGGCAGCGGCCCGGTCAGCAGCACGTTGACACCGGCGGCGGTGAGGCCGGCCTGCAGCGCCGCTTCCAGCATGTAGCCGGAAATGCGGGTGTCCTTGCCGATGATCACCGTCGGGTGTTCCTGCCGCTCGTGATCGACCAGCACCTTGCCGGCGGCGTAGCCGAGGCGCAGCACGAAATCGGGGGTAATCGGAAACTGGCCGACTTCGCCACGCACACCATCGGTACCAAAATATTTGCGGCTCATTATTGTTCCTTCAGACTTTTATCCTGCCGATTTTACATCGCCACCCGCTTGCGGGGGCAACTGCCGCACCAAGCTCAGCCCAGCGCCTGCCACACCTGCAGCGCCTGGTGCGTGGCCTTCACGTCGTGCACGCGGATTACCTTGGCACCGCGCTGCGCCGCCAGCAACGCCGCCGCCACGCTGGCACCGAGGCGCTGGTCAGGCTGCGGCTCGCCGGTGATGGCGCCCAGCATCGACTTGCGCGACATGCCGACCAGCAACGGCGCACCGGCCAGCGCTTCCAGCTGCGGCAACGCGCGCAGCAGTTCCAGATTGTGCTGCAGCGTCTTGCCGAAGCCGAAGCCGGGATCGGCCAACAGCCGGTCGCGGGCGATGCCGTTTTCCAGACACAGCTCGATGCGGCGAGCGAGATAGCCACCGACTTCCTGCACCACGTCGGCGTAGTCCGGCTGCTGCTGCATGGTGTCCGGATTGCCTTGCTTGTGCATCAGGCAGATACCAACGTTGGCCGCAGCCACCAGCGCCAGCGCGCCGTCGTCTTCCAATGCCGACACGTCGTTGATCAGGTCGACGGCACCGGCCTGCAGCGCGGCGCGCATCACCGAGGTGCGGCGGGTATCCAGCGACAGCGGCACCTGCAGTGCGGCCAACCTTTGCAGTAGCGGCAGCACCCGCTGCAGCTCCTCTTCCGGGCTGACGTAGGGTGCGCCCGGCCGTGTCGACTCGCCACCGATGTCGAGGATGTCGGCACCGTCGGCCAGCAAGCGCTCGGCGTGGGCCAGCGCCGCATCCAGCCGGTTGTAGCTACCGCCATCGGAAAAGGAATCCGGCGTCACGTTCAAAATGCCCATCAGCAGCGGGCGCTCGAGCGACAGGCTGAACCTGCCACAGGCAAAAACCGACATAGCTTTCTCCAATGCAAAACAGGGTGTCAGTCTGGACTGACACCCTGTTGTTTACCTGACCTGCCTTCGAACCTGTTCAATGTCTGCTGCGCTTCGGCGATACGGCGTTAAAAACACCTTCGGAGTGCTCATTTACCCGATGCAAACTCCGCTTCCTCAGCCGTTTTTGCCTTGTCTCGCTCTAGCTCGCAAGACCTTGAAAAGGTTCTTACAGTTCTTGTGCCGGCGTCACCGATGGTTCTGGTGCCGGTGGTGCCGGCGGCTTGGTGTCCGGCTTGTTGAAACCGGAGCCTGGCGATGGCGGACGCGGCGTCTTGCCGGCCATGATGTCGTTGATCTGCTCGGCATCGATGGTTTCCCACTCCAGCAGCGCGGCGGTCATTGCTTCCACCTTGTCGCGGTTCTCGTCCAGCAGGCGGCGCGCCAGCGCGTACTGCTCGTCGATGATGCGGCGGATTTCCTGATCCACCTGCTGCATGGTGGCTTCCGACATGTTCTTGTGGGTAGTCACCGAGCGGCCGAGGAACACTTCACCCTCGTTCTCGCCGTAGACCATCGGGCCGAGACGGTCGGACATTCCATAGCGGGTCACCATGTCGCGCGCCATCTGCGTGGCACGCTCGAAGTCGTTGGAGGCGCCGGTAGTCATCTGGTTCATGAACAGCTCTTCCGCGATGCGGCCGCCGAACAGGATGGCGATGCGGTCCATCAGGTAGCCGCGGTCGTAGGCGTAGCGGTCTTCCTCCGGCAGCTGCATAGTCACCCCCAGCGCACGGCCGCGCGGGATGATGGTGACCTTGTGCACCGGATCGGACTTCGGCAGCAGCTTGGCCACCACCGCATGGCCGGACTCGTGGTAGGCGGTATTCTTTTTCTCGTCCTCGGACATCACCATCGACTTGCGCTCGGCGCCCATCATGATCTTGTCCTTGGCGGATTCGAAGTCCAGCATGTCGACTAGGCGCTTGTTGCGACGCGCAGCGAACAGCGCGGCTTCGTTGACCAGGTTGGCGAGGTCGGCACCGGAGAAGCCCGGCGTACCACGCGCGATGATCGGCGCATCCACGTCGGCAGCGATCGGTACCTTGCGCATGTGCACGTTCAGAATCTGCTCGCGGCCGCGGATATCCGGCAGCGGCACCACCACCTGGCGGTCGAAACGGCCAGGACGCTGCAGCGCCGGGTCCAGCACGTCCGGACGGTTGGTGGCGGCGATCACGATCACCGTCTGGTTGGTCTCGAAACCATCCATCTCCACCAGCAGCTGGTTGAGAGTCTGTTCGCGTTCGTCGTTACCGCCGCCGAGACCGGCGCCACGCTGGCGACCGACGGCGTCGATCTCGTCGATGAAGATGATGCACGGCGCGTTCTTCTTCGCCTGCTCGAACATGTCGCGCACGCGGGAGGCGCCAACGCCGACGAACATCTCGACGAAGTCGGAACCGGAAATGCTGAAGAACGGCACCTTGGCTTCGCCGGCAATGGCCTTGGCCAGCAGGGTCTTACCGGTACCCGGCGAGCCGGCGAGCAGGATGCCACGCGGAATGCGGCCGCCCAGGCTCTGGTAGCGGGAAGGATCGCGCAGGTAGTCGACGATCTCCTTCACTTCTTCCTTGGCTTCATCGCAACCGGCCACGTCGGCAAAGGTCACGGTGTTGGTGTCCTGGTCCAGCATGCGCGCCTTGCTCTTGCCGAACGAGAACGCCCCACCCTTGCCGCCGCCCTGCATCTGGCGCATGAAGAAGAACCACACCCCGATCAGGAGCAGCATCGGGAACCAGCTGATGAAGATGCTCATCAGCAACGATGGTTCCTCTTCCGGCTTGGCGGAGAAGGTCACGTTGTTCTTGATCAGCACGTCCACCATTTTCACGTCAAACGGGGCATAGGTGCTGAAACTGGAGCCGTCGGTACGCTTGCCGCGTACCCACTGGCCGCGTAGCGGATTGCCTTCAATGCTCACCGTCTGAATCTTGCCGGACTCCACATCGCTCATGAATTGCGAATACTCGACCTGATTCTGGGTTTCCTGGCGCTTGGTAAACTGGTTGAACACAGTCATCAGTACAAGACCGATGATGACCCAGATCGCGATGTTTTTTCCGATATTGTTCACAAGAGCGTGCTCCTATGTGCCCTGACTTGGTAAATGGTTTTTTCTATTGTAAACCCGGCATCCCTGACTGTCAGCGACGGTCTTTACCCAGCAGGTAGATTTCACTGGAACGGTCGCGCGAGGCCTTGGGTTTACGCGTTACGACTTCGCCAAACAGCTCGCGCATGGCTTTCAGATAGGGCTGGAAATCACTGCCCTGGAACACTTTGACGAGGAAACTGCCGCCGGGTTTCAAATGGTCACGGACAAATTCCAGCGCCAGCTCGTTCAGGTGAAAGCTCCTGGCCTGGTCGATCCCGCTCATCCCGGAAATATTGGGTGCCATATCGGAAATTACAAGGTCCAGCTGTCGCCCGCCGAGCATGGTCACGAACTCCTCCAGCACCTCGTCGTCGCGGAAGTCGCCCTGGATGAAGGCGACGTCGGCGATCGGGTCCATCGGCAGGATGTCGATGGCGAATACCTTGCCGCTGTCGCCGACGATGCGCGCCGCCACCTGCGACCAGCTGCCCGGCGCCGAGCCGAGATCGGCCAGCACGGTGCCCGGCCGGATCAGCTTGTCCTTGTCGTTGATTTCCAGCAGTTTGTACGCGGCGCGCGCGCGATAGCCGTCTTTCTGGGCCATTTGCACATAGTGATCGTTGACGTGCTCACGCAGCCAGGCGTTGCTAGACTTGCTTCTTGCCATGTGGATTCCAGTAATTAATGCATGTGCCGTTTGGGGAATGACCTAAAGTTTAGTAAAATCGCTTTTTGATCTGAAACTTGAAGCCACAATGAAAATCGAACTGACCCCAGTCGAGCGCCAATATCTGAAGGGTTTGGCCCACTCGCTCAGCCCCGTCGTGATGATCGGCAACAATGGCCTGACCGAGTCGGTTATCCGTGAAATCGCCATCAGCCTGGACGCCCACGAACTGATCAAGGTGCGCGTGCTCGGCGACGACCGCGCGGCACGCGTGGCCATGTATGACCAGATTGCTAACGATCTGGGCGCCGGTCAAGTGCAGCACATCGGCAAGCTGCTGGTGCTGTTCCGCCCGTCCGAGGCCAAGCGCATCGACCTGCCGAAAAGCAAGAAGGCGCTCAAGGCGCGCCCTTGATCCTTGCCGGCTAGCGGGCAGTCACTTCCGGGCGCAGCCCGCGCATGACAGACAAAAAGCGGTGGCGATGCCACCGCTTTGTCTTTGTACACCGTTCCAGAAACGAAGCGCCTCAGTTGTCACTGCGCAGCAGGTATACCAGCGCCATCAGGCTCTGCAGCAGGTAGATCAGGCTGGAGATCGCGTGCCAGGTGGCAAAGCCGCCACCGAACAAGCCTTCGGCAGCATGGTTCATCTGCAGTTTGAGGCTGGCGATGATCGGCGTCACCGCAAAGTGGTTGATCACGATGCACACCAGCATGCCCATCAGCAGCCAGAAACCACCCTGCTTCAGGCCGCGCGCGCCGTAGCGCAGCACGTAGTCGGCCAGCAGGAAGATGCCGCACACCAGCCCGACCCAGGCGATGGCGGCAAACAAGCGCCCCGCCACCATGCCGGCGGTCACGTTATCCAGCGCCGAAAACAGGATGGGGGCCACGATGATGCCGACCACCCACATGCCGCCGATCCACAGGGTCCGGGCAATCGCACGCAATCCGTCCATTGGTCTTCCTCTTCCCGGCCGGCTTGCGGCCAACGTTACAGCACCAGTGTGGCCCCAGGCGGCCGCCGCGCTCAGATGTAGCGCACTTCCAGTACTTCGTACTCGCGGATGCCGCCCGGGGCCATCACCTCGGCCACGTCGCCTTCCACCTTGCCGATCAGCGCGCGCGCGATCGGCGAGTTGACCGACACCTTGCCCAGCTTGATGTCGGCTTCGTCGTCGCCGACGATCTGATAGGTCTTTTCCTCTTCACTTTCCAGATCAGTCAGCAGCACGGTGGTGCCGAACACGATACGGCCGTCTGCATCCAGCTCGGTCGGATCGATGATCTGTGCGTTGGAAATCTTGCCTTCCAGCTCGGCAATACGGCCCTCGACAAAGGCCTGGCGCTCTTTGGCGGCGTCGTATTCTGCATTCTCGGATAGATCGCCTTGCGCGCGCGCTTCGGCAATGGCCTCGATCACCGACGGACGCTCAATGCTTTTCAGACGCTGCAATTCGGCCTTCAGCTGTTCGGCACCACGCACGGTCAACGGGACTTTGTTCATGACTCGGTTCTCCAAGGGCGTACTGCTGCCCTGTGATAAAAGCGCAAGCCGCCGTACGGGACGGCGGCTTTGCTGGACGTTGGATTCAGCGGTGATTGTAACGAGATTTTGCTCCGGGTTCAAAGGTTGGCCGCATGCGGCCAACCTTTGACCGGGCTCAGCCCTTCAGCTCGGCGTGCAGCTGCTGCACGCTGTAGACGTCGAAATCATCGACGTGCGACAGGCCGACGCAGACCGCCTTGGCACCGGCCAGGGTGGTGTACTGCGGCACACGCATCTGCAGTGCAGAGCGGCGGATGGCGTGGCTGTCCTGGATCGCCTTGCGCTTCTCGTCCACGGTGTTGACCAGCACGTCGATCTCACCATTCTTGATCATGTCGACGATGTGCGGACGGCCCTCGTTCACCTTGTTCACCACCTGCACCACGATGCCGGCATCGGCCATCGCCTTGGCGGTACCGCGGGTGGCGCACACGCCGAAGCCCAGCTTCTGCAGTTCGCGCGCCACTTCGATGCCGCCTTCCTTGTCGCTCTCGCGCAGCGACAGGAACACCTTGCCGGTACGCGGCAGGCGGTCGCCGGCGGCCAGCTGGCCCTTGACGAAGGCTTCGGCAAAGGTGCGGCCAACGCCCATCACTTCACCGGTCGACTTCATTTCCGGCCCGAGGATGGTGTCCACGCCCGGGAACTTGATGAATGGGAACACCGCTTCCTTGACCGCGTAGTACGGCGGAATCACTTCCTTGGTGAAACCCTGCTCGATCAGGCTGATGCCGGCCATGGTACGGGCGGCGATCTTGGCCAGCGGTGCACCGGTCACTTTCGACACGAACGGCACGGTACGCGACGCACGCGGGTTCACTTCCAGCACGTAGATGGTGTCTTTCTGGATCGCGAACTGCACGTTCATCAGGCCGACCACGTTCAGCGCACGCGCCATCGCTTCGGTCTGACGGCGGATCTCGTCCTGCACCGCCGGGAACAGGCTGTACGGTGGCAACGAGCAGGCGGAGTCACCGGAGTGGACACCGGCCTGTTCCACGTGCTGCATGATGCCGCCGATCACCACGGTGCTGCCGTCGGACACGCAGTCGACATCGACCTCGATCGCGTCGTTCAGGAAGCGGTCCAGCAGCACCGGGCTGTCGTTGGACACCTTCACCGCTTCGCGCATGTAGCGTTCCAGATCGGCCGGCTCGTGCACGATTTCCATCGCGCGGCCGCCCAGTACGTAGGACGGACGCACCACCAGCGGGTAGCCGATTCCTTCGGCCAGGCGCATGGCGTCAACCGGGTTGCGCGCGGTGCGGTTCGGCGGCTGCTTCAGGCCGAGGTCGTTCAGCAGCTGCTGGAAGCGCTCGCGGTCTTCGGCAGCGTCGATCATGTCCGGGCTGGTACCGATGATGGGCACGCCGTTGGCTTCCAGCGCGCGCGCCAGTTTCAGCGGCGTCTGGCCGCCGTACTGCACGATGACGCCGAACGGCTTCTCGATGCGGCAGATTTCCAGCACGTCTTCCAGCGTCAGCGGCTCGAAGTACAGGCGGTCGGAGGTGTCGTAGTCGGTGGACACGGTTTCCGGGTTGCAGTTGACCATGATGGTCTCGAAACCGGATTCGCGCAGGGAGAGCGCGGCGTGTACGCAGCAGTAGTCGAATTCGATACCCTGGCCGATACGGTTCGGACCGCCGCCGAGCACCATTACCTTCTTGCGGTCGGTCGGCTTGGACTCGCACTCCTCTTCGTAGGTGGAGTACATGTAGGCGGTGTTGGTGGCAAATTCGGCGGCGCAGGTATCCACGCGCTTGTATACCGGGTGCAGGTTCAGGCCCCAGCGGTGACTACGCACGGCAGCCTGGTCGGTGCCCAGCAGCTCGCCCAGGCGACGGTCGGAGAATCCCTTGCGCTTCAGGCGACGCAGTTCGTCGTAATCCAGGCTGTCCGCCTTGCGGCCGGCCAGCGCTTTTTCTTCGCCGATCAGGTCTTCGATCTGCGCCAGGAACCACGGGTCGATCTTGCTGATGGCGTGGATGTCATCACGGCTCATGCCGATACGGAAGGCATCGGCCACGTACAGTATGCGTTCCGGGCCAGGAGCACCCAGTTCGTGACGGATCGCCTCTTCATCGCTGGTAACGGAGTTGAAGCCGGAGAGGCCGGTTTCCAGGCCGCGCAGCGCTTTCTGCATCGATTCCTGCAGCGTGCGACCCATGGCCATCACTTCGCCGACCGACTTCATCTGCGTGGTCAGGCGGTCATCGGCCTGCGGGAATTTCTCGAAGGCGAAACGCGGAATCTTGGTAACCACGTAGTCGATGGACGGCTCGAACGAGGCCGGGGTCGCACCGCCGGTGATGTCGTTCTTCAGTTCATCGAGGGTGAAGCCGACTGCCAGCTTGGCGGCGATCTTGGCGATCGGGAAGCCGGTGGCCTTGGACGCCAGTGCCGAGGAACGCGACACGCGCGGGTTCATCTCGATCACGATCATCTCACCGGTGTCCGGGTTGGTCGCGAACTGCACGTTGGAGCCGCCGGTATCGACACCGATCTCGCGCAGCACTGCCAGACTGGCATTGCGCATGATCTGGTATTCCTTGTCAGTCAGCGTCTGCGCCGGGGCCACGGTGATGGAGTCACCGGTGTGCACGCCCATCGGGTCGAAGTTCTCGATCGAGCAGATGATGATGCAGTTGTCGTTGCGGTCGCGCACCACCTCCATCTCGTACTCTTTCCAGCCGAGTACGGATTGTTCGATCAGCAGTTCGTGGGTCGGCGACGCTTCGAAACCACGCTCGCAGATGGCCAGGAACTCTTCCTTGTTGTAGGCGATGCCGCCGCCGGAGCCGCCCATGGTGAAGGACGGGCGGATCAGGGTCGGAAAGCCGACCTTGGTCTGTGCTTCCAGCGATTCTTCCATGGTGTGGCAGACGAAGGACAGCGGGCAGGACAGGCCGATCTTGGCCATTGCTTCCTTGAAGCGGCCGCGGTCTTCCGCCTTGTCGATGGCGTCTTCGGTGGCGCCGATCAGCTCGACCTTGTACTTTTCCAGCACGCCGTTGCGCGCCAGGTCCAGCGCGCAGTTCAGCGCGGTCTGGCCACCCATGGTCGGCAGGATCGCATCCGGACGTTCCTTGGCGATGATCTTCTCCACCACCTGCCAGTTGATCGGCTCAATGTAGGTCACGTCGGCCATGTCCGGGTCGGTCATGATGGTGGCCGGGTTGGAGTTCACCAGAATGACTTTGTAGCCTTCTTCACGCAGTGCCTTGCACGCCTGCGCGCCGGAGTAGTCAAACTCGCAGGCCTGGCCGATGACGATCGGGCCAGCGCCAATGATGAGAATGCTCTTGATATCAGTACGTTTAGGCATGGTAATCGCTCAATATTATTCAATGTTTTACACGCTCCGGCAGGCTGACGTGGCCCGCTGCCGGAGACGCCGGGTATTACAGGCTGGCGGCGGCCAACTTGGCGCCGAAACCGATAAACATGGCACCGACCGCCCCGCCCATCGCCGCCGACAGGCGACGGCGGCGACGGAACGCCTCGGCCAGATGGTTGCCGGCCAGAATCAGCGTGGTCAGGTACAGCGCGCTGCACAGCTGCACGATGGCGCCGAGGATGGCAAAGGTCAGTGCCGGGTAGGGATAGGCCGGATCGACGAACTGCACGAAGAACGACACGAAGAACAGGATCGCCTTCGGGTTCATCAGGCTGATCAGCAGCGCCCTGGAAAACGGACGGTTGCTGTCCAGCACCGGTGCCGCCACCGCGGCCTGGCCCTGGCGACGCTGCTGCCAGCCGGCCCAGGCACCACGCAGCATGGCAATGCCCAGCCACGCCAGATAGGCACCGCCGGCATACTTGACGATGGCGAACAGCGCCGGATTGGCCTGCAGCAGACCGGCAGCACCGGTTGCGGCCAACGTCATCAGTACGAAATCACCGACGAACACGCCACAGGCACCGGCAAAGCCGGCGCGCACCCCGCGCTGCGCTGCCACCGACAGCACATACATCGAATTGGGGCCCGGCAGCAGCACGATGAAGATGGTGCCGAGTATGTAAGTGGTCAGGTCAGTGATGCCGAACATGATGCGTCCTCGGTGATCAGGCCGCTTTGTGCGCAGCCATCATGGCGATGAAACGGTCAAACAGGTAGGCCACGTCTTCCGGCCCCGGGCTCGCTTCCGGGTGACCCTGGAAGGAGAAGGCCGGACGGTCGGTCAGCGCGATGCCCTGCACCGTCTGGTCGAACAGCGAACGGTGGGTGACACGTACGTTGGCCGCAAGGCTGGCCTCGTCGACCTGAAAACCGTGGTTCTGGCTGGTGATCATCACGCGGCCGGAATCGAGATCCTGCACCGGGTGGTTGGCGCCGTGGTGGCCGAACTTCATCTTGGACGTCTTGCCGCCGACCGCCAGACCGAGCAACTGGTGGCCGAGGCAGATGCCGAATACCGGCAGCTTGGTATCCAGGATATCGCGGATGGCGGTGACCGCGTAGTCGCATGGTTCCGGATCGCCCGGGCCATTGGACAGGAACACGCCGTCCGGATTCAGCGCCAGCACGTCGCGGGCCGGCGTCTCGGCCGGCACCACGGTCAGCTTGCAGCCGCGCTCGGCCAGCATGCGCAGGATGTTGTGCTTGACACCGAAATCGTAGGCCACCACATGGAACGGGGTATCGGTCTGCTCGACATGACCCTGCCCCAGACGCCATTCACGTATCGTCCAGCCGTAGGCTTCCTTGCAGCTGACCACCTTGGCCAGATCCTGACCGGCCATGCTGCCGAAACCGCGCGCCAGCTCGACGGCTTTCGCCTCGTCGATGTCGCCGGCCATGATGCAGCCTGGCTGGGCGCCTTTTTCGCGCAGGATGCGGGTCAGTTTGCGGGTGTCGATGTCGGCGATGGCGACAACGTTGTGCTTCGTCAGGTAATCGGACAGCGAGTCTTCCGCACGGAAGTTGCTGTGCAGCAGCGGCAGATCACGGATGATCAGGCCGGATGCAAAGACGGCGCCGGACTCGGTATCTTCCGAGTTGGCGCCGACGTTGCCGATATGAGGATAAGTCAGGGTGACGATCTGCCGGGTATAGGACGGGTCGGTAAGGATTTCCTGATAACCGGTCATGGCAGTATTGAATACCACCTCTCCGACGGTGTGGCCGTTGGCTCCGATGGCGACGCCTTTGAACAGCGTGCCGTCAGCCAAGGCAAGAATCGCGGGTACGGTTGTCACTGGCTGGCTCCTAATAATGATATTTTTGGTTTATTGATACAACAAACGGGACCATAGCGACGTGCGCTTGTCCCGTTCGGTTAAACTTTTCAAGTATATCCTGTTTCCGGCCGGATCGGCAAGGCCGCACGGCAGGACTGATGCTTTTCTGAACAATGGATACAGTCGCCATCATCGGCTAAGCCCTTGTTTACGCTAGCGTCAAACCTTACAAAAAATGCGCGCATACGGCAAGTTGTTCCGCACCACCCACCGGCCAGCAACACAGCAGCCCCACACGTCGCCAGCGGCGAATAGCATATGAAAACCGCCGGTGCCGCAGCTGCGGCACCGGCGGTTCTTGCAGATCAAGCCCCCGCTCAGAACAGTGCGGCGTCCAGCTCCAGCACACTATCGGCACCGTGGATAATGGCGGCAGCCAGGCCGGAGGTCTGCGGCAGCAGGTGTTCACCATAGAAACGGGCGGTGACGATCTTTGCCGCCAGGAACCCGGCGTCGGCATCCTCCTCGCCCTGCTGCGCACGGGCGATCAGCGCGGCGCGCCCCATCATCCAGCCACCCAGCACGATGCCCATCAGCTTGAGGAACGGCACCGACCCGGCGGCGGCCAGCTGCGGCCGGCTGCCGAAGGTGTCGAGAATGAAGGCGACGCAGCGCTCGGCATCCGCAGCCGCCGCCTCAAGGTTGGCCGCAAGGCTGGCGTAGCCCGCCGCCGCCAGCTTGCCGGCGGTAACCTTGACTTCTTCCAGCAACCAGCGCGCGGTCGCGCCATCTTCGCTGGCGGTCTTGCGCCCGATCAGGTCCAGCGCCTGGATGCCGGTGGTGCCTTCGTAGATGGCGGTGATGCGCGCATCGCGGCAGTACTGCGCAACGCCGGTTTCCTCGATATAGCCCATGCCGCCGTGGATCTGCATCGCCAGACTGGTGATTTCGTTGGCCTGCTCGGTGTTCCAGCCCTTTACGACCGGGATCAGGAAATTGACCAGCGCCTGGCTGCGCGCCGCCTCGCTGGCAACCGGATCACGCGCGGCGCGGTCGAGCGCGGCGGCAGCATAGTAGGCCAGCGCACGCTGCGCCTCGATCTGCGCCTTCATCGTCATCAGCATGCGGCGCACGTCCGGGTGCTGGATGATGGCGACACCGGCCGCATCCGGCGAACCGATGGCACGGCTTTGCACGCGTTCGCGGGCGTATTCCACCGCCTTCTGGTAGGCGCGCTCGGATACCGCCATGCCTTCCACGCCAACGCCGAGGCGCGCGTGGTTCATCATGGTAAACATGTAGGAGAGCCCCTTGTTGGCCTCGCCCACCAGGTAGCCGATGGCACCGCCGTCGTCGCCGAAACTCATCACCGCGGTCGGGCTGCCGTGAATACCCAGCTTGTGCTCCAGCGACACGCAGCGCACGTCGTTGCGCGCGCCCAGGCTGCCGTCGGCATTCACCAGGAACTTGGGCACGATGAACAGCGAGATACCCTTCACCCCGGCCGGGGCGTCCGGCAGGCGGGCCAGCACCAGATGGACGATGTTGTCCGCCATGTCGTGCTCACCCCAGGTGATGAAAATCTTCTGGCCGCTGATCTTGTAGCTGCCATCCCCCACCGGCACCGCCTTGCTGCGTACCTGGGCCAGGTCGGAACCGGCCTGCGGTTCGGTCAGGTTCATGGTACCGGTCCACTCGCCGCTGGACATGCGCGGCAGGTAGACGGCTTTCAGTTCGCCGGAGGCATGGTGATTGATGGCCTCGATCGCGCCCAGCGTCAGCAGCGGCGCCAGCGAGAACGCCAGGCTGGCCGAGCACCACATTTCCTCGGCGGCGATGGCCACCAGTGCCGGCAGGCCCTGGCCGCCGAACTCGGCCGGTGCACGCAGGCCGACCCAGCCAGCCTCGACATACTGTTGCCACGCATCCTTGAAGCCCTCGGCGGCGGTCACGCTGAAATCCGGTGCCCACTTGGCGCCCTTGTCGCCCAGCCGGTTGATCGGCGCCAGTACGTTCTCGGCGAACTTGGCGCCTTCCTCCATAATGGCTTCGGTCAGTTCGACGCTGCAGTCTTCGTAACCCGGCAGGGTGCAGATGGCCGGCAGCTCGGCCAGCTCGTTCAGGGCAAAGCGGATGTCTTTGCTGGGTGCCTTGTAAATCATTGATCGCTCCTCTGTGTCGTTTCTCGTCATTTCTCGTGCAAAAAAACCGGCCATGTGTCCGCCAACGGACAAGCCGCACGCTGCGCACTGCGCGGTATGGGCTCCTCCAGACGAACCGGTCATGGCCGGTCTTCTTGTGTGGTGCGGCACCGTGGCGCCGCACCTTGTTTTATGGGTACTGCGGGTATTACTTGGACAGCTCGGCGATCAGCTCCGGCACCACGGTGAACAGGTCACCGACGATGCCATAGTCGGCCACCTGGAAGATCGGCGCCTCTTCATCCTTGTTGATCGCCACGATCACCTTGGAATCCTTCATGCCGGCCAGGTGCTGGATGGCACCGGAGATGCCCACCGCCAGGTACAGCTGCGGCGCCACCACCTTGCCGGTCTGGCCGACCTGGTAGTCGTTTGGCGCGTAGCCGGCATCCACCGCAGCGCGCGAGGCACCGACGGCGGCGGACAGTTTGTCGGCCAGCGGCTCGATGATGGCCTTGAACTGCTCTTCGGAGCCCAGCGCACGACCACCGGACACGATGATCTTGGCGGCGCCCAGTTCCGGACGATCGGACTTGGTCAGCTCCTGACCGACAAAGCTGGACAGGCCGGCGTCGGACACGGTAGCGACCGCCTCAACGTTGGCCGCACCGCCCTGAGCCGCCGCCTCGAAGGCGGTAGTACGCACGGTGATGACCTTGATGGCATCAAGCGACTGCACGGTGGCCAGCACGTTGCCGGCGTACACCGGACGCACGAAGGTGTCGGCGGATTCGATGGCGATGATGTCGGAAACCTGGGCCACGTCCAAGAGCGCGGCCACGCGCGGCAGCAGGTTCTTGCCGTAGGAGGTTGCCGGAGCCAGCACGTGGCTGTAAGCCGTGGCCAAGTCCACCACCAGCGGTGCCACGTTCTCGGCCAGGCCGTGGGCGTAGGCGGCGTTGTCGGCCAGCAGCACGCGGGCCACGCCGGCAACGCTCTTGGCGGCATCAGCAGCGGCAGCGGCATTGTGACCGGCGACCAGCACGTGCACTTCGCCGAGCTTGGCGGCGGCGGTAACGGTATTCAGAGTGCCTGCTTTCAGGCTCTGGTTGTCGTGTTCAGCGATAACGAGAATGGCCATGGCTTACAGCACCTTTGCTTCGTTTTTGAGTTTGGCCACCAGCTCGGCGGCATTGGCAACCTTGATACCGGCCGAGCGCTTGGCTGGCTCGGCCACTTTCAGGGTCTTCAGGCGCGGGGCGACATCGACGCCCAGATCGGCCGGGGAGGTCTTGTCCAGCGGCTTCTTCTTGGCGGCCATGATGTTCGGCAGCTTGACGTAGCGCGGCTCGTTCAGGCGCAGGTCGGTGGTGACCACCGCCGGCAGGCGCAGCTTGACGGTTTCCAGGCCGCCATCCACTTCGCGGGTCACGTCCACGGTTTCCGCAGACAGGTCAACCTTGGAAGCGAAGGTACCCTGGCCCCAGCCCAACAGTGCCGACACCATCTGGCCGGTCTGGTTGGCATCGTCGTCGATCGCCTGCTTGCCGACGATCAGCAGCTGCGGCTGTTCCTTGTCGGCGATCGCCTTCAGCAGCTTGGCCACCGCCAGCGGCTGCAGCTCGGCGTCGGTTTCCACCAGGATGGCGCGGTCGGCGCCCATGGCCAGTGCGGTACGCAGGGTTTCCTCGCACTGTTTCACCCCCAGCGATACCACCACGATCTCGGAGACCTTGCCGGCTTCCTTCAGGCGTACGGCTTCTTCAACCGCGATCTCGTCGAACGGGTTCATCGACATCTTGACGTTGGCGACATCCACATCGGTGCCATCGGCCTTGACGCGTACTTTCACGTTGTAATCGACAACGCGTTTCACAGCGACTAGAGCTTTCATATTCCTCCAGCGAACTCTCTGAGTTGAACAATTGTCGTCAATGTGCGGCTGCCTGGCATGAGGCGGCAGCACAATATCGAACAAGCGTTTAATTGGTAGATTGCCTACAAAAAAACTGCAGTACAACAGGGGTGACACAAATATTACGCCATTTTCCCCGCAATTTGCATTTAAGGTAAAGCGTGTCAGAATGCGCTGCAACAATTGAGCATGTCATAACACGCCGACAGACCGGACATTCCTGTCGCAAGTGCTGTCATCGTGGCGGCTACTTGCGGCATTTCTTGCCAAAACAGGGAGCACAGCATGACTGTCTACTTCGAAGACATCCAGATCGGTGACAGCGCCGAATACGCCAAGACCATCACCGAGGCCGATATCCTGATGTTTGCCGCCGTTTCCGGCGACGACAACCCGGTACACATCAACCAGGAATACGCCGAAGCGTCGATGTTCAAGACCCGCATCGCCCACGGCATGCTCACCGCCGGACTGATTTCCACCGTGGTCGGCACCCGCCTGCCGGGTAACGGCACCATCTACCTGTCGCAGTCGACCAGGTTCAAAGCACCGGTACGTCTCGGCGAGACCGTCACCGCCCGCGTCACCGTCACCGAGCTGGACCCGGCGAAGAAGCGCGTCAAGTTCGCCACCCAATGCCTGGTGAAGGGCAATGTGGTACTGGAAGGCGAATCGCTGGTGATCGCGCCGTCGCGTCCCGCCTGATGGGCACGCTGCGCATCGAACGGCTGTGCGACGGGCACGGCCATATCACCCGGCCGCAAACGTTGGCCGCGGCGCTGGCGGTGCATAGGCAGTTGCGGCCGATGCTGCCGGAAGATAGCGCCAGCTATGTCGCCAAGATGGCGCGCATCACCGGCTACGGCGCGCGGCTGGTGGCGGCATTGAACGAGGACGATCAGGTGGCAGGCCTGGCGCTGTACCGCGTCTACGAGAACACCTACGAAGACCTGCGCCTGTACATCGACGATCTGGTCACCGACGAGCGCCTGCGCTCGCAAGGCGTCGGCAGCGCGCTGATCGACTGGTGCGAGGCCGAGGCGCGGGCGCTGGGTTGCCGCTTCCTGGTGCTGGATTCCGGCACCTGGCGCACCGCCGCGCACAAGCTGTACCTGCGCAAGGAGTTCGTGATCTCCTCCTTCCACTTCACCCGCGCGCTGGACTGAGCGCCCGCCCAAGGTTGGCCGCAGGCCTTGCGGCCAACCTTTCATGCGCGGCCCTGTTGTTGCGCCAGCGCCCAGCGCACCGATTCGCGCACCACGTCGTCCGCATGATCCTGCTGCTGTTGCAACGCAACAACAATCTCCACCGCATACGGCGCATTGCCCAGCCCGATGGCCAGATTGGACAGCCACTTGGCGTAGCCGATACGGTAGATCGGGCTGCCGGCCATGCGGCTGGCAAAGGTCGCCTCGTCCCAGCCGAACAGCTCCAGCAGGCTGACATCGTCCAGCCCGTGACGCACGGCAAAATCCTCCTCCCGCGAGTGCACCACGAAACGGTTCCACGGACACGCCAGCTGGCAGTCGTCACAGCCATAGACACGGTTGCCGATCAGCGGCCGCAGCGGCTCCGGTATCACGCCCTTCAGCTCGATGGTGAGGTAGGAAATGCAGCGCCGGGCATCGAGTTGGTACGGCGCCACGATGGCACCGGTGGGGCAGGCCGTGATGCAGCGCGTGCAACTGCCGCAGTGGCCATCCTCGCTGTCATCCTCCGGCAACGGCAGATCGGTGAGAATCTCGCCAAGGAAAAACAGCGAGCCCTGCTTCTTGTTGAGCAGCAGGGTGTGCTTGCCGCGCCAGCCCTGCCCCGCCTGTGCCGCCAGCGCGACCTCGGCCAGCGGCGCGCTGTCGGTGAACACGCGGTAGCCGTGTTCGCCCACCGCCTGCGTGACGCGCTCGGCCAGCTTCTGCAAGCGGTTGCGTATCACCTTGTGGTAGTCGCGGCCCAGGGCATAGCGCGACAGGTAGGCGCGTGTGCCGTCGCCCAGCACCGCTTCGGCAGCACGCGCCGCCGCCGGCCAGTAGTGCATGCGCAGGCTGATCACGCGCACCGTGCCCGGCACCAGTTCCGCCGGCCGCATCCGCATCACGCCGTGGCGCGCCATGTAATCCATTTCGCCATGATTGCCCGCCGCCAGCCATGCCAGCAGGCCGGCCTCGGCCTCGGGCGGCAATGCCGCCGCCGTGATATGTGCCTCGGCAAAACCGAGTTCTTTGGCCCATCCCTTGATTTGGCTGGCCAATTGGCGATAATTCTCGCTTTTACAGGATATTTCACTCATGGCAATGGATGATACCAGCCTGCGGCAAGGCTTCCTTGCCGATGAAAGCGCCACCCTGCAACTGGGCGCCACGTTGGCCGCAGTGCTGCACGGCGGCATCCAGCTGCAACTGCACGGCGATCTCGGCGCCGGCAAGACCACTTTCACCCGCGGCCTGCTGCAGGCGCTGGGCCATGCGGGGCGGGTGAAAAGCCCGACCTATACCCTGGTGGAAAGCTACAGCCTGCCGCCGCTGATGGTGCACCACTTCGACCTGTACCGTTTTACCGATCCGGACGAATGGCACGATGCGGGCTTTGGTGACTACTTTGCCGCCGACACGCTGTGCATCGTCGAATGGCCGGACAAGGCCGGTGACTGCCTGCCGCCGCCCGACCTGGTGCTGGAACTCTCGGTCTGCGACGCTGGTCGCAACTATCGCCTTCAAGCCTTTAGCGAAACAGGACACCAATGCCTCTCCCGCCTTGCGACCCCCGCCGCCGCCAGTTGATCGGTGCCGCCGCGGCCACGTTTTTCCTGAGCGTCAGCCGCATCGGCTTCGCCAGCAGCAGCCAGATCGTGGCGGTACGGGTGTGGCCGTCGTCAACCTACACCCGCGTCACCATCGAGGCCAGCGAAACCATCCGCTACAAGCATTTCAGCCTCGCCGATCCGAACCGGCTGGTGATCGACCTGGAAGGCGTGCAGCTGACCGGCATCCTGCAAGACATCAACAAGCAGATCCAGAGCGCCGACCCCTTCATCCAGACCGCGCGCGCCGGCCAGTTCAACAGCAACACCGTACGCCTGGTGCTGGACCTGCGCAACGAGGTCAAACCGCAGATCTTCTCGCTGCAGCCGATCGGCGAGTACCGGCACCGGCTGGTGGTGGATCTGTATCCGGCCAGTGGCCAGCAGGACGATCCGCTGCTGGCGCTGCTGCAGGACTACAACAAGGGGCAGCTGAACGAGCAGGCACCACTGGGCGGCAAGGGCCGCACCGACAAGAACCGCATCATCACCGTGGTCATCGACCCCGGCCACGGCGGCGAGGACCCCGGCGCGGTCGGCCCGTCCGGCGTCTATGAAAAAGACGTGGTGCTGCGTATCAGCCGCCAGTTGAAGAAGCTGATCGACAGTGAAAAAAACATGAAGGCGCACCTGACGCGCGACGAGGACGTGTTCATCCCGCTGGGGGTGCGCGTGGCCAAGGCGCGCAAACTCGGCGCCGACCTGTTCATCTCCATCCATGCCGACGCCGTCGCCAACCGCACCGCCAATGGCTCCTCGGTGTTCGCACTGTCGGAAAACGGCGCCACCAGCAGCATGGCGCGGCTGCTGGCCAAGAGCCAGAACGATGCCGACCTGATCGGCGGCGTCAAGATCAGCGGCAAGGACCGCTACCTCGCCCACACCCTGTTCGACTTGACACAGACCGCCACCATCAATGACAGCCTGAAACTGGGCAAGCTGGTACTGGGCAAGATGGGCAATCTCAACCGCCTGCACAAGCCGCAGGTGGAGCAGGCCGGCTTTGCCGTGCTCAAGGCGCCGGACATCCCCTCCATCCTGGTGGAAACCGCGTTCATCAGTAACTACGAGGAAGAAAAGAAGCTGCTCAGCCCGGCCTTCCAGCAGCAGATGGCGGAAGCGATCATGTCCGGCGTGCACCAGTATTTTGCGCAGGGCGCGGTATTGGCCCGCACCTGAATCACCGGCCAGCAATGAAAAAGCCGTTGCCTTGCGGGCAACGGCTTTTTGCTGGCTGGCGCTCGGCGCTCGGCGCTCAATCGGGATGGTCGTCGAACGGCAGATCCGGCGTCGCCGGCACACGGTACTGTTCGTCGGCCCACTGGCCGAGGTCGATCAGCTTGCAGCGCTCGCTGCAGAACGGGCGGTACGGGCTGTCAGGGCCCCAGCGCACCGGGGTCTTGCATTGCGGACAGCGAACGATAGTGGGCGAGGTCATCGGCAATCAGAACTTGCAAAAAGTCAGGGTGAACTCGATATCCTGCTCCGCCTGGCGCGAACGCACCTCGCCGGTGCCGGCATCGACAAAACGGATATTCAGCGCATACTTGTTGGCAGAGACCTCCGGCACTACCCGGTAGCTGTCGGCAAAGCTGATGCGGATCAGTTGCACCACCTTGCCGCCGGACATCTGCTGGAACGCGCCACGGCGCGCAACATAGGAAAAATGCTTGCCGCTGTCGCGCAGCAGTTTCAACAGGATGGCCGCAGCCTGTGCCGTCGGCATCAGCGGCTGCGCCCAGCGTTGCAGGTCGGCACGGCGCTGCGCCACCGGCTGCTGCAGCCACAGGTAGTAGGAAGGCAAATCGAAGGAGCAGGTGCCGCCGGGAATGATGGCGCGCTGCTTTATCGCCATCAGCCACTCGTTTTCGCGCAGATGCTGGCCAAAGCGGCTGCTCAGCTCCAGCAGGTTCTGCGATGCCAGTTCGATCTCGTCCAGCACCTGCTCCAGCGCCACCTGCTCAATGGCCGGGCTGTCGCGCCAGCTCTCCAGCGCCTGCTTCTGCCGCTCCAGTTCCTGCAGCAGCTCCGATTTCAACTCGGTACGGCCGGCCGCTTCCAGCACCTCGAACAGCGCCATCAGCGCAGCGTGATGCTGGTATGGTTCATCCTGTGCCACGAAGAAAGCCAGCCGCTGATAAAGCTGCTCCAGCCGGAGCAGTGTTCTGGTACGTTCGGTAACAGGAAACTCGAAACTAGTCACAGCGCCGGATCCACAGAATTTGAAGGGGTAGCAAGGTTGGCCGCAGCAAAACGTTGCAGATAATAACGATGTTTGTTCTCGACTTGCCGCGACAATAGCGCCAAATCGCCACTATTATCAAGCACGGCATCCGCCAGGGCCAGTCGCTCGGCACGTGGCATCTGTGCGGCGATGATGGCATCTACTTGTACTGCCGGCAAGCCGCTGCGCTGCATCACCCGCTCACGCTGCAGCCTTGGCTCGCAATCCACCAGCAACGTCTCGGCCACCAGGTTTCGATAAGCCGGCGTTTCAAACAGCAGCGGCACCGCCAGTAGCACGTAAGGGGCCTCCTGCAGCGAAGCCAGCAGCCGCCGGCTTTCCGCCAGGATCAGTGGATGGAGAATGGCCTCCAGCCGCTGCCGCTCGCCGGCATCGGCAAACACCTTCTGCCGCATCACGCCACGATCCAGCGCACCTTCCGGCGTCTGGATCGCCGCGCCAAACTGAGCCACCAGTGCCGGCATTGCGGCACCACCGGCTGCAGTCAGCTGATGCGCGATGCGGTCGGTATCGACACAGGGAATCCCCAGACTGGCAAACAGCCCCTCGACAGTGCTCTTGCCGGCGCCGATGCCGCCGGTCAGGCCGATCACCGGGCTAGGCACCGAGATACCACTGCATGATGGCAGGCCCCCACACGAAGGCACACCAGCCGGCCAGCGCCAGGTACGGCCCGAAAGGCATGGTCTGGCCTTTTTCATGTTTCGACAGCAGCAGCAACAGAATGCCGAACACCGCCCCCAGCACCGACGACAGCAGGATCACCAGCGGCAGCAGCATCCAGCCCAGCCAGGCACCCAGCGCCGCCAGCAGCTTGAAGTCGCCGTAGCCCATGCCCTCCTTGCCGGTTACCAGTTTGAACAGCCAGTACACCGACCACAGCGCCAGGTAGCCCAGCACCGCGCCCATTACCGCATCCGCCAGCGGCACCCGGCCACTCCACAGGTTGTACAGCAGACCGGCCCACAGCAAGGGCAGGGTCAGGTCATCCGGCAACAGTTGGGTACGGGCATCGATCAGCGCCAAGGCCAGCAGCGTCACCGAAAACAGCGAGGCCGCCAGCCACCACGGCGACAGGCCGTAGTGCCAGGCAAAGCCGGCAAACAGCAGGCCGCTGGCCAGTTCCACCAAGGGATAACGCCAGGAAATCGGTGCCCGGCAATGACTGCAGCGACCGCGCTGCAGCAGGAAACTGAGCAACGGGATATTCTGCCACGCACGGATCGGCGCCTGGCAATGCGGACAAGCAGAGGCCGGCACCAGCAGGTTGAACGGCGGCTGCTCCGGCAACTCGCTACCCTGCCACTGCGCACACTCCACTGCCCAGCGCCGCTCCAGCATCAAGGGCAGGCGATGGATCACCACGTTGAGAAAACTGCCGAGCAGCAGGCCCAGCAGTGCCGCAATCGCCACCTGGCCGCCTGCCGGCAGCTCCGCCAATAGCGCCAGCATCAACCGACCACCTGTCCCATCTGGAAGATCGGCATGTACATTGCGATCACCAAGCCACCAATCAGCACCCCGAGAATGATCATGATCATCGGCTCCAGCAAGCTGGACAGCGACGCCACCGCATTATCGACTTCGTCTTCATAAAAATCCGCCACCTTGTCCAGCATGGAGTCGAGCGAGCCGGACTCCTCGCCGATCGAGGTCATCTGCAGCACCATATTGGGAAACAGATTGGAACGCTGCATCGAGTTGTTGAGGGTCGAACCGGCGCTGACATCCGACTGGATGACCCTGGTGGCCTCGGCATACACCTGGTTGCCGGCGGCACCGGCCACCGAATCCAGCGCCTCCACCAGCGGCACGCCGGCGGTAAACAGCGTCGATAGCGTCCGCGCCCAGCGCGCGATGGTCGCCTTGCGCACCACATCGCCGATCACCGGCACCTTCAGCACGAAACGGTCCAGTGCCGCCTGCATCCTGGACGAGCGCTGATACAGCTTGACGGTACCGATGATCACCACCGCGATGGAGCCGAACACCATCCACCAGTACTCGACAAACAGGTCCGACAGCCAGATCACGATCTGCGTCGGCGCCGGCAGATCGGCACCAAAACTGGAGAACAGTTCCTTGAACGCCGGAATCACGTAGATCAGGATCACCGCGGTAATGATGAAGGCGGTGGCAATGATTGCCGCCGGGTAGATCATCGCCGACTTGATCTTGCCCTTGATGGCAATGATCTTTTCCTTGTAGGTCGCCAGCTTGTCCAGCAGCGCATCCAGCACCCCGCCCGCCTCGCCGGCGGCGATCAGGTTGCAGAACAGCTTGTCGAAGTACAGCGGGTATTTTCGGAAGGCATCGGCCAGGTTGCTGCCGGACTCGACCTCCGAGCGCACATCCAGCAGGATACGCACGAAGGCGGCATTGCTGTGGCCCTTGGCCGCGATATCAAAGGCCTGCAGCAGCGGCACCCCGGCCTTCATCATGGTCGCCAGCTGGCGGGTAAACAGCGCGACATCCTTTTCGGTAATACGCTGGCGCAGGCTGACGCCGCGTTTTTTCAGTCTGGTCGGGCTGACCCCTTGCCGGCGCAACTGGGCGCGGGCGACGGTTTCCGACTCGGCACGAATCTCGCCACGGATGGCCTTGCCGGCCCGGTCGCGCCCTTCCCACACAAAGACATGGGAGGCAGGCTTCTTGCTTGGCGTGGGCATAATGATTTTTCTGTTTATTCGTTGGTAACGGCTTCGATCTCGGTCAACGACGTCAGGCCGCGTTTTACCTTCAGCAAGCCGGCATGGCGCAAATCGACCATGCCCTCCTGGCGCGCAAGATCGGCAATATCCATCGCATTGCCGCCGCTCATGATCAGCCGCACCATGGCATCAGTAATCGGCATCACCTCGTAGATGCCGATCCGTCCCTTATAGCCGCTACCGCGGCACTCGTCGCAGCCGACCGGGCCATACGGCTGCCAGCCGCCATCCAGCTCTTCCTGGCCGAAGCCGGCTTGCAGCAAGGCCTGCTCGGGAATCTCGACCGGCGCCTTGCAGTGGTTGCACAGACGTCGGGCCAGCCGCTGCGCCATGATCAGCAATACCGAGCTGGCGACATTGAACGGCGCCACGCCCATATTCAGCAGCCGGGTCAGCGTTGACGGTGCATTATTGGTATGCAGGGTGGAAAACACCATGTGGCCGGTCTGAGCCGCCTTGATCGAAATATCCGCCGTCTCGAAATCGCGGATCTCGCCGACCATGATGATGTCAGGGTCCTGGCGCAGGAAGGCACGCAGCGCCGAGGCAAAAGTCAGCCCGGCCTTCTCGTTGACGTTGACCTGGTTGATGCCGGGCAGGTTGATTTCTACCGGATCTTCCGCGGTGGAAATATTGCTGTCCGGCTGGTTCAGGATATTGAGGCAGGTATACAGCGACACCGTCTTGCCGCTACCGGTCGGCCCGGTCACCAGCACCATGCCGTACGGACGCTCGATTGCGCGCAGCAGCATTTCCTTCTGCTCCGGCTCAAAGCCGAGCTGCTCGATATCCAGCGCAGCACCGGAGGAATCGAGGATACGCATCACAATCTTCTCGCCGTACAGCGTCGGCAAGGTGCTGACCCGGAAATCCACGGTGCGGTGCTTGGAAATCACCAGCTTCAGGCGGCCGTCCTGCGGCACCCGTTTTTCCGAGATGTCCATCTTGGACACCACCTTGATGCGCGACGCCAGCTTCTCGCGGATGGCCAGCGGCGGCTGCGCGATCTCCTTAAGGATGCCGTCGACCCGGTAGCGGATACGGAAGAACTTCTCGTAAGGCTCGAAGTGAATGTCCGACGCCCCGCCATTGATGGCATCCATCAGCACCTTGTTGACGAACTTGACCACCGGCGCGTCATCGACATCCGGCAGGCTGTCGCTCTCCAGTTGCGCATCGCCATCGGTCAGCTGCAGTTCGCCAAACTCGTCACCGACCAGGTCGTTGAGCATCTTGCCGGGGTTGCTGGCATAGCGGCCGATTGCCCGCGCCAGCTTGTCGTCCTCCACCACCACCAGCTCGATGCTGAGGCCGGTCTTGAAGGTAATGGTGTGGAACAGCGTCGCCTGCGTCGGATCGGACGTGGCGATGAACAGCTTGTTGCCGCGCTTGTACAAAGGCAGCAGACGGCCGTTATTGACCGTGTCGTCGTCCACCAGATTGCGCGGCAGTCCGTCCTGGCTCAGCGCGGCCAGATCCAGCAAGGGCAAGCCGAACATGTTGGCCGCAAACACCGCCACTTCGATCGCGCTCATTTTCTTGCTCTGCACCAGCAGCTCGACAAAGCTCACCCGCGTGCTCTGCGCCTGTTTGAACAGCGCCTCGGCATCCGCCGTCGCCAGCCGCTCGTTCTGCACCAGGGCGCGTGCCAGTCCGGAAATGCTTGCTGTGCTCATGACATTATTCGCCAGAAAAGGATGGGGGGATTATACGAAGAAAACGGGGCGGGGTTCATGGTGGCGCAACAAATGACGCATACCTACACCCGCGCAGTCAGCAGTTAATGCTGACTGCAATGAAAAAAGGCTGCCGAAGCAGCCTTTTCAGATCAAACCATCAAGCGATGATTAGAACTTGGTACCGAGGTAAACCATGGCCTTGCGCAGGGAGCCTTTGGCGTTGTCGTCGTAGTTGACTTTGGTGATCTGGGCGCCAGCGCGGGTACGCTTGGACAGGGCGTATTCAGCACCAATGGCGTAAGCCTTGTGGCCATCGTTAACCTTGTCGCCGTCAGCCTCTTTCTTGTCGCCTTCTTTCCAGTAGCCGAGCATCGGCTTCAGGTTGCCCATTGCGTAAGTAGCGGACAGACCGTAACCGCTGCGCTTGTCGCCGTTAGCTTCTTTCTTGTTGGCATAACCGGCCACCAGGTTCAGCGCATCCAGCGATACGTTAGCGTTCAGCTCGTGCAGCTTGGCGGTCTTGTCCAGAGTAGCATTTTTGAAGCGGGAGCCGTCATAGGACACGCCGAAACCTTCACCTTCGTAAGCCAGGCTCACAGCTTGCTGGTGCTCTTTGTTTTCTTCTTTAGTAGTGGAGCTACCGAAGGAGTGCTGAACGACAGCAGTGAAACCGGCAACAGCTGGCGATTTGTACGATACGGTGTTGTTAACACGGGTACCTTGGTCGTAGATAGCGGACTCGGTGGTAGCGGAAATGTCTTCGAAGACAGCCAGTGCACCGGAAGTTGGCATGTGGTAGATGTTACCCAAAGTAACAGTACCGAAATCGCCTTGCAGGCCTACGAAGGAATCACGGCTAGCCCAACTATTGGAAGTATTAGGCTTGGAGGCGTTAGCCTGAGTATCAGCCAGGTCGATCTTGGTAGCGATCTGCCAGATGGACTTCAGGCCATTGCCCAAGTCTTCCTTGCCAGCAAACTTCAACTCGCCGGAAGTGCGGTTTTCGGTAGTCAGCGAACCCTTGCCGGATTCTTTGGTGTTCACGATACCAACAGCCAGATTACCGGAGATAACAACATCAGCCATTGCAGCAGCTGGCAGCGCAGCCAGAGTAGCCAGAACGATCAGCTTCTTCATGTGTGTTCCTTTCGAGGTCATGTACACTGCCCGTGTTTTGCCAAAGCCTGTGGCCCGGCGGGGCTGTATTGACCACCACGGTCAGGTGGCGGTTTCTGGATGGCAATATACAGCGGGGCGTTGCGAAAAAACAAAAGCGCTTTACGCATTTGTGTTGAAGCCAAATACAAAGCCGGCACAAAACCAACACAAGCCATTGTTTTTTTTGAAAAATACAAAAAACAACAGCAGTCTCCTTTTCGCAACACAATTGACTACAACCAAGATATCTGTTGTTTTTTCACACACAACCCAGCCAAAACCATGAGCCAAGCAAGCGTTCTGATGTGGTTTCGCCGCGATCTGCGTGCCAGCGACAACGTGGCGCTGAATGCCGCCTTGCGCAGCGGCGCCAGCGTGCATTGCGTGTTCGTGTTTGACCGCCGGATTCTGGCCGGTCTGCCGCCGGACGACAAACGCCTGGTCTTCATCCACGCCGCCCTGGTGGAGTTGCAGCAGACGCTGCGCGACGCCGGCGGCGAGCTGTTGTGGCGGGACGGCGATCCGGTACACGAGATTCCGGCACTGGCGCGCGAGCTGGGCTGCTGCAGCGTCTGCGCCAACCGCGACTACGAACCGTATGCGCGGCAGCGCGATGCGGACGTGGCGGCAGGGCTTGCGGCCAACCTTGGCGACTTGCGGCTCTATAAAGACACGGTGATTTTCGAGCAGGACCAGCTACTCACCGGCCAGGGCAAGCCTTATACCGTATACACCCCGTACATGAAGCGCTGGCGGCAGAGCTTTCACCCGGCGCTGGCGGCGGAGGCCAGTACCGCCTTGCGCGGCGCACTGGCGACGCCGGCCGCGCTGCGCCCGCTGCCGACACTGGCGGAGCTGGGTTTCGGCGAGGCTTCGCTGGACGGGCTGCGGGTGCAGACCGGCCGCAGCGGCGCGCTGGTGCTGCTGGACGATTTCCGCCGCCGCATCGCGCACTACAAGACGCTGCGCGACTTCCCGGCGGTGAAGGGCGTGTCCTACCTGTCGGCGCACCTGCGCTTTGGCACACTGTCGGTACGCGAGGCGGTGCGGGTCGCGCTGGCGGAGGCGTCGGAAGGTGCGGAGTGCTGGTTGAACGAGCTGATCTGGCGCGAGTTCTACCAGCAGCTGCTATGGCACTTCCCGGCGGTGGCCGGTGACAGCTTCAAGCCGGAGTACCGCGGCCTGCCCTTCCCCAATGACACGGCGCTGTTCGAGGCCTGGTGCGACGGGCGTACCGGCTACCCGCTGGTGGATGCCGCGATGCGCCAGCTCAAGCACAGCGGCTACATGCACAACCGGCTGCGCATGATCGCCGCCAGTTTCCTGGTCAAGGACCTGCTGGTCGACTGGCGCTGGGGCGAGGCCTACTTTGCCAGCAAGCTACTGGACTTCGATCTGGCGGCCAACAATGGCGGCTGGCAGTGGGCGGCGTCCACCGGTTGCGACGCGCAGCCCTACTTCCGCATCTTCAACCCGGTGACGCAATCGGAAAAGTTCGACGCCAAGGGTCAGTTCATCCGCCGCTACGTGCCTGAGCTGGCGGCGCTGGACGACAAGGCGATCCATGCGCCGTGGCTGGCGAAAGCGCTGCCGGCCGGTTTTGTGCTCGGCCGCGACTATCCAGCCCCCATCGTCGACCATGCAGTACAGCGCGAAGCGGCACTGAAGCTGTTTGCCCGCGATTGAGGTCCGGCAATACGCAAAAAAGCCTGTCGGTGACGACAGGCTTTTTGTTTGCGGCCAACGTTCAGGACTTGCCCTGTTCGTCCGGCTTGCCGATCTTGTCCTCGGTACCGGTGAGCAGGTTCACCAGATTGGACTTGTGGCGATGCACGACCAGAATGGCGATGATGATGCAGGTACCGAAGTAGACGCTCTGCGGCCCGACGATGAAGTAGGCGTACACCGGCACCATCACGCAGGCGACGATGGCCGACAGCGAGGAAATCTTCACCACAAAGGCCATGAACAGCCAGGTAGCCAGCGCCGCCAGCGCCAGCCACGGGCTGAAGGCCAGCAGCACGCCCACCGCGGTGGCCACGCCCTTGCCGCCCTTGAAACCGAAAAACACCGGCCACATGTGGCCGAACAGCACCGCAAGACCGGCCATGGCGACCTGCTGCTCGCCCAAGCCGTAGGCCGGGCCGAAGCTGGCGACCAGGAACACCGCCAGCCAGCCCTTGACGCCATCGCCCAGCAGCGTCAGCACCGCGGCCAGCTTCTTGCCGGAACGCAGCACATTGGTGGCACCGGGATTTTTCGAGCCGTAGGTGCGCGGATCGTCCATCCCCATCAGGCGGGTGACGATTACCGCAAACGACAGGGACCCGATCAGGTAGGCGCCCAAAATAAAGGCAAACGCTGTTGTGGTCATGGCTTATCCACTAGAATGCAGGACTTGGCATTTTACGGTATCGGGCAGCAAACCCAAAGCCCGCAGCGATGGACATCATTTTTTTGCGCGAAGTGCGCGCCGAGACAGTGATCGGCGTTTATGACTGGGAGCGCCTGGCGCCCCAGACTGTCTTGCTGGATCTGGAGATCGGCATTCCCAGCGAAGTACCCTGCCACAGTGACGATATCGGCGACACCATCCACTACGGTGTGGTGGTGGAGCGCATCCGCCAGTCGCTGGCCGAGCAGCATTTCCTGCTGATCGAGGCGCTGGCCGAGCACATCGCGCGCATGGTGCGCGAGGAATTCGGCGCGCCGTGGACCAAGGTGGCGGTCACCAAGCTCAACATCCTGCCGGACGTGAAGCATGTCGGCGTGATGATAGAACGCGGCCACCGTCCGCGCTGACCGCTCCGCCCACAGCAAAAACATTGCGGCCAACCTGGTACAAGGTTGGCCGCAATGTTTTTGGGGCGGGTAATCGCTCAGTCTTCGCGATTGCGCATGAAGTCGGCGGTATTGTAGAACGCCTCCAGCAGCCTGGCCTTCAGCCAGTCCTCGCACACCAACTCGTTCACCGCCTGCGTCATGCACTTCATCCACTGGTCGCGCGCCTCGCCGTCCACCGCGAACGGCATGTGTCGCTGCCGCAGCCGCGGGTGGCCGAAGGTCTCCATGAACAGCGGCGGGCCGCCCAGCCAGCCGGAGAGGAACATGTACAGCTTCTCGCGCGAGGCGGCCAGATCCGCCGGATGCATGTCGCGCAGCGGCTTCACCGCCGGATCGCTATCCATGATGTCGTAGAAGCGCTCACTCAGCCAGCGCACCACGCCGGCGCCGCCGAGCAGCTCGTAGGGGCTCATTTCCTGCATGTTGTTCCTTGCGCGGGTGCTGCCCGCGTGAATATCGCTACGTCCGATTACGCCCGGGCACGGGCCAGCTCGTATACCGTCTTGCCGCGCAGGGTGAAATAGTCGGCGGCGAAGTAGAAGTTCTCGGAGTGGCCGACAAACAGCAGGCCGTGCGCCTTCAGCAGCGGATGGAATTTCTTCAGCACCGCCAGCTGGGTGTCACGGTCGAAATAGATCATCACGTTGCGACAGAAGATCGCGTCGAACTGCTTGCGCTGCGCCCAGCTGGCATCCACCAGGTTCAGCCGCGAGAAGGTGATCATCTCGCGCAGCTGTGCCTTGGCCTGGTAGTTGCCGTCCGGCAGCTTGTCGAAGTAGCGCGCGGCATGGCCTGCCGGCAGGCGTGCTACCTTGTCGGCACTGTAAATGCCCTTGCGGCCAACCTCCAGCACGCTGGTATCAAGATCGGTGGCCTGGATCTGGATGCGGCTGCCGCCGCCCAGTGCCTCCAGCGCCGCGATCGCGATCGAATACGGCTCTTCACCGGTCGATGCCGCCGCGCACCAGATGTTGATCTCACCCTTGCCCGCCAGCGTCTTCAGGTGCGCGGCCAGAATCTGGAAGTGGTGCTCCTCGCGGAAGAAGAAGGTCAGGTTGGTGGTCAGCGCGTTGACGAACTGCTCAAACTCGCGCTTGCCGGCAACGGATTGCAGGAAGTCGATATAGGCCGCAAAGCCATTCAGCTTCAGCTCGCGAATACGCCGCACCAGCCGGCCATAAACCATGTCCTTCTTGGTCGGGTTCAGTGCAATGCCGGCTTCCTTGTAGATCAGTTGCCGGATGCGCTCGAATTCCTGGTCGCTGAACGTAAACTCGCGGGTAAAATCAATCCTGGGCAAGGTAACAGGCGGCATCTTGTTTTGCATCGTGGGAACCCTGAAGTTGAAAAACCCGGACGCCAGGTCCGGGTTTCAGGTGCTGGTAATGCCGTATTTATACCGAAAACGACGAACCGCAGCCACAAGTGGTCTCTGCATTCGGATTGCGGATCACGAACTGCGAGCCTTCGATGCTTTCCTGGTAGTCGATTTCGGCGCCGACCAGGTACTGGTAGCTCATCGGATCGACCAGAAACACCACGCCTTCGCGTTCGATGGTGGTGTCGTCTTCGTTGGCAATCTCGTCGAAGGTAAAGCCGTACTGGAAGCCGGAACAGCCACCGCCGGTGACGAATACACGCAGTTTCAGGTCAGGATTACCCTCTTCAGCCACCAGGTCGCGCACCTTGGCGCAGGCGCTGTCGGTAAAGTTGATCGGGGACAGGGTTTCAGCAGCAGCAGTCATTTTAAGCCTCACGATACAGGACAGGCCGCAAGGCGGCCTTTCATCCTACTATTTTAGTCGGATATCGGGCCGTCTGGCGAGACTTCAAGCTCACGGCAGCAGCGGTACGATATCCAGGCCGGCATTTTCCGGCAGCCCGAACATCAGGTTCATCACCTGTACCGACTGGCCGGATGCCCCTTTCACCAGATTATCCTCTACCACCAGGATGACCAGCAAATCACCATTGCCCGGGCGATGCACCGCGATGCGCGCGGTATTGCCGCCGCGCACCGAGCGGGTTTCCGGGCAACTGCCGGCCGGCATCACATCGACGAACGGTTCGGCGGCAAAGCGCTGCTCGAACAGCTGCTGGTAGTCGACATCGCGGCCTTCCGGCTTGATGCGGGCGTAGATGGTGGAATGGATGCCGCGAATCATCGGCGTCAGGTGCGGCACGAAGGTCAGCTTCACCGGCGCGCCGTGGATCAGCGACAGGCCCTGCTCGATCTCCGGCGAGTGGCGGTGCCCCTTCACGCCGTAGGCCTTGAAGTTGTCGCCGGCTTCAGCAAACAGGGTACCGACCTCGGCCTTGCGCCCGGCGCCGGAGACACCGGACTTGCAGTCGGCGATCAGGGTGCTGGTTTCGACATACTGCTTGCCGCCTTCCAGCAGCGGCAACAGGCCCAGCTGTACCGAGGTCGGATAGCAGCCGGCCATGCCGATTAGGCGTGCGCGCTTGATCGCATCGCGGTTCACTTCCGGCAGGCCGTAGACCGCCTCGGCCAGCAGGTCGGTACAGCTGTGCTCCATCGCGTACCACTTGGCGAACTCGGCCGGGTCTTTCAGGCGGAAGTCGGCGGCCAGATCGATGACCTTGACCCCGGCCTCCAGCAGCTCGCGCGCCTGTGCCATCGCCACCCCGTGCGGCGTGGCAAAGAACACCACATCGCAGGCCTTGAGGTCGGTTTCATCCGGCGTCGAAAAGGCGACATCGACACGGCCGCGCAGCGACGGGAACATCTCGGCAACCTTCATCCCCGCTTCCTTGCGCGAGGTAACGGCAGTTATCCTGGCCGAAGGATGGTTGGCCAACAGACGCAAAAGCTCCACGCCGGTATACCCGGTGCCGCCAACAATGCCCACCTTGATCATGCTGCGCTCCTAACAATATAAAAAAATGTCGCAAAGGCGACATGGTAAGGAGTGCGGCAAGGCATTGCAACAAAGAAAAAAGCCACCCTGCTGGGTGGCTTTTTCGATCGGTACAAACAGATTAACGCTTGGAGAACTGTTTGCGACGACGTGCCTTGCGGAAGCCGACTTTCTTACGTTCAACTTCACGGGCATCGCGGGTAACGAAGCCAGCGTGCGACAGGGCCGGCTTCAGCTCGGCGCTGAAGTCGATCAGTGCACGGGTGATGCCGTGGCGGATGGCGCCGGACTGGCCGGTTTCGCCACCACCGCATACGTTCACCATGATGTCGAACGATTCCAGGTGCTCGGTCAGCTGCAGCGGTTGACGGATAACCATACGACCGGTTTCGCGAGCGAAATACTGGTCGACAGGCTTGCCGTTAACGATGATCTGGCCGGAGCCTTTTTGCATGAACACACGAGCTACAGAGCTCTTGCGACGGCCGGTACCGTAGTAATATTTACCGTTCATCTATTAATTGCCTCTGATCAGATTTCCAGCACTTTAGGCTGTTGCGCGGTGTGTGGATGCTCGCTGCCGGCGTAAACCTTGAGCTTCTTGATCATCGCGTAACCCAGCGGACCCTTGGGCAGCATGCCTTTTACGGCTTTTTCCAGAACGCGCTCAGGGAACTTGTCTTGCAGTTCGGTGAAGCTGCGCTCGTAGATACCGCCAGGGTAGCCAGAGTGGCGATAGTATTTCTTGTCCAGTGCCTTGTTACCGGTTACGCGCAGTTTTTCCGCGTTAACGACAACAATGTAATCACCAGTATCAACGTGCGGAGTGAACTCCGGCTTATGCTTGCCACGCAGGCGGTGTGCGATTTCAGCGGCAAGACGGCCCAACACCTTGTCTTCGGCGTCGACCACAAACCACTCGCGCTTTACCTCATGCGGCTTGGCAGAAAAGGTCTTCATGGAACTCTACCATCGTAATTCTTGAAAGTTCCGGAGTCTATTACAAGACTATTTCGCTGTCAAACCGAAGCTGGCTTTCGCCGGGGAATCGCGACCAAAAACACCCGCCGCGGCAACAGAGCGTGGACAACAGGCAAAAAAAGGGCGCAACCAAGAGACTGATCGCGCCAAGTTCCACCTTATAGAAGGAGGATGGAGGAGACAACACCAAAACGCACACGATATGCAACGTCCTGATGCAGTTGTGATTATGGTGACCCGATTCGGGTTTGGCAAGTTTTTTTGTGCAGCGCAGTATAGGTTGCGCCACAGTGCGGCCAACCATGGCCCGCCTGCCGCAGCCGGCAACGCTCAATCCAGCTGCAGCGCAGTCTCCAGCGCGATTTCCATCATGTCGCGGAAGCTGTTCTGGCGGGCTTCGGCATCCATCGCCTCCCCGGTCGGAATCACATCCGACACTGTGAGCATGGCCAGCGCGCGGGCGCCATATTGCGCCGCAACACCGTAAATGCCGGCCACTTCCATCTCCACCGCGTTGACATTCATGCCCTTGAGCGCGTCCAGCAACTGCGGCTGCACGCCGTAGAACAGGTCGGTGGAGAACACGTTGCCGACCCGCACCGGCTTGCCCAGCCGCGCGGCGACCTCCACCGCGCTGCGCAGCACCTCGAAGTCGGCGATGGCGGCGAAGTCGTGATCCAGCAGGCGCAGGCGGTTGACCTTGCTGTCGGTGCAGGCGCCCATGGCAATGACGATGTCGCGCAAGCCAAGACGGCTGGCGTCCACCGAGCCGCAGGAGCCGATGCGGATCAGGGTGCCCACGCCGTAGTCCTTGATCAGCTCGGTGGCGTAGATGCTGGCCGACGGGATACCCATGCCGTGCGCCATCACCGATAGCCGCTTGCCACGGTAGCTGCCGGTGTAGCCGAATACATTGCGCACGCTGGTGACCAGTACCGAGTCCTGCAGATAGGTTTCCGCGATCAGCCTGGCGCGCAGCGGGTCGCCCGGCATCAGCACGATGTCGGCAAAGTCGCCGGCTGCGGCGCCGATATGCGGTGTCGCCATGTTTGCTCTCCTGTGTCATGCCGCCTTGCGCCACGGCCCTCCGTGCCGCTTGCGGCCAGCCCTGTCATGATAGCGCGGCGTCGGCCGTATCACCGACCTACCCCGCCCGCGCCGCCGGGCTGCGCACCGGCAGCTTGCATCCGCCGGCTCCCGCAAATGGAACAAGGTTGGCCGCAACGCTTGCGGCCAACCTTGGCGGGGAAGGCAAGCAGCGCGGCCGGCGGCTACACGCGGCGCGCCTCCTGCACGCCGCGCACTTCCATCAGGTGTGCCAGCACGCGGCTGATGTCGCGCACGTGGCGCACCTCCAGCGTGAAGCGCAGCCGCGCCTTCTGCTCACGCGACAGGGTGTTGACGCCGATCACGTTCAGCTTCTCGCGCGAGAACACGTCGGAGATGTCGCGCAACAGCCCCGGGCGGTCGCCGGCGAGGATGTCGATGTCGATCGGGAACACGCTGCCCTTCTGCTCGCCCCAGTCGGCGGCGATCAGCCGCTCCGGCACGTCCGCCGACAGCCGCTTCAGCGTGATGCAGCTGCTGCGGTGGATGGAGATGCCGCGGCCCTTGGTGACGAAGCCGACCACGCTGTCCGGCGGCGCCGGACGGCAGCACTTGGCCAGTACCGTCATCAGGTTGCCGACGCCCTCGATCAGCACGCCGCCGGCGTCGTGGCCGCCGCGGCTGCGGCGCACGATGTCTTCCGGGTTGACGTCCGGCGGTGGTGGCGGCGCAAAGCTGACGAAGGCCTGGTTCACGGCGCGGGTGCCCAGTTCGCCGTGGCCCAGCGCGGCGTAGACCTCGTCCAGCTTGTCGTAGCCCAGCTTTTCCGCCACCTGCGCCAGGTTCGGCTGCACGCCGGGATGGCGCGCCAGCTCGCGCTCGAAGATGTGGCGCCCGGTTTCGCGTACCGCGTCGAGGTTCTGCTGGCGGATGTACTGGCGGATCTTGGAGATGGCGCGATGGCTCTTGACCCAGCCTTCGTGCAGCCAGTTCACCGACGGGCCGCCCTCCTTCGCGGTCAGCACCTCGACGCGCTGGCCGTTCTGCAACGGCGTCGACAGCGGCACGATGTGGCCCTCGACCTTGGCGCCGCGGCAGTGGTGGCCGACGTCGGTGTGCAGCGCGTAGGCAAAGTCGATGGCGGTGGCGCCCTGCGGCAGCGCCAGCACCCGCCCCTGCGGCGTCAGCACGTAGATGGTGTCGGCGAACAGCTCGGTCTTGAACGCGTCGGCCAGCCCCTCGCGGTCGGAGCCGGACATGTCCTCGCGCCAGTCCAATAGCTGGCGCAGCCAGGAGATTTTCTCCTCGTACTGGCTGTCGCCCTTGCCGCCTTCCTTGTAGCGCCAGTGCGCGGCGACGCCGAATTCGGCGTGCTCGTGCATCTCGAAGGTGCGGATCTGCACCTCCACCACGCGGTCTTCCGGGCCGATCACCGCGGTGTGCAGACTGCGGTAATCGTTGGCCTTCGGATTGCTGATGTAGTCGTCGAACTCACCGGGAATCGGCTGCCACATACTGTGGATCAGGCCGAGCACGGTGTAGCAGTCCTGCAGTTTTTCCACCAGGATGCGCACCGCGCGGATGTCGTACAGCTCGGAGAAGTCGAGCTTTTTCTTCTTCATCTTTTTCCAGATGGAGAAGATGTGCTTGGGCCGGCCGGCGACGTCGCCCTTGACCCCGGCCTGGCGCAGCTCGCCGCGCAGGGTGTCCAGCACCCGTTCGATGTAGTCGATGCGCTCCAGCCGCCGCTCGTCGAGCAGCTTGGCGATCTTCTTGTAGTTGTCCGGATCGGTGTGGCGGAAGCCGAGGTCTTCCAGCTCCCACTTGATCTGCCACACGCCGAGACGGTTGGCCAGCGGCGCGAACAGTTCCAGCGTCTCGCGCGCGATCTGGCGGCGGATGGCCTCGTCGCACTGCGGCAGGTAGTGCATGGTCTGCGTGCGCCACGCCAGCTTGATCAGCACCACGCGGATGTCGGCCACCATCGCCAGCAGCATCTTGCGCATGGTTTCCGCCTGCCGCGCGCTGTCTTCCGGGGTGGCGAACCTGTCGATGCGCGCGATTTCGGTGAGGCGACGCACACGGTTGCCGCCCTCCACCAGCGTCAGCACGGTACGGTTGAATGCCTTCGGCAGCCACTCCTGCCAGTCGGCACGGTAGTCCGGCACCGCGAACAGCAGCGTGGCGACGATGGCGTCGGTCAGCAGGTTGAGGTCGGCGACGATCGCCGCCGCCGCCACCGCGTGGCTGAACACGTCCTCGCCGGTGTGCGGCAGCCTCTTGTCGCGGTACAGCTCGCGCGCTTCCGCAAACGCCTTTTCCAGCATCGCCATGTCGTCGGGCGCGACCGAGCTGGACAGCTGCGCCAGCCAGCGCCCCGGATCGGCCGCATCGGCCAGCGTATCGGCAACAGATCGAACAACGGAAACCATGGTCTAGTCTTTCACCCTGCCTGTGATGGCGTATCGGGGTTAATCAATGGTGGCGCCGGCCGGCGACTGCAAGGCCTGCAACAGCAATTTGCGTACCGGGGTCGGCACCCCGGCGTCCAGCGCACGCGCCAGCGGCAGCCAGACATGGCCGTTTTCGGCGCAATGGCTTGCGGCCAACCTTTGCAGCGGCACGCACTGCGGCGTGATGGTGAGGCGGAAATGGGTAAACACGTGGCGCAATTCCGGCCACACCGGCAGCAGTTCGCCGTCGCCGTTGTCCGCCAGCCAGTCGGCAATCGCCAGCGTGGACTCGAATTCCGGCAGCGACAGCAGGCCGCCCCATATGCCGGAAGGCGGCCTGCGCTGCAACAGCACCTGCCCCTGGTGCAGCGCGATCAGCATCACCGTCTCCCGCTCTGGCTGCACCTTTTTTGGCTTGCGCTGCGGCAGCTCGGCGGTGCGACCGTCACGGGCGGCGACGCAGCCGTCCGCCATCGGGCAGACGCCGCAGGCCGGACGCGCGCGGCTACAGACGGTGGCGCCCAGATCCATCAGCCCCTGGGTATAGGCGACCATGTCGCCGTCGGCGGCCGGCAGCAGGCTCTCCGCCAGCATCCACAACCGCGCCTCCACCTTCTTGTCGCCGGGATAGCCGTCGACGCCGAAGCAGCGCGTCAGCACCCGTTTGACATTACCGTCGAGTATGGTTTCACGCTGGCCGAAGGCAAAGGCGGCAATCGCCGCCGCGGTGGAACGGCCGATGCCGGGCAGCGTCTCGATCGCCTCGCGCCGCGCCGGAAACTCGCCGCCAAAGCCGGCCATCACCTGCTGCGCCGCCTTGTGCAGATTGCGGGCGCGGGTGTAGTAGCCGAGGCCGCTCCAGTGCGCCAGCACGTCGTCCACCGGCGCGGCGGCCAGGGCGGCGAGATCCGGGAAGCGCCCGAGGAAGCGCGCGTAGTAGCCGAGCACCGTGCTCACCTGCGTCTGCTGCAGCATGATTTCCGACAGCCACACGCGGTAGGGGTCACTGACCTGCCACGGCAAACCGTGCCGGCCGTGCTGTTTCTGCCAGGCGACGAGGCGCGCCGCAAACGCCGACTGCAAGGTCATCGCATCATCCACTCCGAATCGAACCGGGCATGGTAAACCAATCATCCGCGACTACCAAGAAGTCGCCGGCGAAATCGGCTAGAATAGAGGATTGTTTTGAAAGGATTACCCTCAGATGTCGACCTTCCGTTCCCGCCAGCGCGCCGCGCAACGCCGTCAGCCCACTCCGACCGCCGAGCGCGCCACGCCACCAGCCGGGAACAATGCCCCGCCCGGCCCGCGTGGCGACAAACCGTTCCAGCAAAAACCACGCGCCGGCGATGCACGGCAGGAAGGTCGCTTCGGCGCCCCCCGTGACAAGGACCCGCGCTTCGGCGGCGACAAGCCACGCGAGGGCAGCTTCCAGCGCGACCGCGAGCAGGCACCACGCGACGGTGGCTTCAACAAGCCACGCTTCGACGACAAACCACGCTTCGGCGGCGACAAGCCGCGCGAGGGCAGCTTCCAGCGCGACCGCGAGCAGGCGCCACGCGACGGCGGCTTCAACAAGCCACGCTTTGACGACAAACCGCGCTTCGGCGGCGACAAGCCGCGCGAGGGCGGTTTCCAGCGCGACCGCGACCAGGCACCACGCGACGGTGGCTTCAACAAGCCACGCTTTGACGACAAACCGCGTTTCGGTGGCGACAAGCCGCGCGAGGGCAGCTTCCAGCGTGACCGCGACCAGGCGCCGCGCGACGGTGGCTTCAACAAGCCGCGCTTCGACGACAAACCGCGTTTCGGTGGCGACAAGCCGCGTGAGGACAGCTTCCAGCGTGATAGCGCACCGCGCAGCCCGGCCGCCGAGGGCAACGCCCCAAAAGTACTGTTCGGCAACCGCAAGATCAGCGAAGACAACACCCCGGCAGCACCTGGCAGCAGCGACAGCGCGGCCGCTAGCGGCGAGCGCAGCTACACCCGCGACCGCGTGGCCGGCATCCGCGGCAAGGCGCATCCGGACTTCCAGGCACCGGAACGGCGCGAACCGGCCGAGCCGGTACGTCCAAAATCCTTCCTGAAAACGCCGCGCCGCGACGAGGGCGACAGCGCACCGCGCAGCTTTCTGGCCGCCGGGCCGCGCGAAGCCGCCGAACCGGCGCGCCCGAAATCGTTCCTGAAAACGCCGCGTCGCGACGATGAGGCACCGCGCGACAGCGGCGAGCGTGCACCACGCCGCGATGACCGCCCGTACGGCGAAACCCGCGAAGGCGGCTTCCAGCGCAACCGCACCTTTGACGCCCGTGGCGAGCAAAGCGGCGTGCGCGAAAGCGGCTTCCAGCGTGATCGCACCTTCGACCGCAGCAGCCCGGCACGCGACGGCGAACGCAAGCCATGGCAGCAGGACGACAAGCCGCGCTTCGACCGCGAGCGCAGTGCGTCACGCGACGAGCAGGCTCCGCGCTCACTGTTCGCCAAGGGCAATGCGCCGCAACGCAGCGAAGCCCCGCGCGGCAGCGCGCCGCAGCGCGGCGATGCGGCCAACGTTGGCCGCACCCCGTACGCCAAGCCGCAAGCCCGCGTCCTGCAGCAAGGCCAGCTGGCGCTGTTCGCCAGCTGCCCGCGCGGCCTGGAAAAACTGCTGGCCGAGGAAATCCGCCAGCAAGGCGGCATCGACCTGCAGCTGACCGATGGCGGCGTGCACTTTACCGGCAACCAGGAAGTGATGATGCGGGTCAACCTGCACTCGCGCACCGCCAGCCGCCTGCTGCAACAGCTGGCGCAAGGCAGCTTCCAGATCGAGCGCGACATCTACACCCTGGCCAAGAGCATCGACTGGCCGGCGCTGTTCGACGTCGGCAACACCATCAAGGTGAAGACCGATGGCCACGCCCGCCTGCGCAGCATCGACTACGTGTCGCTGATCGTGAAGGACGCGATCTGCGACCGCTTCCGCGCGCTGAACGACGAGCGTCCGAGCGTGGACACCCGCCGTCCGGACATCCGCATCCGCGTGTTCCTGTCCGGCTTCGACGTGCAGATCTATCTCGACACCAGTGGCGAAGCACTGTTCAAGCGCAGCTGGCGCGACGAGACCGGCGAGGCGCCGCTGCGCGAAAACCTGGCCGCCGGCATCCTGCTCGGCGCCGGCTACAACGGCAGCCAGCCGCTGCTGGACCCGATGTGCGGCAGTGGCACCTTTCTGGTGGAAGCCGCCGACATCGCGCTCAACCGCGCACCGGGCCGCCTGCGCAGTTTTGCCTTCGAAAAGCTGAACACCCACAACGACCTGCTGTGGCACAGCATCCGCAACGATGCCGAGCTGGCGGTACGCCCGCTGGAGAAGCTGGCGATCTACGGCAACGACGCGTCGCTGGAAATGGTGGAAATTGCGCGCCACAACCTGACGCGCTGCGGCCTGGAGTCGCTGGTCACGCTCAGCCACGGCGACGCCACCGAGCTGCAGGCGCCGGCCGCCAGCGGCCTGCTCGTGTGCAACCCGCCGTACGGCATCCGCCTCGACGAGCAGGATTCGCTGGCCGAGCTGTACCCACGGCTGGCGACCTGGCTGAAGCGCAACTTTGCCGGCTGGACCGCGCACCTGATGACCGCCGACAGCCGTCTGCCGGCACTGATGCGCCTGAATGCCGAAGCGCGGCCGCTGCTGTACAACGGCGCGCTGGAGTGCCGCGTCTACGCCTTCCCGCTGGTGGCCGGCTCCAACCGCAAGGAATAATGCGACAGCTCCGTTCAGCAACGGGGCATGGCAGTAGCCACCAAGCAAGGGCGTGCGATAATCCATCGCACGCCCTTTGCCATTTCTCCGCCACCGAGACCGCTCATGGATACCTCTTTCCTCTCCGCCACCATCCTGCTGATCCTGATCACCGATCCGCTGGGCAACATCCCGCTGTTCATCTCGGCGCTGAAGCAGGTGAAACCGGAGCGCCGCCGCCGCGTGGTGTTCCGCGAGTGTTTCATCGCCTTCATGGTGCTGCTGACTTTCATGTTTTTCGGCAAGGGCTTTCTGGAAGTGATGCACCTGACCGACGAGAGCCTGCGCGTGGCCGGCGGCGTGATCCTGTTCCTGATCGCCATCAAGATGATCTTTCCCGGCGAGGGCAGCATGTTCGGCGGCGACAAGCTGCACGGCGAGCCGTTCATCGTGCCGATCGCGGTGCCGCTGATTGCCGGGCCGTCGGCGATGGCCACGGTACTGCTGATGTCGACACGCGAACCGGAACGGATGGCGGAGTGGATAGGCGCGCTGACGCTGACCATGCTGGTGACGCTGCTGGTGTTTCTGTTTTCCGGCAAGATCCAGAGACTGCTCGGCGAACAGGCGATTACCGCGCTGGAGCGGCTGATGGGGCTGGTGCTGACCGCGATCTCGATCGAGATGCTGCTGGGTGGCGTTGCCGCCTACATCAAGAAGCTGGCCTGAGGCCGGCGCAGCGAACGACAACGGCGCCGTTTGCGGTGCCGTTTTTTTCGGCCCGGATACGCTGCCGGCAATGCAAAAAGCCGCAACCCATTGAGGATTGCGGCTTTTCATGTCTGGTGGCCAATCTCGGAATCGAACCAAGGACACACGGATTTTCAATCCGTTGCTCTACCAACTGAGCTAATTGGCCAAACGTCCGGTGCAGGGGAAAAGTGGTGGCCAATCTCGGAATCGAACCAAGGACACACGGATTTTCAATCCGTTGCTCTACCAACTGAGCTAATTGGCCTCTTTGCCGCGCACTTGCGTGCTGCATCAGAGGCACGCATTAAAGCAGATCATAATTTATGCGTCAAGGCTCTGCCGAAAAAAAACCGCCAAAACAGCGGTTTTTACAAATTTACTGTGCGTCCGGCTGCCGTGACGGATGAGCATCCGCAAATACCGGCACCCGCTCAAGGTTGGCCGCAATGCGTGCCAGCAGCGGATAACCGCCCATGTCCACGGCGTAGCGTTGCGCGTTGAATACCTGCGGCAGCAGGCAGACATCGGCCAGCGTCGGCGTGTCGCCAAAGCAGCACTGCCCGGCGCTGGCGGCCAACTGCCGCTCCAGCGCGGCAAAGCCCGTCGTTATCCAGTGCCGGTACCAGGCGCCCCGCGCGTCCTCGGCCTGCCCCAGCTCGGCCTTCAGGTAATTCAGCACGCGCAGGTTGTTGAGCGGGTGGATGTCGCAGGCGATGGCCTGTGCCACCGCGCGCACCCGTGCCCGCAGCACCGCGCCGTCCGGCAGCAGCCGTGCGCCGTCCGGGTAGGCTTCGTCCAGGTACTCGCAGATCGCCAGCGACTGCGTCAGCAGCACACCGTTGTCCAGCAGCGCCGGTACCAGCCCCTGCGGATTGAGCGCGAGATAATCGGCGCTGCGCTGCTCGCCGCGCAGCAGGCTGACCGGCGCCTGGGCGTAGGCCAGCCCTTTCAGGTTCAGCGCGATGCGCACACGGTAGGCGGCGCTGGAGCGGAAGTAGCCGTACAGGGTGCGGCCAACGTTGGCCGCATCAGTCATGCTTGACCACCGTCTGCGCGATGGCGCCGAAAATGCTCAGGCCGGCAGCGTCCTTCATTTCGATGCGCACCGTGTCGCCCACCTTCATGAACGGGGTGATCGCGGCACCGGTGTCGATGATCTCGATCATGCGCTGTTCGGCGAGGCAGCAGCTGCCAACGCTGCGGTCGTGGTTGGACACGGTGCCGGAGCCGACGATGGAGCCGGCGACCAGCTCGCGGGTCCTGGCCACATGCGCCACCAGCTGCGGAAAGCTGAACTGCATCCCGACGCCGGCATTCGGCTTGCCGTAGCAGGCGCCGTTGTAGTCAACCAGCAGCGGCAGGTGCACCTTGCCGTCCTGCCACGCGTCGCCCAGCTCGTCCGGGGTCACCGCCACCGGCGAGAACGCGGTGGCCGGCTTGCTCTGGAAGAAGCCGAAGCCCTTGGCCAGCTCGCCCGGGATCAGGTTGCGCAGGGTGACGTCGTTGACCAGCAGCAGCAGGCGGATGTGGCTGGCACACGCGGCGGCATCGGCGCCCAGCGGCACGTCGCCGGTGACCACTGCCACTTCGCCCTCGAAGTCCAGCCCCCACGCCTCGTCGCGCAGCGGGATCGGTGCGCACGGCGGCAGGAAGGCGTCGGAGCCACCCTGGTACATCAGCGGGTCGTGGTAGAAGCTGTCCGGCACCTCGGCACCGCGCGCGCGGCGCACCAGCTCGACGTGGTTGAGGTAGGCGGAGCCGTCCGCCCACTGGTAGGCGCGCGGCAGCGGGCTCAGGCAGCGCGCCGCGTCGAAGGCGATGGCACTGGCGGCCTCACCCTGGTTCAGCGCGATGTAGACCTGCTGCAGCTGCGGCTCGGCCTGCGCCCAGTTGTCCAGCGCCTGCTGCAGGGTGGCGGCGATGTGCGGTACGGCGACGGCGCGGGAGAGGTCGCGGCTGACGACCATCAGCTGGCCGTCGCGGGTGTGGTTCTGGCAGGTGGCGAGTTTCATGTGGGTGGTCTCGTCTGGAACGGTGTCGATACACGTTGGCCGCAGCAATCCGCTGCGGCCAACCTTGTGCTGCTATGCGTTCACGCGGTGATGCGGCGGGCTCAGTCGGCCTTCAGCACGCCGCGGCGGATCTGGTCTTCCTCGATCGATTCGAACAGCGCGCGGAAGTTGCCTTCGCCGAAGCCCTCGTTGCCCTTGCGCTGGATGATCTCGAAGAAGATCGGCCCGATCACGGTCTCGGTGAAGATCTGCAGCAGGATGCCTTCCACCGGTGCACCGTCGATCAGGATGCTGTTCTTCTGCAGCCGCGCCAGGTCTTCACCGTGGTTCGGCACGCGCTGGTCGACCTTGGCGTAGTAGGTGTCCGGGGTGTCGAGGAAGCGGGTGCCACGCGCCTTCAGCGTTTCCACCGTAGTGTAGATGTCGTCGGTGGTCAGCGCGATGTGCTGGATGCCTTCGCCGTGGTATGCCTTCAGGAATTCCTCGATCTGGCTCTTGTCGTCGGACGACTCGTTGATCGGGATGCGGATCTTGCCGCACGGGCTGGTCATCGCCCTGGACACCAGGCCGGTAAGCTTGCCCTCGATGTCGAAGTAGCGGATTTCGCGGAAGTTGGCGATGTTCTCGTAGAACGAGCCCCACTTCGCCATATTGCCGCGGGTCACGTTGTGGGTCAGGTGGTCGATCAGTTTCAGGCCGACGCCGTACGGGTGCTGCTCGACACCATCCAGCGGCACGAAGTCGACGTCATAGATGTTGTGCTCGTCGCCGTAGCGGTCGATGAAGTACAGCGCGGAACCGCCGATCCCCTCCACCGCCGGAATGTTCAGCTCCATGGCACCTACCGGACGCTCGTAGGGCTTGGCACCGTGCGCCAGCGCGTAGTCGTAGGCGCGGGCGGCGTCCTTCACGCGCCAGGCCATCGCGCAGGCAGACGGGCCGTGTACGCGGGCAAACTCGGCGGCTGGCTGGGAGCGTTCGGCATTGAGGATGAAATTGATGTCGCCCTGACGGAACAGGCTGACATTCTTGTGGCGGTGGCGGGCGATCTCGGCAAAGCCCAGCGACAGGAACAATGCCTTGAGTCTTTCCACCCCCTCGGCATCCGGCGCGGTGTATTCGACGAACTCGAAACCATCGGTAGCCAGCGGATTCAGCAGCTGTGCCATTGTGCCCACTCCTCTTCAGTTGCGTGTTGCCGTCGGCACCATCACGTCCGGACACAGTTACTGTCGCATGATGTAGACAATATCCAGACATCTTGTGCCGCGGTGTAAAATGCCTAGCCCGGACGCTTCATTCTAAGTAAACTCAACCGCAATTTTCTTGCCATATCGTGCTTGAAAATAAAAAAACATAAAACAATAACTTAGAGCAAACCCGAAATCAGGAGATAATATGCCCACAACCCCCCTGGACAAGACAGATATAAAGATGTTGGCCGCACTGCAGGCCAATGGCCGGCTGACCAACGTTGAACTGGCGGAAAAGGTGGCACTGTCACCATCCCCCTGCCTGCGCCGCCTGAAGCAGCTGGAAGACTCCGGCGTCATCCGCCAGTATGTGGCGCTGCTGGATCCGGCCAAGATCGGCCTCGGCCTGCAGGCATTCGTACGGGTCACGCTGGAAAAGCGCGGCAATACCCATCTGCAGGGTTTCATGGATGCGGTGCAGCGCTGGCCGGAAGTGGTCAATTGCTACGCGATGACCGGCGAGATGGACTACCTGCTGCAGGTGTACTTCGAGGATCTGGAGCACTTTTCGCGCTTCGTGATGGATGACCTGCTGCAGCAGCCGGGGGTGGAAGACGTGAAATCCAGCTTCGTGCTGAAGGAGTTCAAGCAGACCACCGCATTGCCGATCTCGCACCTGACCCAGTAACAGTGTGTTCACGGTCTTGCACGCTCACGCAAAAGAGGGCGAAAACGGCCGGGGAAGCGGAGTCCGCAAGTAGTAAACAGGCATCCCGAAGCCGTTTGCAATGCACCGCCCCACCGGGATCACGCCGCAGCAGATCGTGAACAGGCACCAAGCCCGCCCCCGCCGCGTGCGGGGGCATTCCTGTCACCCCGCCATTTGGCTATCATCAGGCATACTCTGGCCAGCAACATGGGATCCGTGGTGACCGCTTCCAATTCCTTATCCGGCCGTCTGCAATGGCGCGGCGTGCTGTGCCTGCTGTTGCTGGGCGTGCTCGGCGGCGGCGGCCACTACCTGCTTGGCCTGCGCGACATCGAACAACGGCTGGCACAACTGCACACGCTGGTGGAACGGCGCTTCGTCGGCGTACTGGCGCAAAGCGTGTGGGATCTCGATCAGCACAACACCCAGCAGCTGCTGGAAAGCATCAACCAGCTTGACGGTGTCAACCGCGTCGAGCTGATCACCACCCTCGGCCAACGCCAGAGCAGCCAGCTGCATCCGGCGGCGCACAGCGAGTGGATCCGCGATTTCCCGGTGCAGTCCGAACGCTCCGGCAACCAGCCGCTGGCCAGCCTGCGGCTGTATCTTGGCCAGCAGGAGCTGCAGCAGCAACTGCGCCGGCGCAGCCTGTTGTTTGCCGCCAGCCTGATGGCCGCCATGCAGCTGATGCTGTTGCTATGCCGCCACTTCATGCAGCGCCAGCTGTTACGCCCGCTGGAGCAACTGACCGGGCAGCTGCTCCGGGAGCGGCCATTGCCACTGGCCGACGGCGGACGCGAGCTGATCGCGCTGGACAAACAGCTGCAGCGCTATCGCCAGGGCTGGCAGGCACGGCTGCAGCAGCAACAGCAGCGTGCCGACGAGTTGCAAAAGCAGCGCGAACAGCTCAGCGAACTGGCCAGCCAGCGCACTACCGAACTCGACCAGCTGACCCGCTCACAACAACTGCTGACCAGGCTGGCACACGGTTTTCTGCACCTGCCGCCGGCAGAGCAGCATGAGGCCATCACCGATGCCCTGGCCCGCATCGGCCACCTGCTCGGGGTCGATCATTGCTACCTGCTGCTACTGGACGAGGGGCAGGCATTGCAGCAGCACATCAGCTGGCAGAACGCACAGCTGCCGCCGGCCGACGGTTTTTACCTGCATGCCCCGCTGCAGCATTCGCCCTGGTTGCTGCCGCAGCTGCGCCAGCAGGGGCAGCTCACCATCAGCCGGCTGGAGGAAATCCCGCCGGATGGCCACGGCGAGCGCCTGCTGCTGGCCAGGCACGGCATCCGCAGCCTGGTGCTGATCGCACTCGATCACACGGCGCCGCTGCACGGCATCTTCGGCTGCGAGATGGTCAACCGCCAGCACGACTGGCTGGACAAGGAGCTGACACTGCTGCGGCTGTTTGCCCAGCAGTTATGCGGCCTGTTGCTGCGTCACCAGCTGCTGCAACGGCAGGAGGCGCTGGCACAGCAACTGGCCGCGGCCAACGCCAGACTGCAGGCACAGAGCCTCTGCGACGGCCTGACCGGGCTGGCCAGCGTCAGACGCCTGCAACAGGACAAGCAGCAACTGTTCGAACAGGCCTTCCAGCACCGGCAGGCGCTGTCGGCGCTGATGCTGGACATCGACCAGTTCACCGCCTACAACAGCCACGCCGGCCACCTGGCCGGTGACGACTGCCTGCTGCGCATTGCCGGGTTGCTGCAGGCACAGCCCGGCCTGGCGGTACGCACCAAGGGCGCCACCATGCTGCTGTTGCTGCCGCAGCACGACCCGGCGCAAGCCGCCGCCGTGGCCGAGCAGCTGCGCCAGACGGTGGCCGCGCTACAGCTGCAGCACCCGGCGTCGCGGGTATCCAGCTTTGTCAGCGTCAGCATCGGCTGCGCCACGCTGGACCTGCGCCGCCACGACGATATCGACGACCTAATCGACGAAGCAGCCCGTGCCTTGTCCCAGGCCAAGGAGCTGGGACGTAACCGCTGCGTCAGCATTGCGCCCGCATGAAAACAGCCCTGCCGGCTTGTGCCTGCAGGGCTGTTGCACCCGGAATCCGTTCACGCTTTCACAAGCCCAGACGCTGCCAGATGGTGGACACGGTGCCGGCCTGGTTCAGGGTGTAGAAATGCAGGCCCGGCGCGCCGTTCGCCAGCAGGCGGTCGCACAGCTCGGTGACCACATCCAGCCCCAGCGCGCGGATCGACGCGCTGTCGTCCATATAAGCCTGCATGCGCAGGCGCAGCCAGCGCGGCACTTCCGCACCGCACATGTCGGAGAAGCGGCACAGCTGGCCGAAGTTGGCGATCGGCATGATGCCGGGCACGATGGGCACATTCACACCGCGCGCCTGCACCTCGTCGACGAAACGGAAATAGCTGTCGGCGTTGAAAAAATACTGCGTCATCGCCGAGTTGGCGCCGGCCTTCACCTTGCGCACGAAGTTGTTGATGTCGTCTTCGGCGGACTTGGCCTGCGGGTGGAATTCCGGATAGGCCGCCACTTCGATATGGAAGTGGTCGCCGTGCTCTTCGCGGATGAAGGCCACCAGCTCGTTGGCGTAGCGGAACTCGCCGGCCTCGACCATGCCGGACGGCATGTCGCCGCGCAGCGCGACGATATGGCGGATACCGTGGTTGCGGTATTCGTTGAGGATCGAGCGGATATTGTCGCGGGTGGAGCCGATGCAGGATAGGTGCGGCGCGGCGGCATAGCCCTCGTTGCGGATTTCCAGCACCGTGGACAGCGTGCCGTCGCGGGTGGTGCCGCCGGCACCGAAGGTCACGGAAAAGAACTCCGGCTTGAACTGCGCCAGCTGCTGGCGGGTGGTACGCAGTTTGGCCACGCCTTCCGGGGTGCGCGGCGGGAAGAATTCGAAGCTGAAGGTACGGTTACGTTCGGTCATGGCAAGCTCTTGCGGCAAGGTTGGTGATGGTTTCCCTGGCATCCCGTGTCGGTCTGGCGCCGCTGACGGGGCATGCGGCCAACGTTGGCCGCACAAAAAAACGGACAGGGCATTTTACGGCCCTGTCCGTTTTCACCGGACATCAAATATCAATAACGATAGTGTGCCGGCTTATATGGGCCGTCTTTCGGCACGCTGATGTAGCTGGCCTGCTCGTCGGACAACTCGGTCAGGCGGGCGCCGATGCGCTCCAGGTGCAGGCGCGCCACCTTCTCGTCCAGATGCTTGGGCAGCACGTACACCTTGTTCTCGTACTTGTGCTCGTTGGCGAAGATCTCGATCTGCGCCAGCACCTGGTTGGTGAAGGAGTTGGACATCACGAAGCTCGGGTGGCCGGTGGCGCAGCCGAGGTTCACCAGGCGGCCTTCGGCCAGCAGGATGATGCGCTTGGCCGCTTGATCACCTTGTTGCGGGAAGATGATGTGGTCGACCTGCGGCTTGATGTTTTCCCACTGGTACTGGCGCAGCGAGGCAACTTCGATCTCGCTGTCGAAGTGGCCGATATTGCACACGATGGCGTTGTTGCGCATGCGCTTCATGTGCTCATGCGTGATTACGCCCACGTTGCCGGTGGTGGTAACAAAGATGTCGGCCTGGTCGGCCACTTCATCCATGCGTACTACACGGTAGCCTTCCATCGCCGCCTGCAGCGCGCAGATCGGGTCGATTTCGGTCACCCACACGGTAGCGCCCAGGCCACGCAGGCTCTGTGCACAACCCTTGCCCACATCGCCGTAACCCAGCACTACTGCTACCTTGCCAGCGATCATCACGTCGGTGGCGCGCTTGATGCCGTCGACCAGCGATTCGCGGCAGCCGTACAGGTTGTCGAACTTGGACTTGGTCACCGAGTCGTTGACGTTGAAGGCCGGGAACGGCAGCAGGCCGTCCTTTTCCAGCTGGTACAGGCGATGCACGCCGGTGGTGGTTTCCTCGGTCACGCCCTTGATGTGCTGCAGGCGCTTGGAGTACCACTGCGGGTCGATTTCCAGGTGACGTTTGATCGAGGCGAACAGCGCGGTTTCTTCGTCGTTGGTCGGGTGGCCGATCACGCCGAGGTCCTTCTCCGCCTTGCTGCCCAGCATCAGCAGCAGGGTGGCGTCGCCGCCGTCGTCGAGGATCATGTTCGCCGGCTGACCTTCCGGCCATTCGAAGATCTTGTGGCTGAATTCCCAGTACTCGTCCAGGCTCTCGCCCTTGAAGGCGAATACCGGAATGTTGGCCGCAGCGATGGCAGCGGCGGCGTGGTCCTGGGTGGAGAAGATGTTGCACGATGCCCAGCGCACTTCGGCGCCCAGCGCGGTCAGGGTCTCGATCAGCACCGCGGTCTGCACCGTCATGTGCAGCGAACCGGCGATGCGCGCGCCGCGCAGCGGCTGGCTGTGCTGGTATTCCTTGCGCGTGGCCATCAGGCCCGGCATTTCGGTCTCGGCAATATTGAGTTCCTTGCGGCCCCAATCTGCCAGATTGATATCGGCAACGAGATAGTCGTTGAATGCAGCCATCGTGTATTCCTTTGTCACGAAGGCCGGGAGGGATGGCTCACCCGCGCATCCCGTGCCCGGCACGGGTTATCCTGAAGCGGCCCGATCGGAGCCGTTCAATGAAAAGCAGGTGAGCGCCGTTTTGCGTTTCCGGGCCTGGGGCGTGGCCTCGCAGCGCTCCCCGGAATCCCGCCATTATGGCAGAACTTGCGGCGCAAGGTTGGCCGCAACGATACCGCACGGGCGACAAGGCCGCCGCAGCCAGTGCCGGGCGGCAAAGAAAAAGGCCTCTTGCGAGGCCTTGGTGCACAACAAGGTGAGTAGCTTACAGGCCGGCAGCGGCGCGCAGCGCGGCGGCCTTGTCTGTACGTTCCCAGGTGAACTCCGGCTCTTCGCGGCCGAAGTGGCCGTAGGCGGCGGTCTTGGTGTAGATCGGACGCAACAGGTCCAGCATCTGCACGATGCCTTTCGGACGCAGGTCGAAGTGCTGCTTCACCAACTCGACGATGCGCTCGTTCGGGATGGCGTTGGTGCCGAAGGTGTCCACCGAGATCGAGGTCGGCTCGGCCACGCCGATGGCGTAGGAAACCTGGATCTGGCACTGGCGCGCCAGACCGGCGGCGACCACGTTCTTGGCGACGTAGCGACCGGCGTAGGCGGCGGAACGGTCGACCTTGGTCGGATCCTTACCGGAGAAGGCGCCACCGCCGTGCGGAGCGGCACCGCCGTAGGTGTCGACGATGATCTTGCGGCCGGTCAGACCACAATCGCCCATCGGGCCGCCGATGACGAAACGGCCGGTCGGGTTGATCAGGAACTTGGTTTCGGCGGTAATCATTTCCGCCGGCAGCACCGGCTTGATGATGTCCTCGATCACCGCGTCGGTCAGCGTCTTGTGGTCGATTTCCGGCGCGTGCTGGGTGGACAGCACCACGGTGTCGATGCGCTTGGGCAGGCCGGTTTCGCTGTCATAGACGCAGGTGATCTGGCTCTTGGCATCCGGGCGCAGCCACGGCAGGCGGCCGTCCTTGCGCAGTTCCGCCTGACGCTGCACCAGACGGTGCGCGTAGTAGATCGGGAACGGCATCAGGGTCGGGGTTTCGTCGCAGGCGTAGCCGAACATCAGGCCCTGGTCGCCGGCGCCCTGATCCAGATCGAGGCCCTCGCCTTCGTTGACGCCCTGGGCGATGTCCGGCGACTGCTTGTCGTAGCACACCATCACGGCGCAACCGCGGTGGTCAAAACCCAGTTCGGTATTGTCGTAACCGATGCGCTTGATGGTTTCGCGCGCGATCTTGATATAGTCGATGTTGGCGGTGGTAGTGATCTCGCCGGCCAGCACGACCAGACCGGTATTGACCAGGGTCTCGGCCGCCACGCGGGCGTATTTGTCTTCACGCAGGATGGCGTCCAGAATGGCGTCGGAAATCTGGTCCGCGACCTTGTCCGGATGGCCTTCAGATACCGATTCAGATGTAAAAAGATATTCGCTCATTGTGTCCGTTCCCGAATAATGGCCTTTGAGTTAATGATAAAATGGCACGTTTACTTTCCAGCAGACCATGATGACCCGAATCGCACGACTCATCCTGCAGGCCCTGGCCGCATTGCCGCTACCGGCACTGCACCGGCTGGGCGCCCTGCTGGGGAAAATCCTCTATTGCCTATCGCCGCGTTTTCGCGAACGCATACGCGAAAACCTCAAAACCAGTCAAATCGCTGGAAGTTATCAGCTTTACGAATCGCTCGTCAAACTCTGTGCAGCAGAAACCGGCAAGGGCGCGCTGGAACTGGCCATCGCCTGGTGCCGCGAGCCGGATTACATCACCTCGCTGGTACGCGGCTGTGACGGCTGGGAGCATGTGGAAGCGGCGCTGGCCGAGGGCAAGGGCCTGATCTTCGTCACCCCGCACCTCGGCAGCTACGACATTGCCGGACGCTACATCTCGGCCCGGCTGCCGTTCCCGCTGACCGCGATGTACCGCCCGCCGAAGCTGGCGTGGCTGGAGCCGATCATGAACGAGGGCCGTGCCCGCGGCAAAGGCCGCACCGCACCGGCCACCGGCGCCGGCGTGCGCCAGCTGATGAAGGCGCTGAAATCCGGCGAGGCCACCATCATCCTGCCGGACCAGGTGCCCGGTAGCGGCGAAGGCGCGTGGGCGCCATTCTTCGGCAAGCCGGCGTTCACCATGACGCTGCTGGCGCGACTGGCGCAGATGAACAATGTCGCCGTGCTGTGGTTTACCGGCGAGCGCCTGCCTGGTGGGGCCGGCTTCCACATCCATATCAGCCGCCAGCAGGGCGAGTTCAGCGGTGAGCGCGAGGCCGATGCCGCCGTGGTCAACGCCAATGTCGAACGCCTGATCCGGCGCTGGCCCGCGCAGTACCTGTGGAGCTACAACCGCTACAAGACGCCGTCCGGCGCCCCGTCCCCCGATCAAGCTTAATTCTGGAATACCGCATGAAATTCGCCCTGGCCCTGCTGTGGCTGATCCGCCTGTTGCCGCTGCCCGTCATCCATGCCCTGGCCTGGTGCCTGGGGCAGCCGGCCTACCTGCTCGCCCGCGAGCGCCGCCGCGTCGGCCTGATCAACCTGCGCCTGTGCTTTCCCGACATGGGACTGGCACAGCGCCGCCTGCTGATCCGCCGCCACTTTGTCGAGATGATGAAGCTGATGCTGGAGTACGGCATCGTGTGGTGGTCGTCCCCGCAGCGCCTGCGCCGGCTGGTAGAGGTGCGCGGGCTGGAACACATCACCCGCCTGCGCGAGGCGGGCGAAGACGTGGTGCTGTTCTACCCGCACTTCGTCGCCTTCGAGATCTGCGCGCTGCGCCTGAACCTGGAGATGCCGCTGGTCAGCGTCTATTCGCACCAGAAGAACAAGACGCTGGACGCGCAGTTCTACAAGGGCCGCAACCGCTTCGACAATGCCTACATCGTGTCGCGGCAGGAGAGCCTGCGCAGCATCATCAAGGCGATGCGCAAGGAGCACACCCCGTTCCTGTACCTGCCCGATCAGGACTTCGGCCCGCGCGACGCCATCTTCGTGAAGTTCTTCGCCACCGACGCCGCCACCATCACCGGCCTGTCGCGCATTGCCGGCATCGCCAAGGCGCGGGTGGTGCCGGCCATCGCCCGCCGCGAAGGCGCGCGCTTCGTGCTCGACATCCATCCGCCGCTGGACAACTTCCCCAGCGACAATCTGGAAGCCGATACCCGCCGCATGAACGCCTTCCTGGAGCAGCGCATCCTGGAGGCGCCGGAGCAGTACTTCTGGCTGCACAAGCGCTTCAAGACCCGGCCGCAGGGACAGGCGCGCTTTTACTGAGCGCACGCCACCATCAGGGTTGGCCGCAACCCGGCCTCCATGCGCCCGCCCGGGCGCTGCACTCCCGCCCCCACGATCTGCCATGACACCGGCCACGCGCCGGTGTTTTGCCGTCTGCGGCCAACGTTGGCCGCAACGCGGCTCAAACGCAGTGCAGCATGAATTTCTCTCATGCGCCGATCGCCATAAATCATTTGTTCCGCAGCCGCCGGATCATTAGCCTGACTTCAACGGCACCGCCACCGCCGCCAACACCAAACCAAGAAACAATCGGAGATCACCATGAACTGCAACAAAGTCCTCGCGCTGTCCCTGTTGTGTTCCCTGCCGCTGCTGGCCAATGCCCAGACCGTGCGCATCGTCACCGACGTCAGCTACCCGCCGTTCTCCAAGGTCAACCCGGACGGCAGCATCGTCGGCTTCGATCCGGACATCGCCCGCGCCATCTGCACCGAGGCCAAGCTGCAGTGCGAAGTCAGCACCATGGACTTCGACGGCATCATCCCGGCGGTGCAGGCCAAGAAATACGATCTCGCCATCGCCTCGATGAACATCACCCCGGAGCGCGCCAAGGCGGTCGACTTCAGCGACATGTACTTCAACATCCCCGGCCGCCTGATCGCCAAGGCCGGCACCAAGATCGACGACAAGTGGTTCAAGGGCAAGACCATCGGCGTGCTGCGCACCTCGGTACAGCGCGAGGAAGCCACCGCCAAGTGGGTGCCGAAGGGCGTGAAGCTCAAACTGTACGGCAAGGTCACCGACAGCTTCCTTGACCTTGGCAACCAGCGCCTGGACGCGGTCTACCTCGACGCCAACGTCGGCGACGAGGACTTCCTGAAGAAGCCGATGGGCAAGGGCTACTCCTTCGTCGGCCCGGTGTACAACGATCCGAAGTACTACATGGGCTCCGGCATCGCGGTGCAGAAGGGCAACAAGGAGCTGCTGGCCAAGGTCAACGCCGCGCTGAAGAAGATCATCGACAACGGCACCTACAAGCAGGTGCAGAACAAGTATTTCAGCTACGACATCTACCCGTTCAAGTAAGCATCACCCCTTGCTGACCGACCGCCGGGGCACCCCGCCCCGGCACGAAAGACCCGCCATGACCCGCACCGCCTACGCCGAAATCAACCTCCCCGCCCTGTGCCACAACTACGCCATCGCCAGGCAGCAGCTGCCCGGCACCCGGGTGTGGGCGGTGGTGAAATCCAACGGCTACGGCCACGGCCTGTTGCGCGTGGCGCAGGCGCTGCCCGATGCCGACGGCTTTGCGCTGATCAACCTCGACGACGCCATCGCGCTGCGCCACGCCGGCATCCGCGCGCCCATCCTGCTGCTGGAAGGTGCCATCGAGGCACGCGAGCTGGACGAGGCGCACGCCTGGCAGCTGGACGTGGTGCTGCGCTCCGAGCACCAGCTGCAGTGGCTGCGCGCCTGCGGCCAAGCCTTGCGGGTGTGGGTGAAGGTCAATACCGGCATGAACCGCTTCGGCTTCGTGCCGGAGCGCGCGATCGAGGTGGTGCGGCAATTGCAGCAGGACGGCGTCTGCGAGGTGGCCGGGCTGATGACGCACTTCGCCTGCGCCGACGATCTGGCGACGCGGCTGGATGCGCCGTGGCAGCACTTCATGCAGGTGGTCACCACCACCGGGCTGCCGTTTACCGCGGCCAACAGTGCCGCCACCCTGCGCGCACCGCTGACCCACGGCGCCGCGGTGCGCCTGGGCGGCCTCCTGTACAACAACAACCCGTTCTACCCCGACACCAGCCTGTGGCCGGCGGGCATCCTGCCGGCGATGCGCTTTGCCGCGCGCATCGTGCACATCGGCGAGCTGGCCGCCGGCGACAGCATCGGCTACGGCGCCGCGTTTACCGCCGAGAAGCCGATGCGCATCGGCATCGTCGGCGCCGGCTACGGCGACGGCTACCCGCGCGCGGCGCCCAGCGGGACCCCGGTGCTGGTGAACGGCCAGCGCGTGCCGCTGGTCGGCCGCGTGGCGATGAACGTGCTGGCGATCGACCTGTCCGCACAGCCGCAGGTGGGCATCGGCGACGAGGTGACGCTGTGGGGCGACCCGGCGCTGAGCTGCGACGAGATCGCCTGGCGCTGCGGCACCATCAGCGAAGAATTGCAGTGCGCATTGACGAGCCGGCTACCGATACGGCAGATTGTGGCCGATAGCCACCCGCGTCCGCTGCCCGATGACCAAACTGCCCCCGCTCAATGCCTTGCGTATCTTTGAGGCGGTTGCCCGCCTGCAAAGCTTCACCAAAGCCGCCGATACGCTGTACCTGACCCAGAGCGCGGTCAGCCACCAGGTGCGCAACCTGGAAGAACACTTCGGCTTTCCGTTGCTGGTGCGCAGCCAGCGCGGCATCACCCTGACGCCCGAGGGCGCCACGCTGCAGCACGGCCTGCACGAGGCGATCCAGAAGATCAGCGAAACCTGCGAACAACTCAACCAGCGCCAGCACAGCATCCGCATCAAGTCGCCACCGTCGATTGCGGTGCGCTGGCTGGTGCCGCAGCTACAAAACTTCAAGGAACAGTTTCCCGATCTCGACATCAGCGTCAGCACGGTGTGGGAAGAGAAGCCCGCCTTCGACTGGGGGCTGTTCGACATGGCGATCCAGTACGGCGACGGCAACTGGCCGGGGGTCAGCGTGCAACTGCTGCACCAGGAAGTCCTGACGCCGGTGGCGGCACCGTCGCTGCTGGGCGGCGCGTTGACGCTGTCCGAGGACGCGCTGGCGCAGTATCCGCTGATCCACACCAGCCGCGACCGTCACGACTGGCAGCTGTGGCTGGCGGCACCGTGGCCGAAGGGACAGAAGGAATTGCTGTTCGACGCCGACGTGATGGGCATCGAGGCGGCGCGGCACGGCTTGGGTATCGCGCTGGTCGATCCGCTGATCGTGCAGGACGCGCTGCGCGACGGCAGCCTGGTCACGCCCTGCCCGCGCAGCGTGCGCAGCGGCAAGGGCTACTACCTGGTGCTACCGCCGCACGACCGCCACCTGCGCCGCGTGCAGCCACTGGTGCAGTGGCTGCAGCAGGCGATCTGACTCAGGCCGCCGCGCCGTCGAACGCCCAGGCGTCCATCGCCAGCGCGCCCAGCTCGATGCCACGGTGCAGGCTGCGGCCAACCTTGCCGTGGGCCGCGCCCAGCGCAAAGAACAGCGGCAGCAGGTGTTCGTCGCTGGGGTGGTTCTGCTTGGCAAACGGCACCCGCGCCTCCCAGTCCAGCAAGGCCTCGATATCGTTTTCCTGCAGGCGCTGCGCCATCCAGTCGGCAAACGCCTTCGCCCACGGCTGCTCCGGGCCGCCGGCGCGCGACAGCTCGTACAGATTGTGCGTCATGCTGCCGGAGCCGATGATCAGCACCCCCTGCTCGGCCAGCTGCGCCAGCGCCAGCCCCAGCTGGTAGTGCGCGCGCGCGTCCTGCCGCGGCAGGGTGCTGATGGTGATCACCGGGATGTCGGCCTGCGGATACATCGCCAACAGCGGCACCCACGCGCCGTGATCCAGGCCCTCGGCGCCGTCGTGACGGGCGCTGATGCCCGCTGCCGCCAGCAGCGCCATCGCCTCGGCCAGCACGCTGTCGTCGCCCGCCGCCGGATACTGCAGTTTGTACAGCTCGCGCGGGAAACCGCCGAAGTCGTGCACCGTGCCCCAGCGCGGGCTGCTGCCCAGCAGCGGCTGCAGCGCGAGGTAGTGCGCCGACATCATCAGGATGGCGCGCGGCCGTGGCAGGCTGCCGGCATGGGCGCGCCAGGCCGCCGGTGCCGGCGAGCCGTTGATCAGGACATCCGGTCCGCCGTGGGACAGGAACAAGGGAGCGAAGAACATGATGCGTTACCTGTAACAAGGGCGCGGCTGACACCACGCAATATAGTGATAGCCATATTGAACACCTTGCCAGAGAGCGAATAAACGGCTATTCATGCAATGAATTGCTAACTATAAAGAAACAATCATGGACAAGCTGGTGGCATTACGGGTGTTCCACAGCATTCACGACAGCGGCAGCTTCGTCGCGGCGGCGGCGCGGCTGGAGATGTCCACCGCCATGGTCAGCAAGTACCTCGGCGCGCTGGAACAGGAGCTGGGCACCCGCCTGATCCAGCGCACCACACGGCGGCTGGCGTTCACCGAGGCCGGGCAGGACTACGCGCGGCGCACCGCGCTGGTGCTGGCGCAGCTGGAAGAGGCCGACGCCGCCGCGATGCAGCAGAGCGTGGAGGCGCGCGGCACGCTGCGCATGGCGGCGCCGCTGTCCTTCGGCATGCGTTATCTGGGCGAGTGGCTGGCCGAGCTGCGCTGCCGCCACCCGCTGCTGCAGGTGGAGCTGGAGCTGTCCGACCGCCAGGTCGACCTGGTGGAGGACGGCTTTGACCTCGCGCTGCGCATCAGCACCCAGCCGCTGGGCGGCGGCCTGATCGCTCGGCCGCTGGGGCACATCGACATGCTGCCGTGCGCGGCGCCGTCCTACCTTGCGGCCAACCCTGCGCCGCAGACGCCGGCCGACCTCGCCCGCCACAGCTGCCTGCGCTACCAGCAGGGCAACCAGCCGCAGGTATGGCGCTTCTGGCACGGCGACGAGGAAATCCCGGTGGCGGTGGACGGCCCGCTGCAGAGCAATAACGGCGACGTGCTGGTCAGCGCCGCGGTGGCCGGCATGGGCATCCTGCTGCAGCCGCGCTTCCTGGTGGAAGACGCGCTGCAGCAAGGCCGGCTGCAGCCGCTGCTGAGCGACTACCGCACCCGCAGCGCCGAGGTGTACGTGGTGTACCCGGCACGGCGCTACCTGCCGATGAAGGTGCGGGTGCTGATCGAGCTGCTGCAGGACATGCTGGCGCGGCTGGCGCCGGCGGCGGCGCGCTGACCCCCGGCACCGGCGCACCGTTTGCTTTACCCTTGGCCGCAACTGCAGCGCCCGGCCGCACCACTCGCGCAAAAGCCGGCATTTGTTGCCAGAATAGAAAGAAACCCGAGGAGCCGACATGAAACCACACGCCCTGCTGGCCGTCCTGGCCGCGCTGCTACTGCTGCCGGCGCAGGCCGCCGACATGAACAAGGTGCTGCGCGTGGCGTTGAACGCGCCGGAAACCGGCTTCGACCCGGCCAAGGTCTCCGACCTGTACTCCAGCACCGTCACCGAGAACATCTTCGACCCGCTGGTCACCTACGACTACCTGGCGCGGCCGGCGAAGCTGATTCCCAATACCGTCAATGCGCTGCCCGCCATCTCCGCCGACGGCAAGGTGTACACCTTCCGCCTCAAGCCCGGCATCCATTTTGCCGCCGATCCGGCGTTCAAGGGCAAGAGGCGCGAGCTGACCGCCGCCGACTACGCCTACAGCATCAAGCGCCACCTCGACCCTGCCATCCACTCGCCGTGGAGCTTCCTGGTCGACGGCCGCTTTGTCGGCGGCAACGAGCTGGTGAAGGCCGCCGGCAAGGGCGCGCTGAACTACGACGCGCCGCTGGAAGGCATCAGGGTGCTGGACAAGTACACGCTGCAGCTGACGCTGACCGAGACCAATTTCAACTTCCTGCCCATCCTCGCGATGCCGGCCTTCGGCGCGGTGGCGCGCGAGGTGATCGAGGCCAACCGCGACAACACCAACGCCCACCCGGTCGGCACCGGCCCCTATTTGCTGAAGGAGTGGAAGCCGGGCAGCCGTATCGTGCTGGAGGCCAATCCGGGCTTTCGCAAGCTGGTGTTCAACGCGACGCCGGGTAACGACCCGGTGGACAAGGCGGTGGTGCAGGCGCTGCAGGGCAAGACGCTGCCGCAGGTTGGCCGCATCGAGATCTCCGTCATTGAGGAGGAGCAGCCGCTGTGGCTGTCCTTCCTCAACCGCCAGCTGGACATCAGCGGCATCCCGCAGGTCGCGCTGCAAAGCGCGCTGGTGATCGACCCGAAAAACCCGCTCAAGGTGCGGCTGACCGATCAGTACGCGCGGCAGGGCATCCAGCTGCAGCGCCAGCTGCTGCCGGAGATCACCTTCCACTTCTTCAACATGCAGGACCCGGTGGTCGGCGGCGACAGCAAGGACAGGATCGCGCTGCGCCGCGCCATCGCGATGTCCTTCCCGGTCAGCGAGGCCATCGCCGGCATCCGCCGCGGCCAGGCGGTGCCGATGAACTACATCGTGCCGGCCGGGGTCGCCGGCCACAACCCGGCCTTCCGCGGCGCGCCGAAGTACGATCCGGCGGCGGCCAACGCGCTGCTCGACCGCTTCGGCTACCGCATCGGTAGCGACGGCTACCGCACCCGGCCGGACGGCAAGCCGCTGTCCATCGAGCTGGCCTGCGGCACCAGCAGCACCGACAAGCAGTGGAACGAGTACTGGCAGAAGACCTTCGACACGCTGAAGATCCGCCTCAGCTTCAGGCAGGGCAAGTGGAACGAGCTGTCCAAGGCCAACCACCAGGGCAAGCTGCAGATGTGGGGCATGGCCTGGGGCGCCGACTACCCGGACGGCGAGAACTTCATGCAGCTGCTGTACGGCAGGAATGCCGGCGACTCCAACGCCGCCGACTTCAAGAACGCCGACTACGACCGCCTGTTCGAGGCGTCGCTGAAACTGCCGCACGGTCCGGCGCGCAACCAGCTGTACGACGCGATGAACAAGATCGCGGTGGCGCAGCAGCCGTGGATCTTCGGCGACATCCGCATGCGCAGCACGCTGGCACACCGCCACGTGAAAGGGCTGAAGCTGCACCCGCTGCTGGGCACCAGCTGGCGCTACTTGGACCTGCAGAAATGAACGGCCGCGCGGCCCGAGGATAAATCATGCTGGCTTATATCGTCCGCCGCGTGTGGCAGATGGTGCCGACGCTGTTCGGCGTGATGCTGCTGCTGTTCGTGCTGTTCAACTGGGTGGGCGGCGATCCGTCCTACATCCTCGCCGGCAAGAACCTCAGCGCGGAGGCGCTGGCCGGCATCCGCCAGCAGCTGGGGCTGGACCTGCCGCTGCCGCAGCAGTTCCTGATCTTCGTGAAGCAGGTGCTGACGCTGGACTTCGGCACCTCGTGGTCGACGCAGCAGCCGGTGTCGGCGCTGCTGCACAGCCGCATCGGGCCGTCGCTGCTGCTCACCGGCAGCATCCTGCTGCTGGGCACCGTGCTGGCCATCGGCATCGCCGCGCTGGTCGCCTACCTGCACGGCAGCCTCACCGACCGGCTGGTGACGCTGATCGCCACCTGCGCGATGTCGGTCAGCGCGCTGGTGTACATCATCGCCGGCCAGTACTGGCTGGCGTTCAAGTGCGGCTGGTTCCCCATCATGGGCTGGAGCGACAGCACGCTCGACAACCTGCTGCACTACCTGCCGCTGCCGCTGCTGCTGGGGGTGATCGTCGGCCTGGCGCCGGATATCCGCTTCTACCGCAGCTGCTTTGTCGAAGAACTGGGTCACGACTACGTGCGCACCGCGCGCGCCAAGGGCCTGTCCGAGCCGGTGATCATGCTCAAGCACGTGCTGCGCAACGCGATGATCCCGGTGGTCACCTCGCTGATGATGTCGCTGCCCTACCTGATGATGGGCGCCATGCTGCTGGAGACCTTCTTCGGCATTCCCGGCATGGGCAAGGAGGTGGTGATGGCAGTAGAGCGCAGCGATTTCCCGGTGATCAAGGCGATCACCATCTACATCGCGCTGGCCACCATGCTGTTCAACCTGCTGACCGACATCGTCTACAAGCTGATCGACCCGCGCGTGCAACTACACTGACACCATGCCCCATACTTCCGCCCCGCCGCCTGCGGCCCCGCACCATCACAACAGCCTGACGCGCATCGGCTGGCGCCGCCTGCGCCGCGACCGCATCGGCTTTGCCGCGCTGTGCATCGTCGGCGCCTACCTGCTGCTGGCGCTGGCCGCCTGGAGCGGCCTCGTTGCCAGCCACTGGCAGGACGAGGTCGCCCATCCCTACGCGCCGCCGACGCTGTTCGCCGGCAGCGCACCGCACCACCTCGAACTCAACGCCGCCGACATCGACGCCGCCGACCGCCGCGCCACCAGCGCCGCCGCGCTGGACGGCAGCGGCGCCACCGGCCTGTCCGCCGACGAGGACCCGCTGGCGGCCGACATGGCCGCTGCGCAGCAACAGGCGGCGCAATACCGCGGCGCCGAGCAGACCCGCGCCGACAGCCTGCCGCTGGGGGCTGACCAGCGCGGCCGCGACGTGCTGCAGAAACTGCTGCAGGGCAGCGCCACCTCGCTGCAGGTCGGCATCGCCGGCGCGCTGCTGGCCTTGGGTATCGGCACCGTGCTCGGCGCGCTGTCCGGCTACTTCGGCGGCCTGCTCGACGATCTGCTGATGTGGGGCTACAGCGTGTTCACCTCGGTGCCGGACATGCTGCTGCTGCTGGCGTTTGCCGCGGTCAGCGGCCGCGGCATCGGCACCGTGGTGCTGGTGATGGCGTTCACCAGCTGGACCGGCACCTTCCGCCTGATGCGCGCCGAATTCATCAAGCACAAGGGCCGCGAGTACGTGCGCGCCGCCGACGCCATCGGCGCCGGCCACGCCCGCCGCATGTTCCACCACATCCTGCCCAACGTCAGCCACCTGCTGCTGGTGCAGTTTTCCATGCTCACGGTGGCGTTGATCAAGTACGAGGCCATCCTGTCCTTCCTCGGCTTCGGCGTCGGCGTCACCCAGGTCAGCTGGGGCGCGATGCTGGCCGAGGCGCCGGCCGAGCTGCTGCAGGGCTACTGGTGGCAGATGCTGGCCGTCACCCTGTGCATGTCGCTGCTCGTCACCGCGTTCTCGCTGCTCAGCGACAGCCTGCGCGACGCGCTCGATCCAAAAGTGAAATAGTCCCCCAAAGTGAAATAGCGCCGAAAGTGAAATAGCCCCCAAGGTGAAACAGCTCCGTGAACCAGGCCCCCAAGGTGACATCGTGAACCCCGCCCCGCCCCTGCTCAGCGTGCGCAAGCTGCGCGTCAGCTTCCGCGACGAACACGGCCACGGTGCCGAAGCGGTGAAAGGCATCAGCTTCGACATCCCGGCCGGCAAGACCGTGGCGCTGGTCGGCGAATCCGGCTCCGGCAAGTCGGTGACCGCGATGGCGATCACCCGCCTGCTGCCGGAGCACGGCTGCCACATCGACCCCGGCAGCGAGATCCTGTTCGACGGCCGCAACCTGCTCGCCGCCAGCCGCCGCGAGCTGCGCGGCCTGCGCGGCGGCGACATCGCCATGGTGTTCCAGGAGCCGATGAGCTCGCTCAACCCGGTGTTCAGCGTCGGCGAGCAGATCATCGAGACGCTGATGCTGCACACCAGGGTTGGCCGCAAGGCGGCGCAGCAGCGCGCGCTGGCGCTGCTGCAGGAAGTCGGCCTGCCGGCGCCGGAGCGCAAGATGCGCAGCTACCCGCACCAGCTGTCCGGCGGCCAGCAGCAGCGGGTGATGATCGCGATGGCCATCGCCTGCGAACCCAAGCTGCTGATCGCCGACGAGCCGACCACCGCGCTGGACGTCACCATCCAGCAGCAGATCCTGCAGCTGCTGGCCGCGCTGCAGCAAAAGCACGGCATGGCGGTGCTGTTCATCAGCCACGATCTGGAGCTGGTCGGCCAGTTCGCCGACGAAGTGATCGTGATGCACCACGGCAGCATCCACGAACACGCGCCGGTGCAGCAGATCTTCGAGGCGCCGCAGGACGCCTACACCAAGGCGCTGCTGCGCTGCCGCCCGCACCTGGACCGACGCCCGGCGCGGCTGCCGGTGATCCGGGATTTCCTCGGCGACGGCTGCTATCACGAACCGCCGCAACGCCAGCGCGGCTACCAGGCGGACGACCGCGTGATCCTGGAGGTGCAGGGGCTCAGCGTCGACTACCACAGCCGCCACGGCTGGTTCGGCCGCCACAGCCAGCGCGCGGTGGACGGGGTGTCGTTCACGCTGATGCGCGGCCGCACGCTGGGCATCGTCGGCGAATCCGGCAGCGGCAAGAGCACGCTGGGGCTGGCGCTGATGCGGCTGCAGCAGGCCAGCGCCGGGCGGGTGCTGTTCGAGGGCGAGGACATGCTGGCGCTGACGCCGCGCCAGCTGCGTGCCTGCAAGCGCCGCATCCAGATCGTGTTCCAGAACCCGTACGCCTCGCTCAACCCGCGCTTTACCGTGGCGCAGATCCTGACCGAGCCGATGCTGCTGCACGGCATCGGCTGCGATGCGGCGGAGCGCCTGCAGCTGGCCGGCGACTGGCTGGAACACGTCGGCCTGCCGCGCAAGGCACTGGCCAGGTATCCGCACGAGTTTTCCGGCGGCCAGCGCCAGCGCATCGCCATCGCACGCTGCCTGACCATGCACCCGGAAATCCTGATCTGCGACGAGTCGGTGTCGGCGCTGGACGTGTCGGTGCAGGCGCAGGTGCTCAACCTGCTGCAGTCGCTACAGGACGAGCTGGGGCTGTCCTACCTGTTCATCTCGCACGATCTGGCGGTGGTGAAGCACCTGTCCGACCAGGTGCTGGTGATGCAGCACGGCCGCTGCGTGGAGCTGGCCGACGCCGACACCCTGTACGCCGCGCCGCAGCACCCGTACACCCGCCAGCTGCTGGACGCCATCCCGCAAGGTTGGCCGCATTGATGACTACCGACAAGACGCTGCGTGAACGTATCTTCCACGCCGTGCTGTACGAGGTGTGCGCGATGGCGCTGCTGGTGCCGCTGGGCAGCAGGCTGCTGGATACCGGCCTCGGCCACGTCGGCGTGCTGGCGCTGCTGATGTCCGGCATCGCGATGAGCTGGAACATGCTGTTTGGTGCGCTGTTCGAACGGCTGGAGCGGCGCACCGGCTGGCAGCGCACGCCGCTGGTGCGCTGCCAGCACGCCATCGCCTTCGAGGGCGGGCTGGTGTTCCTGTGCGTGCCGGTGGCGGCGTGGTGGATGGCAATCAGCTACTGGCAGGCGTTTTTGCTCGATGTCGGCATCCTGCTGTTCTTCCTGCCCTACACCTATGTGTTCAACTGGTGCTACGACCACGCCCGCACCCGGCTCCTGGCGCGCCGGCCGGCCTGCGGCCAACCCTGAGGCTGCGGCACATTCGCGGCCGTCCGCACCGGGACATGGGCTATGGTAAGGGAGGCATGTGCCACACTTGAGCAAAGGATACGATCATGAACCCTCCCCTGATTCTTGCCGCCGTGGCACTGTCGCTGCTGGCCGGCTGTGCCGGCTACGGCCATCGCGCCCATCACCCGCAGGGCGGCATGCCCATGCCGCAGGACGACACGATGATGCAAGGCGGCGGCATGCATGGCGGCATGATGATGATGGCGCCGGCAAGATTTCACGGCGGCATGCTGATGGCACACGGCGGCAGAACGCTGTACCGCTTCGACCGCGATCAGGCCGGCAGCAGCGCCTGCAACGGCGACTGCGCGATGAAGTGGCCGCCCTATCTCGCCCCGGCCGGCGCCAGCGCCAGCGGCGACTTCGGCCTTGTCCAGCGTAGCGACGGCAGCCAGCAATGGACCCATCGCGGCAGGCCGCTGTATTTCTGGTCCGGCGACCAGAGCCCGGGCGATACCCTGGGCGACAATATCGGCGGCGTATGGCATGTGGTGCGGCCGTGACGCAACAGCGGGGTAAGCCAGCAGGCAAGGTTGGCCGCAGCGCTGTCCGGCTGCGGCCGGCGGCGCCATCACGCCATCAGTAGCCGCGCTCGCGCACGACCCGCCCCTGCGCTTCCTCGCCCGCCACCAGCCGTTCAAGATTGGCCGCAATCTGGCGCACGGCTTCCTCGCGCAGGGTGATGGCGGCGATGTGCGGCGTCACCGTCACCGCCGGGTGTTGCCACAGGCGATGGCCGTGCGGCAGCGGCTCGCTGGCGAACACGTCCAGCTGCGCGCAGCGCAGGTGGCCGGCATCCAGCAGCGCCAGCAGCGCGTCCTCGTCCAACAGGTCGCCGCGGCCGGCATTGATCAGCATCGCGCCTGGCGGCAGTGCGGCCAACCTTTGCGCGTTGAGCAGGCCCTGCGTCTGCGGCGTGGATGGCAACACGCAGGCCAGCACCTCGCTGCCGACCAAGAGTTCGTCCAGTCCCTCGTCGCCGAACAGGCAGTCCACGCCCGGCACCTGGCGCGGCGAGCGGCTCCAGCCGCTGACCTGGTAACTGTCGGCGGCCAGCGCCTGCGCCACCGCGCTGCCGATCTCGCCCAGCCCCAGCACGCCGACACGCACGTCGGCCGGCAGTTTCGGCGCCAGCATCTTCCACACCCCCGCCGCCTGCTGGCGACGATAGACATCCATATGCCGCTGGTAGGACAGCACGCCGAAGCGGATGTACTCGCTCATCTGCTGCGCCATGCCGCCATCAAGCAGGCGGTAGATCGGCGTAGCCGGCAACAGGTCGTCGCGCGCCAGCAGCTTGTCGACACCGGCGCCGAGCGCGAACACCGCCTCAAGCTTAGTCAGCCGGGCAAACAGCGCCGGCGGCGGCCCCCAGGTAATCACGTAGCGCACCGCCTCCGGCGCTGTCATCTCGTCCAGGCTGATGAAGCGATGCTGCGGCAGCGCGGCGCGGAACAGGTCGAGGTAGGCGGCAACTTCTTTGGCACTGGGAGTGTGGATCAGGATCATGGCGGGCCTGGCGATAACGGTGAGGCTGACATCTTACTGCGAATCGCCGCCAGCGGCGCGATGCGGCCGGGCGCGACAGCCGCGCTTGGCCACTGCCGCGCCGCCGGCAGCACACGGCTCAGGCGGCAGGTGACTCCGCGACCGCCGGCAGCGGCTTTTTCAGGTACAGCCGCTGGTGCCCCGGCGGGCAGTCGTCCAGCACGCCCAGCAACTGGTAGCCCAGCTTGTGGTAGAAGTCCGGCGCCTGGAAGCTGTAGGTGTACAGGAACACGCCGACGCAGCCACGGCGGCGCGCCTCGTCCTCCACTTGCGCCATCAACTGCGCGCCCAGCCCGACGCCACGCTGCGCCTCGGCCAACCACAGGTAATCGACGTACAGCCAGCCCATGCCGGAGTGGCCGAACAGGCCGCCGACCACCGCGCCGGCCGCATCGCGCGCGTACAGTTCGAGGTCCTGATAGGCGTAGTCGCCGATCTGCCCGACGTTGAAGGCCTTGAGGCCCAGCTGGACGACTTCGCGCGCCTGCGGATCGGCGCCAAGACTGAACTGGAAACGGTGCTGCGACATGAGCGGACTCCCGAGTGATGGAGCCGCCAGTCTAGCAGCCTGTCGGACTTAACGAGCCGTATGAGATAATTCGGATCATCCAAAACACAG
>NZ_BMYP01000009.1 GCF_014652335.1 Vogesella fluminis | reverse complement strand
ACCTCATCTCACCCCCATCCTCCAGACCTGCCCGCCGTTGCACTTACTCCCTGAATTCGCCTTAGCTTTCTAGGAAAATTTTCCTAAACTGAAAGGTGGCTCGGCAGATGCTCGGCCGCGTGGTGTCGACGTGCGTGGACCGTGGTCGTGCAATACCGTGCCAGAAACAGGTAGCACAGCAGGCCGGAGCCTGCCGGGCGCGCCGTCCTGATTCCTGTCACCTTCCGGCCCAGCCTGCCTCCGCGACCCCACCACTTGCCAGTGCGCGTGTACCGGCCATCACCGGCACCGTTCTCAGTTCCAGACGCTGGCGCAGGGTCGGCGCCAGTATCTTCAGCACCTGTACCGGCAGGGCGCTGGTGAAGCGGTAATCCCCCGCCTGCGGCCCGGCCACATAGGCGATCAGCGTGCCGAAGTAGCGGTCACCGATATAGAACGCAAAGGCACCGGAGCGGCTGACCACCCGCTCGGAGAGCAGCGCCCCGCCTCTGGCAAACACCTTGAAGCGGTTGTCGCCGGTGCCGGTCTTGCCGCCCACCGGGATGCGGGTACCGTCCGCCAGATCGAAGGCGCCGGCGATGCGGCGCGCGGTGCCCAGTTCCACCACCTCGGCCAGCGCCCTGCGCACCACCTGTGCGACCTCGGCCGGCAACACGCGCTCGCCGTTGGTGGGCAGCCGGGTGAGGCTGGTCTCGTACGGGGTGCCGGCGGCAAAGTGCAGCCTGTCGAGGTAGACCGTCGGCCGGCGCAGGCCGTCACTGGACAGGATGCCCATCAGCTCCGCCAGTGACGCCGGGCGGTCGGCGGAGGCGCCCAGCGCGGTGGCGTAGGACGGCACCAGCACATCAAACGGATAGCCCAGCCGCTTCCAGCCCTGGTGGATCTTCTTGAAGGCGTCGATCTCCTTGATTTCGCGGATGCGCGACGCCTGCCCTGCCTGGTTCTTGCTGTTGAGCAGCCACTGGTAGACCTCCTGCCGCTGCTGCGTGCTGGCATTGACCAGCTCCGACCAGCTGGCCTGCGGATGCTCGTGCAGGTAGGCGACCAGCCACATTTCGAGCGGGTGCACGCCGGCCAGATAGCCGCGGTCGTTCAGGTTGAAGCGCTCCGGGCCGAACTCGTCGTACAGCCTGGCCTGCACTTTGGCGTCGGGCAGCAGCTTCGGGTCGAGATGCAGCTGCAGGAAGGCGGCGAACGCATCCAGCCCGGCCGTGGGCCGGATGCTGCGGAAAATGACCGCCAGTCTTTTCGGGCTCTGCCGTGCCCGCGCCACCAGCAGGGCATCGATTTCGGTCGCGCTCTTGTGGCGGTACTTGTTGTAGAAGCCGGCCAGGAAGGTGCGCCCTTCGCGATCTGCAAAGCGCTGCAGGTATTCGCGGCGCATCGCCTCTTCATCCTCGTCGGATGTCTCGCCGCTGGCCGTGGTCGCCGGCTGCATGTAGTAACGGGCGATATCGCGCATCAGCCGGATGTAGACCAGGTTGACGGAGCGACGGGTGGCCTCGCGCACGGTGAGGATTTTACCGTCGTCGTTCTCGTCGAAGTTGTTGAAGGTATGCAGCCCGCCGGCGGTGAAGAAGCTCTCGCCGGGGCTGGCGGAATAGGTCCGCTCCAGCGCCGCTTCCAGCATCGTCGTCAGATCGGTGTCTTCCGTCTGCAGCAGATAGTCGATCGCCCAGCGGCGCAGCGCGGACTCGCCGGCGGCGGGCCGGATGGCGGCCAGCTGCTCGCGGCTCGTCTGCGCGTACTGCTGGTGCAGCTCGTGGATCACCATCAGGTAGCTGACCAGTGTGCGCAGTTTGGCGGTGGAGCCGAGATCCAGCTTGGCGCCCTCGTTGATGTCGAACGGCTGGTCGAAGTTGTCGGCCTGCACCCGCACCTTGTTGCCGGTCGGCGTGCGTTCCATCAGGGTGAAGCTGTAGGTCACCCCTTGCGGCGAGCCCTGCTGCAGCAGGTATTCGTTGTCAAGGTTGGCCGCACGCGCGTACTCCGGGTCGCGCAGCCGGAGCAGCTCGGCGGTGACCTGCTGCTGCAGCGTCAGGTCCAGCGTGCTGCTGGCACTCAGGTCCAGCCGGTCCAGATCGTACATGCGCGGCACACCCAGCAGGGCGGCCAGCTTGATGCGCACCGCATTGGCCCCCTTCTGCGCGACCGGCGCCACCGCCGGCAGCCGCACCCGTTCGCGCTGCTGCCGCAATGACACCCGCAACGCCGCGTCGCGCAGCGCTGGGCTAATCAGCTGGTCTCTGGCCATCATGCGCAGGTAGGCGTCGGTCATCGACTGCAGCACCTTCATGTCGCCATTCAGGAACACGGACGGACTGCGCTGCGAGATCATCAGGCTCAACGCCTCCTTGAACACCACCGCGCGTTCCGCCACCGGCACGCTGGCATCGGTCAGCGCCCGGTTGACCTGCGCAAAGTCGCGCCCGTACCACGCCCACATGCCGTCGCCGATGCCGGACACCTCGCCGAAACCGGCACGCGCCGCCAGCGGCACCGTGTTCAGGTATCTGACCACCAGCTGGCGGCGCGCGGCGATGGTGTCTTCGCCATCGAGATAGGCGCGTACCGAGGCCGACAGCATCTGGCGCAGCTTTTCCTGCTCCGAGCTGGTACGCCCTTCCGGGGAGTGGCGGTACTTCTCGATCTGGGTGGCCAGCGTGCTGGCGCCGGCGGCGCGGTAGCCGGCATCGAACAGGTGTAGCGCCTTGTCAAACAGCGCCTTGCTGAAACGCGACCAGTCCACCGCTGGATTGCGCTTGGGCGTGTCGGCGTCGAGCAGGGTACGGTTTTCGATGTACAGCAGGCCATTGACCAGCAAGGCCGGCAAGGCGTTGAAATCGGCGTACACGCGCTGCGGCGCACGCGACTGGTAGAGGCTCTGGCCGTAGCCGTCGTACAGGCTGAGGCCGGCCTGGTCTTTCTCGTGATACGGCAGGAACAGGCCCAGCGGTAGATACGGCGCCGTCACGCCGCGATCGGCCAGCGCGACCATGCCGTCAGAGTGCTCGGCTTGGCTGGCAATGGCGTAGCCGCGCGCCTGCAGCCGCTGCAGGTAGGCGGGCATGGCGCTATAGCCCAGGCGCAGGTCATAGGGGCCGCCACTCGTCGGAAAGCGGATCGCCTTGCTCGGCCCCGGCTTGACCCGATAGCCGGCCTCGCGCGCCGCATCGCTGAAGAAACGCGCCTGCTGCCGCGAGTGCTGCAGCTCGTCCAGCAGCAGATACACCAAGCCGCCGATCAGCAGCAGCAACAGGATGAGTACGAACCACAGCGCATAACGGCAGCCGCGGCCGTTACCCCTTTTGAGTTTGATGTCCGGATTATCCATGGCGTTGCTTCTCCAGCGAGAATTTCGGCCGGAATGTTCTTATTCAATCAACACGGCTACCACCAGCACGGCGGGCATGGCGCCGTGCCCCGGCTGCCCTCGCGGTACAGGCAGGGAGCAATACGGGCCATCCCTGTGCCGCCAGCTTAACAGCACCGCACTGCCGTTTGCCGATTAAATCGCCGCGCACCAGCCATGACATCGCAATGAAAACGGGCGTAAGAACCTGTTCAAAGGCGCCTTGCCCTAAAAGCATAGCTGTCGCCGCCATGCTCTGCAGCCTATCGCTTGTTGGCGGAGCAAGCGGACGTGATGCGCCCGCAGACCCTCGGGAGCAACGCCTAGCGCTGTGGCCAGGGCAGCGTCCACGGCGGCTGTTGCTGCAGGTAGTCGGCCAGCGCCGGCAGCGCGAACTCGCTACCCTGCGCCGGCGGGCAGACGAAATGCAGCGCCTCGCCGTCCAGCGTCAGTGCCAGCGCATAGGCGTGCAGATAAGTGCGGTCGGCGGCGCTGCCGCCGTACAGTGCATCGCCGAGGATGGGCGCGCCCAGCGACTTCATCGCCACCCGCAGCTGGTGGGTCTTGCCGGTGCGCGGCCGCAGCAGGAACAGGCGCCGCCCCGGCGCCAGTGAGTGGCTGAAGAACTGCGTCACCGCCGGATTGAGCTGGCTCTGGCACAGCTTCCACGCGCCGCCGCGCCCCTTTTCCATGTCGCCGCGGATCAGACCCTGCTTCTTCGCCGGTTTGGCGTCGGACAGCGCCAGGTAGTATTTCTCCACCTCGCGCCCGGCAAAGGCGGCGCCAAGGTTGGCCGCAACCTGCTGGCTGCGCGCGATCAGCAGCAGGCCGGAGGTGACGCGGTCGAGGCGGTGCACCGGCCACAGCGCATCATCGCCCAGCCCGGCGCGCAGCGCGCTCATCAGCCCGGCCTCCCCGCCGTCGGCGTGGAAGCTGACGCCGGGATGCTTGGCGATGACGTAAAAACGCGGATCGGTGTGCAGCAGATCAAACATGGCTTTTGCTCGTGGCTGGCGCGCGCGTCACAGCACGCGCAATTCGGCATCGGGCTGCGGCTTGCGCAGGAAGGCCGCCAGCAGCTTGTAGGTATCGGCATCGAAGGTCGGCGTGCCCTGCGGCGCGGCCGCCTCCTCGCGGCGCGAGCCGAGGTAGCACCAGCGCTCGAACAGGTGCTCCTGCCACTGGCCGGACACCGGATCGGTCTCGCGCACCGCCACCGCGCCGGGATAGGGCCAGCTTTGCAGCTTCAGCCGTGACAGCGCCTGCTGCAGACGCTGATTGTGGCTGTCCGCGTCCTCGCGCCCGATGCAGGCGCCCTTGCAACGGCCCAGCGCGAAGGCGGAGCAGGCGCCCTTGCGCGCGCCGCGCTTTTCCAGCGCGAGGCAGGTCTGGCACAGGCCGTTGCCGGCGCACAGGTCGGCCAGCGCCTTCTTCGCCTCTTTCTGGCTGCGGAACAGGCCGTACAGCGTATCCAGTCGCGAGAAGTCGACCTCGCTGGCCAGCACGATGCGCGGCGTCAGGAAGCCGCTGTCCAGCGGCGTCAGCTGCAGCGAGCACAGCTCCTGCGACAGGCGGCCGCGCAGATTGTGCAACGGCTGCAAGGCGCGGATCAGCTGCAGCTCCTGCAGCTGCGCGCCGAAGTCGCCGACCGTCTCCTGCCATTCGATGCGCTTGATCGGCTCACCGATGCGCACGTCCTTGTGCGGGCGCGGCTCGGCGCCGAAGTGCGCCAGCACACGGCGGCGCAGGTTGTCGCTGCGGCCGACATACAGCGCCTGGCCGTCGTCGCCGTAGAAGGAGTACACCCCCGGCACGTCCGGCAGCTGCTCCACCACCTCCGGATCGATGCCCGGCGGCGCGGCCGGCGCCGCCATCAGCAGCGCCGCCTGCGCCTCGACCTGCTGCTGACCGTGCTCGGCGATCGCCTGCTGCAGGAACTGGTACAGCGCGTCGGCGTCGGCCAGCGCGCGGTGGCGCTCGGCCTGCACGATGCCGTGGCGCGCGATGATGCTGTCCAGGCTGTGCTTGAAGTGCTGCGGATACAGCAGCCGCGACAGCTTGACGGTACACAGCACCTCGCTGCGGAATGGCAGCTTGACGCGCTTGAATTCGTTCTTCAGGAAGCCGTAGTCGAAGCGCACGTTGTGCGCGATCAGCAGCCGGCCGCGCAGCTTGTCCAGCAGCCGGGCGGCGATGTCGGCGAACGGCGGCGCGTCGGCGACCATCGCGTCGCTGATGCCGGTGATCTGCTCGATGAAGGGCGGGATCGGCTGCCCGGGATTGACCAGCATGTCGAAGCGCTCGACGCGCTCGCCGTCAATCAGGATGACGCCGACCTCGGTCACCCGGTCGCGGCTGATGTGGCCGCCGGTGGTCTCCAGGTCGACAATGGCACAAGGCCGCTCAAACAGCATGCTTACCCCTAGTCAATCGATCGGTCACGGCAGCTGCCGCGTAGTGGAAGTATGCGGCCAACGTTGGCCGCATCACGGCGCCGGGCGCAGCGCCTGGTAGATGCGCAGCGCCACCCAGGCGTCGTTGGCGGCGTACACCTGCTGCGCTTCGCTCAGCACTTTGGCGCCCCAGTTGGAGGTGGACTGTTTTTTCGACTTGCGGAAGTACTGGCCGAACACCCGCGCCACCGCCTGCACCGCGCCGACGGTAATGGTCGGCGAATCGCTCTGGAACAGGCTGCCGACATCCAGCAGCGCCTTGCACTCGATGCCGAAGCGGTCGCGCAGGTGGCGCTTGTCGGAGCGCAGGTCGAAGCCGACCACCAGCAGCTCGCCGCTGGCCAGCAGCGCGCCCAGCGCCGCCAGCACCTCGGCATCGGACACCGGGAACAGATAGGCGTGGTCGCTGGTGGCCAGCTGGATCAGGTGCGGGCCGGTGGCCTCTTCGCCCTTGCGAAAGGTTGGCCGCGACTCGGTATCGAAGCCGGCCACCCGCGCCGCACGCAGCGCCGCGAGCGCCCCCGGCAAGGCGGCGCGATCGACCACGGTGATCTGCGCCGGTCCCAGCGCCGGGAACAGCGGCAGGGTCTTGATCTCGTCTCGGGACAACTGTCTGGTCTGGCTCATGCGCCTCATTTCCTCGGGTTTCGGTTTGGCGGCCGTTCAGAACGGTGCCGCCAGCTGCCACTGCAGCCATTCATCGCTATGTGGATGACGCAGCGCCAGCGACTGCGCGTGCAGCATCAGCCGCGGTGCGGCGCGGCCGCCGTACAGCGCGTCGCCGACGATAGGGCAACCCAGCGCCAGCATGTGCACCCGCAGCTGGTGGGTACGGCCGGTGACCGGCGTCAGCAGCACGCGGCTGCCGTCGGCCTGCTGCTGCAACAGCCGGTATTCGGTCAGCGCCGGCTTGCCGGCGGCGTCCACCTTCTGTCGCGGCCGCCGCAGCCAGTCGCTCATCAGCGGCAGCGCCACGCTGCCGACCGCGTCCGGCAGCTGGCCGTCCAGCAGCGCGACGTACTCCTTGCTCACCGCGCGGCGGGCAAAAGCCTCGCTCAGCGCGCGCTGCACCGCCAGACTGCGCGCCAGCACCATCAGCCCGGAGGTCGCCATGTCCAGGCGATGCACCACCAGCGCGTCCGGATACTGCTGCTGCACGCGGTGGATCAGGCAGTCCTGCATTTCGGGCAGCCGCCCCGGCACCGCCAGCAGCCCTGCCGGCTTGGCCACCACCAGCAGCTGGGCGTCGGCGTGCAGCACCGCGACCGCCTCTTGCGGCGGCGTGTAATCATCCAGCGTATGCATGCTTGATTGTGGCGACAACGTCTTCATCTATTCCATTCGCCGGCCGCTTGCGGCCAACCTTTGCCTATAACCATACCGCTCGTGCACGGCAACGGCGACACGACACCCGGGGGAAACCATGTCCGAACAATTCAATCTCGACGCCTACCAGCGCACGCTGGACACCCAGGTGCAGCAGCACGACGCCCTCGGCCTGGTGCTGGCCGACACCCTGTGCTACCCGCTGGGCGGCGGCCAGCCCGGCGACCGCGCCACGCTGACGCTGGCCGACGGCCGCCAGCTGGCCGTCCACGACACCCGCCGCGACAAGGAAAGCCGCCGCATCGTGCACCAGCTCGACGCCGATGCGCCGCTGCTGGCGCCCGGCACGCCGCTGACGCTGACGCTGGACTGGGCGCGCCGTTATCGCCACATGCGGGTGCACACCTGCCTGCACCTGCTGTCGGTGGTGATCAAGGCCGGTGTCACCGGCGGCAACCTCTCCGCCGACGGTGGCCGCCTCGACTTCGACCTGCCGGAAGGCATGCAGCTGGAGCCGCAGGCCATCGAGCAGGCGCTCAACGAGCTGATCGCGCGCGATCTGCCGGTCAGCGTAAAGATGAGCAGCGGCGCCGCGCTGCAGGCACAGCCCGAGCTGATCAAGACCATGTCGGTGACGCCGCCGCTGCACCTACCGGAAATCCGCCTGATCGAGATCGACGGCGTCGACCTGCAACCCTGTGGCGGCACCCACGTGGCCCGCACCGGCGAAATCGGCCGCGTGCTGGTGAAAAAGATCGAAAGCAAGGGCGCGCGCAACAAGCGGGTGGTGATCGCCCTCGCCGACTAGGCACGCCGGAAAAACAAACCCGCGCAAACGGCTTGCGCGGGTGGGGGCGGAACCGCGGGGCTTAGCGCTCCTGGTTCACCTTGTAACGCGGCGGCAGCAGCAGCGCCGGCACCTCACGCTGCCGCTGCGGCAGGACGCGGCCGCCGATCACGCCGGCGCGCGCCACTTTCAGGCCTTCCTGCGGATCGCGCTGCTCGCGCTGGCGGCTGCTGTCGCGGTGCGGATTGTCGCGCGGCGCACGTTCGCTGCGCTCGGGACGCTCGCTGCGTTCCGGGCGTTCGCTGCGCTCGGGACGCTCACTGCGCTCGGCGCGCGGCTCGCGCGCGGGCCGCGCGTCGCTGCGCTCGCGGCCGGCGTTGCGGCTGCCGAAGCCGCTGTCGGCGGCGGACGACTCGCGGCGCTCGAAACCGCTGACGGTCTGCGGCGGCAGCGTCTGCCGGGTCAGCTTCTCGATGGCTTCGTGCTGCTTGACCTCGTCCGGCGACATCAGCGAGATCGCCACCCCGGAGGCGCCGGCACGACCGGTACGGCCGATGCGGTGCACGTAGTCTTCCGGCGAATTCGGCATTTCGTAGTTGACGACGAAGGGCAGCTCGGAGATGTCTAGCCCGCGCGCGGCCACGTCGGTGGCCACCAGCACCTTCACCTCGCCGCTCTTGAAGCTGTTCAGCGTTTCCAGGCGCGCGCTCTGCGCCTTGTCGCCGTGGATGGCCTCGGCGGCGTGGCCGTCGCGCTTCAGGTCACGCGACAGCTGGTCGGCGGAAATCTTGGTCTTGCAGAACACGATCACCTGGCTCATCTCGCGTTCGCGTATCAGGTGCGACAGCAGCGCGCGCTTGCGGCCGCTGTCGACGGCATACACCAGCTGCTCGACCTGGGCATTGGTGGAGTTCTGGCGCGCCACCTCCACCGTTTGCGGGTCGTGCATGAAGTCTGCGGCCAACCTTTTGATCTCCGGTGCGAAGGTGGCGGAGAACAGCAGGGTCTGGCGCTGCTTGGGCAGCAGGGACATGATCTTGCGGATGTCCTGGATGAAGCCCATGTCCAGCATGCGGTCGGCCTCGTCCAGCACCAGCACGTCGACCTTGTTCAGCTGGATGGTCTTCTGCTGGATGTGGTCGAGCAGGCGGCCCGGCGTGGCGATCACGATCTCGATGCCGCGACGCAGTTCCGCCGTCTGCGGATCCATGTTCACGCCGCCGTAGATGGTGGTGCTGCGCAGCGGCAGGTGCTTGGTGTAGGCCTTGGCGTTGACGCCGATCTGGTCGGCCAGCTCGCGCGTCGGCGACAGGATCAGCGCGCGCACCGGGTGCATCGCCGGCGATACGCTGGGATTGGCGAATTTTTTCAGACGCTCCAGGATCGGCAGCAGGAAGGCCGCCGTTTTGCCGGTACCCGTCTGCGCCGCGGCCAACAGGTCACGGCCGGACAATACCAGCGGAATCGCCTTGGCCTGGATCGGGGTGGCTTCGCTGTACCCCAGTTCATCTACGGCCCGCAGGATTTCGGGCGATAGACCCAGTTCGGCAAAAGACATGTCGGGAACTCCATCAGGGCTGGCGCCGCTACTGCGCCCCGGCCCCATTCAATAATCAATTAAAAAGCGAAGCGCCGCCAACACTGGCGGCGCAGCAACAGGCTGGGTTCAGCCAAAGAATGAGATCACGCTGATCAGCAATACCACGAACAGCCACAGCAGCACGGTACGCCATACCAGGCCGACGGCACTCTTCAGGTAGTTGGGATCGGCATCGTCGCCGACACCCAGCTCCGGGCGGTATTTCACGGTGTAGTCCTGCCGCAGCGGATCGCCGAGCTTGACGCCCAGGGCGCCGGCTGCCGAGGCCAGCAGGATGCCGGTCGCGTAGTTGCCCCAGGTCCTGGCCTGCGAGCGCCAGCAGTACACCGCGTCCTCGAAATCACCCATCACCGCAAAGCTGGCCGCAGTCAGGCGCACCGGAATCCAGTCCAGCCATTCGCCGGCACGGCGCGAGAACCGGCCGAACAGGCCATCGTCACGGGCACCCCACTTGTGCGCCAGCATCTGCGTGGCCCGGTACAGCACAGCACCGGCCGGACCGGGCAGCAGCACGAACCAGAACATGGTGCCGAATACGTGGCGGTAGCTGTCCAGCACGCCCTGCTCGATCGCCAGCCGCGAGACTTCCTCGACCGACAGCTCGGAGGTCGGCTGGTTGGTCCAGCGCGCCAGTTCCTTGCGCGCGTCAAAATCCCGCCCCTCGCCCAGAGCCAGCGCGATCTCGGAGAACGAACCCGAGAAATGGCGGAAGCCCATGGTCAGGTACAGCACCAGGATGTTCCACAGCAGGGCAAACAGCGGGCTGGCCTGGTACAGCGCGTAGTACACCGCCATCACCAGCGCCACCACCGGCAGTACCGCCGCCACCCAGGCCAGTACGCCATGCCGGTTGTAACCGGCGTTCAGCGTGCGTTCCAGATGATTGGCGTAACGGGTAAATATGCGCCACACCCGGTTGCGGTTCCCCAAGGGACGCAATTGTTCCAGTGCCAGTGCAATGATAAGGGAGATCAGGGTCATGAATTAACGCAGACGCAAGAGATGAACTCGCGAGGAAAGATAACACAAAAACAACAGTCGCTGTCAGGCAGAACCCAGACGGCGCGATGCCGCCTGGGTGGCGGCAAAGTTGCCATCGCGGCCGTAACCGTCGATGGCCTTGGCCTCCTCGCGCAGCACAGCCAGCGCCTCGTTGGCAAAAGCCATGCGCTCCGCCGCCATCGCGGCATTGCCGTCATTCAGTGCCTGCACCTTGGCCAGTTCGTGTTCCAGCGCCATCCAGGCTTGTTGCACCGCAGGTCCGGCGGCGGACAGCCATTGCAGGAAAGCGGTCTTGCCGTCCAGCCGGTGTGCGGCCAACAGCGCCAGACGCTGCGCCTTGCTGTCCTGCAGCAGCTGCAGTTGCTGCTGCTTGCTGACAGCGCAGGCATCCAGTTTCAGCGCATCAAAACGCACGATCGCGCGCTGCTCATCCTCCAGCAACGACAATAGCGCATGCAGCGCCGCAGTCTCCTGCCGGCACTGCTGCAAGAACAGTTCGCTTGGCATTGCGCGTTTCCGCTATCAGCCGGCCAGCAACTCGCGCGTGCTGGCGATCAGGCTGTCGGCAATGGCTTCCGGATTGATCTTGAACTCACCGGCGGCGATGGCAGCCTTGATGGCGGCAACCTTGTCCGCATCAAAAACCTCGGCCGCCTGCGCCGCCTTGGCGAGGCCCTGCGAGCTGATGGCCACGCTTTCGCTACGCGATGCTGTTTGCGATGCGGTAGTGGCCGCATCTTCCTTCTTGGCAGCACGCACCGGTGCACCGTAGGCCGCCGCCACCTTGCCCGAGTTGTCGATTTTCATATGTCACCTGCCCGGCAAAAAGTTTTGTAATCTGAAGTCATTATCGCCCGAAAATCCAGAAACTTGACTTTTTTTTCAGGGCATCGCCATCAAGATGCTCAGGTCTTCCTGCACCACGCCCGATATCACCTTGCCGGACGGCACCCGCACATTCAGCCGTTCGCCGACAGCGGCATTGCCCAGCGCCACCGCATCGCTGCCGATGACAAAACCGTCTCCGGAGACCTGCACCCGGACCGGCTGGTTGGTCCTGATCACCAGCGGCAGGCGCAGCTGGCTTTCGCGCAACAGGCTGCCGGCCGGCAGGGTGCTGCGCAGCGCCTTGCCCACCAACAGCGCCGGATCGCGCACCGCCTGCAGCGCCAGCGCACGGTTGCTGACCGGCGCCAGCCTGATGTCCGTCTCCCGCAGCACCTCGCCGGCGCGCAACTGCCGGGTGGTGACGTAGCCGACGCTGAGCTGGCTGGCGGTCACCGGCAGCAGGATGCGCCAGCCCTGTCCGGCACAGGCCAGTTCCAGCGCCGTGAACGGCGGCCTCTGCCCGGCCGGCCAGGTGGCCACAGGCGGCTGCGCACAGGCCGGCAGGCGCAGGCGCGGATCGGCCTTACCGGCCTGGTAGCGGAAGCCGTCGCTACCGGCGTCCGCCTCGGCAAACGCCTTTGCCACCTGCTCCAGCTGGCGCAGGTCCTGCACGCCGGCGGCGCTGGCGAACTGGCTGAGCAGCAACAGGCCGTACAACAATGGGTTTCGCATCATCCGCCCATTGTACCCGCGCCACCCGAGCATGCAAAAACGATTGCCGACCTGCGCGACCACAGCCTGGCGCCGGACAGCGGATAACAAAAAGCCCCTGCCATTGGGCAGGGGCCGGGATGTGGCAGGGGCGGACTGGCTCAGTTCAGCGCCCGTTCGATATAGGCCTTCACCGCGCCGGCATCGGCATCGAATACCGTCACCCGTTGCGGCAGGTCTTCCAGGCCGTCGAAGCCGGCCGGGCGCGGCGCGTCGCGGTTCAGCGCCTCGCGGATGGTGTCGGCGAACTTGGCCGGCAGCGCCGTTTCCAGGCAGACGATGGTTTCGCCCGGCAGGCGCACTTCGCGCGCCACCTTGATGCCGTCGGCGGTGTGGGTATCCACCACCACACCGTCCTCGGCGTCCACCGCGCGGATGGTGGCCAGACGGTCGGCGTGCGTGCTCTTGCCGGACACGAAGCCGAAGCGCTCACGCACAGCGCCAAGGTTGGCCGCAAGATCGAAGCCCTTGCCGCTGTCGACCTCGGCCCACAGCGCCTTGACCTTGTCGCCGTCGCGGCCGACCAGGTCGAAGATGAAGCGCTCGAAGTTGGACGCCTTGGAGATGTCCATCGACGGGCTGGAGGTGACCCAGGTGTTGGCGGTGCCGCGCGGCGCGTACTTGCCGCTCTTGAAGAACTCGTCCAGCACGTCGTTCTCGTTGGTGGCCACGATCAGGCGCTGTACCGGCAGCCCCATCTGGCGCGCGATGTGGCCGGCGCAGACATTGCCGAAGTTGCCGGACGGCACGCAGAAGCTGACCTGTTCGTCGTTGCTGGCGGTCGCGTTGAAGTAGCCCTTGAAGTAGTACACCACCTGCGCCACGATGCGTGCCCAGTTGATGGAGTTGACGGTGCCGACCTTGTACCTGGCCTTGAAGGCATGATCGTTCTGCACGGCCTTCACGATATCCTGGCAGTCGTCGAACATGCCCTTGATGGCGATGTTGTGGATGTTGGCGTCCTGCAGGCTGTACATCTGCGCGCGCTGGAACGGACTCATCAGGCCGTCCGGGCTGAGCATGAACACGTTGATGCCGGCCTTGCCGCGCATCGCGTACTCGGCGGCGGAGCCGGTATCGCCGGAGGTGGCGCCGAGAATGTTGAGCTGCTCGCCCTTTTTGGCCAGCACATACTCGAACAGGTTGCCAAGGAACTGCATCGCCATGTCCTTGAACGCCAGCGTCGGGCCGTTGGACAGTTCCAGGATCACCAGGCCGTCGTGCAGGCGCTTCACCGGGGTGATGGCTGCGCTGCCGTACACCTCGGCGGTATAGGTGCGGTCGAGGATGTCCTTGAGGTCGGCCGCCGGGATGTCGGTGGCGAACAGGCTGACGATCTCGAAGGCGAGATCGGCGTAGGACAGGCCGCGCCAGGCGTCCAGCTGCGCGCGCGTGATCTGCGGATAGCTTTCCGGCAGCGCCAGGCCGCCGTCCGGGGCCAGGCCCATCAGGATGGTGTCGGAGAATTCAAGCGGCGCCATGCCGCCACGGGTGCTGATGTATCGCATGTTGTTCATTTAACCAGTTGATCCAGACATTGCAGTCCGACATTGAGCAGGCGCCGTTTCCATACCGGATCCTGCGCCACGCCCTTGCCCTTGCTGACTGCATCCATCAATTCGCCGTCGCTGAGGCCGCCGACGATGCGCTCGCCGGCGCAGCCGCAGTAGGCGCTGGCCGCCGCCGGGCTGCTGAGCAGGCTTTTCAGCAGCGGTTCCTGCCCGGCCTTGGCCAGACAGGCGGCGGTCAGCAGTTGTATCACCGGCTGGCGCGGGATCGCGCCAGCACCGTCACTGGCGACGTTGCCGGCACAAGCCAGCGCCGGCAGCAGCAACAGCAGCCAGCCACGCTTAGCCATTCAGCTCTTCCATGCGCAGGCGCACCACCTTGCCGGCGACGCTGTCCAGCGCCTCGATGGCGGCGATCGCCTTGTTGGCGGACTTTTCCACCACGCGGTGGGTCAGGATCACGATCTCGGCGGAACCGTCGGTGGCGGAGCCCTTCTGGATCAGCGCCTCGATCGAGATGTTGTTTTCCGCCAGCAGGCGGGTGATGTCGGCCATCACCCCGGCGCGGTCGGCGGCCTGGATGCGCAGGTAGTAGCTGCTGACCACCTCGCCCATCGGCAGGATGGGCAGGTTCTGCAGCCGGTCCGGCTGGAATGCCAGATGTGGCACGCGGTGTTCCGGATCGGAGGTCAACAGGCGCGCGACATCGACGATGTCGGCCACCACCGCCGACGCGGTCGGCAGCGCACCGGCGCCCGGACCGTTGAACAGCGCCTGGCCGATGGCGTCGCCACGCACCAGCACCGCGTTCATCACGCCGTTGACGTTGGCGATCAGCTGGTCTTCCGGGATCAGCGTCGGGTGCACGCGCAGCTCGACGCCCTTGTCGGTGCGGCGGGTCAGGCCCAAGAGCTTGACGCGGTAGCCCAGCTCTTCCGCGTACTGGATATCCTTGCCTTCCAGCTGGCTGATGCCTTCCAGGTAGCAGTTGTCGAAGTTCATCGGGATGCCGAACGCGATCGCCGCCATGATGGTCAGCTTGTGGCCGGCGTCGTGGCCTTCCACGTCGAAGGTCGGGTCGGCTTCGGCGTAGCCCAGACGCTGCGCCTCTTTCAGCACGTCAGCGAAATCGGCGCCTTTTTCGCGCATTTCCGACAGGATGAAATTGGAGGTGCCGTTGATGATGCCGGCCAGCCACTCGATGCGGTTGGCGGACAGGCCTTCGCGCAGCGCCTTGATGATGGGGATGCCGCCGGCCACCGCGGCCTCGAACGCCACCATCACGCCCTTTTCCTGGGCGCGGGCGAAGATCTCGTTGCCGTGCATCGCCAAGAGCTTCTTGTTGGCGGTGACCACATGCTTGCCGTTGTCGATGGCCTTGAGCACCAGCTCCTTGGCGATGGTGTCGCCGCCGATCAGCTCGACCACGATGTCGACTTCCGGATGGTTGACCACCTGGAAGGCGTCGTCGACCAGCGGCACGCCGTCGCCGACGACTTCGCGCGCGCGCGCCAGATCGCGGTTGGCGGCCATGAACAGGCGGATCTCGCGTCCGGCCCGGCGGCTGATCTCTTCCGCGTTGCGCTTCAATACGGTGGCGGTACCGCCACCGACTGTTCCCACTCCCATCAGACCAATGTTGATCGGTTTCATGCTGAACTCCAAAGTGTTATTGATTTGTCCCTGGCGCAAGGCGTCCAGTGCGGCCAACCTTGATTAGCCGTACTGGGCGTCCTGCCGTGCGCGAAAAAGGGGAGCCCGCGGCTCCCCTTTGCATCACGATCAGGCGGTACCGTGCTGTTTGCGGTAGTTTTCCAGAAAACGCGCGATGCGGCCAATGGCCTCGGTCAGGTCGTCACTGTTAGGCAGGAATACCACGCGGAAGTGATCGGGGGCAACCCAGTTGAAGCCGCTGCCCTGCACCAGCAGCACGCGCTCCTGCTGCAGCAACTCCAGGATGAACTGCTGGTCGTCCTCGATCGGATAGATGGCCGGATCCAGCCGCGGGAACAGGTACAGCGCGCCCTGCGGCTTGACACAGGTGACACCGGGAATGGCGGTCAGCAGCTCCCAGGCCAGATCGCGCTGACGCGCGAGACGGCCGCCGGGCGCCACCAGGTCGTCGATGCTCTGGTAACCGCCGAGCGCGGTCTGGATCGCGTACTGTGCCGGTACGTTGGCACACAGCCGCATCGAAGCCAGCATGTTGAGGCCTTCGATATAGTCCTTGGCATGGCGTTTTTCACCGGCGAGGATCATCCAGCCGGCGCGGTAGCCGCAGGCACGGTAGTTTTTCGACAGGCCGTTGAAAGTGCACACCAGCAGGTCCGGCGCCAGTGCGGCAATCGAGGTGTGTTTGGCGCCGTCGAACAGCACCTTGTCGTAAATTTCGTCGGCGTAAAGGATGAGGCCGAACTCGCGGGCGACCTCGACCAGCTGCTGCAGGATGTGGTCCGGGTACAGCGCACCGGTCGGGTTGTTGGGGTTGATCACCACCAGCGCCTTGGTGCGCGGCGTGATCTTGGCACGGATGTCGGCGATGGACGGCATCCAGCCCTCGGCCTCGTCGCACAGGTAGTGCACCGGGCGGCCGCCGGCCAGGCTTACCGCCGCCGTCCACAGCGGATAATCCGGCGCCGGTACCAGTACCTCGTCGCCGTTGTCCAGCAGCGCCTGCATCGCCATCACGATCAGCTCGGACACACCGTTGCCGATGTAGATGTCTTCCATGCCGACGTTGGGAATATGCTTTTGCTGCGCGTAGTGCATGATCGCCTTGCGCGCGGCGAACAGGCCCTTGGAATCACAATAGCCGGACGCATTCTGCAAATTGGCGATCACGTCTTCGATGATCTCGTCCGGGGCAAAAAAGCCGAATGGCGCCGGATTGCCGATATTGAGCTTGATGATGCGGTGACCTTCCTCTTCCATGCGCTTGGCGTGTTCGAGTACCGGGCCACGAATGTCGTAGCAGACGTTGGCGAGTTTTTGTGATTTCTGGATGGGCTGCATGGGCACTGTTACCACTGGCTGGAGGTGTCGGTTCACGATATGTCGCAAGCGCAATGCAGGGCATGCACCGCTTGCGGGCAAGCTATAATCCTATCCCAATACGTGGTGCACTGCACCAGCTTCTCACGCCAGGATGACATCATGAAACTTCACGAAGCCGACACCGCCGGATCCAACCTGTTCACCGCCTCCAGCGCCGGTCATGTCGAGATCAACAAGGTGCGCCACGAGGGTAGCCTGATCGTCACCGCCGACAGCATCACGCCGTGGCGCCCGGCCCGCTTCGAGGATTTCAGCGACGCCGACTTTGCCGCGGTGCTGGCCAAGCAGCCGGAACTGGTGCTGCTGGGCACCGGCAGCAAGCTGCGCTTTCCGCACCCCAAGCTGTACGCGGCGCTGACCAATGCCGGCATCGGCGTCGAGGTGATGGACACCGCCGCGCTGTGCCGCACCTATAACATCCTGCTGGCCGAAGGCCGCGGCGTGGTCGCCGCGCTGCTGCAGGACTGATGCTGGCGCTGTTCGCCAAGTGCAGCCTCGGCGCACTGGCGGTACTGCTGATCGCGCTGCTGTCGCAGTCGCGCGCCTTTTACATTGCCGGGCTGGTGCCGCTGTTTCCCACCTTCGCGCTGATCGCGCACTACATCGTCGGCAGCGAGCGCGACGCGCAGGCCTTGCAGCGTACCGCGCTGTTCGGGCTGTGGTCGTTGCTGCCCTACGCGCTGTACCTGCTGGCGGTGTACTGGCTCAGCACCCGCACCGCGCTGCTGCTGTGGGGCTGGACGCGGCTGACGGGCTGAAGGTTGGCAAGGTTGGCCGCAAGCCTGCCCGCCAGCCACCGCCACCTCTCTTAGCCGGCGCGCTCGCCACCGAAGCTCTCGTAGGCCAGCAACGCCTCCGCTGCCGTCATCAGCGACGGCCCGCCGCCCATGTATACCGCCACCTGCAGCATCTCCATGAATTGCGCGCGCGTGCAGCCCAGCTCCACCAGCGCCTTGCCATGAAAGGCAAGGCAGCCCTGGCAGCGATTGGCAATGCCTATTGCCAGCGCGATCAGCTCCTTGGTCTTGTTGTCCAGCGCGCCATCACTGTGTGCGCTTTTGCTCATCTGGCCGAAGCCGCGCATGGTGTCCGGCATTTCCTTGCGGAATTCGGCCAGTTTGGCCGACAGTGCAGCAGTCAGTTCCTGATAGTTGTGGCTCATGATTTTCCCTTGCGGTCAGAGTTAAACAATTTACGTTATATATTTTTATATATTTAAATCGCAAAGTCAACCCTGCGGCCAACGTTGGCCGCAACAAAGCCGCCCGCAGGCGGCTTTGCATGGAACAGGACAGGTATGCGTTACAGCAGGTCGCGCAGCAGCAGTGCGACCAGCAACAGCGCGATCAGCTTGAGCAGGAAGTTCTGCGTTTTCTGTTCGCGCATCAGCTGGATGTAGCCCTGCACCACCAGCTCCGTGCTCTTGCCGGACAGCGCCTCGTTAAGCCGGCGCGGGATCGCCGGCAGCGTGGTCGCCCACTGCGGTGCCTCGTGCTTGAGGGTGCGCAGCAGGCCGCGCCAGCCGATCTGCTCGTTCATCCACTTGGTGAGGAAGGGCTTGGCGGTGTCCCACAGGTCGAGGTCGGGGTCGAGCTGGCGGCCCAGCCCCTCGATGTTGAGCAGCGTCTTCTGCAGCAGCACCAGCTGCGGCTGGATCTCGACGTTGAAGCGGCGGCTGGTCTCGAACAGGCGCAGCAGCACCAGGCCGAAGGAGATCTGCGACAACGGCTTGTTGAAGATCGGCTCGCACACGGTGCGCACCGCCGCTTCCAGCTCCTCGGCGCGGGTATCTTTCGGCACCCAGCCGGATTCGATGTGGGCGGTGGCGACGCGGTGGTAGTCGCGGTTGAAGAAGGCGAGGAAATTTACCGCCAGGTAGTGCTTGTCGGACTCGGTGAGGCTGCCGACGATGCCGAAGTCGAGCGCGATGTAGCGGCCGTCGGCGGCGACGAAGATATTGCCGGGGTGCATGTCGGCGTGGAAGAAGCCGTGGCGGAACACCTGGGTGAAGAAGATCTCGACGCCGAAGCGGCTGAGCTTCTTCAGGTCGACACCGGCCTCACGCAGGCGCTCGATCTGCCCCACCGGAATGCCGTCCATCCACTCCAGCGTCAGCACCTCGCGCGCCGAGTAGTCGTAGAGCACCTCCGGCACGATCAGCATGTCGCTGCTGACGAAGTTGCGGTGCAGCTGGCTGGCATTGCCGGCCTCGTGCATCAGGTCCAGCTCGTCGTGCAGGTGGCGGTCGAATTCGGCCACCACTTCCAGCGGCTTCAGCCGCTTGCCGTCCGGCAGAAAACGCTCCACCAGCCGCGCAAGCGTCCGCATCAGCGCCAGGTCCTGCTCGATTACCGGCAGGATGCCCGGGCGCAGCACCTTGACCGCCACCGTGCGGCCTGGCTTGCCGTCACTACCGTGCAGCCGCGCACGGTGCACCTGCGCCACCGAGGCGCTGGCCACCGGCACGTCGTCGAACTCGGCATACAGCGCCGCCACCGGCCGCCCCAGATTGCGTGCTATCACCTGGCGCGAGATGGCGCCGTCGAAGGCCTGCACATTGTCCTGCAGGTGGGCCAGTGCGTCGGCGTACGCCTCCGGCAGCAGGTCACGGCGGGTGGACAGCACCTGACCGAACTTGACGAAGATCGGCCCCAGCGCCTCCAGCGCCAGCCGCACCCGCTGCGGCAACGGCACCGACAGGTCGCGCGGCAGCGGCGCCAGCTGGCACAGGCGGTGAATGAAGCCGACGCGGGCGCGGCCGGCAAGGAATTCGTCGAGACCGAAACGGTAAAACGTGGCAACGATTTTGCTAAAACGGGCAATCCGCATGATGGGGGAGGTCAGTTCCGGTTGCTGGCTTGCGCCAGGGCTTCGAGATGGGCGAGACGTTTTTCCAGGCGCTCGGCGTCGTCGCGCAGGGTATCCACCGCGCGCACAAACTGCTCGACGCCATCCTTGCGCGCCAGCAGCGGGCTTTCCTCGCGCAGGTGTTCCAGCCAGTTGTCCAGCAGGCGGCCGCCAATCTCGCCCTTGATGCCGAACAGGCCGCGGGCAAAACCCTGCAGCCGCTGCGCAGCGATGTCGCCGACCACGCGCGACAGGTCTTCGGTGGCGTCCCACTTCAGCTGGCGCACGATGCGGCCAACGTTGGCCGCCAGTTCGGTATCGCCTTCCAGCAGCACGTCGGCCAGGTCCGGCGCGCGGCCGGACAGCTGCGCCAGCGCCACGCCGTGCTTCAGGCGCAGGGTGGCCTCGGCCTCGCCCTCGCACACCGCCAGCCAGCCCTCTTCGGTGACCACGCCGTGCACGTCCAGCGGCGGCAGCACGATGCCGATGCGGCGCCCGGCAAACTGCGCCAGCTCGGCACGCTGCGCCGGATGCTGGTTCAGCAGATGATTGAAAGCCGCCACGCGGATACGCATCATTAATGTCCTTTGCCCGACAAACTCAACAAGATGGTGCCGGTCCTGATGACCAATGCCGGCATCAGCCACGGATTCATGCCGTCACCTGCCGGTAGCACCAGTGCCACGGTTCGTACAGATAGCCGCAGGTATTGTCGCGCGGGAAGCTCAGCATGAAGCCGAAACGGGCGGCATTGGCCTGCAGCCAGGCGAAGGCCGGCGTCTGCTCGAATACTTCTTCCAGCACCGGCGAACCCGGGGTGCCGATATCGACGGCACGGCCGGTGTGGTGCTCGCTGAAACCGGGCGCGGCGCTGACCCGCAGGATCGCGTCCAGGCTCTGGCCGTGCGCCAGCTTGGTGGCGACGATCTCGCGCTGGCGCGCGATGCTGCGAAAGGCCGACACCAGCTGCAATGTCACCCCGTCCGCGGCGGCGGCATCGTGCATCGCCTGCCACGCGCCGGCGGCGGCCGGCGTCAGCTCGAACTCGCGGCCGCTGGCATCGCGCTCCGCCACCACCAGCGTGTCCGCCTCGGCGAACGGCGTGAGGCCGCGTGCGGCCAACGTTTGCACGTCGATGCCGAGCGTGGCGTTGAGCGCGGCCAGATCGTGCGGCATCAGAACTTGATGCCCTTGTGCAGCGCAACCACGCCGCCGGTCATGTTGTGGTAGTCGACGCGGCCGAAGCCGGCATCCAGCATCATCTGCTTCAGTGTTTCCTGATCCGGGTGCATGCGGATGGATTCGGCCAGGTACTGGTAGCTGTCGGCATCATTCGCCACCAGCTTGCCCATCACCGGCAGCGCCTTGAAGGAATAGAAATCGTAGAACGGCGCCAGCGGCTTCCACACCTTGGAAAACTCCAGCACCAAGAGCTTGCCGCCCGGCTTGAGCACGCGGAACATCTCTTTCAGCGCCACGTCCTTGTGCGTCATGTTGCGCAGGCCGAAGGCCACCGATACCGCGTTGAAGTAGTTGTCCGGGAACGGCAGTTTTTCGGCATCGGCCAGCGACACCGGCAGGATCAGGCCTTCGTCCAGCAGCCGGTCGCGACCGACGGTCAGCATCGAGCTGTTGATGTCGGTGAGCCACACTTCGCCGCTCTTGCCGACGCGCTTGGCCCAGCCGCGTGCGAGGTCGCCGGTACCGCCGGCGATGTCCAGCACCTTGTCACCGGCGCGCACGCCGGAGGTGGTCAGCGTGAAGTGCTTCCACACCCGGTGCAGGCCGCCGGACATCAGGTCGTTCATCACGTCGTATTTCTGTGCTACCGAGTGGAACACCTCGGCTACCTTGCCCGCCTTTTCGCTCTCGTCGACGGTTTTAAAGCCAAAATGCGTTTGGTTGTTCATGTTTGCTCCCTGCTCGCGCCGGCGGCGGCGAGGCGATTGAGATAATCCTGCCAGTACTGGTCGTGCTTGACGCCCAGCTCGTATAGATAGGCCCAGCTGAACAGGCCGCTGTCGTGTCCGTCGTCGAAGACGATCTTCAGCGCATAGTGCCCCACCGGCTCCAGTGCGGTGATGGCCACGTTTTTCTTGCCGGTTTGCAGCTTTTCGTTGCCGACGCCGTGGCCACGCACCTCCGCCGACGGCGAATGGACGCGCAGGTATTCGGCATCCAGCAGGAAACGGGCACCATCGTCAAAACCGATTTCCAGCTGGCGCGACACGGCATGCAGGATGATGTCTTCCGGCCGTGCGCTGTCCGGGCTCAGTCCGCTCATGGCATTACTCCTTGCGGGTCAGCAGCATGGCATCGCCATAGCTGAAGAAACGGTATTCCTGCGCCACCGCGTGCGCATAGGCGGCACGCATCTCCTCGTAGCCGGCAAACGCCGACACCAGCATCAGCAGTGTGGATTTGGGCAGGTGGAAATTGGTCAGCAGCCTGTCCACCACGTTGAAACGGTAGCCGGGGGTGATGAAAATGTCGGTCTCGCCGCGACCGGCGCGCAACACGCCGTCCGGCCGTGCCGCCGATTCCAGCGCGCGCATGCTGGTGGTGCCCACCGCCAGCACCTTGCGGCCAACCTTGTGCGCGGCGTCGATGGCGTCCACCGTCGCCTGCGGGATGTCGTAGATCTCGCTGTGCATCTTGTGCTCGGCGATGTTGTCCACCCGCACCGGCTGGAAGGTGCCGGCGCCGACGTGCAGCGTCACGCGGCACAGGATCACGCCCTTTGCGGCCAACCTTTGCAGCATCGCGTCGGTGAAGTGCAGGCCGGCGGTCGGCGCCGCCACCGCGCCCTTCTCCCGCGCGTACACCGTCTGGTAGCGCTCGTCGTCGTCGCCGTCGGTATCGCGCTCGATATAAGGCGGCAGCGGCAGCTTGCCGGAGGCATCGAGGATGTCGAACACATTGGCCGCATCCAGGAAGCGCAGGCGGAACAGCTCGCCAGCGCGCTCGACCATCTCCGCCTGCCAGCGGCCGGCAAACAGCAAGCGCGTGCCCGGCTTGGGCGACTTGCTGGCACGCACGTGCGCCAGCACCTCGTGCTCGTTCAGCACCCGCTCCACCAGTGCCTCGATCTTGCCGCCACTGGCCTTCTCGCCAAACAGCCGCGCCTTGATCACGCGGGTATCGTTGAACACCAGCACGTCGCCGGCATCGAGCGTGTCGGCCATGGCGGCAAAGTGATCATCCTGCAACACCCGTCCGTCGACGCGCAGCAGGCGGCTGCCACCGCGCTCGGCCGGCGGGTACTGGGCAATCAGGTGTTCGGGCAGGTGGTAATCGAAATCGGAAACAAGCATGACGGACATCTTCAAGGAAACCGGCGGATTATACCTTTCGAGCGTGTTTGCCGCACAGCGTTCCGCCTCCGGCATCACTTATTCCAGATCAAGTCATCGCCGGCGCCAAGGCGGCAAGCTGTCCCGTCGCGGGAACCGGCGCCGTTTTTTTGATCCCAATCCCCGCAATTTCCCGCCAACACGAAAAGTAAACGTGCGTTTGAAATACCGCAAATGCTGGACATCGTGCTGACAATTGCGGCAAACTCGCGCCCATATCGAAACCGAGACTGCTACCTTGACCCGAAAAATCCTTGTGCTGCACGGCCCCAATCTGAATCTACTCGGACTGCGCGAGCCACAGCATTATGGCCGGGACACGCTGGACGACATCAATCGCCGCTTGCAGGAACAGGCCGCGGCCGCCGGCATCGAACTGGATGCACTGCAAAGCAATGCCGAGTCCGTGCTGATCGACCGCATCCATGCCTGTCTCGGTGACGGCACCGATCTGGTCATCATCAATCCGGCCGCGTTCACCCACACCAGCGTCGCCCTGCGCGATGCGCTGGCCGGAGTCAAGGTACCGTTCATCGAAGTTCACCTGTCGAACGTCCACGCCCGCGAAGCCTTCCGCCACCACTCCTATTTCTCGGATCTGGCAGTCGGCGTCATTTGCGGTCTGGGCGCCCACGGCTACGAGCTGGCGCTGGCCCACGCGATCAAGCGTCTGGCACAGCCGGCATAAACACCCGAATACCTAAAGAAGGAAAACCATGGACCTGCGCAAACTGAAAAAGCTGATTGATCTGGTCGAAGAATCCGGCATTGCCGAGCTGGAAGTGACCGAAGGCGAAGAAAAAGTCCGCATCACCCGCGTTTCCCCGAACAGCACCGTACACTACGCCCAGCCGATGACCATGCAGGTGCCACAGCACGCCGCACCGGCAGCGGCCGCACCAGCTGCCGCCGAAGCGCCGGTTGCGGTATCGGCCGCCAACAATCCCGGTACCGTCAAGTCACCGATGGTCGGCACCTTCTACCGCCGCCCCAGCCCCGATGCCAAGCCGTTCGTGGACGTGGGCCAGCAGGTCAATGTCGGCGACACGCTGTGCATCATCGAAGCGATGAAGCTGATGAACGAGATCGAGGCCGAACGCGCCGGCGTGGTGAAAGCCATCCTGATCGAAGAAGGCCAGCCGGTCGAGTTCGGCGAGCCGATGTTCATCATCGAATAAACAGCCTGCCGCACGACATGCTGAACACAGGGCACGCCGGTCTGGTCAGTGCCCTTGTTGTTTGACGCACCGTTTACGGGACAAACCCCAGCCTGCGCACGGCGCCCGGTCCGCATCGCATACCGGCACGCGCCCTGCAGTGGAGAAATACATGTTTGAAAAGATCCTGATTGCAAACCGCGGCGAAATCGCCCTGCGCATCCAGCGCGCCTGCCGCGAAATGGGCATCAAGACCGTGGTGGTCCACTCCGAAGCCGACCGCGAAGCCAAATACGTGAAGCTGGCCGACGAATCGGTCTGCATCGGCCCGGCCTCCTCCACCCTCAGCTACCTGAACGTACCGGCACTGATCGCCGCTGCCGAAGTCACCGACGCCGAAGCCATCCACCCCGGCTACGGCTTCCTGTCGGAAAACGCCGACTTCGCCGAACGCGTCGAACAATCCGGCTTCGTGTTCATCGGCCCGCGCTCGGAAACCATCCGCCTGATGGGCGACAAGGTGTCCGCCAAACAGGCAATGATCGACGCCGGCGTACCGACGGTGCCTGGCGTCGCCGGCGCGCTGCCGGATGATCCGGCCGAAATCACCAAGATCGCCCGCAAGATCGGCTTCCCGGTGATCATCAAGGCCGCCGGCGGCGGCGGCGGCCGCGGCATGCGCGTGGTGCATACCGAAGCCGCACTGGTCAACTCGGTGAACATGACCCGTACCGAAGCCGGCGCCGCCTTCGGCAACTCGACCGTGTACATGGAAAAATTCCTGGAGCAGCCGCGCCATATCGAGATCCAGGTGCTGTCCGACCAGCACGGCAATGCCGTGTACCTGGGCGAGCGCGACTGCTCGATGCAGCGCCGTCACCAGAAGATCATCGAAGAAGCACCGGCACCGGGCATTACCGACTCGCAGCGCAAGAAGATCGGTGAAGCCTGCGCCGACGCCTGCCGCCGCATCGGTTACCGCGGCGCCGGCACCTTCGAATTCCTGTACGAAAACGGCGAGTTCTACTTCATCGAGATGAACACCCGCGTGCAGGTGGAGCATCCGGTATCGGAGCTGATCACCGGCATCGACATCGTGCAGGAACAGATCCGCATCGCCGCCGGCCTGCCGCTGCGTTTCAAGCAGAAGGACATCCACTTCCGCGGCCACGCGATGGAATGCCGCATCAACGCCGAAGACCCGTTCACCTTCGTGCCGTCGCCGGGCAAGATCGAGAGCTACCATCCGGCCGGCGGCCCGGGCATCCGCATCGATTCGCACATCTACCAGGGCTATACCGTGCCGTCGCATTACGATTCGATGGTGGGTAAACTGATTGCCTACGGCGATACCCGCGACCAGGCGATGGCGCGCATGCGCGTCGCGCTGTCGGAAATGGCCATCACCGGCATCAAGACCAATATCCCGCTGCACCAGGAGCTGTTCCTTGATGCCACCTTCCAGAAAGGCGGCACCAGCATCCACTATCTGGAAGAACGTCTGGCGCAGTTGAAGAAAGGTAGTTAATCCTATGGCATGGCTGCAAGCCACCATTCAAGCAGACTCGGCGGTGGCCGAGCGCTTCGCCGACGTGCTGATGGACGTCGGCGCCCTGTCCGCCACCATCGAGGACGCGCTGGCCGGCACCGCCGAAGAGCAGCCGATTTTCGGCGAACCGGGCGAGCCGGTTGACCAGATGTGGCAACACAGCCTGATCAACTGCCTGTTTGCCGAGGACGCCGACGTCGCCGCCATGATCGCGCTGGCCGCGCTCAAGTGCGGCCTGCCGCTGCCGCAGTACCAGCTTGGCCGCGTCGAGGAGCAGGACTGGGTGCGCCTGACGCAAAGCCAGTTCGATCCGATCCGCATCTCGTCGCGACTGTGGATCACCCCGACCTGGCACCAGTCGCCAGACCCGGCGGCGATCAACCTGCAGCTGGACCCGGGCCTCGCCTTCGGTACCGGCAGCCACCCGACCACCCGCCTGTGCCTGCAATGGCTGGACGAAGAGATCAAGGGCGGTGAAACGGTGCTCGACTACGGCTGCGGCTCCGGCATCCTCGCCATTGCCGCACAGAAGCTGGGCGCCGGCGCCACCCGCGGCATCGACATCGATGCCCAGGCGGTACGCGCCAGCATCGACAACGCCGTACAGAATGGCGTCAATGCCGACTTCGGCCTGCCCGACAGCCTGCTGCCGGGTGAGTACGATGTCGTGGTCGCCAACATCCTCGCCAATCCGCTGCGCCTGCTAGGCGGCCTGCTGGCCGGCCATGTGCACACCGGTGGCCGCATCGTGCTGTCCGGCATCCTGCAGGAACAGGCAGCAGAGCTGGCGGCGATCTACAGCCAATGGTTCGACATGGACGCACCGGTGTTTGACGACGGCTGGACCCGCCTTTCCGGCGTGAAACGTGGCTGAACCATGAGCCATACCACACAGTGCCCCGCCTGCCAGACCCGCTTCAAGGTCTCCGATGCCCATCTCGCCCTGGCTGCCGGCATGGTGCGCTGCGGGCGCTGTAACCATGTCTTCCACGCACCCAGCCATTTCGATCAGGCACCGGTAATCGCCGAGGCGCCGCCGGTCATCAGCACTCCGGCCAGCACGGCAACCGCCGGCGCCGAAGCCGTGCCCGACGATGACTTCGAGCTGGAACTGCCGGATTTTCATCCGGAACGGGATGCGGCCAACCTTGCCCCCGCGGCGGAACCGCGCATCACCGCCCCCCCCGAGCCCGAGACGGCTCTGGATCTGCCCGACTTCGACCTGCTGCCGGAACCGGAGCAGCCGCTGTCGTGGCAGGGCCTGAATACCCCGCCCCGGCCGGACACCACCCCGGCCGCCGAGCCGCAGCAGGACATCGCCGCCTTCCAGCGCGCACTGGCCGAGGCGCTGCAGACACCAGCCAGCCGCGTGAGCGAGCCGGTGGCGCTGGTCGACGAACCGCCGGCCGCCGCTGCACCGGCATCCAATCGCCAGCAAAGGTTGGCCGCACACTACGACGCAGCCGACAGCGCGGACCGCCCGCTGCCGCCGATTTCCGCCGCCGACCTGGAGCACGGCGCCCCCGCACCGGCCGACAGCGACCGTGATGCCGAGGAAAGCGACACCGCCAGCAGCGACGACGGCAACTGGCTGCGCGCCACCGCCTTAGGCCTGCTTGGCATCATCGGCGTGCTGGTGCTGCTGCTGCAGCTGGCCTTCATTAACCGCACCGCGGTCAGCGCCGAACTGCCGGAACTGCGCCCGGCCTTCGAATCGCTGTGCCAGTCACTAGGCTGCGAGGTACCGCTGCCGACCCAGCGCCAGCTGATCCGTACCGAGTGGTCCGAGCTGTCGTTCGTGCCGCAGCAAGAGCACCTGATCCAGCTGGATGCCACGCTGAAAAACCTGGCCCCCTACCCGCAGGCCTTCCCGCTGATGGAGGTATCGCTGAAGGACGGCGAGGATCGCGTGCTGATCCGCAAGACGCTGAAACCGGAACAATACCTGTCCGCCGACGACCTCAGGCTGGGCCGCTTCAACGCCAGCAGCGAACTGAAGATCGTCACCCGCATGGAAGTCCGTGACGCCAAGGCACTAGGCTACAGCCTGCATTTCTACTACCCCTGACATAGCCTGCCACGAGAGCCGGTGCCCGCAGCCGTCACGCTGCCGGTCACCGGCCCGGTCTGTCGTGCGTAGCTTGCTTTCTGCATATTCTGTTCCACCATGAAGAAACAACCAGGAGCAGACCATGACCCATTCCCATTTCCGATTTGCCGATGAATGGCTGGCAGTAGACGGCCACTTTCCGCAGGCGGGCGATACCCTGCCCAGCTTCATGCTGGTCGACGAACAGCTGCGCGACGTATCGCTGGAGCATTTTCTGGGCCACGACAAGCTGGTGGTGACCCTGCTGTCGCTGGATGCGCCCATGGCCGGGCTGGCGCTGCTGCAGGAGTTGCGCCGCCAGCTGGAGCCATGGCCACAGCTGCAGCTGATCGTGATCACCGTGGATTCGCCGTTCAGCCTCGCCCGCGCGCGCAAGGAACACGGCCTGCCGTATGCAACCCTGCTCTCCACCCTGCGCGGACGCGATTTCCACAAGCACTTCGGCGTACTGATCCAGGATGTACCGCTATCGGGCATGACCTGCCCGGCACTATGGCTGGCCGACGGCGACGACCGCATCTACCATGCGCAGCGGCTACGCCACGAAGACGACGAATTCGATTTTGCCGGACTGCGGCAGCAGCTGGCGGCACGCTTCTCCACCCTGCCGCGTTAGAACCTGTTCACGATCTGCTGCGCGCGGGCGTACTGCGTTGAAAACGGCTTCAGAATGCTCATTTACTACTTGTAAACTCCGCTTCCTCAGCCGTTTTCGCCTTGTCTCGCGTGAGCGCGCGAGATCGTGAACACGTTCTCAGGCGCCGGGTGCGTGGAACTCCGGCTTGGGAGAGCGCCCGAGCAGGCGCTCTGCCGCGTGCTGCGGCGTGGCCTGGTGGTAGAGCAGCTCGCACACTGCGGCGGTGATCGGCATGTCTACCTGCAACCGCTCCGCCATTTTCAGCACCTCGCGCGCGGTCGGCACCCCTTCGGCAACATGCCCCAGCTCGGCGAGAACGACATCCAGCGACTTGCCCTCCGCCAGTTTGAGACCGACCTGACGGTTACGCGACAGCGTGCCGGTGCAGGTCAGCAGCAGGTCGCCGATGCCGGACAAGCCCATCATGCTCTGCTGACTGCCGCCGAGCGCAACCGCGAGGCGGGTGATTTCGGCGAGGCCGCGGGTGATCAGCGCCGCGCGCGCATTCATGCCGAAACCGAGGCCGTCGGCGACACCGGTGGCGATCGCCATCACGTTTTTCACCGCACCGCCAACCTCCACCCCGACCAGATCGTCATTGGCGTAGATGCGCAACAGCGGGCTGTGCAGCTCGCGCGCGTAGTCGCGGGCAAAGGCGTAGTTTTCCGATGCCAGCGTCACCGCTGCCGGCAGGCCCAGCGCCACTTCGCGGGCAAAGCTGGGGCCGGACAGCACGCCGACGCTCTTGAGACGGGGGAATTCCTCGGCCACCACCTGGTGCGGCAGCAGGCTGGAACCGGCCTCGAAGCCCTTGCACGCCCACAGCAGCGGCGCATCCACCTTCAGCCGTGCCAGCTCGCGCAAGGTTGGCCGCAAGCCGGCGATCGGCGTCACCACCAGCACCAGATCGACACCGACCACCGCCTCGGACAGGTCGGCCGACAGGTGCAGATCGGCCGGAAACGGGCACTCCGGCAGGTAGCGCCGGTTCAGGCGCGTGGCCTGCATGTCGATCATCTGCTCGGCGTTGCGGCCCCACAGCGTGACATGATGCTGGCGGCAAAACGCGAACGCCAGCGCCGTGCCCCAGGCACCGGCACCAAGTACGGCTATTTTCATCGTGTTCCTTAGAACCTGTTCAAAGTCTTTTTGCAGCTGCGGCCATGCGCTGCAGGATGCAGTGCAAGGAGCGCGCCCCGCCGCAGTGCATTCACTGTCAGGGGCGCGCGACACAGCAATGCGCCGGCAGCGCGTGGCCCCGAAGGGCTGGCCCGGCAAACGACCCGCTGCGGCGTTGGCCGGCTTGCATCTGGCCATTTGCCGGGCCAGCACAGCTGCAAAAAAACCTTGAACAGGTTATTACAGCCCCCACAGGCCGGCGATGCGGGCATAGCCCACGGTATTGTCGCGATGACGTACCTTGACCCAGCCGCTTTGCGGCGGCTCCAGCAGCTCCAGCGCCAGATCCTTGCCGGCCTGGTACAGCACGGCCGCACTTTCCGACGGCGCGGCACGCACCGGCAGCTGCTCGGCGGTGACCAGCAGCATCTGCCGCGTCGACAGCGCCGCCGCCGGGATCCAGGCGATGCCGCCGGTGGCGTCACGCACCCGCGCCCAGTCCTTCTGCGTCACCAGCACTTCCACCGGGTAGTAGCGGCTGACCACGAACAGTTTCTTGGCGGCAAGGTTGGGCGCCTCGTACAGCGCGACGCCGGTTTCCTTGACCGAACGGAATTCCAATGCAAAAACCGTACTGGCCAGCAGGGCCAGTACGGCTGCAAACACAATGCGAGTCGGTTTCATCGCGATCAGGCTGTACCGGCTTCGGCCTGGGCGGCGCGTTGCTGCATGTACAGGGCTTCGAAGTTGATCGGTGCCAGCAGTACCGGCGGGAAACCGGCGCGGCCAACCAGGCTGGACACGGTTTCGCGGGCGTACGGGAACAGGATGTTCGGGCAGGCCACGCCGAGGATCGGGTCGATGTCTTCTGCCGGGATGTGCTGGATCTGGAAGATGCCGGCCTGGGCCACTTCGCACAGGAACATGGTTTTTTCCGGCAGCTTGGCGGTGACGGTCACGGTCAGCGACACTTCGAAGAAGCCGTCTTCCAGCTGGCGGCCTTCGGAAGCCAGCTGCATGTCGATTTCCGGCTGTTCCTGCTCCAGGAAGATGGCGGGTGCGTTCGGGATTTCCAGCGACAGGTCTTTGACGTAGATTTTTTCGATGGAGAATACCGGTTGCAGCTCTTGTTGTTCGCTCATGGTGTTGGATCTCGGTAGCGCCGTCGGGCGCGGGGTTGGAATCAAGTGCGAATCATCGCACGAAAATGATGACAGCTGCGCGCGTCAACCGGCCAGCAGCGCATCCAGCTTGCCGGCCGAATGCAGCGCCACCAGGTCGTCACAGCCGCCGACGTGCACGTCGCCGATAAAGATCTGCGGCACGGTGCGGCGCCCGGTCAGCGACATCATGGTGTCGCGCGCCTGCGGGTCAAGGTCGATGCGGACTTCTTCAATGTCGGTCACGCCGTTCTGGGCCAACACCTGCTTGGCGCGGATGCAGTACGGGCAGTGGGCCGAGGTGTACATGGTAACGGGTTGCATGGCGACGGCCTCAAGCTGAAACAAACGGTGATTATAAGGCCAGTTACCGCGCCCAAGGCAAGGCTCAGGGCTGGCCTTGCAACTGCGCCGCGTAACGCTCGACCACGTCGCCGACCAGCGCGTCCAGCGCGCCCTGCTGCTGCGCCGCGCGCGCGGAATTGAGCAGCGCCACGATCGCCAGCCGCTGCCCGGACGGCGCCTGCCAGTAGCCGGCCAGCGCGCGGGTATCGCCGAGGGTGCCGGTCTTCAGCCGCAAGCGCGGCCCCAGCCCGGCGAAGCGGTGGCGCAGGGTTCCGTCCTCGCTGGCCAGCGGCAGGCTGGCGATGAATTCCGCTGCATACGGCCCGCGCGCGGCATCGAGCAGGATCGCGCCCAGCTGGCGCGCGCTGATGCGCTCGCGCCGCGACAGGCCGGCGCCGTTTTCCAGCTGCAGCGGCTCGGCGGCGATGCCGCGCTCCAGCAGCAGCGAGCGCACCGCCAGCTGCGCATCGGCCACGGTATCACCGCTGTGCGGGTTTTCCGCGCCCAGCGTCAGCCACACGCTGCGCGCCATGGTGTTGTTGCTGTACTTGTTGATGTCGTTCAGCGCCTGCGGCAGCGGCTCGGAATCCAGCCGCACCAGCTGGCGCGCGTCGGGCGGGGTGCTGCCCTGCGCGATGCCGCGCGGCCCCTCGCCGCCCAGCATCTGCCAGATGGCGGCAAAGCTCTGCGCGGCGTAGCCGTCGTTATCCAGCACGTTGACGTAGCTGGCTGCACCGTCGCAGGCCGGCGGCAGCTTGCCGCTGACGCGGATGCCGTTGCCGCTGACGCTGACCTCGGCGTACTCGCGCACGTCGCCGCAGCTGGCGGCGACGCCGGGCTGCAAGCGGTTGTCGAGGCGGAAACCCGGCAGCGGCGGATCCAGCACCACCTGTGGCCGGCCCTGCTCGTAGAAATAGCGCAGCCACGCCACCTTCAGGTTGGACAGGTGGGTGTCCGGCGGCACCGAGAACACGCGCTCGGCGTCGCCGTCGAAGCCGTCGGCGCTGCTGATGCGGCTGAAGGCGCGCTTGTCCAGCAGCAGCTGGCCGTCGATACGCTGTACGCCGCGCAGGCGCAGCTGGCGCAGCAGCTCGGTCAGGCGCGCGGAATCGAAACGCGGATCGCCGCGGCCGATCCAGTACAGGTCGCCGCGCAGCACGCCATTTTCCAGCACGGCATTGCTTTTCAGCTCGCTGCGCCAGCGGTAGCCCGGCCCCAGCCGGTTCAGCGCCGCCCAGCTGGTGACCAGCTTCATGGTCGAGGCCGGGTTCATCGCGGCATCGGCGCGGTGCTCGTCGAACACCGTGCGCCCTTCCACCGGCGCCGCCCACAGCGCCACCTCGTCGGCGCGCAGCACGCCAAGGTTGGCCGCAAACGCCAGCGGCGCGACGGCCAGCAGGGCCATCATCAAACGTAAGCTCACTCAGATCTCCTGCGGGTCGACATCCAGCGACCAGCGTAATTGGCGCGGCGCCTTGCGCGCCAGTGCATCCAGCTGCGGCAACAGCGCGCGCAGCCAGGCGTGCAGCGCCGGGCGTTGCGGCGCCTCGAAGGTCAGCTGCGCGCGCTCGCGGCCGGCAAGGCGCGCCATCAGCGCCGGCGCCGGGCCGAACACGGACAGCGGCGGCGGCAGCTCGCCGCACAGCGCCAGCACCTGCTGCAGGAAGGCCTCGGCCTCGTGGTACTGCGGCGCGTCGGCGCGCAGGATCACCTGGCTGGCCGCCGGCGGGAAGCCGGCCTCGCGCCGCTCCTGCAGCTGGCTGGCGGCAAAGCCGTCAAAATCATGCTGCATCAGCGCCAGGTACAGCGGGTGCTCCGGCCAGTTGGTCTGCACGATGACGTCGCCGGCCAGCTCGGCGCGGCCGGCGCGGCCGGACACCTGCAGCAGCTGCGCGAACAGGCGCTCGCTGGCGCGGTAGTCGGCGGAATAGAGGCCGCCGTCGCTGCCGAGCACCACCACCAGCGACAGCGCGCCGAAGTCGTGGCCCTTGGCCAGCATCTGGGTGCCGAGCAGGATGTCCACCTCGCCGGCATGCACGCGCTGGTACACCGCATCCCACGCCGCCTTGTGGCTGGTGCTGTCGCGGTCGATGCGCAGGATGCGCGCCTCCGGCAGCAGCCGGCGCAACGCCTCTTCCAGCCGCTGCGTGCCCTCGCCCAGCGGCTGCACGTCGGGATTGCCGCAGGCCGGGCACTGCAACGGCACCCGCTGCTGCGCACCGCAATGGTGGCAGCGCAACTGGCGCGCCGACAGGTGCAGCACCATGCGCGCGCTGCAGTGCTTGCAGGCCGAGGTCCAGCCGCAGGCGGTACAGGCCAGCACCGGCGAGTAGCCGCGGCGGTTGATGAACAGCAGGCTCATCTCGCGCCGCGCCAAGCGCTGCTGCAGCGCGGCGATCACCGGTTCGGACAGGCCATCCACCAGCTTCAGGCGGCGGGTGTCGACCAGCCTGATGCGCGGCAGCCGCGCGCTGCCGTGCGCCCGCGCCGACAACAGCAGCCTGTGGTAGCGGCCGGCCTCGACGTTGGCCACCGTCTCCAGGCTGGGGGTGGCGCTGCCCAGCAGCACCGGCACCTGCGCCTGGTTGGCGCGCCATACCGCCAGATCGCGCGCGTGGTAGCGCAGGCCGTCCTGCTGCTTGAACGAGCCGTCGTGCTCCTCGTCGACGATCACCAGCCCGGCGCGCGGCAGCGGCGTGAATACCGCCAGCCGGGTGCCGATCACGATGTCGGCGACGCCCTGCCAGGCATCGACCCAGCCCTGCAGCCGCTCGCCGTCGGACAGGCCGCTGTGCAGGCAGACGATGTGGCTGGCGGGAAAACGCTGCGCGAAGCGGGCTATCAGCTGCGGCGTGAGGTTGATCTCGGGAATGATCACCAGCGCCTGCTGCCCGGCGGCCAGCACGCGGGCGATCAGCTGCAGGTAGACCTCGGTCTTGCCGCTGCCGGTGATGCCGTGCAGCAGGAAGGCGCCGAAGCGGCCAAGCTTGGCCGCCACCGCGTCCAGCGCCGCCTGCTGCTCGTCGTTCAGCGTCAGCGCCGCGGCCACCTGCAAGGGCGGCGCCTGCCACGGCAGGATGTCGAGGTGGCCTGCGGCCAACCTTTGCCTGAGAAAAGCCGTCGCCTGCGGATGCACGCGGCGCAGCGCGGCGCGCGATTGCGCCTGCTGCAGCGCCTGCCACAGCTGCCGCTGCACCGTGCTGCGCGCCGACGGTTCGGCGGCGAGACCGGCGGCATTGAGGCGGTAGGACTGGCGGTCGGCCAGCGTCACCGCGCGCGGCTCGCGCAGCGCGGTGGGCAGGGCGGTGAACAGCGCCTGCCCCTGCGGATGCAGGTAGTAGCGCGCGGCGAAGCGCACTTGCTGCAGCAGCGCCTCCGGCAGTGGCGGCAGCTCGTCCAGCACCGCCAGGATCGGCTTGCAGCGTGCCTCGTCCAGCACCTGCGGCGGCACGCTGTTGTCGACCACGCCGCACATTTCGCGATTGCCGAAGGCGACGCGGACGCGCTGGCCGCTGGGCAGCGGCTGCGGATGCAGGTAGGTGAATGCACCGCGCAGGGGCACATCGAGCCAGACGCGGATGGACTGCATTGCCGTCATGATGGGATGGACTCCCCGCTAATCCAGCACTGGCGCGGCTTGGCGCCAGCTGTGCACAGATACTGTGGATAACTTTGTGAACAACTGGTGAGCCGGTTGGCAAAAAGCGCGTCAATCGGGCATTCCATTAGATTGCACAAATTTTAATCTGAAATATTAAATTCAATAAAATCAGATAGTTATAAAAATTTCATATTTCCTCGACAATACATCTTGACAGGCCGGGAAAATGCCCCGTCTTGGTGTGCATAAGTCATGGAACAACTGCAGCGACACCTGTCAAGCCTTGCCGGCAGGCTTTGTTCATGCATCAAAAAAAGCCACCGCCGGCAGGCGGTGGCTGTGAGCGGCGTGGTGTCTCAGGCGTGGTACGGACGCGACAGGCGGTGCACGGCGGCGACCAGCGCGGCGGCGTGTTCCGGGTCGGCAAACTGCGAGATGCCGTGGCCGAGGTTGAACACGTGGCCGGAGCCGTGGCCGTAAGCCGCCAGGATGCGGCCGGCTTCAGCCTCGATCGCCGCAGGACTGCCGAACAGCGCGTTCGGGTCAAAGTTGCCCTGCAGCGCCACCTTGTCGCCGACGCGGGCGCGCGCCTGGCCGATGTCGGTGGTCCAGTCCAGGCCCACGCAGTCGGCACCGATGGCGGCGATCTGCTCCAGCCACTGGCCGCCACCCTTGGTAAACACGATCACCGGCACGCGGCGGCCGTCGGCCTCGCGCTTGAGGCCGGCGATGATCTGCTGCATGTAGGCCAGCGAGAATTCCCGGTACGCGGCGTGGCTCAGTGCGCCACCCCAGGTATCGAAGATCTGCACCGCCTGCGCGCCGGCATCGATCTGCGCGTTGAGGTAGGCGGTCACCGAGTCGGCGGTGATGCGCAGGATGTGATGCAGCAGTTCCGGGCGGCCGTACAGCATCGCCTTGACGTGGCGGAAGTCGGCGGAGCCGGCGCCCTCGATCATGTAGCAGGCCAGCGTGAACGGGCTGCCGGAGAAGCCGATCAGCGGCACGCGGCCATCCAGCGCGCGGCGGATGCTGGATACCGCGTCGAACACGTACTGCAGCTTGTCCAGCGGTGCCACCTGCAGCGCCCTGACTGCCGCCTCGTCGCGCAGCGGACGGGCAAAGCGCGGGCCCTCGCCCTCGGCGAAGGACAGCCCCAGCCCCATCGCGTCCGGCACCGTCAGGATGTCGGAGAACAGGATGGCCGCATCCAGCGGGAAGCGCTCCAGCGGCTGCAGCGTCACCTCGGTGGCGTAGTCCGGGCTGGTGCACAGACCCATGAAGCTGCCGGCGCGCGCGCGGGTGGCGCGGTATTCCGGCAGGTAGCGGCCGGCCTGGCGCATCATCCAGATCGGGGTGTATTCAACCGGCTGCTTCAGCAGCGCGCGCAGGAAGGTATCGTTCTTGAGCTGGGTCATGTTGGCTATACGGGCAGAAAAGGTTGGCCGCATTATACCCCGCACCGGCGGCGCTGCCTTGACTTGACTGCGGCATTGCCCGATGTTTTTTGCATCATTCCGTCATGCAGGGTCATGGCTGCGACACCCCGCCCAGGTACGCCAGCAGGCGGCGGATGCGCGTGCGCAGGCCGTCGAGGTAGGTGTACACCACCGGCAGCACGATCAGCGTCAGCACGGTGGAGGTGATCAGGCCGCCGATGATGGCGTGCGCCATTGGCCGCTGCGTCTCCGAGCCGGCGCCGCTGGCCAGCGCCAGCGGCAGCATGCCGAAGATCATCGCCAGGCTGGTCATCATGATCGGGCGCAGCCGCACGCGGCCGGCCTCGACGATGGCGTCCAGCCGCGCCATGCCTTCCTTGCGGCTCTGGTTGATGAAGTCGACCAGCAGGATGCCGTTCTTCGCCGCCAGCCCCATCAGCATGATGATGCCGATCACCGAGAACATGTTCAGCGTGGAGCCGAACAGCCACAGCGCGGCGAACACGCCGACGAAGGCCAGCGGCAGCGCCATCATGATGGTCACCGGCAACGTGAAGCTGCGGAACTGCGCGGCGAGAATGAGATAAATGAAGATCACGCCCATCGCCAGCGCCTGCACCGCGTAGTCCAGCGATTCCTGCATGTCCTTCTGCTCGCCCTCCTGCGACAGCACCACCCCGGCCGGCAGCCGCAGCGGCTTCAGCGCGGCATCGACGCCGGCAAACACCTCGCCGGCGCTGCGGCCGCTGATGTTGGCGGTGACGCTGATCTCGCGCATCAGGTCGGTGCGCTCGATCTGGCGCGGGCTGCTGCCCGGCTCAATGCGCGCCAGCTGCGCCAGCGGCACCATATTGGCCTCGCCGTTGTCGCGCCGCGCGCCAGGCACCATCAGCACCTCCAGCAGCGCCGCCTCGCGCCCCTCGCGCGGCAACTGCAGCCGCACGTCGTAGTTTTCGCCGTCCGGCGCCTCCCACGTCGTCACCGTGCTGCCGGCCAGCAGCACCGACAGCGTGTTGCCGACGCGGGTGAGATCCACGCCCAGCGAGGCGGCGGCGTCGCGGTCCAGGCGCACGTCCAGCGCCGGGTCAGCGTCGGAAAAGCTGCTCTGCACGTCGCGCACGCCGTTGACGCGCGCGATCGCCGCCGTCACCGCGCCGGTAGCCTCGCGCAGTGCCTGCAGGTCGCTGCCGCGGATGCCGATATTGACCGGCTTGCCGCCGGGGCCGTGCTGGCCCAGCTCCTGCACCGAATCCAGCTCGATGCCGGCCACCCGCTGCGCGCTGCTGCGCGCCGCGGCCATCAGCTGGAACAGGTCGCGCTGGCGCGACTGCTTGTCGCCGACGTCGATGGTCAGCTGCGCCTCGTTGCGGCCGGCGCCGAAGCGGCCGCCGCCGATCTTGCTGTCGACGGTGTTCACCTCCGGAATACTGCGCAGCTGCGCCTCTACCTCGCGCGCCTTGGCGGCGGTGTATTCCAGCGTCGAGCCGGGCGCGGTCTTGAACGACAGGCGGAAGTCACCGTTGTCGGCACGCGGCAGGAATTCGCCGCCGATCACCGGCACCAGCATGAAGCTGCCGACGGTCAGCGCCAGCGCCGTGGCCAGCACCGTCTTGCGATGAGCCAGCGCCCAGCGGATCACCCGCACGTAGCCGTCTGCGAGGCGATCGAGCGAGGCCTCGAACCAGTCCAGCGCGCGGCCGACCGGGCCCTTGTGGTGGTCGCCGTGGCGGTGCGGGTCGTGCCACACCGAGGACAGCATCGGGTCCAGCGTGAACGATACGAACATCGAGATCAGCACCGCCACCGTCACCGCGAGGCCGAACTGGTGGAAGAACTTGCCGATGATGCCGCCCATGAAGCCGACCGGCAGGAACACCGCGACGATGGTCAGCGTGGTGGCCAGTACCGCGAGGCCGATCTCGTTGGTACCGTCCAGCGCCGCCTGGTAGTGGCCCTTGCCCAGCGTGGCGTGGCGCACGATGTTCTCGCGCACCACGATGGCGTCGTCGATCAACAGGCCGATGGACAGCGACAGCGCCATCAGCGTCATCACGTTGAGGGTGAAGCCCAGCGCCTGCAGCGCGAACAGGGTGCCCAGCAGCGCGATCGGCAGCGTGAGGCCGGTAATCACCGTGCTGCGCCAGCTGCCGAGGAACAGGAACACGATCAGCACCGTCAGCAGCGCGCCCTCCAGCAGCGTCTGCTGCACCCCGCGCAGCGACTTGCGCACCTCGTCCGACTTGTCGTAGGTGAGCTTGACCTCGCTGCCGGCCGGCAGCTGCGCCCGCTGTTCGGCGATCACCGCCTTCACCGCGTCGGCCACTTCTACCACGTTGGCGCCGCGCGCGGCGCGCACGTCCAGCCCCACCGCCGGCTTGCCGTCGATCAGGCTGATGCTGTTCTTTTCTTCCTCGCTGTCGCGCACCTCGGCCACGTCGGCCAGCCGTATGGTCGCGCCCTGGCGCGTGGCGATGCCCAGCTCGCGGAAACTGTCCACCGAGACAAGCTTGCCGGCGACGCGCACCGACAGCTCGTCGCGCTGGCTGCTGACCTGGCCGGCCGGGAAATCACGGTTGGCCGCGGCGATGGCATCGGCCACCTCGCTGACCGACAGCCCCAGCGCCTCCAGCCGGTACGGCTGCAGCTCGATGCGGATCTCGCGCTTGCTGGCACCGGTCAGCTTCACCTCGCCGACGCCGCTCACCGTCTGCAGCCGCTTCTTCAGCACATTGTCCAGCCAGTTGCTCAGCTCGCGCTGCGAGCCGTCCTGCTGGCTGAAGGTGTAGGACATCAGCGGCTCGTCGTTGGGATTCATCTGCGAGATGGTCGGCGTGCTCACCTCGCGCCGCAGCCGGCCCTGTACGGCGCCGATCTTGTCGCGCACCTCCTGCAGGCCGGCGGCCGCATCGGTGGACAGCTCGAATTCCACCACCAGCGTGGCATTGCCCTCGAAGGAATAGGAACGGATGTGCTTGATGCCGCCTATGGTGTTGACCGCCTCTTCCAGCGGGCGGGTGACCTCGCTCTCGATCACCTCCGGCGAGGCGCCGGGATAGGACGCCGACACCACCGCCACCGGGAAGCGGATATCGGGAAACTCCTCCACCGGCAGCTGCTTCCAGGCAAACAGGCCCAGCACCGTCAACAGCAGCATCATCACGGCGGCCAGATAGGGGTTCTGCACGCTGACGCGGGTTAACCACATGGTGTCACCTTCTCCTTAGCGCGGCAGCGCCACGCGGTCGCCCGGTTTCAGCCCCAGCAGCGGCGCCGCCAGCAGCGTGCGGCCAACCTCGACGCCGCGCACCGCCAGCACCCGCTCGTTGTCGTTGCGCAGCACGACGCTGACCGGCTGGCGACGCAGGATGTCGCCATCCAGCAGCATCACCCACGGCGCGCTGCCGTCGGCATCGCGCACCGCCGCCTGCGGCAGGCGCACCGCGTCGCTGATTTCACGCAGGATCACCTCGCCGCTGACGAACTGTCCGGCCTGCAGCCGGCCGGCACGGTTGTCGACGCGCAGATAGGCATTGAAGGTGCGGCTGCCGGCATTGGCCACCGGGTTGATACGCAGCAGCTGCGCGGCAAACGGCTCGCTGGCGCCCTCGACGCGGAAGTGCGCGCGCTGGCCGGACTGCAGCTGCGCCACCTGCCGCGCCGGGATGCTGGCGGTCGCCTCCAGCTGGCTGAGGTCGGCGATGGCGAACAGCTTCTGGTTGCGGCTGACCTGCTCGCCCGGCTGGATGCGGCGGGCGTAGACCACGCCGTCCATCGGCGAGTGCACCGCGGTATCGGCCAGGCTCTTGCGCGCGCGCGCCAGCTGGCTGCGGCGGGCGTTGACGTCGCCTTCGCGGATGCGGTACTCGCTGTCCACCTCGTCGAACGCCAGCTTGGAAATGAAGCCCTGCTGGTACAGCTCGCGCTGCTTGTCGCGCTTCAGCCGCGCCAGATGCAGCCGCGCCTCGTCGTTGGCCAGCTGTGCCTGCTGCTCCAGCAGTGCCTGCTGCAGTGTCTCGCCGTCCAGCCGCGCCAGCAGTTGGCCGCGGCGCACGCTTTCGCCCTCGCGCACCAGCACCTCGCGCACGCTGGCGTCGATCTCGGCGGCGACCTCGATGCTGGTCAGCGCGTTGAGGGTGGCGGTAAACGGCAGGCTGGCGGCCACCGGCGCCTGCGTCGCCTGCAGCACGTCGCCGCGCGCCAGCTGGCGCAGCGGGGCGGCGGCCGCGGCGCTGGCGGCACTGGCATCATGGCCGCTGGTGGCCGGTTGGCCGCAAGCGGCAAGCAGCACGCCGGCGGCAAGGCAGATGCTTCGGAACAGGATCGGGCGGGTCATGGTTACAGGCTTTCTCGAATCTGGTGGCGGCTCAGGGACGCGGCGCCGGGGTCATGCCGCGCGGCAACAGCAGCCAGAACCTGCCCTGCTGCTTCATGCGGCCGGCGTACATGCCGGCTTCGGTGCCGAAGCCGAAAAAGAAATCGCCACGCACCGCACCGCGGATGGCACCGCCGGTGTCCTGCGCGTGCATCAGCCGGGTCAGCGGCTTGGGGCTGCCATCCAGCGGCCAGGTGGTGGCCAGGTACACCGGCGCCCCCAGCGGGATGTAGCGCGGATCGACCGCCAGGCTGTGGCCGTCGGTCAGCGGCACGCCCAGCGCGCCGATCGGGCCGCCGCCGCTGCTATGCAGGGTGCGGAAGAACACGTAGCTCGGGTTGACGTCGAACAGCTCGCGGCGACGCTGCGGGTTGGCTTCCAGCCAGCCCTTGATGCCCTGCATGCTGGCCTCGGCCAGTGTCAGCTGCTGCTGGTCGATCAGCCAGCGGCCGATCGACTTGTACGGGTGGCCGTTCTGCTCGGCGTAGGTCACCCGCAAAAAGCTGCCGTCTTCCAGCTGGATGCGGCCGGAGCCCTGCACCTGCAGGAAGAACAGCTCGGTTTCGTCCTCCACCCAGGCCAGCACCGGCGCGCTGCCTACGCCCTTGCCGGTGTTGATCTCGGCGCGGCTGTAGTACGGCAGCAGGTGGTTACCGTTGAGGCGGCCCTTCAGGGTGCGGGTGCGGCTGTCGATGACGAAATCGGCCGGCGTCACCAGCAACTCGTCGGCGCCGGGCTGGCTCTTGCCCGCCACCACCTGCAGCCGGTTGCCGCCGCTGCGGCGCACCACCAGTTGCGTGGCCGCGCGCTGTTCCGCGCTGATGTCGAGCAGCAACAGATCCTGCGGCACGCCGTACACCGGGTACGGCGTCTGCGCGCTGCGCTGGCGGCTGCCGCTGAGCAGCGGCTCGTAGTAGCCGGTGATCAGGCCGCTATCCTTGCCGGCCTCGCTGACCTGCCACGGCACGAAGCGGCTCTCGTAAAAGCGGCGGATGCCGTCAACGTTGGCCGCATCCAGCGTCGCGGCCTCGCTGCAGACCGCCTGCCACTGCGGACGGCCGGCCAGCAGGCGGCAGCTTTCGCGCAGCGCCAGCAGGCTCTCGCTGGCCAGCGAGCTGTCCCACTGCGGCAGCTGGCTGAACGCGGCCGGCTGGTAGCGGATGCTATCGGCGGGCGACGACGGCGGCAGGGTGGAAACGGTGGAACAGGCGGCCAGCCACAGCAGGCTGGCGCTCAGCAGTAAACGGTTCAGCATGGAAACAGGACTCTCGGAAAACCCGGAACAGGCACGGGTGCTAGAGCGGCGCGGCACCGGAAAGTTCGGATGGTACTGGAACGGCAGCCGGAAAAACAATGCGGCTGTCGTGAATACGACAGCCGCCGTGTCCGTACACCGGCCGGTGCATGGCCTGCCGCAGCAGCCGGCCATGCGCACGTCGCCGCTCAGCCCTGGTCCTGGGCGGCCATGTCGGCGCGCACCTGATCCATGTCCAGATCGCGTACCGCCTGCACCAGTTGCTCGAACTGCGGCGCCATCATCGCGCCGGCCTGGTGGAACACCACGATGCCGTCCTTCAGCGCCATCACCGTCGGGATGGAACGGATCTTGAAGTGGGCGGCCAGCTCCTGCTCATCCTCGGTGTTGATCTTGGCGAACACGATGTCGGGGTGTTTTTCCGCCGCCGCCTCGAAGATCGGGCCGAACGACTTGCACGGGCCGCACCACGGCGCCCAGAAGTCGAGAATCACCATGCCGTCACCCTCGACGGTATCGTTAAAGGTATCGGCAGTTACATTTACATAGGCCATGACGGCTCCTTGGATTCGTTTGCGGCGGCCGCTGCGGCCAACCTTGCTGCTGTTCAAGATGGTCGCTGGGCGGCGACCAGGCAAGGGATGGCCGCCATTAAATTTCGCGATACCGCCTATTGGCGGCCGCTATCAGTGACGATGGCGGATGCGCCAGCACTGGTGGATCTTCTTGTTGCGGAAGTCCTCCGGCACCGACTGCGCGCTGATGTCCTGCACCGCGTAGTCGGCGACCAACCTGTCGTCCAGCGTGAAACTGCGCAGGTTGTTGGAAAAGTACAGCACGCCGTCCGGCGCCAAGAGCCGCATCGCGCCGTCGACCAGCTTGACCTGGTCGCGCTGCACGTCCAGCTCGTCCATCATCTTCTTGGAGTTGGAGAAGCTGGGCGGGTCCATCACGATCAGGTCGAACTGCTTGCCGGCAAAGGCGGCGTCTTCCAGATACTGGAACACGTCGTCGCGGATCAGCTGGTGGCGGGCGAGGTCCAGGCCGTTCAGCTCGAAATTGCGCCGGCTCCACGCCTGGTAGGTGTTGGACAGGTCCACCGTCTCGCTGGACACCGCGCCGCCGGCGGCCGCGTACACGGTGAAGCTGCCGGTGTAGGCGAACAGGTTGAGGAAGCGCTTGCCGGCGGCCTCGTCGCGCACCCGCTTGCGGGTGTTGCGGTGGTCGAGGAACAGGCCGGTGTCGAGGTAGGCATCCAGATTCACCCAGAAGCGCTGCCCCTGCTCCGCCACCACGAAGTCCTCGCCCTCGCGGCCGGTCTTCTCGTACTGGCTTTCGCCCTTCTGGCGGCGGCGCGTCTTCAGCGCGATGTTCCACAGCGGTACGCCGGTGATGTCGCTGATCGCCTGCTGCACCGCGGCGATCCACGCCACGTACTCATCGTCGGCGATCTGCCAGCCGGTGTCGTATTCCTGCAGGTGGATACGCTTGCCGTACAGGTCGATGATCAGCGGAAACTGCGGCACGTCGCGGTCGTAGACGCGCCAGGCGTCCAGCTCGTTGCGGCGCGCCCATTTGGCGTAGTGCTTGTAGTTCTTGGCAAGCCGGTTGGCAAAGGCGGAAACGTCAACCATGCAACTTCCTTTTCGATAAAAACCAAACGCCGGAACATGTCCGGCGCCAATATTCGGTGCGTTGCGGCCAACGTTGGCCGCACGGCTAGTCGTTGTTCAGCGCGGCCTGCTGCCGTTCATGATAGGCCACCAGGCGGCGGTATACCGGTTCCGGCACGTACTGGCGGATCATCTGTTCCCAGCCCTGCGGCCCCATCAGGCCCTTGACCATGGTGGAGGATACCTCGGCGTATTCGCGCGGCGGCAGCAGGAAGATGGTGGTGATGTCGGCGTGCAGGTCGGAATTGATGTAGCGCATGGTGCGCTCGTACTCGTAGTCGCTGGCGGTGCGGATGCCGCGAATGATGTAGTTGGCTTCAATGCTCTGCGCGTAGTTGACCAGGAACTGGTTCTCGAACACCTCGACCCGCAGCTTGGAAAAGCCGCGCGTCACCGCACGCAGCATGTCCAGACGCTCGTCCACACTGAAGGTGCAATGTTTTTCCGGATTGACGCCGATGGCCACCACCACCTCGTCAAACAGTTCCACGGCCTCGCGTATCATCCACAAGTGCCCGTTGGTCACCGGGTCAAAACTACCGGCATAGACGGCGCGCTTCAATTGATGCTTTCCTTTGCGACTGTTTGTCATGGCGGAATGTAGCGTGGCTGGGGATGGTGGACAAGGAATTTTTGCTGCATTGCAAAAATAAAAGCACCGGCGCGGTGCGCTAACGCATCACGCCGGTGCGGCACTCTCTTGCAGAATATCAGGCGTTGATGGTTTCCGCATGATGGCACGCCACTTCGCGGCCTTCGAGGGTGCGCAATTGCGGCACTTCCCTGCCGCACAGCTCGGTCGCGTAGGGGCAGCGCTTGTGGAAGGCGCAGCCGCTCGGCGGGTTGAGCGGGCTGGGCAGCTCGCCGTGGATCTTGATCTTGATGCTGCGGTCTTCCGGATAGATCGACGGTGTCGCCGACAGCAGCGCCTGGGTGTAGGGGTGCAGTGGCCTGGCGTAGATCGTTTCCTTGCTGCCCACCTCCACCGCGCGGCCGAGGTACATCACCATCAGGTCGTCGGCGACGTGCTCCACCACCGCCAGGTTGTGCGAGATGAACACGTAGGCGGTGTTGAACTCTTCCTGCAGGTCCATGAACAGGTTCAGCACCTGCGCCTGGATCGACACGTCCAGTGCCGAGGTCGGCTCGTCGGCGATCACGATCTGCGGCTGCAGCATCATGGCGCGCGCGATGGCGATACGCTGGCGCTGGCCGCCGGAGAACATGTGCGGGTAGCGGTAGTAGTGCTCGGGGCGCAGGCCGACGCGCTTCATCATCGCCTTGACCTTGTCCTCGCGCTCCTTTGCCGTCAGCTTGGTGTTGATCAGCAGCGGCTCGCCCAGCTGGTCGCCGACCTTCTGCCGCGGGTTGAGCGAGGCGTACGGGTTCTGGAACACCATCTGCACCTTGCTGCGCAGCGCCTTGAGTTCGGCCTTGCCGGCATGGGCGATGTCGACGCCGTCCAGCACCAGCGAACCGGCGGTCGGTGCCTCGATCAGCGTCAGCTGCCGTGCCAGCGTGGACTTGCCGCAGCCGGATTCGCCGACCACCGCCAGCGTCTTGCCGGCCTTGAGTTCAAACGACACGCCGTTCAGCGCCTTGACCACGGCCTTCGGTTTCATGAAGCCCTGCGACACCTCGTAGTGACGGGTCAGGTCGCGAGCCTGCAATACAGTCTGGCTCATGGGGCCTCCTTCTTCTCGAACAGCGGGTAGAAGCAACGCACGGCACCATGCTCGTGCGCGGTAATGCCGGGACGCTCGTTGCGGCAGCGTTCCTGCACGTACGGGCAGCGCGGCGACAGCAGACAGCCGCTCGGGCGGTCGTACTGGCCGGGCACGATGCCGGGCAGGGTCACCAGCCGGCGTGCGCCCTTGCTGTGCTCCGGAATGGAGGACAGCAGCGCCTGGGTATACGGATGCACCGGGTGACGGAACAGCTGCGGCACGGTGCCTTCCTCGGCCACCTGGCCGGCGTACATCACCGCCACGCGGTGCGCCACCTCGGCAATCACCGCCAGATCGTGGGTGATCATCAGCAGTGCCATATTGCGTTCTTTTTGCAGGTTGACCAGCAGGTCCATGATCTGCGCCTGGATGGTGACGTCCAGCGCGGTGGTCGGCTCGTCGGCGATCAGCAGCTTGGGGTTACAGGCCAGCGCCACCGCGATCATCACGCGCTGGCTCATGCCGCCGGACAGCTGGTGCGGATAGGCCTCCAGCCGGGTCTTCGCCGCCGGAATCTCCACCAGCTCCATCAGTTCCAGCGCACGCGCCTTCAGCGCCGCACCGCGCAGGCCCTGGTGCACCTTGAGCACTTCCATGATCTGGTAGCCGACGGTGTAGCTCGGGTTCAGCGAGGTCATCGGATCCTGGAAGATCATGGCGATGTCCTTGCCGACGATCTTGCGGCGTTCCCGCGCGCTGATGGTGAGCAGGTTCTTGCCGTCGAAGCTCAGCTCGTCGGCGACGATGCGGCCCTGCCCTTCCAGCAGGCCCATCATCGCCATCATGGTCACCGACTTGCCGGAGCCAGATTCGCCGACGATACCGACGATCTCGCCCTGGTCGACCGACAGGTCCAGCCCTTCCACGGCGCGGAACGGGTTTTTCTCGGAGCCGAATTCGACCGAGAGGTTCTTGATTTGCAACAGACTCATGATTTTCCCTTACGCCGCGCGCTTCATTTTCGGGTCCAGCGCATCGCGCAGGCCGTCGCCCATCAGGTTGATCGACAACACCGACACCAGGATGGTCAGACCCGGCAGGGTCACCACCCACCAGGCGCTGTCCATGTAGTCACGCGCCGAGGCCAGCATGGTGCCCCACTCCGGTGTCGGCGGCTGTACGCCGAGGCCGAGGAAGCCCAGCGCCGCGATTTCCAGGATGGCGGAGGAGAAGCTCATGGTGGCGTGCACGATCAGCGGCGCCATGCAGTTGGGCAGCACGGTGACGAACATCAGGCGCAGCAAGCCGGCGCCGGCGACGCGCGAGGCGGTCACGTAGTCGCGGTTCAGTTCGGTCATCGCCGAGGCGCGCGTCAGCCGCACGTAGGCCGGCAGCGATACCACGGCGATGGCGATCATCGCGTTGACCAGGCCCGGCCCGAGGATGGCCATGATCGCCACCGCCAGCAGCAGCGACGGCAAGGCCATCATCACGTCCATCAGGCGCATGATCAGGGTGCCCAGCGCCTTGGGGAAGAAGGCGGCCAGCAAGCCCATCACCACGCCGGGAACCAGCGCCATCACCACCGACACCAGACCGATCAGCAGCGACAGGCGCGCGCCGTGGATCAGGCGCGACAGGATGTCGCGGCCAAGCTCGTCGGTGCCGAGCAGGAACCGGCTGCTGCCGCCATCGGCCCAGGCCGGCGGCGTCAGAAAGTAGTCGCGGAACTGTTCGATCGGGTCGTACGGCGCGATCCACGGCGCAAACAGCGCACAGACGGCGACGATGGTCATGAACACCAGCCCGGCGACGGCACCCTTGTTGTGGGAGAAGCCTTGCCAGAACTCCTTGAGCGGCGAAGGATAGCCACCGGCCAGATCTTCAACCGGCGCCGCGGTGGGCGCAGTAGAAATGGATGTCATTGCTCGCCCCTTACTTGGCATGACGGATGCGCGGGTTCGCGATGCCGTACAGGATGTCTACGATGAAGTTGGTGAGGATCACCAGCGTGGCCACGATCAGGATGCCGTTCTGCACCACCGGGTAGTCGCGGCGACCGATGGCGTCGATCAGCCACTTGCCGATGCCGGGCCAGGAGAAAATGGTCTCGGTCAGCACCGCGCCACCCATCAGCGTGCCCACCTGCAGTCCGATCACGGTCAGCACCGGGATCAGCGCGTTGCGCAGGGTGTGGATGAAGATCACGCGCGCCGGCGACAGACCCTTGGCGCGGGCGGTACGCACGTAGTCTTCGCGCAGCACTTCCAGCATCGACGAGCGCGTCATCCGCGCGATCACCGCCAGCGGAATGGTGCCCAGCACGATGGCCGGCAGGATCAGGTGCATCACCGCGTCCTTGAAGGCGCCGGCGTTGTATTCGGGATCGGCCATTTCGGCACGCCAGGCGTCGATCAGCATGAAGCCGGTATCGGGCTGCACGTCAAAGGCGAGATCGAGACGGCCGGAAACCGGAGTCCAGCCCAGTTGTACCGAAAACAGCATGATCAGGATCAGGCCCCACCAGAAGATCGGCATAGAAAAACCGGTCAGCGAGATGCCCATCACGCCGTGGTCGAAGATGGAGCCGCGCTTGATCGCCGCCACCACGCCGGCCAGCAGGCCACAGACGGTGGCGAACACCAGCGCGCACAGCGCCAGCTCCAGCGTGGCCGGGAACAGGGTGGTGAATTCGCTCCACACGCTCTGCTGGGTTTTCAGCGAGGCGCCGAGATTGCCCTGGAACAGGTTGCCGATATAGTCGAAGTACTGGATATACAGCGGCTGATCCAGGCCCAGGCGCTTCATCGCCGCCGCGTGCAGCACCGGGTCTAGCGAACGCTCACCCATCATCACCTCGATGGGATCGCCGGGGATCATGCGGATCAGGCTGAAGGTAATCAGCGTGATGCCGAAAAAGGTCGGAATCAGCACGCCAAGACGACGCAGGATAAAGAAAAACATGTGAAGGTCTCCCGTCCACGCACAAGGCTGGCGTGACGTATTGCTGCAAGAGACAGGGAACGGGGACTGCAGGAAGGAAAACATGAGGTGCCGGGCGACGTAGCTGCATCTGACCACCCACCTACACCAGATGCATCGCCGCCACGGCAGGATGCACTTTACGGATCGCACACCGCGGTTGCCTTGATGCAAGTCAACCGCCGGACACCCATCCGCCACGGCCGCGCCCCGATTTTCCTTTTGCATAAACCGTCCGCCTGATAATGAACAAGGAGGGGCCAAAGGCGCCCTCCTTGCCATTCACCCGGACCAGCCGGGCGATACCGCGAACTTACTTGACGCTAACGCCCTTGAAGGAATAGTCGCCGAACGGGCTGATCTTGAAGCCGTTCACTTCCTTGCGCATCGGCTGGTTCACCACCGAGTGGGCGATGGTCGACCAAGGCATGTCCTTCTTGAAGATTTCCTGTGCCTTCATGTACATGGCGGTGCGCTGCTTCAGGTCGGTGCTCTTGCGGGCGCCCAGCACTTCCTTGTCGAAGGCCTTGCTGCAGTAGCGCGCGTAGTTGGAGCCGCCGATGGCTTCGCAGGTCAGCAACACGCCGAGGAAGTTGTCCGGGCTGGCGTAGTCGCCGGTCCAGCCGATCAGGCCGGCATCATGCTCGCCGTTCTTCATGCGCTTGAGGTATTCACCCCACTCGTAGGAAGTGATCTTGGCCTTGACGCCGATCTTGGCCCAGTCGGCCTGGATCATTTCCGCCATCAGCTTGGCGTTCGGGTTGTACGGACGCTGTACCGGCATTGCCCACAGCGTGATTTCAAAGCCGTTCGGGTAGCCGGCCTTGGCCAGCAGGGCCTTGGCCTTGGCGATATCGGTCGACTGGTTGCGCAGCGACTTGTTGTACGACCACAGCGAAGCAGGGAACGGGTTGGCCGCTTCCTGGCCCTGGCCTTGGTACACGGCGTCGATGATCGCCTTGCGGTTGATCGCCATGTCCAGAGCCTGGCGCACTTCCAGCTTCTTCAGCTGCGGCTTTTCAACGTTGTAGGCGAGGTAGCCGATGTTGAAACCCGGTGCGGACAGCATCTTCAGCGCCGGATCGGCCTTCATGCCGGCCAGATCCTGCGGCTTCGGATAGGACATGATCTGGCATTCGCCGGCCTTCATCTTCTGGGCACGCACCGATGGGTCGGTGGTGATCGCGAAGATCAGGTTGTCGACCTTGACGTCGCCTTTTTTCCAGTATTGCTTGTTGGCCGCGTAACGGATCTGCGCGTCTTTCTGGTAGCGCTTCAGGATGAACGGACCAGTGCCGACCGGCTGCTGGTTGATCATCGACGCCTTGCCTTCCTTCATCAGCTTGTCGCCGAACTCGGCGGACAGGATGGACGCGAACGGCATCGCGATCTTGGCCAGCAGGTCGGCATCCGGGGCCTTCAGCTTGAACACCACGGTGTACGGATCGGTCTTCTCGACGGCGCTGATGTTGCTGTCCAGGCCGGTATCGGACGCGTACGGGAATTCGACGTTGTACGCTTTGCGGAACGGATGGTTCTTGTCGATCATCCGCATGAAACTGAACACCACGTCATCGGCATTGAAATCGCGGGACGGGGTGAAGTATTCGGTCGTGTGGAACTTGACGCCCTTGCGCAGCTTGAAGGTGTAGGTCAGGCCGTCCGGCGACGAGGTCCACGACTCGGCCAGACCCGGCTCGATATTGGTGGAACCGGCCTTGAACTCGATCAGGCGGTTGAACATGGCGTGACCGGCGGCGTCAAAGGTGGAACCGCCGGTGTATTGTGCAGAATCAAAGCCTTCAGGGCTGGCCTCGGAGCAGTAGATCAGGGTCCCTGCAGCCTGGGCGGCGGATGCCGCGGCAGTCAGACCGGCAGCCAGCAAAAGGTGTTTAGCAACTCGCATAGTTTCTCTATTCCTTATTGTGTTTTTAATGACGGCGTTGTTACGCCTCCATAGTTCCGGGCTGACGGGCCGCTCATTTTCCGCAGTCATCCAGGGGACGACCGCAGCAAAGCCCTTCCCGATTACGACATACAACTAACAAGCCGATAACGTTCTACGTGGATGGCTGGCAGCAGCATGTTCGTGTTGACTTTATACCGATCGCTGCAACGGAGCATCAGAAAAAGCACACCTCAGCCCAAGTCAAAAAACTGCGAACCGGGCAAAGTCTGCCGGCTGCGGCGCAGTATTTCACAGCCAACCTATCACATCCACTAAGTTATTATCATCATCAATGTGATTTTGTTATAGGCTTTTGCTTTCACTTTTCCAGGGCCGCACCATGATCCGTTTTCGCCAAATTGAGGCATTCCGCTCGTTAATGGACACCGGCACCACGGTGGGTGCGGCGCGGCGCATGCACATCACCCAGCCGGCGGTCAGCCGCCTGATCGCCGACCTGGAGGCCGACCTCGGCTTCCGCCTGTTCAACCGCACCAAGGGCCGCATGGAGCCGACCACCGCGGCGGTACGCTTCCAGCTGGCGGTGGAAGAGAATTTCCTCGGTCTCGAACGCCTGCGCAAGGCCGCCGAGACCATCCGCAAGGACGAGACCCAGGCGCTGAGCGTCGCCTGCATGCCGGTGCTGTCCACCACGCTTTTGCCTTTGATTCTAAAAGAGTTTTTCAAGATGCAGCCGGACGTGCCGGTCAACATCGACTCGGTCGGCAACGCCGAGGTGCTGGTGCGGCTGCAGGACCTGAAGGTGGACGTCGCGCTCAGCCTCGCCTTCCCCGCCATCGCCGGCATCGAGGTGGAGCCTATCCTGCAGGCCGAGGTGCTGTGCGCGCTGCCGGCCGGACACCGGCTGTGCGACAGGGAGGTGATCACCCCTGCCGACCTCGCCGGCGAAAACGTGATCGGCTGGATTCCCAACCGCCCGCTGAGCCAGGGCCAGGAAGACAAGTACTTTCCGCAAGGCATTGAAAAACCTCAGTTTCCCATCCGCACCCACACCTCGCATACCCGTTACGCGATGGTCGCGCACGGCCTTGGCGTCTCCATCGTCGAGCCGTTTGGCGCCCAGGTCTGGGAGAAACATGGCGTTGTCGTAAAGCCTTTCCAGACCGAGGCCACCCACGATTACGTGCTGGCCTACCCCAGCACCGGCCGCCGCTCAACACTGGTGCACGACTTCCGCGCCGCCACCATGAAGGTGATCCAGGATCCAGCGCTGGTGCCGTGGCAACATGCCGCCACCCAGTAAAAAAGCCGCAAAAAATGCCACAGGGAACTGTGGCATTTTAGTGACACTTAAATTTTGTCGCTCAGCATTTGCGCAGGATCACGCTGCCCACCGAGTAGCCGGCTCCGAACGAGGACAGCACACCAAGCTCGCCGGCGGTCATGTCTTCATGATGCAGGTGTAGCGCGATCACCGAACCGGCGGAACTGGTATTGGCGTACCGGTCCAGGATTACCGGCGCCTCTGTCGTATCGGCGTCGCGCCCCAGCACACGGCGCGCGATCAGCTGGTTCATGCTCAGGTTGGCCTGGTGCAGCCAGAAGCGCTTCACGTCGCCAGGCTGGATGGCCTGGCTGTCCAGGTGCGCGACGATGTGCTCACCCACCATCGGACATACTTCCTTGAATACCTTGCGCCCCTGCTGCATGAACAGCTTGTCCGGTGCGCCGATGCCGCGCTCGTCGCAACGGTTGAGGAAGCCGAAATTGTTGCGGATATTATTGGAGAACAGCGTCGCCAGCTTGCAGTCCACCACCTCGAAGCGCTGCGCCGCCGTGGCCAGATCGGCACGCTCCAGCAGCACTGCGGTGCAGGCATCGCCGAAGATGAAATGGCTGTCGCGGTCGCGGAAGTTGAGGTGTGCCGAGCAGATCTCCGGGTTCACCATCAGTACCGCGCGCGCCTGGCCGCTGGCGATGGCACCGACCGCAGTCTGGATGCCGAAGGTGGCCGAGGAGCAGGCGACGTTCATGTCGAAAGCGTAGCCGCTGATGCCCAGCGCCTGCTGCACCTCGATCGACAACGCCGGATACGGCCGCGGCATGTTGGAGCAGGCGACGATTACCATGTCGATGTCCGCCGCCGAGCGCCCGGCACGCTGCAATGCCTCGCGCGCCGCCGCCACTGCCATTTCCGCCTGCACCGACAGCACGTCGTTGTCGCGCTCCGGTAGTCTTGGTGCCATGCAGCGACTGTCGAGCACACCAGCGGCATCCATCAGGTAGCGCTGCTTGATGCCGGAGGCTTTTTCGATGAATCCGGCGCTGGACTCGGTCAGTGCCGCGATCTCGCCGCCTGCAATCTGTACCGCGTGGGCGGCGTTGAAGTCGGCTACATACTGGTTGAAAGCCGCAACCAGGGCTTCGTTACTGACGGCATGGGGCGGGGTAAACAGGCCGGTGCCGCTGATGACAACCTTATACATGGATAATCCTTCGGCAAGTGCGCTATGGCAGCTGGAATTCAAACAATTGTTTGTGCGAATCATACACCAGTCAGCGTGGAAAAATCCCGGCCACCGACAGTAAAACGCGTTACAATCACGCGCCCGCCTGCCGGTATGCCCTTGCGGCCAACCTTGTGCCAGCTGTCTCCTGCCGCACCCAAGACCCCATGAAAACCAAGGCCTGCAATAGTTGACTAAATTACTCGGATATAGGGTATAATTACCGCAACTATTCAGGGAGCCTGTCACCAATGCGCTTGACCACCAAAGGCCGCTTCGCCGTAACAGCCATGTTGGATCTTGCCCTGCGCGAAGCAAACGGCCCGGTGACACTGGCCGGCATCAGCGAGCGCCAGGGCATTTCCCTGTCGTATCTCGAACAGCTGTTCGGCAAGCTGCGCCGCTCGCAACTGGTGGACAGCGTGCGCGGCCCCGGTGGCGGCTATACGCTGGCACGCACCGTGCAGGAAATCTCCGTCGCCGACATCATCGTCGCGGTCGACGAATCGGTGGATGCCACCCAGTGCGGCGGCCGCGAGAACTGTCACGACAACCACCGCTGCATGACACACGACCTGTGGACCAACCTGAACCTGACCATCTTCGACTACCTGTCGAAGGTCAGCTTGGCCAGCCTGGTCGATGCGCAGCGCGCCAAAGAAACCTGCGTAGTAATAGATCAACGCCCACAACGCCGTAATGGCACCTGTAGCGAGCCGCTCGCCGGCAGCATCTGACCGTCGACCTCGTGGAGAACCCGTAATGAGCGAGCTGAAACACCCCATTTACCTCGATTACTCCGCGACCACGCCGGTCGACCCGCGTGTGGCGGAGGTAATGATTCCGTTCCTGACCGAAAACTTCGGCAACCCGGCCTCGCGCAGCCACGCCTACGGCTGGACCGCCGAGGAAGCGGTGGAAAACGCCCGCACCCAGGTCGCTGCCCTCGTGAACTGCGATCCGAAGGAAATCGTGTGGACCTCCGGCGCCACCGAATCGATCAACCTCGCGCTCAAAGGCGCCGCCCAGTTCTACAAGAGCAAGGGCAAGCATCTGATCACGCTGAAGACCGAACACAAGGCCACGCTGGATACCATGCGCGAGCTGGAGCGCCAGGGCTTCGAGGTCACCTACCTCGACGTGCAGGAAAACGGCCTGCTCGACCTCGCGGCACTGGAAGCGGCGCTGCGTCCGGACACCATCCTGGTGTCGGTGCTGTTCGTGAACAACGAGATCGGCGTGATCCAGGACATCCCGGCCATCGGCGACATGCTGCGCAGCCGCGGCATCCTGCTGCACGTGGATTCGGCGCAGGCCACCGGCAAGATCGACATCGACCTGGACAAGCTCAAGGTCGACCTGATGAGCTTCTCCGCGCACAAGACCTACGGCCCGAAAGGCATCGGCGCGCTGTACATCCGCCGCAAGCCGCGCGTGCGCCTGGAAGCGCAGATGCACGGCGGCGGTCACGAGCGCGGCTTCCGCTCCGGCACGCTGGCCACGCACCAGATCGCCGGCATGGGCGAGGCCTACCGCATCGCCCGCGAGAGCATGCACGCCGAAAACGAGCGTATCCGCATGCTGCGCGACCGCCTGTGGGCCGGCCTGCAGGACATCGAGGAGGTCTACCTCAACGGCGACATCGACGCCCGCGTACCGCACAACCTGAACGTGAGCTTCAACTTCGTCGAAGGCGAGAGCCTGATCATGGCGATCAAGGACCTGGCGGTATCGTCCGGTTCGGCCTGTACCTCGGCCTCGCTGGAACCGTCCTACGTGCTGCGCGCGCTGGGCCGCAACGACGAACTGGCGCACAGCTCGATCCGCTTCTCCATCGGCCGCTTCACTACCGAGGCCGATATCGACTACGCGATCAAGCTGCTGCAGGAAAAGATCGGCAAGCTGCGCGAGATGTCCCCGCTGTGGGAGATGTTCAAGGATGGCGTCGACCTGGGCAGCATCGAATGGGCGGCACACTGAGCAACGGTTAAAAGGATGCGGCCAACCTTATGGCGGCCGGCCGCATCGACAAGGAGAAAATCATGGCATACAGCGACAAGGTAATGGACCACTACGAGAACCCGCGTAACGTGGGGGCTTTCGACAAGGGCGACGAATCGGTCGGCACCGGCATGGTCGGCGCGCCGGCCTGTGGCGACGTGATGAAGCTGCAGATCAAGGTCAACGAACAGGGCGTGATCGAAGACGCCAAGTTCAAGACCTACGGCTGTGGCTCCGCCATTGCCTCCAGCTCGCTGGTGACCGAATGGGTCAAGGGCAAGACGCTGGACCAGGCGATGGCGCTGAAGAACACCGAGATCGCCGAAGAACTGGCGCTGCCGCCGGTCAAGATCCACTGCTCGATCCTGGCCGAAGACGCGATCAAGGCGGCCGTCGCCGACTACAAGCAAAAGCACGCTAAATGATTCCGGGCGGCCGCGGCCGCCCTCTTAATCCTGAAGGCAAACGCACTATGGCTATCACGCTTTCCGAAAACGCCGCCCGTCACGTCAGCAACTTCATCGCCAAGCGCGGCAAGGGGCTGGGCGTCCGCCTCGGCGTCAAGACTTCCGGCTGTTCCGGCATGGCCTACAAGCTGGAATTCGTCGATGTCGCCAGCGATGACGACATCGCGTTCGAGAGCTTCGGCGTCAAGGTGTTTACCGACGCCAAGAGCCTCGCCTACCTTGACGGCACCGAGCTGGACTACACCAAGGAAGGTCTCAACGAAGGCTTCAAGTTCAACAACCCGAACGTGAAAAACGAGTGCGGTTGTGGCGAGAGCTTCAACGTCTGATTTCCTTGTCGCGCTGACGGCCCCTGTCTGACAGGGGCCGCTGTCGCATCCCGAGCCCGCCTCGGGTATTGCCCGCAGAAAGCCTCCATGACCGCCGACCTGTTCTCCGATTTCCAGCAGGACCACTTTGCCCTGTTCGGCCTGCCGCGCCGCTTTGCGCTGGACGGCGCCGCGCTGGACACACTGTGGCGCAGTGCCGCGGCGCAGGTACACCCGGACCGCTTCGCCAGCGCCGGCGACGCCGAAAAGCGCATCGCGCTGATGGCCGCCACCCGCGTCAACGAAGCCTACCAGACGCTGAAATCGCCGCTGGCGCGCGCGCGCTACCTGCTGCGGCTGGCCGGCATCGACACCGCCGAGGAAACCAACACCAGCATGCCGCCGGCCTTCCTGATGGCGCAGATGGAATGGCGCGAGGCGATCGAGGACGCCCGCCACGGCCACGATGTCGACGCGCTGGAGCGGCTGTCGCGCCAGCTGCGCCTGGACGTGCGCGCGATGGAAGACGAGCTGGGCGAGGCGCTGGACGAGCAGCACGACCACGCCAGCGCCGCGCTGCTGGTGCGCAAGCTGCGCTTTCTGGAAAAGCTGGATCAGGAAATCGGCGACGCCATCGAGGCGTTGCTGTTTTGAGCATACCCAAGGTTGGCCGCAATACCGCGGCCAGCCCGGAATCATTGAATAAAGAGTAGCTAGCAGCCATGGCCCTACTGCAAATCACCGAACCCGGCTTATCCGCCGCCCCGCACCAGCATCGTCTGGCGGTCGGGATCGACCTTGGCACCACCAACTCGCTGGTCGCCACCGTGAAAAGCGGTGCCGCCACCGTGCTGCCGGACGAGCACGGCCGCAGCCTGCTGCCGTCGGTGGTGCGCTACCGCGACGACGGCCGCACCATCGTCGGTTTCGAGGCGCAGGCGGAACAGAGCCGCGACCCGAACAACACCATCGTGTCGGTGAAGCGCTTCATGGGCCGTGGCCTCGCCGATATCCAGGACGTTGGCCGTAGCCCCTACCGCTTCGTCGACGCGCCGGGCATGGTGCAACTGGTGACCCGCGCCGGCCACAAGAGCCCGGTGGAAGTGTCCGCCGACATTCTGAAGAACCTGCGTGAACGCGCCGAGGCCAGCCTCGGCGGCGAGCTGATCGGCGCGGTGATCACCGTGCCGGCCTACTTCGACGACGCGCAGCGCCAGGCCACCAAGGACGCCGCGCGCCTGGCCGGCCTCAACGTGCTGCGCCTCCTGAACGAGCCGACCGCCGCCGCCATCGCCTACGGGCTGGATAACGGTGCCGAGGGCACCTACGTGGTGTACGACCTCGGCGGCGGCACCTTCGACGTGTCGGTGCTGGCGCTGACCCGCGGCGTGTTCGAGGTGCTGGCCACCAGCGGCGACTCCTCGCTGGGCGGCGACGATTTCGACCACCGCATCTACTGCTGGATCCTGGAACAGGCCGGCCTGCACGGCCTGTCCGCGCACGACACCCGCCTGCTGCTGACCCGCGCCCGCGAGGCGAAGGAAGCGCTGACCGAGCACGCCGACACCCGCATCACCGCCGTGCTGGCCGACGGCCAGACCATCGACCTGCAACTGTCGCAGACCACCTTCCACGCCATCAGCAAGACGCTGATCGACAAGACGCTGCTGCCGGTACGCAAGGCGCTGCGCGACGCCAGGATCGGCGCCGGGGACGTCAAGGGCGTGGTGATGGTCGGCGGCGCCACGCGCATGCCGCAGGTACAGAAGGCGGTCGGCGATTTCTTCGGCCGCCCGCCGCTGACCAACCTCGACCCGGACAAGGTGGTGGCGCTGGGCGCCGCCATCCAGGCCAACGTGCTGGCCGGCAACAAGGGCGACGACGAGTGGCTGCTGCTGGACGTGATCCCGCTGTCGCTGGGGCTGGAAACCATGGGCGGCCTCACCGAGAAGATCATCCCGCGCAACAGCACCATCCCGATCGCGCGGGCGCAGGAATTCACCACCTTCAAGGACGGCCAGACCGCCCTCTCCGTGCACATCCTGCAGGGCGAGCGCGAACTGGTGTCCGATTGCCGCAGCCTGGCCAAGTTCGTGCTGCGCGGCATCCCGCCGATGGTGGCCGGCGCCGCACGCATCCGCGTCACCTTCCAGGTCGACGCCGACGGCCTGCTGGCGGTGACCGCGCGCGAGATGATCTCCGGTGTCGAAGCCAGCATCGAGGTGAAACCGTCCTACGGCCTGTCCGATGACGAGATCACGCGCATGCTCAGCGACTCCATCGCCCACGTCGCCGACGACATCAACGCGCGCAAGCTGCGCGAGGCGATGGTCGACGCCGACAGCCTGCTGGACGCGCTGGACGTGGCGCTGGCCAGTGACGCCGACCTGCTGGACGATGCCGAACGCGCCGCGCTGGACGAGGCGATGCAGGCGCTGCGCGACGCCATCGCCGCCGAGAGCACCAAGGACATCAACGCCTGCTCGCACCGCCTCAACCAGGCCAGTGAACCGTTTGCCGCGCGCCGCATGGACCGCAACATCCAGCGCGCGCTGACCGGCAAGAACATCGAAACCCTGTAAGCGTTGCGGCCAACGTTGGCCGCAACGCAGAACGACACCTGAAGGATTGACCATGCCGCGTATCATTGTGCTGCCACACGCCGACCTGTGCCCCGAGGGCGCCGTACTCGACGATGTCGCCACCGGCACCACCGTGTGCGAAGCCCTGCTCGCCCACGATATCGAAATCGAACACGCCTGCGAGATGTCCTGCGCCTGCACCACCTGCCACGTCATCGTGCGCGAAGGCTTCAACTCGCTGCCGCCATCCGACGACCTGGAAGACGACATGCTGGACAAGGCGTGGGGGCTGGAAGCGCAGTCGCGACTGTCCTGTCAGGCCATCGTCAGCGGCGAAGACCTGGTGGTGGAGATCCCGCGCTACACCATCAACCACGCCCGCGAACACCACTGAGCCACGCCGCAGCCAAGGAGACGTGCCATGAAATGGACCGACATCAACGATATCGCCATCGAACTGTACGAGGCGCATCCGGACATCGACCCGACCACCATCCGCTTCGTCGACCTGCACAACTGGGTGGTAGCGCTGCCCGGTTTTGACGACGACCACAGCCGCGGCGGCGAAAAGGTGCTGGAAGCGATCCAGCAGGCCTGGATCAACGAAGCCGACTAGGTCCTGTTCAAGGTCTCGCGAGCTAGAGTGAGACAAGGCGAAAACGGCTGAGGAAGCAGCGTTTATCCAGATATAAACCAGCATGCCGAGGCCGTTTTCAACGCCGTATCGCCCCATGTCGAGAGCAGTCGCAGCAGACATTGAACAGACCCTGACAACGTTGGCCGCAACAGCCGTCACGCCCTGCCCGCCCCGGCAGGGCGTTTTGCTTGTCCTGATGCCGGTGCTGGGCTGTAATGCAGCATGACCCTCAATCCTGCACTGGAGCCATCATGCTGACCCTCGTCATCGGCAACAAGAACTTTTCGTCGTGGTCGCTGCGGCCGTGGCTGGTCCTGAAACAGCTGGGCGAGCCGTTCGCCGAGAAACACATCCACCTCTACCACCCGGACAGCAAACAGCAGCTGCTGGCCGTCAGCCCCGCCGGCAAGGTGCCGGTACTACAAGACGGCCTGCTGCGCGTGCACGACTCGCTGGCGATCTGCGAATACCTCGCCGAGTTGTTCCCGGCGGCGCGGCTGTGGCCGCAGGAGCGCGCCGACCGCGCCGAGGCGCGCGCCATCAGCGCCGAGATGCACGCCGGCTTCACCGCGCTGCGCAGCGAGATGCCGATGAACGCCTGCCTGCGCACCCAGTTGCAGCCATCGGCCGACTGCGCCGCCGACATCGCGCGCATCACCACCATCTGGCGCCAGCTGCGCCAGCGTTTCGTCGCCGACGGCGACTTCCTGTTCGGCCACTTCGGCATCGCCGACGCCATGTTCGCACCGGTGGTGCTGCGCTTTGTCAGCTACGGCGTGATGCTGGACCCGGTGTCGCAAGCCTACGCCGACAATGTGCTGAGCCTGTCGGCCATGCAGCAATGGCTGGAAGACGCGGAGCTGGAACAGGCCGCTACCGACGCCTGACCATGCCATCGCCGGAAAATGGCCCGAGATGGCTGTTTTCTGGCATATCTGCTGGCCGCAGCCGGCATTGCCGATGGAGAAAATGGCGGCAAATCATTAGAATGGCGGGTTTTTCATTTCGATCGGACACAGACAACATGACGACTCCGTTCATCATCGGCGTCGCTGGCGGCAGCGGCAGCGGCAAAACCACGGTGACCCGCAAGGTACTGGAAACCATAGGCGCAGAGATGGCGGCGGTGATCGTGCAGGACTACTACTACCGCGACCAGAGCCACCTCAGCTTCGAGCAGCGTCTCGCCACCAACTACGACCACCCACACGCCTTCGACTGGCCGCTGCTGATCGAGCACATCGACGACCTGCGCAACGGCATCGCCATCGACATGCCGGTGTACGACTTCGCACGCCACACCCGTGCCGAGGAGAGCATCCGCGTGCAGCCGGCGCCGGTGATCGTGGTCGAGGGCCTGTTTCCGCTGTACGACGCCGCGCTGCGCGAAATGATGTCGCTGAAGATCTTTGTCGACACCGATCCGGATGTGCGCTTCATCCGCCGCCTGAAACGCGACATCAGCGAACGAGGCCGCACCACCGACAGCGTGATCGAGCAGTACCTGGCCACGGTGCGCCCGATGCACAACCAGTTCATCGAGCCGACCAAGCGCTTTGCCGACGTGATCCTGCCGCACGGCGCCAACGATCCGGCGGTGGACATCATCACCACCAAGGTGGCCAGCCTGATCGCCTGACGCGCCAGCGCACACGCGACAAGGGCGTGTCTCCCGATGGGAGGCACGCCCTTTTTTTGCGGCCAACCTTGCCGCGGCACCGCCGGCATCGGCGGCCCTCGCCATGATGGCGCATGCCAGGGCTGACACCGCGCCTGCGAACATGTATTATTTGCACATGTTTTAAAAAATGAATCACACCCACGCGTCAGATAACAGTCAAAACAGGCTTGGATGTTGGCGATACCATGACGATTGCGGCAAATAACATGTATTTTTCACACATTAAAAAGGAAAGCACGATGCTGGATCAGCACACCCGTCAACTGGTCAAGGCCACCGCCCCGGTCCTGAAACAACACGGCGTCACCCTCACCCGCCATTTCTACGCGCGCATGTTCCAGCACAATCCGGAACTGAAGCAGATCTTCAACCAGGGTCACCAGCAGGCCGGTAGCCAGCAACAGGCGCTGGCGATGGCGGTGGCCGCCTACGCCGAGCACATCGACGATCCGTCGGTGCTGGCGCCGGTGCTGACGCTGGTGGCCAACAAGCACGCCAGCCTCGGCATCCGCGCCGAGCACTACCCTATCGTCGGCGGCCACCTGCTGGCCTCGATCCGCGAGGTACTGGGCGACGCCGCCAGCGACGAGTTGATCGCCGCCTGGGCCGCCGCCTACGGCCAGTTGGCCGACATCCTGATCGCGGAGGAAAACAGGCTATACCGGCAGGCCGCCACCCAGCGCGGCGGCTGGAGCGGCTGGCGCGCGTTCAAGGTTGGCCGCAAGGTGGCGGAGAGCGCGGAAATCACCTCCTTCTATCTGCAGCCGGCCGATGGCGGCGCGCTGCCGGACTACCTGCCGGGGCAATACGTGTCGCTGCGGCTGGCGGTGCCGCATCTGGGCATGATGCAGCCGCGGCAGTACAGCCTGTCGGCCGCGCCCGGCGGCACGGCGCTGCGCATCTCGGTGAAGCGCGAGGCCGGCGACGACAGCCGCCCGGCGGGGATGGTGTCCAACGTGCTGCACGACGCGATCGAAGTCGGCGCGCTGCTGGACCTGGCGCCGCCGATGGGCGACTTCTTCCTGCACCAGGAGCGCCGCACGCCGGTAGTGCTGATCAGCGGCGGCGTCGGCATCACGCCGCTGCTGGCGATGCTGGAGCAGCTGCTGCAGCAGGACAGCCCGCGCCGTATCCACTTTCTGCACGCCTGTCGCGACGGCAGCGTGCACGCCTTTCGCCAGCACGTTGCCAACCTGGCGGCCGAGTATCCGCAGCTGGAGAGCCGCATCTACTATGAAGCGCCGCGCACCGAAGACCAGCCGGGCGTGCACTACCACCACGCCGGCCGCCTCGCGCTGACGGCAGAGTCGATCGTCGCCGATGCCGACTACTACCTGTGCGGCCCGCTGCCGTTCATGCAGGCACAGCAGCAGGCGCTGCTGGCACTGGGCGTCGACGCCGGGCGCATTCACGCCGAAGCCTTCGGCACCGGCGGCACCGCGCTATAATCGCGCACGGCAGGCCGCCGCTGCGGCCTGCCGCTCACCCGGATACTGCCTGCATGCAACTGACCCACTTCACCGACCTTGGCCTGCGCGTCCTGATGTATCTCACCGACGAATCGCGTACGACACCGGTCACCATCGGCGAGATCGCCGAGCGCTTCGCCGTGTCGCGCAACCATCTGGTCAAGGTGGTGCATTTCATGTCGCAACAAGGCTGGCTGACCACCAGCCGTGGCAAGGGCGGGGGCCTGGCGCTCTCGCGTGCGGCCAACCTTTACCCGCTGGGACAGGTGATCCGCCGGCTGGAAAACATCACCGAGCTGATCGACTGCGCCGAACCGCCGTGCCAGCTGCGCGGCAGCTGCCAGCTGAAAGGCATGCTGGACGAGGCACTGCAGGCCTTTTTCAGCGCGCTGGACCGCTACACGCTGGCCGATGCGGTGCGCACGCCGACCAGCCAGGCCATCGCCATCCTGCACCGCATGTCGCCGTACGCACAGCGCTGAAGGCAAGCGGAACCGGCCGCCTCGCCAAGCGGGGCCATGGCCGCCGTACACTGCCGCGCAATACGCACCGGTTATTCGTTTTGTTTCGTTTTCAATCAGACAAGCGCCATAACGATAAAGAATTACGTAAAATAGTGTTTTTACTATCAAAAATCACCACAAACGAACACATCCCCGCTGCGATTTACGCTATCATGCCGTCCCTTCAGTACCAATCGGTACTGGGAAACCGGAACAACAAGACCGCCTGAGCGGCAATTGTCCAAACAACACCCTGAGCCCGTTACCGTAGCCGGCAACGCCACAAGCGCGGCCGGCCGTGTTGCGCTCGACATGTATTAGGAGCACATATGGAATTACTTCATGGCTGGATTAACGTCGGCAATGATCTGGTCTGGGGCCAGCTGCTGATCTATCTGCTGATCGCCGTCGGCCTGTTCTTCACCCTGCGCATGGGCTTTGTCCAGCTGCGCCTGCTGCCACGTGGCTGGCAGGAAATGATGGGCGGTCGCGGCCACATCAGCGCCGCCAATGACATCTCCGCCTTCCAGGCCTTCGCCACCGGCCTTGCCAGTCGCGTCGGTACCGGCAACATCGCCGGCGTCGCCACCGCCATCGCGCTGGGCGGCCCCGGTGCCGTGTTCTGGATGTGGATGACGGCACTGCTGGGCATGGCCAGCGCCTTCGCCGAATCCACGCTGGCGCAGCTGTTCAAGGTCAACCACCACGACAACACCTTCCGTGGCGGCCCGGCCTACTACATCCAGAAGGGCCTCGGCTCGCGCGGCTTCGGCATCGCCTTCGCGCTGTCGCTGATCCTGGCCTTCGGCCTGGTGTTCAACGCGGTACAGGCCAACTCCATCGTCGCCGCCACCGAAGGTGCCTGGGGCTGGGACAAGTACTACGTCGGCATCGGCCTGGTACTGATTACCGCACCGATCATCTTCGGTGGTATCCGCAAGGTGGCGCAGGTGGCGGAATGGATGGTGCCGGTGATGGCAGTCATCTACCTGCTGATGGCGCTGTACGTGATCGGCAGCAACCTGAGTCTGCTGCCGGACGTGCTGCTGCTGATCGTGAAGAGCGCCTTCGGTCTGGAACAGGCCGCTGGCGGCTTTGCCGGTTACGCCATCAGCCAGGCGATGATGATGGGCATCAAGCGCGGCCTGTTCTCCAACGAGGCCGGCATGGGCTCGGCACCGAACGCCGCCGCCGCGGCCACCACGCGTCACCCGGCATCGCAGGGCATCATGCAGATGTTTGGCGTGTTCATCGACACCATCATCGTCTGCTCCTGCACCGCCTTCATCATCCTGCTGTCCGGCGCCTTCGTGCCGGGTGCCGAGCTGAAAGGCGTACAGCTGACGCAGAAGGCACTGAGCCTGACGCTGGGCGACTGGGGCGGCCACTTCCTGGCCATCGCGCTGTTCCTGTTCTGCTTTACCTCCATCATCGGCAACTACGCCTACGCCGAAGGCAACGTCGAGTTCATCAAGAACAACAAGACGGTGATGCTGCTGTTCCGTCTGCTGGTGCTGGCGATGGTGCTGTTCGGCGCGCTGGGCAGCGTGCCGCTGGTCTGGGACATGGCCGATCTGGCGATGGGGCTGATGGCCATCATCAACCTGATTGCCATCGTGCTGCTGTCCAAGTACGTGTTCGTGCTGCTGAAGGACTACCAGCAACAGCTGAAGGCCGGCGTGAAACAGCCGGTGTTCGACATCAAGCAGTATCCGGAAATCGAAGCCCGGATCCACAAGGACGTGTGGTAAGCCTTGCGGCCAACCTTGTCCCGACCGAGCCCGCCACTGGCGGGCTTTTTTGCGCCCGGCGGCGGCACCCGCCCGCCGTGGCAAGACCAGCAAAAGAAAAGGTTGGCTGCATCGCTGCGGCCAACCTTGTGTGCCTGTCGTCACGCCGCCCGTGCGGCGCGCGTCAGATGGTTTTCGAATAGCGCGCGTGCGTTTCGCGTTCGCGCAGGTGGCGGTCGAACGCCATCGCGATATTGCGGATCAGGAAGCGGCCCTTCGGCGCCACCATCAGGAAGTCGCCGTCGAACGTCAGCAGGCCCATCTGCTGGAACTCGCGGATTTTCACCAGCTCCGGGGCAAAGTAGTCGGCAAAATCGATGGTGAAGGTCTGCTCGATCGCCTCCACCGACAGCGAGAAGCGGCACATCAGCGCCTGGATCACGCTGCGGCGCAGGATGTCGTCCTGGGTCAGCGTCATGCCGCGCATCACCGGCAGGCGGCCGGCGTCCAGCGCCGCATAGTAGGCGTCGATGTCCTTTTCATTCTGGCTGTAACAGGGGCCGACCTTGCCGATCGACGACACACCGAAGCCGATCATGTCGCAGTCGGCGTGGGTGGAGTAGCCCTGGAAGTTGCGCTGCAGGCGGCCCTGCTCCAGCGCGCGCGTCAGCTCGTCACCGGGCTTGGCGAAATGATCCATGCCGATGAACACGTAGCCGGCATCGCTCAGCTGCTGCACCGAGTTCTGCAGGATGTCGAGCTTGGTGGCACTGGACGGCAGATCGGCCTCGTTGATGCGGCGTTGCGGCTTGAACACGGTCGGCAGGTGGGCGTAGTTGTACAGCGCGATGCGGTCCGGCGCCATCGCGATCACCTTGTTGACGGTGCTTTCCAGCGAGTGCGCGCTCTGCAGCGGCAGACCGTAGATCAGGTCCACGCTCACCGACTTGAAGCCGGCCTCGCGCGCAGCGTCGATCACCAGCCGGGTTTCTTCTTCGCTCTGGATGCGGTTCACCGCCTGCTGCACCGCCGGATCGAAATCCTGGATGCCGACGCTCATGCGGTTGAAGCCGAGCCGGCCCAGGTGCAGCACGGTGTCGCGGCCAACCTTGCGCGGGTCGATCTCGATGGAGAACTCGCCTTCCGGCAGCAGCTCGAAGTGGCGGTTGATGACGCCCATCACCCGGTCCAGCTGCGCATCGGACAGGAAGGTCGGCGTGCCGCCGCCGAAATGCAGCTGGATCACCTTCTCGCGACAGCCGAGCTTTGCCGCCACCAGCGCGATTTCCTTTTCCAGGTAGTCAAGGTAGGCATCGGCACGGCTCTTGTCCTTGGTGATGATCTTGTTGCAGCCGCAGTAGTAGCAGATGGTGTTGCAGAACGGGATGTGCACGTACAGCGAAATGCCGCGGTGGTTGGCACCGATGGCGCGCTGCTCCAGCCAATGCTCGTAATCGCTCACCCCGAAGCCGGCATGAAAACGGTCGGCGGTCGGGTAGGAGGTATAACGCGGACCGGAGCCTTCCAGGGTCTCGATCAGGGTCCGGTCAAAAACGCACTGGGTGGGCATGAATGCCTCGTGGTCAGTCATCATATATTTTGATTGGAAATCTGGTGGGGGGCTGGTAAATTTGCGCAATCACGCCTTGATTCGCATTGACACCTGTCAAGCAAGCCTATCAGTTTCTGGAACCCGGCTCCCGGTATGAACGATCTGTCCTCACCCCTGCACTCGCTGAAAGTCACTTGTACCAACTGCAGCCTGCGCGAATTGTGTCTGCCGATAGGGCTGAATCGTGACGAAATGGCACAGCTGGATGCCGTTATCCGTCAGAGTCGCCGCTTCAAGCGCGGCGAATACCTGTTCCGCACCGGTGACGGTTTCCGCTCTTTATATGCGGTTCGGACCGGTTATTTCAAGACCTGTGTTTCCAGCCGGGATGGCCGCGAGCAGGCTACCGGTTTTTACATGTCCGGCGAACTGATGGGGCTGGACGGCATTTCCGCCAATACCCACGGCTGCGATGCCATCGCACTGGAGGATAGCGATGTGTGCGAGCTGCCGTTCAGCCGCATGGAGAGCCTGGGACGCGACATCCCCAGCCTGCAGCACCACTTCTTCCGCCTGATGAGCCGCGAGATCGTGCGCGACCAGTCGGTGATGCTGTTACTGGGCAACATGAAGGCGGAAGAACGCCTGGCCGCCTTCCTGCTCAACCTGTCGCAACGCCTGGCCAGCCGTGGCTTTGCCGCCAACGACTTCATCCTGCGCATGAGCCGCGAGGAGATCGGCAGCTTTCTCGGCCTGAAACTGGAAACCGTCAGCCGCACGCTGTCGAAATTCCAGCAGCAGGGCTGGATCCGGGTCGATCACAAGCACATCCAGCTGCTACGCCCGGAAGAGCTGAAGGCGCTGGTAGCCGGCTGTTCGCAGGCCAACAGCGCCGGCTAAGCCCATACCATCGCGCAGCCCGCTGGCGCGCTGCCGACAAAAAAGCCTGGATCAACCGATCCGGGCTTTTTGCATCGTAACGCTGCGGGCTCAGCCGACCTGCCAGCCGCCACCCAGTGCCGCGTACAGCGACACCACCGCCGACAGTCGCGCGAGGCGGGCGCTGGACAGTGCCTGCTCCACCTGGAACACGCCGCGCTCGGCGTCCAGCACGTCCAGATAGCTGGAGTAGCCGTTATCGTAGCGCAGCTGCGCCAGGCGCAGCGCCTCGCGCAGTGCCGTCAGTTGCTGCAGCTGCGCCTGTTCGGTGGCGCGGGTGGTGCTGACCGCCGACATCGCGTCCAGCGTATCGGCAAACGCCTGCTGCACCGTCTTCTCGTACACCGCCAGCGCCTGCTTCTGGCGCGCGTTGGCGGCATCGACACCGGCGGCGATGCGGCCGGCGTTGAAGATCGGCGCGGTCAGGTTGGCCGCGAAGTTCCAGGTCTGCGCCGGGCCGCTGAACAGGTCGACCAGCGCGGTGCTGGCGCTGCCGATGCCGGCCGACAGGCTGATGCTCGGGAAGTAGGCGGCGCGGGCAACGCCGATGCGGGCATTGGCCGCGATCAGGCTGGCTTCCGCCGCCGCCACGTCGGCACGGCGCAGCAGCAGGTCGGACGGCAGCCCGGACGGGATCTGCTCCGGCTCGGCCAGCGCCGACAAGGCCTTGCCGCGGCCAAGGTTGGCCGCAATGTCACGCGGCGAGCGGCCCAGCAGCACCGCCAGCGCGTGCTCGGTCTGCGTCACCGCCTGTGCCAGCTGCGGCACGGTGGCGCGCGCACTGGCGGCCTCGGCCTCGGCCTGGCGCAGCTCCAGCTCGGAGGTCATGCCGCCGTTGAAGCGTTTGCGGCGCAGCTGCAGCGACTGCTCGCGGCTTTGCAGCGTGGCGCGGGCGCTGGCGAGCTGGGCGTCGTAGCTGGCGAGCTGGAAGTAGCTCTTGGCCACCTGGCTGCCCAGCGACAGCCGCAATGCGGCCAGCGAGCGCTCGCTGGCGCTGACGTCGGCCAGCGCCGCCTCACGCTCGCGGCGCAGCTTGCCCCACAGGTCCAGCTCCCAGCTGGCGGTCAGCCCGGCCTGGCGGCTGTCGACCAGTGCGCCGGCGCCACTGCTGTAGGTCGAGGTCTGGCTGCGGCCGCTGCCGGCACTGGCGCTGACCTGTGGCAGCAGGCCGGCACGCGCCACCCCGGCGGCGGCGGCGGCTTCTTCCACCCGCGCCGCGGCCTGCACCAGATCACGGTTGTAGCGCAGCGCTTCGTCTATCATCGCGTCCAGCACCGGATCCCCGAAGCTGCGCCACCAGTCGCTGGCGACCGGCGCCACGTTGGCCGCCGCCTGCGGCATCTCCAGCTGCGGACGCTGGTAGTCGGGGCCGACCGCACACGCCGACAGCGCGGCGGCGACCAGCATTGGCAACAGCGCTTGCTTAAGCATCATGCTGCTCTCCTTGTGGCGCCGGCTTGCGCTGGCTCCACTGCATAATCAGTTTGAAAAACAGGGGGATGAACAGTGCCGCGATGAAGGTGGCGGCCAACATGCCCCCGATCACGCCGGTACCGATCGAGTGACGGCTGGCGGAGCCGGCGCCGCTGGAAATCGCCAGCGGCACGCAACCGAGGATGAAGGCCAGCGAGGTCATCACGATCGGGCGGAAACGCAGCTTGGCCGCCTCCACCGCCGCCTCGGCCAGTGAGCGTCCTTCCTCCATCTTCAGCACCGCGAACTCGACGATCAGGATCGCGTTCTTGGCCGCGAGGCCGATCAGCGTCACCAGCGCCACCTGGAAGTAGATGTCGTTCTCCAGCCCGCGCAGCCAGTTGGCCAGCAGCGCGCCGAATACCGCGAACGGCACCGCGGTCAGCACCGCGATCGGCAGTGTCCAGCGCTCGTACTGTGCCGCCAGGATCAGGAACACCATCACCAGCGCGATCACGAACACCGTCGACGAGGCACCGCCGGTGGATTGCTCCTGGAAGGCGGAGCCGGTCCATGCCAGGGTGTAGCCGTCCGGCAGCGTTTCGCGGGCCAGCTGTTCCATCACCGCCAGCGCTTCGCCGGAGCTGTAGCCCGGTGCCGGGCCGCCGACCAGCTTGGCCGACGGGAAGGCGTTGTAGCGCTCGACGATTTCCGGGCCGGTGGCCTGTTCCACCGTCACCAGGCTGGACAGCGGAATCATCTGCCCGTTCTGCGCACGCACGAACACGGTGCGCAGGTTGTCCACGCTCTTGCGGAACTCGGCCTCCGACTGCAGCTGCACGGTGAAGATGCGGCCGAACTTGTTGAAGTCGTTGACGTACAGCGCGCCGAAGGTGCTCTGCATGGTATCGAACACGTCGTCGATCGGCACGCCCAGCGCCTTGGCCTTTTCACGGTCCAGTTGCACGTTGACCTGCGGCACGTTGGCCGAGAAGGTGCTCTGCACGCCGGCCAGTTCCGGCCGTTTCGCCGCCGCCATCATCAGCGCCTGCGCCTGGGCCGCCAGCTCGCCGGCCGAGGCACCGACACGGTTCTGCACGTAGGCCTCGAAGCCGCCGGTGGAGGACATGCCGGAGATCGGGGGCGGGTTGAAGGCCAGCACCAGCCCTTCCTTGATGCCGGCACCCTTCATGAACACGTCGCCGACCACCGCCTGCGCCGACATGCCAGGCGCCTTGCGCTCGTCCCACGGCTTCAGGGTGATGAAGGTAACACCGGTGTTGGTGCGGTTGGAGCCGGACAGGATGTCGAAGCCGGCAAAGCTCATCACGTCCTTCACCGCCGGGTTCTTGGCAATTTCCCGGTCGAGCTTGTCCATTGTGTCCACGGTACGGTTGATCGCCGCGCCATCCGGCAGGATGGTGGCGGAGATCACGTAGCCCTGGTCTTCTTCCGGCGCCAGCGACGACGGAATCAGCTTGAACAGCCACGCCGAGGCGCCGATCAGCAGCCCGAACAGCACCAGTGCCAGCACGGAACGCTTGATCAGGAAGGCCACGCCGCTGCTGTAGCGCCGGGTGATGCGGTCAAACAGGCGGTTGAAGCCGTCGAAGAAGGCGTTGCTGTGCTGATGCTCGGACTTCAGCATCGCCGCGCACAGCGCCGGGGTCAGCGTCAGCGCCACGATGCCGGAGATGGTTACCGACATCGCGATGGTGATGGCGAACTGCTTGTACATCTGGCCGGCGATGCCGCCCATGAACGCCACCGGGATGAACACCGAGCACAGCACCAGTACGATGGCGACCACCGGGCCGCTGACTTCCTTCATCGCCTGGATGGTGGCTTCGCGCGGCGGCTTGCCCTCCTTCATCATGATGCGTTCGACGTTCTCCAGCACCACGATGGCGTCGTCGACCACGATACCGATCGCCAGCACCATGCCGAACAGCGTCAGGGTGTTGATGGAGTAGCCGAACAGGTACATGCCGGCAAAGGTGCCGACGATGGACACCGGCACCGCAAGGCCCGGAATCAGCGTCGCGCGCCAGTTCTGCAGGAACAGGTACACCACGGCGAACACCAGCACCATCGCTTCCATCAGCGTGGTGATCACTTCCTGGATCGACACCTCGACGAAGCGGGTGGTGTCGTAAGGGATGGAGTAGGACAGCCCGGCCGGGAATTTCGCCGCCAGTTCGTCCATCTTCGCCTGCACCGCCTTGGCGGTGTCCAGCTGGTTGGCGCCCGGCGCCAGGTTGATACCGATCGGGATGCTCGGACGGCCGTTGTGCTTGCCGTAGAAGTCATAGCCCAGCGCGCCCAGCTCCACCCGCGCCACGTCCTTCAGCCGCACCTTGGCCCCGTCGGCAGCCGCGCGCACGATGATGTTCTCGAACTCGCTGGCCTCGGTCAGTCGGCCCTTGGTGGTGATGGTGTAGGTGAAGTCCGGCTTGCCGGCGTTCGGCTCGGCGCTGATCTTGCCGGCGGCGAACTGCGCGTTCTGCTCGCGGATGGCGGTGGCCACGTCGCTTGGGGTCAGCTTCAGCTGCGCCAGACGGTCCGGCCGCAGCCATACCCGCATCGCGTAGTCCTTGCCGGCGAAGTTGGTGACCTGGCCGACGCCGGGGATGCGCTTGATCTCGTCGACCACGTTGAGCAGCGCGTAGTTGCTCATGAACAGCGTGTCGTAGCGCTTGTCCGGCGAGTACAGCGAGATCACCTGCAGGAAGGTCGCCGCCTGCTTGCGCACGTTGACACTCTGGCGGCGCACCTCTTCCGGCAGCGACGACAGCACCGACTGCACACGGTTGTTGACATTGATCGACGCCTGGTCCGGATTGGTGCCGATCTTGAAGGTGACGTTGATGGTCAGCCGGCCGTTACTGGCGCTGCTGGACTGCATGTACAGCATGTCGTCGACGCCGTTGATCGCCTGTTCCAGCGGCGAGGCCACGGTATCGGCGATCACCTCGGCGGAGGCGCCGGGATAGGAGGTGGTCACCGCCACCGACGGCGGCACGATCTGCGGGTACTGTTCGATCGGCAGCGCGCGCATACCGAAGAAACCGGCCAGCACGATCACGATCGACAGCACGCTGGCAAAGATCGGCCGGCGGATGAAGAAAGATGAAAACATGTGTTATTCCTCGCCTTAGCCCTGGGCCGCTGCCGGGGCGGCAACGTTGGCCGCAGCCGCCTGCGGCACCACCTTGGCACCCGGGCGCAGCTTGATCAGGTTGTCGGTAATCACCAGGTCGCCGGCTGCAAGCCCGCTCTCGACGATGAAGCCGTTATTGGCGCTGTCGCCGATCTGCAGCGGACGGGCCTCGACGGTGTTGTCCTTGCCGACCACCCACACCATCTTGCCCTGCTGCGAGGTCAGCACCGCCTTCTGCGGCACCACCAGCGCATTCAGGCGCACCGCGCCCTTCAGCTCGACGCGCACGAACTGGCCGGCACGCACGGTGCCTTCCGGATTGACGAAGCTGGCGCGCGCCGCCGAGGTGCCGGTGGTTGGGTCGATGACGCGATCGGCAAAGTTAATGCGGCCTTCACGGCCGTAGGTGCTGCCGTCCGGCAGTTTCAGCGACACGATGTAGCGGCCGCCTTCCGGCTGGCGCAGCTTGCCGCTGGCCGCCAGTTGCTGGTTCTTCAGCACGTCGTTGTCGGACAGCGAGAACTTGACGTAGATCGGGTCCAGCTGGGAAATCTTGGTCAGCAGCCCGGCATCGCCCGGCTGCACCAGGCTGCCCTCGGAGCGCGCCTCGGCACTGGTCACGCCGGAGATCGGCGCGGTGACGCGGGTGTAGCCGAGGTTGATCTGCGCCGACTTCATCGCGGCGCGGGCGGCAGCGACCGAGGCCTTGGCGCTGGCCAGCGCGGCCACCGCGTCATCGCGGTCCTTCTGGCTGACGGCGTTTTCCTTGAACAGCGGCAGCACGCGGTCGTAATCCTGCTGCGCGCGGATCAGCTTGGCCTCTTCCAGCTTCAGCGTCGCCTCCGCCTGCTCCAGTGCCGCCTGGTACGGTGCGGCGTCGAGCTGGAACAGCACGTCGCCGGCGCGCACGCTGGCACCCTCGGTGTAGGCGCGCTTCTGCAGAATGCCGGAGACGCGGGCACGCACTTCCACCTCGCGTGAGCCGACCGCCTGGCCGACGTACTCGGTGACCACCGGCACATCGGCGGCAGCCATCTTCACCACGCTGACCGGCAGCGGCGGCATCGCCCCGTGGCCGGCAGCCTGCTCGCCCTGCTGCCCGCAGGCGGTCAGCATCACTGCCAGCGGCAACAGCGCCAGCGTCCATTTATGATTATTGAAAGAACTCACCCGAGATCTCCTTGATGTGTGCGTCGTACATAGGCAACAGCCGTCTGCGCGCTGCGTGCCGGTCAAAAAATGCCAACCGGCCATATAACATGCAATCGTGCTGGACAGCCGCTTGCCAGGACGCGTTTCCGAATTCCGGTACAGACAATGCGACAAATTTGCGCCATAATACATACATTCGTGTATGTATGTAAACAAATCAACCAGCGCAATGGTGGCTTTAACGCTATCCTTACGCCGCGTTGAATAACCCTTTCGAGAACATGGCACGCAAAACCCGAGAAGAAGCCGAGCAAACCCGCCACCTGCTGCTGGATACCGCCGAACAGGTATTCTGGGAAAAAGGTGTCGCCGGGACCTCGCTTGCCGACATCGCCGCCGCCGCCGGGCTGACCCGCGGCGCGATCTACTGGCACTTTTCCAACAAGCTCGACCTGTTCAACGCGCTGTGCGACCGCATCATCCCGGAGCTGGAAATCCTCGACGCGCGCCTGCTCGACAGCAACGTCAACCCGGCAACGCGGCTGTGGCAGCACGGCCACGCCATGTTCGCGCTGCTGCACGACAATCCGCGCCTCCGCCGCATCTGCGGCATTCACCACCTCGGCTGCGAGCAGGTCGGCGAAATGGCGCCGCTGCTGCTGGAGCAGATCAGCTGGACCCAGGAAAAACAGGCCAAGCTGCAGCAGGTGCTGCAATGTGCGCAGGAACAGCATCTGCTGCGCGACGATATCGATCCCAAATTGGCCGCCATCGGCCTGCACAGCCTGTACGGCGGCCTGATTCACAGCTGGTTGCTGGCACAGGACGACCGCACCATCCACCATAATCTGTCCGCGCTGTTAAGCCCTTATTTTGAAGGCATTTTCAAGGAGCGCTGCTGGCTGCAACCCCTGCCATGCGCTGCTGAATAGCGTTATACTCCGCGTCTTTACGCCTTCCGCCCCCCTGTACATGACTCACGCCATCAGCATCGATGCTGTCAGCAAGCGCTTCGCGTCGCTGCAGGCACTGGACCGCATCAGCTTCACGGTAGAGCACGGCGAGTTCTTCGCCCTGCTCGGCCCCAACGGCGCCGGCAAGACCACGCTGATTTCCGCCATGGCCGGGCTGTCGCGCGCCGACAGCGGCCGGATCCGCATCATGGGCCTCGATACCGTGACAGAAACACGTGACGCGCGCATGAAACTGGGCGTGGTGCCGCAGGAACTGGTGTTCGACCCGTTCTTCAGCGTGCGCGAGACACTGACCTTCCAGTCCGGCTATTTCGGCATCCGCCGCAACGATGCCTGGGTTGACGAACTGCTGCACAAGCTGGGGCTGACCGACAAGGCCAACGTCAACATGCGCGCACTGTCCGGCGGCATGAAGCGGCGGGTGATGGTGGCGCAGGCACTGGTACACCGCCCGCCGGTGATCGTGCTGGATGAACCGACTGCCGGCGTCGACGTCGAACTGCGCCAGAGCCTGTGGACGTTCGTGAAGGAACTCAACGCCGCCGGCCATACCATCGTACTGACCACCCACTATCTGGAAGAAGCCGAAGCGCTGTGCAGCCGCATTGCAATGATGAAAAAAGGCCGCCTGATCGCGCTGGAAAACAAGGACACCCTGCTGTCGCGCAGCGCGGCGCGCGAAGTGTCGCTGCAGCTGTCCGGCGAGCTGCCCGCCAGCCTGCGGCCGCTGTACCTGCGCCAGCAGGACGGCCGCCACATCCTGGCATTGCCGGACATCTCCCAACTGGAGCGGGTATTGGGCGAACTGAGGTTGGCCGCAGTGGAAGTGCGCGAACTGACGGTGCACGAAACCGGCCTGGAGCAGGTTTTCGTCAAACTGATGCATGGAGGCCAGGCCTGATGTACAGCTTTGTGACCCTGCTGAAGAAGGAGATCCTGCGCTTCTGGAAGGTCGGCTTCCAGACGGTAATGGCACCGGTGCTGACCGCGCTGCTATACCAGATGATCTTCTCCCACGTGCTGTCGCAGCATGTCGAAGCCTATCCCGGCGTCAGCTACACCGCCTTCCTGATCCCCGGCCTCGCGATGATGTCGATGGCGCAGAATGCGTTCGCCAACAGCTCGTCCAGCCTGATCCAGTCCAAGATCACCGGCAGTATCGTATTCCTGCTGCTGCCGCCCTTGAGCGCGCCGGCATTTTTTGGCGCCTACCTGCTGGCATCCATCGTGCGCGGGCTGGCCGTCGGCGCTGGCGTGCTGCTGGTCACTGCCGGGTTCGGGTTGCCGCTGCCGGCGCAACCGCTGTGGCTGCTGGCCTTTGCCGTGCTCGGCTGCGGCGTGCTCGGCGCACTGGGCATCATGGCCGGCATCTGGGCCGACAAGTTCGACCAGCTGGCCGCATTCCAGAACTTCCTGATCATGCCGCTGACCTTCCTGTCCGGCGTGTTCTACTCCATCAACAGCCTGCCGCCGCTCTGGCGCGGCGTCTCCCACCTCAACCCGGTGTTCTACATGATCGACGGCTTCCGCTATGGTTTCTTCGGCCAGGCCGATGTCTCACCGTGGCTGTCGCTGGCGGTGGTCGGCGGCTGCTTCGTCGCGCTGTCGGCGTGGTTGATGCGGCTGATCGTCAGCGGCTACAAGCTTCGCCATTGAACAGCGGCACCCCGCGTGCCGCACCATGACAACTATCTGAAGACAGGACCCAAAATGGTAAGTGCAGACTATATCAAGGAAGTCATTCTCGCCGGACTTGCCTGTGACTACATCGACGTACGTGGCGATGACGGCAGCCACTTTGAGGCGGTGATCGTCAGCGCGGAATTCTCCGGCCGCAACCGTGTCCAGCGTCATCAACTGGTGTACCAGGCACTCGGCGACCGCATGCGTGCCGAAATCCACGCACTGGGAATGAAAACCCTCAGCCCGGAAGAATGGGCACAGCAACAAGGCTAAATCACGAAAATGGAAAAACTGGTCATTCAAGGCGGTAACGGCCCGCTCAACGGTGAAATCCGTGTTTCCGGCGCCAAGAACGCCGCCCTGCCCATCCTGTGCGCCGGCCTGTTGACCGCCGACACGCTGAAACTCACCAATGTGCCGATGCTGCGCGACGTGGCCACCACGCAAAAGCTGCTGCAGGGCATGGGCGTACGCGTGATGACCGACAACGTGCACGAGTTCGAGATCACTGCGGCCAACCTTGACACCCTGGTGGCGCCGTACGAGCTGGTGAAAACCATGCGCGCGTCCATCCTGGTGCTGGGCCCGACGCTGGCCCGCTTCGGCGAAGCCACCGTATCCCTGCCCGGCGGCTGCGCCATCGGCTCGCGCCCGGTGGAACAGCACATCAAGGGCATGGTCGCCATGGGCGCCGAGATCTCCATCGAGCACGGCTACGTCAAGGCGCGCGCCAGGAAGCTGCGCGGCGCCCACATCGTGATGGACATGGTCACCGTCGGCGGCACCGAAAACCTGCTGATGGCGGCGGTACTGGCCGAAGGCACCACCATCCTGGAAAACGCCGCGCGCGAGCCGGAAGTGGTTGACCTTGCCCACTGCCTGGTGGCGATGGGCGCCAAGATCCAGGGTATCGGCAGCGACAAGCTGATCATCGAAGGCGTCGAGCGCCTGCATGGCGCCGAACACGCGATCATGCCGGACCGCATTGAGGCCGGCACCTTCCTCGTCGCCGGCGCCATGACCCAGGGCCACGTGGTGCTGCGCAATGCCGCACCGCGCAGCATGGACGTGATCCTCGACAAGCTGACCGAAACCGGCGCCGTGATCGAGTGCGGCGACGACTGGATCTCGCTGGACATGAAGCGCCGCCCGAAAGCGGTCAATGTGCGCACCCTGCCGCATCCGGCCTTCCCGACCGACATGCAGGCACAGATGATGACGCTGAACACCATCGCCGACGGCGCGGCGGTGATGACCGAGACCATCTTCGAGAACCGCTTCATGCACGTGCCGGAGCTGAACCGCATGGGCGCCAATATCGAGGTGGAAGGCAACACCGCCATCGTCAAGGGCGTGGACAAGCTGTCCGGCGCCACCGTGATGGCCACCGACCTGCGCGCCTCCGCCAGCCTGGTGATCGCCGGCCTCGCCGCCGAGGGCGAGACCATCGTCGACCGCATCTACCACCTCGATCGCGGCTACGAGCACATCGAGGCCAAGCTCAATGCCGTCGGTGCCAACATCACCCGCGTCGCGAGCTAAATCTTAAACAGCCACACCGCCGCCGTGACTGCAACAGCAGTCACGGCGGTTCTTTTACGGCCATTTGCGTTTAACAAAACTGTTGCACAAACGTCATTCGTCACGCATTAATTTAAAATATTAAACACTCGTCGCTTTATCTTCCGCCTCGCCGCCGCCTATCATCAGCCGACCCGCACCACCACAACCCCGCTGCCGCGACAAGGAAGACCATGTTCGACACCATCAAGGCCAAGCTGCTGCTGGGCACCGGCCTGCTCGTTCTGGGCGGCTTCAGCCTGATCATCGGCGTCAACGCCCGCCTCTCCGCGCAACAGGCGGAACAGCACGTGCTGGCCGCCACCCGCCTGCTGGCCGCCAACGAGGCCGCCAAACTCAACCAGCGCCTGGAAGCCGCCTACACCACCGCCAAGGACCTCGCCGCCTATGCACTGGTGCTTAAACGCGGCGCGCCGGCCAACGCCCGCACCCTTGCCGGCGCCCACACCCGCCGGCTGATGCAGACCAACCCGCAGGCCATCGGCGTGTTCCTAGGCTGGGAGCCGAACGCGCTGGACGGGCGCGACAGCGAGCTGGCCGGGCAGCCGGAAAACGGCGCCAGCGGCCGCGCCGGCAGCTACTGGTTCCGCAAGGGCGGCCAGGAGGACGTGGTGTGGGGCTCGGAGGACACCGACGGCAGCGAGTACTACGACGGGCCGAAGCACAGCCTGCAGCCGGTGCTGACCGAGCCGTACGAGGACCACGACATCAAGGTGCTGATGGCGACGCTGTCCTACCCCATCCTTGATGACGGCCGCTTCGTCGGCGTCGCCGGCCTCGACTTCAGCCTGGAGCAGCTGCAGGCGGTCGCCGCCGCGATCAAGCCCTACGACAGCGGCTTCATGACCATCTACTCCGGCAAGGGCATGGTGCTCGGCGCCGGCGACAAGACGCTGGTCGGCAAGGCGGACGCGGGGCTGCCGGCGGCAGCGCGGCGCGCGATCCGCAGCGGCGCCAGCCTGCAGTACGTCGACGACGCACAGGTGCTGCACTACATCGAGCCGATGCGCGTCGGCAACATCCGCAACGCGTGGGCGGTACGCATCTCGATCCCGCTGGACAGCGCGCTGGCCGACAGCCGTGCCGCCACCCGCGACACCATCCTGTTCAGCCTCGGCGCGCTGCTGCTGATCCTGCTGGTGCTCGGCACGCTGCTGCACCGGCTGACCGCCCCGCTGACGCGGCTGCAGCAGGCGCTGAGCGCGCTGGCCACCGGCGACGGCGACCTCACCCGCGAGCTGGCGATCCGCGGCCGCGACGAGATCGGCGCCTCCGCCGGCGCCTTCAACCGCTTCAGTCAGTCGCTGCGCCAGATGCTGCTGGAGGTGCGCGAACGGGTCGGCGCCGTGCACCACGCCACCCGCGCGCTGGCCGGCGAAACCGGCGACATCAGCGCCCGCTCGCAGCAGCAAGCGGTGGCCGCCACCGCCACCGCCGCCGCCATCGAGCAGCTGTCGGTCAGCATCAGCCACATCGCCGACTCCGCCCGCGTCGCCGAAGACAGCGTGCGCGAGGCCGGCCAGGAGGCGGAACAGGTCGCCGACAGCGTGCACGCCACCGCCAGCGGGATCGCGCGCATCGCCGACACCATCCGCCAGCTCAGCGGCGTGCTGGCCGGGCTGGAACAGCGCTCCGGCCAGATCAGCCACGTGGTGCAGGTGATCCGCGACATCGCCGAGCAGACCAACCTGCTGGCGCTGAACGCGGCGATCGAGGCCGCGCGCGCCGGCGAACAGGGGCGCGGCTTCGCCGTGGTCGCCGACGAGGTGCGCAAGCTGGCCGAGCGCAGCGCCGGCGCCACCGTGGAAATCGCCGCCAGCATCCGCCAGGTGCAGGACGAGACCCGCAACGCCAACGACAGCATGAACGCCGCCATCCGCCAGGTGGAAACCGGCGTGCAGCAGGCGGAACGCGCTGCCGCCGCCATCGCCGGCATCCACCACCACAACCAGCAGGTGATGCGCACCGTGGTCGGCATCGCCAGCGCCACCGCCCAGCAATCCGGTGCCAGCCACGACATCGCGCGCAATGTGGCGCAGATCCACGACATGATAGACGGCACCGACCAGTCGGTGCTGCACGCCACCCGTGCCACCGGGCAGCTGCGCCAGCTGGCGGACGAGCTGCAGCAGCGCATCGAGCGCTTCAAGCTGTAACGGCACGCCAAGGTTGGCCGCAAGCCCTTGCGGCCAACCTTGGCCATAAAAAAACCGGCAGGCCCCAAGAGGGCACTGCCGGTTGTCGGTTCAGGCTGTCATCACGCTCAGTGGCCGTCGAACGAGCACACCGTGAACAGCGGGATGTTCAGATCGCGCATCAGTTCGCCGCCGCCCAACTCCGGCAGCTCGATGATGCCGGCGGTCTCGACCACCTCGGCGCCCAGGCGCTGCAGCAGCTTGTAGCCGGCCATCATGGTGCCGCCGGTGGCGATCAGGTCGTCAATCAGCACCACGCGGTCGCCCGGCTTCACCGCGTCGGTATGCATCTCCACGGTGGCGTTGCCGTACTCCAGCTCGTACTCCTCGGCCACGGTGGTGAACGGCAGCTTGCCCTTCTTGCGGATCGGCACGAAGCCGACGTTCAGCTCGTAGGCCAGCACCGAGCCGATGATGAAGCCGCGCGCGTCCAGCCCCGCCACCATGTCGATGCGCTCGCCCATGTAGCGGTGCACGAAGATGTCGATCAGCATGCGGAAGGTCTTCGGGTTCTGCAGCAGCGGCGTGATGTCGCGGAACATCACCCCCTCGCTCGGCCAGTTCGGTACGGTACGGATCCAGCCCTTCAGGTAGCTGGCGTAGTCCAGATTGCTCAGGTTTTCCATCAATTCGGTGCCTTAGTGGAAGAATGCCAGTTTCACGACCCACAGCCCGGCGATCACCAGCACCGCCGGCTTCAGGTCGGCAAAACGGCCGGCCAGGATCTTGATCACGGCGTAGCTGATGAAGCCGAAGGCGATGCCGTCGGCGATGGAGAAGGTGAACGGCATCGCCACCGCGGTCATCACCGCCGGTGCCGATTCGGTCAGGTCGTCCCAGTCGATCTCGGCCAGGCCGCGCGTCATCAGCACCGCGACGTAGCACAGCGCCGGCGCGGTGGCGTAGGCCGGCACCGTCTTCGCCAGCGGCGAGATCCACAGGCAGGCGAGGAACAGGATCGCCACCACCAGCGCAGTCAGCCCGGTACGGCCGCCGACGGCGGTACCGGCTGCCGATTCAATATAGGCGGTGGTCGACGAAGTGCCCATCACCGCACCGGCGGTAATGGCGATTGAGTCGGCCATCAGCGCACGCTTCAGGCGCGGCAACTTGCCGTCCTTGTCCAGCAGGCCGGCACGGTGCGACACGCCGACCAGGGTGCCGGTGGTATCGAACAGGTCGACAAAGAAGAACACGAAGATCACGCCCAAGAGGCCGGCGGTCAGCGCACCATTCAGGTCCATCGCCATCAGCGTCGGCGCCATGCTCGGCACCGGCGCCACCACGCCCTCAAAGCTGGACAGGCCCAGCGCCACCGACAGCACCGTCACCGCCAGGATGCCGATGATGATGGAGCCGTGCACGCGGCGATATTCCAGCGCCACGATGATGAAGAAGCCGAGGATGGCGAGCAGCACTTTCGGGTCGTGCAGGTTGCCCAGCGTCACCAGCGTGGCCGGATGATCGGCCACCACGCCGGCATTCTTCAGTGCGATGATGGCGAGGAACAGGCCGACACCGGCGGAGATGGCGAACTTCAGCGACTGCGGAATGGCGTTGACGATCGCCTCGCGCACCTTGAACAGGCTCACCGCCAGGAACACGATGCCGGAGATGAATACCGCGCCCAGCGCCGCCTGCCACGGCACGCCCATGCCTTGCACCACGGTGAAGGTAAAGTAGGCGTTCAGGCCCATGCCCGGCGCCAGCGCGATCGGGTAGTTGGCGACCAGGCCCATGATGCCGGTGCCCAGCGCCGCCGCAAGGCAGGTGGCCACGAACACGGCATTGAAATCCATGCCGGTGAGCGACAGGATTGCCGGATTGACGATGACGATGTAGGCCATGGTCAGGAAGGTGGTAAAGCCGGCGATGACCTCCGTTCTCACGTCGGTGCCGTGCTCTTTCAGCTTGAAAAAGCTTTCCAGCAGCATTGTGTTATCCCTCAGATTACGCAGACAAGTTTCTGACAAAACGCGCGATTTTAACTGAAACGCCCGTTTCACGCTCGGCGAGATGCACTGCTGCGCGGCACTTAACCAACAATGCCCCTTGTGGTATCCTGAAATATTATTTCCGATCGTTGGCAGGAAGCCTCATGTCGCAAACAAACGGCACGATTTTCATCGTGGTCGCCCCGTCCGGAGCCGGCAAAACCTCGCTGGTCAGCGCGCTGCTGCAAGCTGAACCCAGTGTCGAACTCTCCGTGTCCTATACCACCCGCGCCCCGCGCACCGGTGAAGAAAACGGCAGGCACTACCATTTTAGCGATCGCGCCACGTTCGAAAACATGATCGCCGCCGGTGATTTCCTCGAATACGCCGAGGTCTACGGCAACTACTACGGCACCAGCAAGCGCTGGCTGCGCGAAAGGTTGGCCGCAGGCCGCGACATCCTGCTGGAGATCGACTGGCAGGGCGCGCGCCAGGTGCGCGAGGCATTCCCGGACGCGGTGTCGGTGTTCATCCTGCCGCCGTCGATCACGGAACTGGCAACCCGCCTGCGCGGCCGCGCCACCGACAGCGAGGAGGTCATCGCCCGCCGCCTGTCCGAAGCGCGCGCCGAGATCGACCAGGTCGCCGAGTACGACTACCTGATCGTCAACGACGATTTCGAACAGGCGCGACTGGACCTGATCAGCGTCATCCGCAGCCAGCGCTTGCGCGGCGAGCGGCAATGCCGTCACCATCAGGCAGCGATTGCCGCAATGCAGACGCCGGCCTGATACTTGCAGAGCCACCGCCACAACCCCATTATTTTTTGCATTACCTTCTCGGGAGACACCCTTCATGGCCCGCATTACCGTTGATGATTGCCTGGACCGCATCCATAACCGCTTTGACCTGACCCTGGCCGCCTCCTACCGCGCCCGCCAGGTTGCCTCCGGCGCCACCACCTTCGTGGACCAGGGCCGCAACAAGCCGACCGTGGTCGCGCTGCGTGAAATCGCCGCCGGCCACATCGGCCGCGAGATCCTGACCCGCAACAAGTCGTAAGCCGCAACATGAGCCAGGACAGCGCCGCCGAACACATCGACTACAACGTCCTCGTTAATACCGAGGCGGCAGCCCTGTTCGACGCGGCCAACCAGTACCTGCGCCCGGAGGACGTGCAACTGCTGCGGCAGGCGTTCGCCACCGCGCGCGAGGCGCACGAAGGCCAGACCCGCAAGAGCGGCGAGCCCTACATCACCCACCCGCTGGCGGTGGCGGCGATGCTCACCGACTGGCGCCTCGATGCGCAGGGCCTGGCCGCCGCGCTGATGCACGATGTGCTGGAAGACACCGGCGTCAGCAAGCCGACGCTGAGCGAGAAGTTCGGCCGCACCATCGCCGACCTGGTCGACGGCCTGTCCAAGCTGGAGCGGCTGGAATACCAGACCAAGGAATCGGCGCAGGCGGAGAACTTCCGCAAGATGGTGCTGGCAATGGCGCGCGACATCCGCGTCATCATCGTCAAGCTCGCCGACCGGCTGCACAATATGCGCACCCTGGACGCGATGCGCGAGGACAAGCGCCAGCGCATCGCGCTGGAAACGCTGGAAATCTACGCCCCGATCGCCAACCGCATCGGCCTGAACAAGGTCTATCGCGAGCTGCAGGACCTGGCGTTCAAACATTTGCACCCGCACCGCTACAGCGTGCTGTCCAAGGCGGTACGCGCCGCGCGCGGCAACCGCCGCGAAGTGGTCAACAAGATTTTGCAGGCCGTCACCCACAAGCTGGGCGAGGCCAATATCGAGGCCACCATCAAGGGCCGCGAGAAGAACCTGTACAGCATCTACAAGAAGATGCAGGAAAAGCACCTGTCGTTTTCCGAGGTGCTCGACATCTACGGCTTCCGCATCGTGGTCAAGGACAACGCCAGCTGCTACCTGACGCTGGGCGCGCTGCACAGCCTGTACAAGCCCATCCCCGGCAAGTTCAAGGACTACATCGCCATCCCCAAGGGCAACGGTTACCAGAGCCTGCACACCACCCTGTTCGGCCCTTACGGCACGCCGGTGGAAATGCAGATCCGTACCCAGGAGATGAACGCCGTCGCCGAGGCCGGCGTCGCCTCGCACTGGATGTACAAGTCCGGCGATGCCAGCATCGACGCCGCCAAGCAGCGCACCCACCAGTGGCTGCAGAGCATCCTCGACATGCAGGAAGAAAGCGAAGACGCGATCGAATTCCTGGAACACATCAAGATCGACCTGTTCCCGGACGAAGTCTACGTCTTCACGCCGAAGGGCAAGATCATGGTGCTGCCGCAAGGTTCCACCCCGGTCGACTTTGCCTACGCGGTGCATACCGACATCGGCCACCGCTGCATCGCCGGCCGCGTCAATTTCAACCTGGTACCGCTACGCACCGTGCTGCGCAACGGCGACACCGTCGAGATCATCACCTCTACCCAGGCCAAGCCCAACCCGTCGTGGCTCAATTTCGTGCAGAGCGGCCGCGCCCGCTCCGGCATCCGCAACTACCTGAAAACGCTGCAACAGAAGGACGCGGTGCAGCTGGGCGAAAAGCTGCTGCGCCAGGCGGCCAGCGCGCTGTCGCCGACGCCGCTGGACATCTCGCCGAAGCTGGAAGACAGCCTGCTGCACGCGCTGGGTGAACGCCAGCGCAGCTTCAACGACCTCTTGGCCGATATCGGCACCGGCAAACAGCTGGCGATCGTGATCGCGCGCAAGCTGTTCGAACTGTCCGGCGAACAGCTGGGGCAGACCCCGGACGTCGGCCCGGTCACCATCCGCGGCAACGAGGGCGGCGCGGTGCAACTGTCCAGCTGCTGCAACCCGATCCCGGGCGATGTCATCATCGGCGTGATCAGCAAGGGCCAGGGGCTGCTGGTGCACCGCAAGGGCTGTGGCAATGCCGCGCGCATCGACCCGGAAAAGCTGCTGGAAGTGAACTGGGAGCCGCAGAAGGACCGCATGTTCGGCGTCAACATCAGCGTGCTGGCGCACAACCAGCGCGGCGCGCTGGCCGAAATCGCCGCCGCCATCTCGCACGCCTCGGCCAATATCGAAACGGTCGACACCCAGGAAAACCATGGCGGCGACGGCTTCATCCACATCCACTTCCGCCTGCAGGTCGATAACCTGACCCATCTGGAAAACGTGCTGACCGCGATCCAGCAGGTCCCTGTCGTATTGCAGGCCGAACGACGCCAATAACCATGACCACGCTCATCATCAACGGCGAGACGCGCCAGTTTGACGAAATCGGCACGCTGGACACGCTGATCGACACCCTCGCCCTGCGCGGCAAGCGCATCGCCATCGAACACAATGGCGAAATCGTGCCGCGCAGCCAGCATGCGCACACCCGGCTGAGCGACGGCGACACGCTGGAAGTCGTCGTTGCCGTTGGTGGCGGCTAACCCAATCAAGGAGAAAGACACCGTGCAGGACGCTCTGACCATCGCAGGAAAATCCTATCAATCGCGACTACTGGTCGGCACCGGCAAATACCGGGATTTCCAGCAGACCGCCGACGCCCTGGATGCCTCCGGCTGCGAAATCGTCACCGTCGCCATCCGCCGCGTCAACCTGGGACAGACTGCCGGCGAGCCGAACCTGCTGGACTTTCTGCCGAAAAACCGGTATACACTGCTGCCCAACACGGCGGGCTGCTACTCGGCAGACGATGCCGTGCGCACGCTGCGCCTGGCGCGCGAACTGCTGGACGACCACAGACTGGTGAAGCTGGAAGTGCTGGGCGACCCGAACAATCTGTATCCCAATATGCGCGAAACCCTGAAAGCCGCAGAAACACTGGTGAAGGAAGGTTTCGACGTCATGGTGTACACCTCGGATGATCCGATTGCCGCACGCGAGCTGGAACAGATCGGCTGCTGCGCGATCATGCCGCTGGCCAGCCTGATCGGCTCCGGCATGGGCATCCTCAATCCGTGGAACCTGCAACTGATCATCGAACAGGCCTCGGTGCCTGTTCTGGTCGATGCCGGCGTCGGTACCGCATCCGATGCCGCCATCGGTATGGAATTAGGCTGTGATGGTGTGTTGATGAACACCGCCATTGCCGCAGCACAAGACCCCGTGCGTATGGCACGGGCAATGAAACTTGCTGTCGAAGCAGGCCGCGAAGCCCATCTGGCGGGCCGCATGCCTCGACGCTTTTATTCGGCGACTCCGTCTTCGCCACTCGAGGGGGTGATTTCTTCCCGCAAGGGATGATGCATTCAGGCACACAAATACCCTTTGCCCTGCATCAGGCTTTTACAAAAGCTACGACGTTGTTTACAATACTCATTTTCCTCGGGGCGGTTTTACGCCTCAAGCCAAGATTTTAAGGACCTTCGCTAAATGCCGAATATTCGCGTTAAAGAGAACGAGCCGTTCGAAGTTGCCATGCGTCGCTTCAAGCGCGCGATCGAAAAAACCGGTCTGCTGACCGAACTGCGTGCTCGTGAGTTCTACGAAAAGCCGACTGCAGAACGCAAGCGCAAGAAAGCGGCTGCCGTTAAGCGCCACTACAAGCGTATCCGCAGCCAGATGCTGCCACCGAAGCTGTACTAAGCTTCCCGGTTGTACGCATGAAGACCGCAGGCCTGTCCTGCGGTTTTGCCATTTATACGTTGGCCGCATGCGGCCAACGTTCTCCCCTCAAGTACGGACACGATCATGAGCCTGAAAGCACGCATCCAAGACGACATGAAATCGGCGATGAAAGCCCGCGAAACCGAACGCCTGGCCGCCATCCGCCTGCTGATGGCCGCGATCAAGCAAAAGGAAGTCGACGAGCGTATCGAGCTGGACGACGCCGCCATTACCAGCGTGGTCGACAAGATGCTGAAACAGCGCCGTGACTCGATCAGCCAGTACGAAGCCGCCCAGCGCCAGGACCTGGCCGACAAGGAAAAGGCGGAAATGGCAGTGCTGATGGCCTACCTGCCGCAGCAGCTGAGCGATGCCGAGATCGACACCATGATCGAAGGCGCCATCCTCAGCAGCGGCGCCGCCGGCATGCAGGACATAGGCAAGGTGATGGCGCTGCTGAAGCCGCACATGGCCGGCCGCGCCGACATGGCTGCTGTCTCCGCCCGCATCAAGGCAAAGCTGGCAGGCTGATCCCCGCCGGATGATCCCGCAGGATTTCATCGACCAGCTACTGTCCCGCGTCGACATCGTCGACGTGGTGGATCGTTACGTCCCGCTGAAAAAGGCCGGCCAGAACTATCTGGCCTGCTGCCCGTTCCATAAGGAAAAGTCGCCGTCCTTCACCGTCAGCCCCAGCAAGCAGTTCTACCACTGCTTCGGTTGCGGCGCGCACGGCTCCGCCATCGGCTTCGTGATGGAGTACCAGGGGCTGCCCTTTGTCGACGCGGTGAAGACGCTGGCCGAAGGCATCGGCCTGCCGGTGCCGGAAGAACGTGCGGCCAACCCCGAGGCCAGCCGCGCGGCGCGCGAGAAAAAGCTGTCGCTGGAGGGCGCGCTGGAACAGGCTGCCCGCTACTACAAGCAGCAGCTGAAACAGGCGCCGGTTGCCATCGACTACCTGAAGGGGCGCGGCCTGACCGGCGAAATCGCCGCCCGCTTTGCCCTGGGCTACGCCCCGGACAACCGGCAGAACCTCGCCAGCGTATTTCCCGAATACCTGAGCCCGGTACTGGCCGAGTGCGGCCTGGTCATCGATGCCGAGGACGGCGGCCGCCGCTACGACCGTTTCCGCGAACGGGTGATGTTCCCGATCCGCAACCAGCGTGGCGGCATCATCGGTTTCGGCGGCCGCATCCTGTCGAAAGACAAGGCGCCCAATGCGCCGAAGTACCTGAACTCGCCGGAAACGCCGCTGTTCGAGAAGGGCCGCGAGCTGTACGGCCTGTACGAGGCACGCCAGGCCATCCGCGACGCGAATGCGGTGCTGGTGGTGGAAGGCTATATGGACGTGGTGGCACTGGCACAGTACGGCGTGGCGTACGCGGTGGCCACCCTCGGCACTGCCACCACCGGCGAGCACGTGCGCAAGCTGCTGCGCCACGCCGACCACGTCTACTTTTGCTTCGACGGCGACAAGGCCGGGCAGAAGGCGGCGTGGCGGGCGCTGGAAAACAGCCTGCCGCAGCTGGTCGACGGCAAGGCGCTGCACTTCCTGTTCCCGCCGCAAGAGCACGACCCCGACAGCTACATCCGCGAATTCGGCCGCGAGGCCTTCGAAACCGCGCTGAAAGAGCAAAGCGTGCCGCTGTCGGCGTATTTCACGCAGGAGCTGACCGCCCGCGTCGACATGAGCACCCCGGAAGGGCGTGCCGATCTGGTCCGTCAGGCCAAGCCCCTGTTGGAACAGATTGCCGCCCCCACCTTGGGCTATATCATTAAGAAAAGGCTGGCCGAACTGGCCGGCATGGATGTCGACGAATTCGACATGCTCACCGGACACAGCCGTCCGGAGCGCAAGGGGCGTCGCGATTACCAGCTACCCGAACAGTCGAACCGCCCCGGCAGCAGCTCGATGGTGCGCAAGCAGATCAAGTGGCTATTGATGAACCCCGCGTGGGCGCACGATGTCCTGGTAAGTGACAATCGGCCCTACGAAAACGAGATGGCCACCCTGGTGGCCATCGTGGAAGCAATACAGGCCAGTGACAGCGAACTGACGACAGCACGACTGGCAGAATTTTTCCGGCACAGCCCACACGAGCTCACGATCGACTCCGTCCTGTCGGACACCATGCGCGAACCGGAAGAATTCTCCAACCCGGATCAGAACGACCGCGAAAACTTCCGGCTGGGCTTTATCCGCCTGACCGACCGTTACGACGACGACCTGATCTCCGGCCTGTCGGCCAAAGGCTACGAACACCTGAGCAGCGAGGAGTTGCAACTGCTGCGCACCCTGCTTGCCAGAAAGCTGGCGCCCTCCGGCGCGGCTCCCCGCAACGGGTGATACCGGGTTGTGATATAATCAATTGTTTTTTTCGGCTTTTTTTGAGCAGGAAACCAAATGGCGGCTTCTCCCGACATCAAGAAACAGAATAACGAACCGGCAACCGAGCCAATGAGCATCGAAGAGCAGCGCAAGCGGCTTCGCATGCTCATTGCCTTGGGCAAAGAGCGTGGCTATCTCACCTACGCCGAGATCAACGACCACCTGCCCGAGGACGTCTCCGACACCGAGCAGATCGAGAACATCGTCACCATGATCGGCGGCCTGGGCATCCAGGTCTATGACGAGGCACCGGACGCGGAAACCCTGCTGATGTCCGACTCGACGCCGGCGGTAGCCGATGAAGACGCGGTGGAAGAAGCGGAAGCCGCGCTGTCGTCCGTGGACGCCGAATTCGGCCGTACCACCGACCCGGTACGCATGTACATGCGCGAAATGGGTTCGGTCGAACTGCTGACGCGCGAGGGCGAAATCGTCATCGCCAAGCGCATCGAGGAAGGCCTGAAGAACATGATCCAGGCGATCTCGGCATGCCCGGGATCCGTCGCGCAGGTGCTGGCCCTGATCAGCAAGGTCGAAGCCGGCGAGATGCGCATCGACGAAATCATCGAAGGCATCATCGACCCGAACGCCGAAGAAGCCACCGAAGAAGTCCCGTTCGCCGAACCGGCCTCCGACGAGGAGCTGGACGAGGATGAAGAGGAAGAAAGCGAAGAGGACGAAGAAGCCAACCAGGCGCGCATCAACGAAGCCAATCTGGAAGAGTTGAAGCAGCAGGCACTGGCCCACTTTGCCGAAGTGCGCACCCTCTACGAGCAGCTGCTGAAGGCGCTGGCCAAGCACGGCTTTGGCAGCAAGCAGTACAACGAGGTGCAGGACGCGATTTCCGCGCAGTTCATGCTGGTGCGCTTCTCCACCCGCCAGATCGAAAGCCTGTGCGAGAGCCTGCGCAGCAGCGTCAACGACATCCGCAAGCTGGAGCGTGAAATCCTCGACATCTGCGTCAGCCGTGTGCGCATGGACCGCAAGCACTTCGTCAGCCAGTTCCCCGGCAACGAGTGCAACCCGGACTGGGTCGAGCGCGAAATCGCGGCCGGCAAGCCGTGGTCCGACGTGCTGTCGCGCTTCAAGTACGCGATCATCGAGAAACAGGGCAAGATTGCCGAGCTGCAGACGCTGTCGATGCTGACCATCAACGAGCTGAAGGAAATCAATCGCCAGATGTCGTCCGGCGAGACCAAGGCTCGCCTGGCCAAGCGCGAGATGATCGAGGCCAACCTGCGTCTGGTGATCTCCATCGCCAAGAAGTACACCAACCGCGGCCTGCAGTTCCTCGACCTGATCCAGGAAGGCAACATCGGCCTGATGAAGGCGGTGGACAAGTTCGAATACCGTCGCGGCTACAAGTTCTCCACCTACGCCACCTGGTGGATCCGTCAGGCGATTACCCGCTCCATCGCCGACCAGGCACGCACCATCCGCATTCCGGTGCACATGATCGAAACCATCAACAAGATGAACCGCATCAGCCGTCAGATCCTGCAGGAAACCGGTCGCGAACCGGACCCGGCCGAACTGGCGGAAAAGATGGAAATGCCGGAAGACAAGATCCGCAAGATCATGAAGATTTCCAAAGAGCCGATCTCGATGGAAACCCCGATCGGCGACGATGACGACTCCCACCTAGGCGACTTCATCGAGGATTCGGTGACCGTGGCACCGGCGGAAGCGGCGATGTACTCCAGCCTGCGCGACGCGACCAAGGAAGTGCTGGACTCGCTGACCCCGCGTGAAGCCAAGGTCCTGCGCATGCGCTTCGGCATCGACATGAATACCGACCACACGCTGGAAGAAGTCGGCAAGCAGTTCGACGTCACCCGCGAGCGGATTCGCCAGATCGAAGCCAAGGCACTGCGCAAGCTGCGTCACCCGACCCGTTCCGAGCGCCTGCGCAGCTTCCTCGACAACGAGCCGGGCAACCAGTAAGCCAATATCCTGCTATAATGGCCGCCGTTTGGGCCTCTAGCTCATGCTTGGTTAGAGCAGCGGACTTACGCTGTGCCGTCCTGCGGTTCGCAAGAATACGGATGGTACAAATATGGGTTGCCTTGGGGTAAGTTCACTCTGCCCCGTGGTAGAACTGCTCAAATTCGGGGAAACCTCTGTTGCGCAAGCGGCGTGGCAATCCCGAGCGAAGCTCTCGTCAGGGAGAACGTGTAGAGACTGTACGGGCAGGTCGTAAAGACAAGAGACAGTCCAGACCACAAACCTGAAAGGGGTGGCGAAAGCCATAGCTGGTAAGCATAATCCGTTGGTGCCGGGTTCGACTCCCGGGGGGCCCACCAAAATCAGAGCCGCCGCGTGATCCCTCACGCGGCGGCTTTTCATTTGCGGCCAACGTTGGCCGCAAACCGTACAGAAACCGGCACCGGCATCACCGGTTTGCGGCCAGCACGGCAGACTCAGCCCTGCTCATACCAATGCCGGCTACGGTTGACAACGGCGACCACCGACAGCATCACCGGCACCTCGATCAGCACACCCACCACCGTGGCCAGCGCCGCGCCGCTCTCGAAGCCGAACAGCGCGATGGCGGTGGCCACCGCCAGCTCGAAGAAATTGCTGGCACCGATCAGCGCCGACGGGCCGGCCACGCAGTGCGCCACTTTCAGCTGCTTGTTCAGCCAGTAGGCCAGCATCGAGTTGAAGTACACCTGGATCAGGATCGGCACCGCCAGCAGCGCGATCACCAGCGGCTGGGCGATGATCTGCGGCCCCTGAAAAGCGAACAGCAGCACCAGTGTCAGCAGCAGCGCCGCCAGCGACAGCGGGCCGATCTTCGTCATCACTGCGGCCAACCTTGGCTCGCCGCCCTGCGCCAGCAACACGCGGCGCAGCAGCTGGCTGATGACGACCGGTACCACGATGAACAACAGCACCGACACCGCCAGCGTGTCCCACGGCACACTGATGCTGGACAGCCCCAGCAGCAGCCCGACGATGGGGGCGAAGGCGAACAGCATGATCAGGTCGTTGATCGCCACCTGGCTGAGGGTGAACTTGGCATCGCCACGGCACAGCCCGCTCCACACGAACACCATCGCCGTGCACGGCGCCGCCGCCAGCAGGATCAGGCCGGCGATGTAGCTGTCGATCTGCGCCGCCGGCAGGTACGGGGCAAACAAGTGACGGATAAAGATCCAGCCCAGCAACGCCATCGAGAACGGTTTCACCAGCCAGTTGATCGCCAGCGTCACGCCGATGCCGCGCGCGTGGCGCATCACCTCGCCCATGGCGGCGAAATCCACCTTCACCAGCATCGGGATGATCATCAGCCAGATCAGCACCGCCACCGGCAGGTTGACCTCGGCCACTTTCAGGCCGCCCAGTGCCTGGAAGGCATCCGGTGCCAGCTGGCCAGCGCCGATGCCGACCACGATGCAGCCCAGCACCCACCAGGTCAGATTGCGCTCGAAGCTGCCGATGCCGCCCTGCGGCGCCGGCTGCGCGATGGTTTGTGTCTGGCTCATTGCTGACCGATCTCCGCCAGTTGCTGCTTCAGCGCCAGCGCATCCAGCTTGTCCACCGGTAGCGACATGAACAGCTCGACGCGCCGCTTGAGGATCATGAACGCCTTGGCGAATGCCGCCATCGCCTCTTCGTCGTTGCTGCCGACGCCAGCCGGATCGTCCACACCCCAGTGTGCGCGCATCGGGTGGCCGGGCCACACCGGGCAGGCCTCGCCGGCGGCGCTGCCGCAGACGGTGAACACAAAATCCATCTGCGGCGCATCCGGCTGCGCAAACTCGTCCCAGCTCTTGCTGCGGTAGCCGGCTGAGTCCAGCCCGTGCTTCTGCAGCGTCTTGAGCGCGTAGGGGTTGACCTCGCCAGCAGGCCGGCTGCCGGCGCTGTAGCCCCGGAAGCGGCCGTGGCCAAGATGGTTGACCAGCGCTTCGCCGAGGATGCTGCGCGCCGAGTTGCCGGTGCACAGCACCAGTACGTTGTAGACCTTGTCAGTCACGGGACTTCCTTTCCCTGGAAACAATGGCTTCGATGTTCCTGCGGCCGATCAGCAGGCCGGAGGGGTGTTTCTTTTCTGCGGCGGGTACGGCAGGCGCCGGCTCACAGTGCGGCGGCCCGCCGCACTCGGCCACTGCCTGCCCCTGGCAGCAGTTTTCGGTGAGATAGCCCAGCAGGCCGTTCATGGCGGCGAAGTTGGCGGCATAGATCACGAAGCGGCCATCCTGACGGCCCTCGATCAGCGCCGCGTTGGACAGTTCTTTCAGATGGAAGGACAGCGTGGCCGGCGCGCAGCCCAGCGCCTCGGCCAGCTCGCCGGCGGCGCGACCGGCGGGGCCGGCCTCCACCAGCTGGCGGAACACCGCGAGGCGGGTCTCCTGCGCCAGCGCGGCCAGCATCCTGACGGCAGATTTCGTTTCCATATTTTGACAATCGTTGAAATATTGAATTGATTATCGCCAAGGCTGCGACGAAACACAAGTGGCGAAGGAGGCAACTCGGGGAAGTAAGTGGCAGCACGACAACACAGGCGCCGCGTGCCGGGCTGGCGTGAAATGGCGGAATGAACCGGCACAAGGTTGGCCGCAAGGCCTGCGGCCAACCTTGTCTTAGAACCTGTTCAAGGTCTTTACGCCGCCTGCGGCAGCGGCGGTGCCGCCGGCTTAGGCCTGGCGACGATATGCCCGGACAGCAGGCTGGCGCTGGCGATCAGCGCACCGCCTATCCACTCCTGCAGCTGCATGCGCTCGCCGGCGAGCAGGTAGGCGGAGATGGCGGCGAACAGCAGCTCCATCAGCATCAGCGTCATCACCTGCGTCGCCGGCAGGATGGACAGCCCGTGCATGGAGATGATGCTGGTGGCCAGCAGCGTGACGCCCAGCACCAGCACGATCAGCAGCACCTCGCCGTGCAGCAGCATAAGTTCCGCACCCAGCTGGCCTTGCCACAGCAGCGAGGCCAGGCCGCAGATGGCCACGCCCAGCCATACCATCGCCGACTTCAGCGCCACCGGCAGCGCGTGCGCCTTCTTGGACAGCACGTTGCCCAGCGCGAAGCTGATGCCGCCGGACAGCGCCAGCCAGTCGGCGCGGCTGGAGAAGAAGTCGCCGCTGAACAGCCCCGGCCGGTACAGGATCACCATCATGCCGCCCAGCGACATGGCGATCACCAGCCAGCCGATGCGGCTCAGGCGCTCGTGCAGCAGCAACCAGGAGAACAGCGCGCTCCACAACGGCGACAGATAGAACAGCAGCAGCACGCGCATCACCTGCCCTTCCGACACCGCCCAGGTGTAGCTGAAGTTGCACCAGCCATAGAGCAGCGCCAGCGGCAGCAGGACGAACTCGAAGCGCGCCTCGCGGCGGAATACCTCGCGGAACAGCACCACACCCAGCGCGGCGGCGACCAGGTACACCGTCAGCGAGGTGGCGGCGGTGGAAAAACCGGCCTCGTGCAGCGCGCGAAACGGGAACCACATCAGCCCCCACACCAGGGCCGTGGTCAGTGCACAGCTCACCGCCAGCAGCTTTTGTTTTGCCAGATTCATAGTCTTTTCTTACACTTGTCGTTTTGTTGCATTGCAAGGAAGCGGCGTTGAATCCCCACCTCGAACTGTTGCAGCCCTACCCGTTCCAGCGTTTGCGCGGCCTGCTGGCCGGCGTGACGCCTCCCGCCGACCTGTCGCACATCAACCTGTCGATCGGCGAGCCGAAGCACCCGACGCCGGAAGTGGTGAAGCAGGCGCTCGTCGCCAACCTCGACGGCCTGGCCGCCTACCCGGCCACCCTGGGCAGCGACGCGCTGCGCGGCGCCTGCGCCGGCTGGCTGCAGCGCCGCTACGGCGTCACCGTGGACGCCGCCCGCGAAATCCTGCCGGTGTGCGGCAGCCGCGAGGCGCTGTTTTCCTTCGTGCAGGCGGTGATCGATGCGCGCGGTGAACAGAAGCCGGTGCTGATCTCGCCCAACCCGTTCTACCAGATCTACGAAGGCGCCGCGCTGCTGGCCGGGGCCGAACCCTACTATGTCAATTGCCTGGCCGCCAACCGTTACCAGCCGGACTGGACGGCGGTGCCGGAGGCCATCTGGCAGCGCACGCAGGTGGTCGTAGTATGCAGTCCGGGCAACCCGACCGGGGCGGTGATGTCGCTTGCCGACTGGAACACACTGTTCTCGCTGTCCGACCGCTACGGCTTCATCATCGCCAGCGACGAGTGCTACTCCGAGATCCACTTGGGCACCCCGCCGCTGGGCGGGCTGCAGGCGGCGCAACAGCTCGGCCGCGGCTTCGAGCGGCTGGTGATGTTCACCAGCCTGTCCAAGCGTTCCAACGCTCCCGGGCTGCGCTCCGGCTTCGTCGCCGGCGATGCCAAAGTGCTGGAAAAATTCCTTCTGTATCGCACCTATCATGGCAGCGCGATGAGCGTCACCATCCAGCAGGCCAGCATCGCCGCCTGGAACGACGAAGAGCATGTTGCGGCCAACCGTGACGCGTATACTGCCAAATTCGACGCCGTCACCCCGCGCCTGGCGCAGGTGCTGGACGTCACGCGGCCGGACGCCGGCTTCTACCTGTGGGCGGCGGTGCCCGGCGGTGACGATGCCCGCTTCGCCCGCGAGCTGTTCGCGCAGCAGCACATCACCGTGCTGCCCGGCAGCTTCCTCGCCCGCGACGCGCACGGCGTCAACCCCGGTGCCGGCCGCGTGCGCCTGGCGCTGGTGGCGCCGCTGGCGGACTGCGTCGCCGCCGCCGCGCGCATCGAACAGTTTTTGCAGCATTACAACTAAACCAAATAGAAGACCCATCATGTCTGAAATCCACCTTGCCAAAGGACTGAGCCACATGCACCCGATTCAAGCCCTCATCGAAGAAGCTTTTGAAAAACGCGCCGACATCACCCCGGCCACCGTCTCCGTCGAGCTGAAGTCGGCGATCGAACAGGTCATCAACGAGCTGGACAGCGGCAGCCTGCGCGTCGCCGAGAAAATCGACGGCGACTGGGTGGTCAACCAGTGGGTGAAGAAGGCGGTGCTGCTGTCGTTCCGCATCCGCGACAACGAAGTGCTGGACGACGGCGTGAGCCGCTACTTCGACAAGGTCGACACCAAGTTCAACGACTGGAACCAGCAGCGCTTCCAGGACGCCGGCTTCCGCGTGGTACCGGGCGCCGTGGCGCGCAAGGGCAGCTTCATCGCCAGGAACACCGTGCTGATGCCGTCCTACGTGAACATCGGCGCCTACGTTGACGAAGGCACCATGGTCGACACCTGGGCCACCGTCGGCAGCTGCGCGCAGATCGGCAAGAACGTGCACCTCTCCGGCGGCGTCGGCATTGGCGGCGTGCTGGAGCCGCTGCAGGCCAATCCGACCATCATCGAAGACAACTGCTTCATCGGCGCGCGCTCCGAAGTGGTGGAAGGCGTGATCGTCGGCGAAGGTTCGGTGATCTCGATGGGCGTCTACATCGGCCAGTCGACCAAGATCTACGACCGTGAAACCGGCGAAGTCACTTACGGCCGCATTCCGCCAGGCTCGGTGGTGGTGTCCGGCAACCTGCCATCGAAAGACGGCAGCCACAGCCTGTACTGCGCGGTGATCGTGAAGAAGGTGGACGCGCAGACGCGCAGCAAGACCAGCATCAACGAACTGCTGCGCGGCGTGTAAGCTGGCGCCGGTGCCGCACTGTGCACCGGCCCGCCACAGTTGCACACGTCATGGCGCCGCCTTTTTGCGCCATGCAGCACAGGCGGGTACAATGGCAGGGCAAAGCAGAGGGGATCGTGGATACGATCCCCTTACCTGTTCCCCCCAAGGACTCGCCACCACATCGTGCAAAACGACAGTTTCATCGAATTCAAGCGCGTCAGCTTCGGCTACGGCGACCGTCTCATCCTGCAGGACATCTCGCTGAAAATCGACCGTGGCCAGCTGGTCGCCATCATGGGCGGCAGCGGCAGCGGCAAGACCACGCTGCTGCGGCTGATCTCCGGCCAGATCCGCGCCCAAGAGGGCCAGGTACTGGTCGATGGCCGCGACGTTGGCCGCATGAACCAGCGCGAGCTGTACCAGCACCGCCGCCGCATGGGCATGCTGTTCCAGTTCGGCGCGCTGTTCACCGACCTGCCGGTATTCGACAACGTGGCGTTCCCGATCCGCGAGCACACCTCGCTGAGCCCGCAGATGGTGCGCGACCTGGTGCTGATGAAGCTGCACGCCGTCGGCCTGCGCGGCACCGAGGCGCTGATGCCGGCCGAACTGTCCGGCGGCATGGCGCGCCGCATCGCACTGGCGCGCGCCATCGCGCTCGACCCGCAAATCATGCTCTACGACGAGCCGTTCACCGGCCTGGACCCGATCTCGCTGGCCACCATCGCGCTCCTGATCAAGAAACTCAGCGACGCGCTGGGCACCTCGGCGGTGATGGTCACCCACGACGTGCACAAGTCGCTGGAAATCGTCGACTACGTCTACTTCATCGCCGGCGGCAAGATCGCCGCCGCCGGGACCCCGGACGAGGTGCGCGCCTCCGATTCGCCGTGGGTACACCAGTTCATCCACGGCGAGGCCGACGGCCCGGTGCACTTCGCCTACCCGGCGCAGCAGAGCCTCGCCGGCAGTTTCGGCCTGGAGGGCGCATGATGCTGGACAATCTGCTCGCCCCGCTGCGCCACCTCGGCCACAGCACCATCAACGCCATCTGGAAGCTGGGCATGATGAGCCGCTTCCTGCTGGCCATCCTCGCCCACTCCGGGCAAAGCCTGCTGCGCTTCCAGCTCACCATCCGCGAGGTGTACTTCGCCGGCGTGCTGTCGCTGATCATCATCGTGGTATCCGGCCTGTTCGTCGGCATGGTGCTGGGCCTGCAGGGCTACAACACGCTGTCGCGCTTCGGTTCCGCCGACGCGCTGGGCGCGCTGGTGGCGCTGTCGCTGCTGCGCGAACTGGGCCCGGTGCTGGCCGCGCTCTTGTTCGCCAGCCGCTCCGGCAGTGCGATGACCGCCGAGATCGGCCTGATGAAGGCCACCGAGCAGCTGGAGGCGATGAGCGTGATGGCGGTCGATCCCGTCGCCCGTGTGGTGGCGCCGCGCTTCTGGGCCGGCGTGATCTCGATGCCCATCCTCGCCGCGCTGTTCAACGTGATGGGCATCTTCGGCGGCTATCTGGTCGGCGTGGTGATGATCGGCCTGGACGAAGGCACCTTCTGGTCGCAGATGCAGAACAACGTGGATCTGCACTTCGACGTGATCAACGGCCTGATCAAGAGCCTGTTCTTCGGCATCGCGGTGACGCTGATCGCGGTGTTCGAAGGCTTTGACGCCACGCCCACTGCCGCCGGCGTCTCTTCTGCCACCACCCGTACCGTGGTGACCTCGGCCCTGGTTATCCTGGCGCTGGACTTTGTCCTGACCGCCTTCATGTTTTAGGAATACGTCATCATGAAACGCTCCATCATTGATTTGTGGGTCGGCATCTTCGTCGCCATCGGTCTCGCCTCGGTGACCTTCCTCGCGCTGAAAGTGGCCAACCTGACGCCGCAAGGCGACAACAACAGCTACACCCTGATCGCCGAATTCGACAATATCGGCGGCCTGAAGGTGAAGGCGCCGGTGAAGTCGTCCGGCGTGGTGGTCGGCCGCGTCAGCAATATCGAGCTGGACACCCAGCGCTACGTCGCCCGCGCCACGCTGACCCTGAACGACCAGTTCCACTTCAGCCGCGACACCAGTGCCGAAATCCTCACCGCCGGCCTGCTCGGCGAACAGTACGTCGGCCTGGTACAGGGCGGCGAGGAAGAAAACCTGAAGCCCGGCGACCGCGTGCAGCTGACCTCGTCGGCACTGGTACTGGAACAGCTGATCGGCAAGTTCATGACCAGCTTTGCCGAAGGCAACAACAAAGCCGCCGCGGCCGATGCCGCCGCTGCGGAAACTGCGCCCTGAAAAAACCCTCCAAGCCCTTGTTACCCGAGATACGGAAAACCATCATGAAAAAGCTGTTTGCCTGTTTTGCCCTGCTGTTCGGCCTGAGCAGCGTGGCCCACGCCGCCGATACCCCGGTGGATCTGGTCCGTGACACCTCGCGCCAGGCGCTGGAAATGCTGAGCAAGGACAATGGCAAGAACAGCGCCAAGGTTCGCGAGCAGCTGATCAGCATGGTGACGCCGAAGTTCGACTTCCAGCGCATGACCGCACTGGCCGTCGGCAAGGACTGGCGCGCCGCTACCCCGGCGCAGAAACAGCAGCTGGCCAAGGAATTCGAGACCCTGCTGGTCGGCACCTACTCCGCCACCATGACCCGCTTCAAGAACGCGCAGATCGACATCAAGCCGAACGCGCTGCTCAACAACGAAGGCCGCGAGGCGGTGGTGAAGTCGGAAGTGACGCTGCCGGGCTCGGCCGAGAAGAAGCCGATCAACGTCGACTACACCCTGTACAAGACGCCACAGGGCTGGAAGGTGTTCAACGTCACCGTTGAAGGCGGCAGCCTGGTCACCATCTACCGCAACCAGTTCGGCGAACAGGTGCGCAAGAGCGGCATCGACGGCCTGATCAAGTCGCTGCAGGACAAGAACAGCGGTGCCAAAGCGGCATGAAACTGTCTGAAACCCAGAGCGGCGTGGTGCGCCTTGACGGCGCGCTGACCATGGACAGCGTCGCCGACACCCAGCTGCAGCTGGACAGGATGCTGGTCAACGGTGCCATGACGCTGGATTTTTCCGGCGTCAGCCACTGCGACTCCGCGGCACTGGCCTTGCTGTTGGCCTTGCGCCGGCGCAAGGACGCGCGCAACATCAAGCTGAGCCACATCCCGGCCAGCCTGTACGGCCTCGCCCGGCTCTACGAACTGACCCCGCTGCTGGAACTGCCCCCGGAAAACCGATCATGAAACGTCTGCTTGTCGTCGGCTGCTGCCTGTTGCTGGCCGCCTGTGCCAGTACCCCCAGCCATCCGCAGGACCCGCTGGAGCCGCTGAACCGCGCCGTTTACCGTTTCAACGACGCCGCGGACAAGGCGGTGCTGAAGCCGGTGGCGCAGGCCTACCGGAAGGTGACGCCGCAGCCGGTGCGTACCGGGGTCGGCAACTTCTTCGACAACCTGCTCGACGTGTACAGCGCCGCCAACAACACCCTGCAGGGCAAGGCGGAACTGGCACTCACCGACGTGCTGCGCGTGTCGTTCAACAGCACCTTCGGCCTGTTCGGCCTGATCGACATCGCCACGCCGATGGGGCTGAAGAGCAGCAAGGCGACGCTGGGCGACACCTTCGCCCACTACGGCTGGCAGGACAGCAGCTACCTGGTGCTGCCGCTGCTGGGGCCGTCCACGGTGCGCGACGGCAGCGGCATGCTGATCAGCAACTCGCTGGAGCCGGCCACCGGCGTGTTCCAGACCCACACCCAGGCCACTGCGGCGCGGGTGCTGAATGCGGTCAACACCCGCGAAAGGCTGCTGGGACTGGAGGACGTGGTCAACGGCGCGGCACTGGACAGCTACAGCTATATGCGTGACGGCTTCCTGCAAATGCGTGCCCACCAGCTGGGCCTGCCGCAGGGCAAGCAGCAGCAGGAAGAAGACCTGAACATCGACGATCTGGTCAACGACGCGGATGCCAGCGCGCCAGTGGCGAACGACGCCAACACCGGCACCGCCAGCGCGTCCTGAGCCGGCCCCCGCTACAAGCAAAGCCACCGACTACTGCGGTGGCTTTTTCCTTGCCTCAGCCTGGCGCCGTGCGGTCCGCCGCCACGGCCAAGGTTGGCCGCAAGCATGTCAGTCGCCGCTTTTCTTGCGCGGCGGCAGCGTGCCGTCAGCAAAGCGCTGCGCCTGCTTGAAGAAGCCGCGCAGGATGTCGATCTCCTCGCGCTGCAGCGCGGCGCGGTGGAACAGCGTGCGCATGCGGCGCAGCAGGCGCTCGCTGTTGCGGTGCTCCAGGTAGCCGACGTCGGCCATCGCCGCCTCCAGGTGGCCGCAGAAGCTGTCGACCTCGCCCAGCGTCGCGGTCCGGTCTTCCGGCTTCAGGTAGTCGACGCTGACGCCGCTGTGGCTGAACAGCTCGTAGGTCATCACCTGCACCGCCATCGCCAGATTGAGCGAGAAATAGTCCGGATTGCCCGGCACCGTCACCAGCCGGTTGCACTGCTCCACCTCGTCGATGGACAGGCCGAAGGTCTCGTTACCGAACACCAGCGCCACCTGCTCGCCGTCGCGCGCCCGTGCCATCAGCTCCGGCGCGGTCTCGCGCGGGGTGGACAGCGGGGTGGACAGTTCGCGGCGGCGGCTGGTCAGCGCGCAGGCAACGCTGACATCGGCCAGCGCCTCGGCCAGGCTGGACACCACGATGGCGTTTTCCACCACGTCCACCGCGCCGGAGGCCAGCACATTGGCCTCCTCGTGCGGGAAGGCCTTCGGCTCGACCAGATACAGCCGGGTCAGGCCCATGGTTTTCATCGCCCGCGCCGCCGAGCCGATATTGCCCGGATGGCTGGGACGCGCCAGCACGACGCGAATGTTCTTCAAAAAATCAGGTACTTGGGGTTTATTCATTGGCTGCTTTTGCGTAGAATCGCGGTTTATTCAAAAACTCCGCACCGCGCGGGGTTTTTTTGTTCCTTAACATCGACCAGTGATATGGCAGCCGCGCCGTGGCGACCCCGCCCGCGCGCCTGCCCAGATGATTCATTCAGAGGCTATCAATGCATCCAATTCTCACCATCGCCATCAAAGCAGCACGCCGTGCGGGCAACATCATCCAGCGAGCATCGCTGAACATGGAATCCGTTCGTGTCGAAAACAAGAAGCACAACGACTTTGTTTCCGACGTAGACCGTGCCGCCGAAGCAGCGATCATTGATGTGATCATGGAAGCCTATCCGAAGCACGCGATTCTAGCAGAAGAGTCCGGCGCCAAAGGCATCGGCGAGTCCGAATACGAATGGATCATCGACCCGCTGGACGGTACCACCAACTTCCTGCACGGCCACCCGCAATACTGCATCTCCATCGCGATGGCGCATCGCGGCCAGATCCAGCAAGCCGTGGTCTACGACCCGAACCGCAACGACCTGTTTACCGCCAGCCGCGGCGTGGGCTCCTTCCTCAACGACCGCCGCATCCGCGTTTCCAAACGCATCAACATGAACGAATGCCTGATTGCCACCGGCTTCCCGGTGGTGGACCAGAGCATGCTCGACACCCACTTCGCCATCCTGAAGGACGTGCTGGGCAAGACCGCCGGCGCGCGCCGCGAAGGCTCTGCCGCACTGGACCTGTGCAACGTGGCCTGCGGCCGCGTTGACGGTTTCTTCGAATTCAATCTCAAGCCGTGGGACATCGCCGCCGGCAGCCTGATCGTGCAAGAAGCAGGCGGCATCGTCACCGACATGCTCGGCGAGCAAACCTGGCTGGAAAGCGGCGACATCGTGGCTGCGCCGCCGAAAGTGCTGGGCCAACTGCTGCCCATCATCGGCAAGCACGTCAAGTAATCCCCGTTGCGGCCAACCTTGGCCGCAAGCACAAGACACCCCCGCGCCTCACGGCCGGGGGTGTCTTGTTTTGTACCGCCGTGTGCGCCGGCTTGCCACCGGCGCTCCCCGATGGCAGCGGTGTGTCCCTGCCCTGTGGCTCCATCAAAAACAGCCGGTGCCGGGTCAGGCCCAGTGCCTGCCATGCCTACTGCACGACGGACTTCACCTTCCAGTCGTTGCCTTCCACCGCCGAGATGGTCACCGGCGCGTTCTTCAGGTTGCCCATGCCGTCGAAGCTGAAGTCGGCAGTGACGCCCTTGTAGCCGGTCCTGGCGATCAGCGGCAGGAACCTGGCCGGCTCGGTGGAGTTGGCGTGTTTCATCGCGTCGGCCACGATCATCACGCCGTCGTAGAACTGCGGCCCGAGCAGCACCACCTCCTGCTTGAAGCGCGCCTTGTAGCGGCTTTCGAAGTCCTTGCCGGCCGGGCGTGCGCCCAGTTCGCCACCGGCGACCGCCGAGAAGTGACCGGCAGCATCGGCACCTGCCAGTTTGATGAAGGTCGGCGTGCTGAGCATGTCGCCGCCCATCAGCCGCGCGTTGATGCCCAGGCGCTTCATCTGGCGCGCCATCGGTGCCGCCTGTGCATCGGCGCCGCCGTAGAACACCACATCCGGGTTCTGCGCCTTCAGCGCGGTGAGGATGGCGGTGAAGTCGGTGGCCTTGTCATTGGTGTACTCGCGCCTGATCGGCTTCTTGCCCATGCCGGCAATGGACTTGATGAATTCATCGGCGATGCCCTGGCCATAGGCGGAGCGGTCGTCGATGACCGCGATGCGCTGCGCTTTCAGCTGCATCACCGCGTAGCGGCCGAGCGCGCCGCCAATCTGGCTGTCACTGCCCACCAGGCGGAAGGCGGTCTTGTAACCGGCGGCGGTGTAGGCCGGGTTGGTGGCGACCGACAGCTGCGGGATGCCGGCGTCGGCGTACAGCCGCGAGGCCGGGATCGACACGCCGGAGTTGAAGTGGCCGATCACCGCCTTGACGCCGGCATCGACCAGCCGCTGTGCCACCTGGGTGCCGACGCGCGGGTCGGCCTGGTCATCCTCGGACACCAGCTCGAACTTCACCTTCTGGCCGCCGATGGTGATCGGCCTGGCGTTGAGGTCGTCGATGGCCAGGCGGGTGGCGTTCTCGTTGTCCTTGCCATAGTGCGCCTGCGGGCCGGACAGCGGCGAGGAAAAGCCGAGTTTCACCACGGTGTCGGCCTGTGCCGCGCTGATGGCGAACGGGGCCATCATGCCGCCCAGGGCCAGGACCAGATGCAGTGCGCGTGGTGCGATGGAATGCTTCATGCTGTTTCTCCTTTGTGTTCACGACTGAAGGTTGGCCGCAGGGGCGGCTGTTTATTGCCCAAGGTCTGTCTTGCGGTCTTGCTGCCGCGTGCTTGCCACTACAAAGCCCGGCGCATACCGCGCCGGGAAATGCCTCAAAAACGGTCCGGCCGATAGGCGCTGGCGTCCATGCTGGGCGCCAGTGCGCAGATCTGCTCGGTCAGCAGCGCACCGGTAGTGGCCGCCAGCGTCAGGCCGAGGTGGCCGTGGCCGGTGGCGAAATACAGGCCGGGGCTGTCCGGTGCCGGGCCGATCACCGGAATGGTGTCCGGCAGCGACGGGCGGTTGCCCATCCACACGCTCATGCCCTCGGTGCTGAAGTCGCCGACGATGCGGCGGGCGCGCTCGATCAGGATGTGGGCGCGCTGCCAGTTCGGCGGCGCGTCGCGGTGCGCCAGCTCCACAGTGCCGGCCAGGCGCAGGCCGCCGTTCGCCATCGGCAGAATCACGAAGCTTTCGCTGGCGCACTGGATGAAGTGATGCAGCGCCACGCCGGCATGCGGCAGGGTGACGTGGTAGCCGCGCTCGCTCTCCAGCGGCAGGCGGCAGCGCTGCTGGCGGGCAAAGCGGTCGCTCCACACGCCGCAGGCGATCACCACCGTGTCCGCCGGCAGCCGACCGTTACCGTCGGTGTCGACACCGACGATGCGGCCAACGCTGGCCGCGGTGGCCAGCACCTCGTCCCGGATGAAACGGCCGCCCTCGCGGATGAAGGCATCGAACAGGCCGCGGCTGAACAAATAGGGGTCATCGACATGCGACCACTGCGGCACCTGCACCGCCACCTGCCACTCGTCGGCTATCTGCGGCGCGAGGGCGGCCAGCTCGGCGCGCGCCAGCTTGCGCCATTCCACACCGTGCAGGCGCTTGCTGTGCCAGGCGCCGGTAGCGGCGCGGAATTCCGCTTCGCTGCGGTACAGGGTGAGGTTGCCGTGGCGGCGCCACATGGGCTCCAGCCCGGCGCGGGCGATCAGCGGCGCGTAGTCAGCATTCACCCGCGACAGCAGCGCGTTCAGCTGTGTGGTCAGCTCGGCCACCTTGCGCGGGCGGCTGGCGGCCAGGAAGCGCAGCAGCCACGGCGTGAGGCTGGGCAGGTAGCGCCAGCGCAGTGCCAGCGGCCCCAGCGGGTCGAACATCCAGCCCGGTACCTTGCGCAGCACCCCCGGCTCGGCCAGCGGAATGATGTCGCTTACCGCAAAGGCGCCGGCATTGCCGTAGCTGGTTTCCATTGCCGGCTCGCCGCGGTCCAGCAGGGTGACGCGGCAGCCAGCCAGCCGTAGCTGCAACGCGGTGGCGATGCCCACCACGCCGGCGCCGACCACGATGACGTGTTTGCTCATGGGAACCTCGAATCAACCCACCACGAAGCCGTGTACATACGGATCGGCATCGTCCAGCAGGATGCGGTTGTAGCCGGTGGTGATCGCCCAGCCAGCCACGCCGGGGATGATGGCCGGGATGCCGGCTACCTCGCATTCCGCCTCGATGGTGCCGGTGAACTGGCTGCCGATAATGCTCTCGTGCACCAGCACGTCGCCGGCCTGCATCAGCCCGCGACCGTAGCGCTGCGCCAGCCGCGCCGAGGTGCCGGTGCCGCATGGCGAGCGGTCCAGTGCCGCCGCGCCGTACAGCACCGCGTTGGCCGCATGCGAGCCGGGCGTTTTCGGCGCGCCGGTCCACTGCACGTGGCGCACGCCGCGGATATTGGCATCCAGCGGGTGCACGATGTCAAAGTGCGCGTTGAGGTAATCGCGCAGCTCGTTGCCCATCGCCACCAGCTGCGCCGGGGTGTAGTCGGCCATGTCGCGGTAGTTCTGCTGCGCTTCCACGATGGGGTAGAAGTTGCCGCCGTAGGCGATATCCACTTTCAGCTTGCCCAGCGCGGCGATCTCCACCTCCACGTCCTTCATGTACAGGAAGGACGGCACATTGGTGAGCTTCACCGACTGCACCTTGCGGCCAACCTGCGTGTACTCGGCCACCACCTTGCCGGCCGGGGTGTCCAGGTTCAGCACACCAGGGGTTTTCGGGGTAACGATGCCGTGCTCGATGGCCATGGTGACCACGCCGATGGTGCCGTGGCCGCACATCGGCAGGCAGCCGCTGGTTTCGATGTACAGCACCGCCACGTCGCAGTCGTCGCGGGTGGGCGGGTACAGAAAGGCGCCGGACATCTGCGCATGGCCGCGCGGCTCATCCATCAGGCCGGTGCGCATCCAGTCGTAGCGTGCCAGGAAATCCAGCCGGCGCTCGGCCTGGGTATTGCCGGTAAGTTCCGGGGCGCCCTTGGTGACCAGCCGCACCGGGTTGCCGCAGGTGTGGCCGTCTATGCATTCAAATTCTGTTACTGCCATCACGTTTGCTCCTTGCTTGCGTTGAACCCACTGTAGGATTTTGACGTTTTGAATGCAATAACTGAATGCATTGTGCCGAAATGACACAGTCACCGTCCGCTACCACCACTCACACAAAACTGGCACATCGCCAACAAAATCAACACTTACAGCCGTTGTCGCAAAAAAACACAGCCGCAGTGCAGCATTTTTCCATCGCGACAAAATGCAAACATTGCATACAAAAAAGCTTGAGGATTGGATACAAAAAGTCCTAGCATGGGAACCGAACGCAGCACCCGGCTGCAGCACACCCGCAAGGAGCACACTTCATGGCACATCTCTGGACTGGCGTTTTCCCCGCCGTTACTACCAAGTTCAACGCTGACGAATCGCTGGATCTGGCCGGCACCGTCAAGCACATCGAGTGGCAGCTGGAATGCGGCGCCGACGGCATCATCGTGTGTGGTTCGCTGGGCGAAGCCTCCACCCTCACCGCCGACGAGAAAATCGCCATCCTGAAGGCCGCCAAGGAAGTGGCCGGCAGCAAGCCGGTACTGCTGACCGTGGCCGAAGACAGCACCCGTGCCGCAGCCGCGCTGGCCCAGGCCGCGCACGCCGCCGGCGCCGACGGCATCATGCTGCTGCCGGCCATGCGCTACGTGTCCGACGAGCGCGAGACCATCAATCACTACCAGCGTGTGGCCGATGCCAGCCCGCTGCCGATCATGATCTACAACAACCCGATCGCTTACGGCGTGAACATCACCCCGGAAATGTACGTAGAGATGGCGAAAGAGCCGAAGTACGTGGCGATCAAGGAATCCAGCGGCGACATCCGCACCCTGACCAACGTGATCAACGCGGTGGGCAACCGCTACGCCATCTTCAGCGGCGTGGATGACCTGGCGCTGGAAAGCATTGTGATGGGTGCCGACGGCTGGGTTGCCGGCCTGGTGGTGGCGTTCCCGAAAGAGACCGTGGCCATCTACAAACTGGCCAAGGCCGGCCGCCTGGAAGAGGCCCGCGCCATCTACCGCTGGTTCGCGCCGCTGCTGCACCTGGATGTATCGATGAAGCTGGTGCAGAACCTGAAGCTGTGCGAAGCCATGGTTGGCGTAGGCACCGAGCATGTGCGCGCCCCGCGTCTGCCGCTGGCCGGCGCCGAGCGCGAGCGCGTGGCCGCCGTGATTAAGGCCGGTCTCGCCAGCCGTCCAGCACTACCGGCGGTGTAAGCATCACCGCAGTACTCTCCCCGATCTTGCGGCCAACCTTGACCGCACTCGATGCCTTCCCGCCCCGCCCCCGCGGCGGGAGGGCCATTTTTTTCGGCTGCGCGACAGGGGGTGCCCGCGGCAGCCAGCAGGAGTCACCATGCATTGCAATCTCATCAACGGCGAATGGCGCGGCGGGCAGCCGGCCATCGTCAACCGCAACCCGTCCGACCTCGATGACGTGGTGGGCGAATACGCCAGCGCCTCTGCCGACGACATGCGCGAGGCGGTAGCTGCCGCCCGCGCGGCCTTTCCGGCCTGGTCGCGCACCACGCCGCAGCAGCGCGCCGACATTCTGGACGCCGCCGGCAACGAAATCCTGGCGCGCAAGCAGGAGCTGGGCACGCTGCTGGCGCGCGAGGAAGGCAAGACCCTGCCGGAGGCTATCGGCGAGGTGACCCGTGCCGGGCATATCTTCAAATTCTTTGCCGGCGAGGCGCTGCGCCAGCAGGGCGAGCTGCTGGATTCGGTACGCCCGGGCGTGGAGGTGCTGATCAGCCGCGAGCCGGTGGGCGTGGTGGGCCTGATTACGCCGTGGAACTTCCCGATCGCGATTCCGGCGTGGAAAGCCGCACCGGCGCTGGCCTTCGGCAACTGCGTGGTGATGAAGCCGGCGGAACTGGTGCCGGGCTCGGCCTGGGCGCTGGCCGACATCCTGCACCGCGCCGGCCTGCCGGCCGGGGTGTTCAACCTGGTGATGGGCAGCGGTCGCGTGCTGGGGCCGGCGCTGCTGGATGCCGGCATAGCCGCGCTGAGCTTTACCGGCTCGCAGGCCACCGGACAAAGGTTGGCCGCAGACTGCGCGGTGCGCGGCATCAAGGTGCAGCTGGAAATGGGCGGCAAGAACCCGCTGCTGGTGGCTGACGATGCCCAGCTGGAGCAGGCGGTAGAGTGCGCGATCAACGGCGCGTTCCATTCCACCGGCCAGCGCTGCACCGCCAGCAGCCGCATTATCGTCTGCCATGGCATCCACGATGCCTTCGTCGCGCGGCTGGCCGAGCGCACGGCGGCGCTGCGCGTCGGTCACGCGCTGGACAGCGCCAGCCAGATCGGCCCGGTGGCCAGCGAGCCGCAGCTTGCGGCCAACCTTGACTACGTGGGAAAAGGCCAGGCCCAGGGTGCCAGCCTGCTGTGCGGCGGCGAGCGCCTGCAGCTGGCGACGCGCGGCTATTACCAGTCGCCGGCGCTGTTTGCCGGCTGCACGCCTGAGATGACCATCAGCCGCGAGGAAATCTTCGGCCCGGTGGCGGCAGTGCTGCGCGCCGACGACTACGAGCACGCGCTGCAGCTGGCCAACGACACGCCATTTGGCCTCGCCGCCGGCATCTGCACCCGGTCGCTGGCACTGGCCACGCACTTCCGCCGCCATGCCGAGGCCGGCATGGTGATGGTCAACCTGCCCACCGCCGGCGTGGACTACCACGTGCCGTTTGGCGGTCGCAAAGGCTCCAGCCACGGCCCGCGTGAGCAGGGCCGTTACGCCGCGGAGTTCTACACCACGGTCAAGACCGCCTATCTCGGCCTGTAATGCTTGCTCTGCGTGCAGCCGCTCCTGACTGCACCTTGCGCCCTGCGGGGCGCTTTTTTGTCACCGCCAGCCATGACAGGCGCGTGGCCGGCCGGCCAGCTATGGTAAGGTAGCGCCTGCATGAAAGAGGTCACCATGAGTCAGGAAAGCAAGGACAGCGCACCGCTGTCACTCACCACCATCGCCACCGACGCCATCCGCCAGCGCATCCTGGCCGGCGAATGGGCGGACGGCAGCCAGCTGCGCCAGGAAGCGCTGTCGCGCGAGCTGGGCATGAGCCGGGTGCCGGTGCGCGAGGCACTGCGCCAGCTGGAAGCGGAAGGGCTGGTCAATATCGAGGACAACAAGGGCGCGGTGGTGTCACAGCTGTCGCTGCCGGAAATCGTCGAGCTGCTGCGCGTGCGCGTGCTGCTGGAGTGCGACGTGCTGCTGGAGGCCATCCCGCGCCAGAGCAGCGCCGACATCGCCGAAGCCGAGGCGCTGCTGGCCAAGTTCGAGATCGCGCTGCGCGACAAGGACATCAGCGCCTGGGGCATACTCAACGCGCAGTTCCACATGGCGCTGTACCGCGCCGCCGGGCGTGACCAGACGCTGGCCATCATCGAGCAGCTGCACAACCGCACCGACCGCTACACGCGGATGCAGATCCTGCTCACCGGCTTCAACGACCGCGCCCACCACGAGCACACCCGGCTGCTGGAGCTGTGCAAGCAGAAGGACGCCATCAGCGCGGCGGCTTTTCTGCGCCAGCACATCATGAACGCCGAAGAAGCACTGGAAGCATGGTATCGCGCCCAGGCCGGCCAGCAAAAAACATCCCGTCGCAAAAAAAAATCACTGCCCGAACCCGGCCACAAGGACACGGACAAGACCTTGTTTTGACTGCAATAAACCCTGCCGCCGGCAAATACGGCGCACTCCCGGGCGAGGCCAGCTTGCGGCAGGGGCTTTTCTTTAGGCGGCAAGCTGGTTAAAATGCGCAGCATTCGGGGTGTAGCTTAGCCTGGTAGAGCGCTACGTTCGGGACGTAGAGGCCGGAGGTTCGAATCCTCTCACCCCGACCAGAATTTCCTTTAAAAACAGCGGGTTTCTTAACCCGCTGTTTTTTTTGCGCCAACCGTGGCAAATCCGTGGCAACTTGCCACCGCTGCCCATGCGGAAAAAGCTTGCCCGCTATTTGCAGGCGCTTGTCGCCAGCACCGCACCATGCGGAACATCATCGCCACTCCCCCGCCCTATACCGTGCGCCTTCACCCTGTGGCGTGCGAACCATGTCGTCCATCGAGAGCCGCCAGAACGACGAAGTCAGGCGCTTGAGCCGCTCGCTGGCCGGCCTTGCACCACCAGCTCGCCACGGCAGGCCAGGGCGGCTAGCGCCGCCAACGACACCGCGCCGCGAACGGCATTCCCCTCCGGCATCGGCACGTCGCCCCTGCGGGGTGACCGTGCCCTACGCTGCCGCCGGTTTGCGACCGCGTTTTGCTTTTGGCGCTGTCGCGGCCGACTCACGGCTTGCGGCCAACCTTTTGAGCAGCTCGCTGGCCGGCTCGTCGTTCGGGTCTTGCGGGACGAGTTCTCCGCGGAAGGCCTTGGCCAGCAGCGACGGGGTCAGCCGCTCGGCTGCGGCGCTGGCGCTGGCGAGGCGCGCTTCGAGGCGGTCGGCAAAGGCGAACAGCGTTTCGACACGGCGGACGATTTCGGTTGGCGAATTCAGGGAGTAAGTGCAACGGCGGGCAGGTCTGGAGGATGGGGGTGAGATGA
>NZ_BMYP01000008.1 GCF_014652335.1 Vogesella fluminis | reverse complement strand
ACCTCATCTCACCCCCATCCTCCAGACCTGCCCGCCGTTGCACTTACTCCCTGAATTCGCCGAGGCTGTTTGGTTTGAACTTGGTGGCATGTAACGTACGGCAGATTATTTGGCCTCATAACCCGAAGGCCGTAGGTTCAAATCCTGCTCCCGCAACCACATAAAAACCCCTGATTCAATTGAAAAATTGGATCAGGGGTTTTGTGTTTTCTAGGTCTCTGAAACTGTCACAAACCGGCTTTGCGACATTTCCGTGCCAGATCTGCTCCGTTTCTTGCAGCTCTTTGAGTGAACGGCATTACCGATAATTTGGGAGCCTCGTCAGCAGTCTGTGTCCGTTAACACGGTATATCGTTGGCTGCATTCAATCCTTCCCCGGCAGCAGCGACAGGTTTAGTGGCAGTTCATCTTCGCAGCTCTGGCCCTCGAGCATGTCGTCCTGCGGTGCGGCATCTCGCAGATGCTTGGTGGCCAGGAAGTATATGTAGCCGGCCGCCATGGCTGCCACGAACAGTGCGAATACCAGCTGGTTCAGCCAGGCCATGGTCAGCAGCGATAGCGTGGCGATGGCTAGTGCAATGCACGGGAACAGCGGATAGACCGGGGCACGGAACGGGCGATCCAGCTTGGGCTCGGTACGGCGCAAGCGCAGCAGGCTGAGCATCGACATGATGTACATCACCAGCGCACCGAATACCGACATGGTGATGATGTTGGCTGTCAGCGTCTGGCCGCCGAGCTTGATCCATTCGTCGCTGAAGATGGCGGCGATGCCGATGATGCCGCCCAGGATGATGGCAAGGTGCGGGGTCTTGAAGCGCGGGTGCACGCGGGCAAACACGGTCGGCATGTAGCCGGCGCGCGCGAGTGCGAAGATCTGCCGCGAGTAGCCCATGATGATGCCGTGGAAGCTGGCAATCAGGCCGAACAGGCCGATCCACACCAGCATGTGCATCCAGCCGCTGTTTTCGCCGACCACGGCTTTCATCGCCTGCGGCAGCGGGTCGTTGATGTTGGCCAGCAGGCGCCAGTCGCCCACGCCGCCGGCCATGATCATCACGCCGATGGCCAGCACGGTAAGGGTGAGAATGCCGCCGATATAGGCTTTCGGGATGGTGCGGCGCGGGTCTTCCGCTTCCTCTGCCGCCATGGCGGCGCCTTCGATCGCCAGGAAGAACCAGATGGCAAACGGAATCGCCCCCAGGATACCCAGCAGCGCGGTGTGGTTCAGCTCGCTGCCGCCAGCCCAGCCGTTGGCGGTGAAGTTGGCCAGCGAGAAGCCAGGGCTGACCACGCCCATGAATACCAGCAGCTCGCCGATGGCCAGCACGGTGACGAACAACTCGAAGTTGGCCGCCAGCTGCACCCCCAGGATGTTCAATGCCATGAACACCAGGTAGGCGCCCACCGCCGCCACTTTCGGGTCCAGCCCCGGGAACTGCACCCCCAGATAGGCACCGATGGCCAGCGCGATGGCCGGTGGCGCGAACACGAACTCGATCAGCGTGGCCGCGCCGGCAATGAAGCCGCCGGTGGGGCCGAAGGCACGCCGCGCATAGGCAAACGGGCCGCCGGCGTGCGGTATCGAGGTGGTCAGCTCGGTGTAGCTGAAGATGAAGGTGGTGTACATCGCGGCGATCAGCAGCGAGGTCACCAGAAACCCCAGCGTGCCGGCGCTGGCCCAGCCGTAGCTCCAGCCGAAGTACTCACCGGAGATCACCAGTCCGACGGCGATCCCCCACAGGTGTATGGTCTTGAGGCTGGACTTCAGCTCCCGTACGACCTTCTGTTTCTGCATGATTGTCTCCTTTGTTGTGTCGTGTTTGCCGGTACGGCGGTATGCCGCCCGGCGCCGTACCGGTCGCCGCTCTGTGGCGGCGTGCCCGGTACGGGTGCTACGCTTGCGGCCAACCTTGCGCCGGTGGCGCTCCGCGATGTCGCCGGCGTGCCCGGTTTCAGCGGCCGGCGGCCAGACGTACTAGGTGGTCGAACAGCGCCTGCTGGCGCGCGTCGTCCGCGGCGGTGATTTCCGGGTGCCACTGCACCGCGGTCAGCTGCGGGTTGCCCTGCAGCTCCACCGCTTCGATCACCCCGTCCGGCGCCCACGCCACCGGCAGCAGGCCTTCGCCCAGCTGGGCTATGGCCTGGTGATGCCAGGATGCCGACTCGCTGTGCTCGCCGAGCAGCCCGGCCAGGCAGCTGCCGGCGGCCACGCGGATGGCGTGCGGCACCGGGTCGCGCGGCGGGGCGCGGTGCAGGGTGTCTTCGCCCACCACGTCCGGCAGGTGCAGGTGCAGGCTGCCGCCGAGCACGGTGTTTACCAGCTGCAGGCCGCGGCAGATCGCCAGCGTCGGCAACTTGCTGGCCAGCACCGCGCGGGTCAGCGCCAGCTCGGTGTCGTCGCGCGCCGGATTGAGGTTGTAGATGGTGGGGTGGTCGCCGCCGTCGTAGCGCGCCGGCTCGATATCGCCGCCGCCGATCAGCACCACGCCGTCCAGGCGCGACAGCCAGGCATCCACCATGTCGGCGCCGACATGCGGCAGCAGCACCGGCGCGCCGCCGGCACGCACCACCGCCTGCACGTACAGTTCCGGCGTGTGCGGGCCGTGGCCGGGGCCGGGCGGGTAGGTGGTCAGACCAATCACGGGTTTAGCCATGGACATTGCCCTCGCAGGCGGCCAGGAAGATGGCCGCATAGTCATCGGCGGATAGCGGCAGCGGGTTGCCGCCGTCGCTCGGGTCCTGCTTGGCGTCACGGCCTATCAGCGCCGCGTGCTCGCTGCTGATGCCGATCTCGGCCAGACTGTGGGCGATGCCCAGCTTGGCGCGCAGCTGCAGGATCCAGCCGAGGAAGCCGTCGAAGCTGGCATCGGCCAGGCCGATGTAGCGGGCGGCGGCCACGATGCGCTGCTCGATGGCCGGGCGGTTTTTCACCAGCACATAGGGCAGCAGGATGGCATTGGCCAGGCCGTGGTGGGTGTCGAAGTGCGCGCCGATCGGGTGCGCCAGCGCATGCACGCCGCCGAGACCCTTCTGGAAGGCAGTGGCGCCCATGATCGATGCGGCCAACATGTGCGAGCGCGCTTCCACGTTGTTGCCGTTGTCGCAGGCTGCCGGGAGCCAGTCGTGCACCAGCTTCATGCCTTCCAGCGCCACGCCCTGGGCGATCGGGTGGTAGAACGGCGAACAGAACGCTTCCAGGTTGTGCACGAAGGCGTCGATGCCGGTGGCAGCGGTAAGGTGGCGCGGCAGGCCGCAGGTGAGTTCCGGGTCGGCCAGCACCAGCTTGGGCAGCATCGACGGGTGGAAGATGATGACCTTGCGGTGGCCGTTTTCGTCGATGATCAGCGAGGCGCGGCCAACCTCGGAGCCGGTGCCGGCGGTGGTGGGCACCGCGATGGTAGGCGCCACGCCGGCCACGTTGACGCGGGTCCAGTTGTCGCCCACGTCCTCGAAGTCCCACAGCGGGCGGTCCTGGCCCACCATCAGCGCGATGGCCTTGCCCACGTCCAGTGCGCTGCCGCCGCCGACTGCGATCACACCGTCATGGCCGCCGGCCTTGTAGGCGGCCACGCCGGCATCCACGTCACGGCCCACCGGGTTGGGGCGCAGGTCGCTGAACACGTTGGCCGCAAGGCCGGCGCTGTGCAGGTAGTCCAGCAGCCGTCCGACCAGCGGCAGGCGGGCCAGGCCGGAATCGGTAACCAGCAGCGGGCGCTTGATGCCCAGCTCGGCGCACATGGCCGGCAGTTCGCTGGCGCGGCCGGCGCCGAAGCGGATGGCGGTGGGGTAGTTCCAGTTGCCTTTCAGTTGCATGTGGTTTGTCCTCTATTTTTTGCCACAGAACCCACGGAAAACACGGAAACGGCATGGTCGCGACGGACGGGCGGCATGTGCTTGCAGTTGTCTGTGCTTTCTGTGATGAACATGGTTTTCAGTCTTTCAGGTGGAAGGATTTGACGCGGGTGAGCTGGCTGTAGCCCAGTACCGATAGCGACACGCCGCGGCCGGTGTCTTTCACCCCGGTCCACGCCAGAGTCGGGTCCAGGTAGTCGCAGCGGTTCTGGAACACGGTGCCGGTCTCCAGCCGCTCGCCCAGCCGGATCGCCGCGTCGCGGTCGGCGGTCCAGATCGACGCGGAGAGGCCGTAGTGGCTGTCGTTCATCAGCCGCAGCGCCTCTTCGTCGCCGTCCACCGCCATGATGCCTATCACCGGGCCGAAGCTCTCCTCGCGCATCACCCGCATGCCGTGGTCGACGTTCACCAGCACCTGCGGCGCGAGATACGCGGTGCCCGGCGCGTCGGCGGCGAAGTGACCGGCCGGGATCAGCGCGCGCGCGCCTTGTTGCAACGCCTCGGCGATCTGATCGCGCACGAAGGCGGCGGCGCCGGCGCGCACCATGGGCCCGAGGTTGGTGTGCGGGTCCAGCGGGTTGCCGAAGCGGTAGGCCTTGGTGAGCTCGACGAAGCCGGCGACGAAGTCGTCGTAGTGGCGGTGGTGCACGTAGATGCGCTCTATGCCGCAGCAGGACTGCCCGGAGTTGAAGAAGGCGCCGTCCACCAGGTTTTCGATGGCGGCCGGCAGGTCGGCGTCGTCGCACACGTAGGCCGGGTCCTTGCCGCCCAGCTCCAGGCCGACGCCGATGAAGCGGCCGGCGGCGGCGTGCTGTACCGTGCGGCCGCCTTCCACCGAGCCGGTGAAGGCGACGAAGTCGATGCCTTCGCTGGCCACCAGCTGCAGCGTGGCGGCGTGGTCCAGGTGCAGGATCTGGAACACGCCGGCCGGCAGCCCGGCAGCCTTGAACGCTTCGTCGAACAGCTCGGCGACCAGCGGGGTCTGGCTGGAGTGCTTCAGGATTACGGTGTTGCCGGCCACCAGCGCCGGCACGATGGTGTTGATGGCGGTGAGGAAGGGGTAGTTCCACGGCGCCAGCACCAGCACGGTGCCCAGCGGCTCGCGGCGCAGGAAGCGCTCGAAACCGGCCTTGGGCGCCGGGCGCACGTCGGCCAGGCCCTGCTCGGCCAGCTCGATCATGGTGCGAGCGCGCTCTTCCAGGCCGCGCACTTCGCCCGGCGACTGGCTGATCGGGCGGCCGATCTGGCGGGTGATGGCCTCGGCGATGCGCTCGCGGCGGGCGACCAGTTCGTCCACCGCGCGGCCAACCATCAGTTTGCGTTCGGTCAGGCTGACTTGGCGCCAGCTGCGGCCGGCATGGTTGGCCGCATCCAGCGTGGCGCGCACGGTGGCGGCGTCGTGGTAGCTGCGTTGCAGCAGTTCGCTGCCGTCGACAGGGGAAATAACGGAAAAGTGCTGGCTCATGTCAGATGATCTCGAAGTAACGGTTCAATTCCCAATCGGTTACGTGGCGCTGGAACTCGCGTTCCTCCCACTCGCGGGTGGCGGCGAAGTGGTCGACGAAGTCGTCGCCCAGCCAGTCGCGCATCACCACGGACTGCTTCAGCGTCTGTGCCGCTTCCCACAGCGAGCGCGGCAGGCGGCGCTCCGGTGGAACATCCAGCAGGTAGCCGTTGCCGGTAATCGCTTCGTCCGGCTCGATCTCGTGCTCGATGCCGTGCAGGCCGGCGGCCAGCGCGCTGGCCAGCGCCAGGTAGGGGTTGCAGTCGGCGCCGGGCAACCGGTATTCCACCCGCTGCGACTTGTTGCTGCCGGGAATGGCGCGCAGCGACACGGTGCGGTTGTCGATGCCCCACAGCGCGGTGGTCGGCGCCCAGTAGCCGGGCACCAGACGGCGGAAGCTGTTGATGGTGGGTGCCGCCAGGCTGGTGATCTGCGGCATCAACAGTTGCAGGCCGCCGATGAAATGGCGCATGGTGCGGCTGATGTTGCCGGGCTGGCTGGCGTCGTGGAATATGTTGTCGCCGGCGGCGTTCTTCAGCGAGATATGGATGTGGCCGCCCTGGCCGGAGTATTCCTGATGCCACTTGGCCATGAAGCTGCAGGTGCGGCCCTGCTTCTGTGCCAGCACCTTGGCGAAGGTCTTGAACAGTGCGGCGTTGTCGGCGGCGCGCAGTGCGCCGTCCACGCCCAGTGCCGCTTCCAGCTGGCCGGGACCGGTTTCCTCGTGGAAGCCTTCCAGCGGCATGTTCATCGCTTCGCACAGCTGGATCAGGCCGTGATAGAACTCGGTGTTCACCGAATTGCGCAGCACCGAGTAGCCGAAGGCGCCGCGCCCCAGCGGCCTGATGTCCTGGTAGCTGCGGCCCAGCAGCGACTCGTTGCTTTCGTCGGCGACCAGAAATTCATATTCGATGCCGGCCATCGGGGTGACGCCCATGTTGGCCGCACGCTGCAGCACCCGGCGCAGCAGGCCGCGCGGACACAACCCTTCCAGCCGGCCCACCACCTCGCCCTGCAGCAGGATCATATTGTCTTCCAGCGGCAGCTCGCGGCAGCTTTCCGGAATCACCCGCACCTGGGCGTCGGCATAGCCGCGCTGCCAGCCGGTGAGCTTGGTGTTGTCGTACAGCTTGTCGCCCACATCCCAGCCAAACACTACGTCGCAGAAGCCGAAGCCGCCGTCCAGCGCGGACAGAAACTTGTCGCGCGACATATACTTGCCGGCCATCACGCCGTCGATATCGTACAGCCCGACCTTGATCTGCTTCAGATCACGCTGCTGGATGAGCGTGCGCAGATCGTCTGCGGTTCTTACCTTGTGCGCTTCCATGTTTTCCTCTCACTTTGCTGACGTCCGGGGCGGTTTTGTTGCCCTCTGTGCATAGTAGTAGACGTTAGAAAAACAGATTGCAAGATGAAAAATGTAATAAAAATTACGTTGCCTGCCGGCGTGCCATCGGCCAAACTGTCGACAAGTACCGCCAATGCTGGAAAAGAGGACTGCCAATGGGACAAAACCGCTCTGTTGCAGAATTGTTGCGCTCGGAAATGGACAAGCTGACGCCCACCGAACGCAAGATCGCGCGCGTGCTGCTGGCCAACTACCCGGTGGCCGGGCTGGAGACCATTGCCCAGCTGGCGGCGCGGGTGGAAGTGAGCGGGCCGACGGTGTTGCGGCTGGTGGGCAAGCTGGGTTTCGACAGCTACACCGCGTTCCAGGCCGCATTGCGCAGCGAGCTGGAGGCGCGGCTGCAGTCGCCGCTGGTGCGGCGCGAGGCCGCCAGCGAGGCGGCGGGCACCGATTTCCTCGCCACCTTCGTGCGCCGCCAGACCGAGCTGATGCAGCAGACTGCGGCCAACGTCAGCCCATCGGAATTCGACGGCGCCGTCGCGCTGCTGGCCGACCCCAAGCGCCGTATCTGGCTGCTGGGCGGGCGGCTGACCGAGCCGCTGGCGGCGTATCTGGCGCATCACCTGAAGGTGGTGCGCTCGCAGGTGACGCTGCTGCGGGCGCTGCCGGCCAGCTGGGCCGATCATCTGGTGGACATGGACAAGCACGACGTGCTGGTGGTGTTCGATATCCGCCGCTATTGGCAGGACGCGCAGCGCGTGGCGGAAATGGCGGCGCAGCGCAAGGTGCAGGTGGTGCTGTTCACCGACCAGTGGCTGTCGCCGGTGTCGCGCTGCGCCAAATACACCCTGGCTGCCCATACCGCCGGCCCGGCCGGCTGGGATGCCAATACGCCGCTGTTGATGCTGATCGATGCGCTGATCGCCGCGGTGAATACGCGGCACTGGGGCGATATTCACGACCGGCTGCAGGAGCTGGAGCAGATGCGGGCGGCGCTGGGCGAGGGTGGGGCGTAGCCATAGCGCGCCCGGATCTGTAGCCTGATCTCGAAGCCAGGGGGCGCACACGGCTTCTCCCGGTTACGCCTTCAGGGCCCGTTAATACTTGTTTTATCGCACAAGTATTAACCTAAACCCCGCAGTTCTTGCCACGAAAAAACACGAAAATTCAAATGGTTGCCGTCTGGAGCCGGCACACCCGTCAGGTGCATCGCTCGCGTCTGCTATCACGTTGATTTCTTTCGTGTTCTTTCGTGGCTAATGGAGGTTTTTAGGATTAACAGGCCCGAATCCGGTGCCGCCGGTGTTGCCAGCCTGCGTAATGATTAAGTTCAGCGCTGGCAGGCCCCGGCTCTTACTGATACCAGCCGACCGTGCCCGGCTGCAGGTTGATGTTGATCTGCTTGATCTGCTGGTATTCCTGCAGGCCGTTGACGCCCAGGTCGCGGCCGTAGCCGCTCATCTTGTAGCCGCCCCACGGCGCCTCGTTGAACGTCGGGTTGTAGCAGTTGATCCAGGTGACGCCGGCGCGGATTTCCCGGACCACGCGCAGCGCGCGGGCGCCGTCTGTAGTGAACACGCCGCCGGCCAGGCCGTAGGGCGTGTCGTTGGCCATGGCGATCGCCTCGGCCTCGGTGCGGAAGGTCTGCACCGCGAGCACCGGGCCGAAGACCTCCTCGCGGACGATGTCCATGTCGCGGTGGCAGCCGTCGAAGATGGTTGGCCGCACGAAGTAGCCCTTGCCGCACTCGCCCTCGGTGTAGCGCTCGCCGCCGCATACCAGCCGCGCGCCCTGCGCCTTGGCGCGCGCGATGTGGCCGAGGATCTTGCCCAGCTGCGCCGCGGAGACGATGGCGCCCATGTCCGGGTCGGCGAGACCGTTGCCGATGGTCATCGCGTTGGCGCGCTCGGCCAGCCGCGCGACGAAGCGGTCCTTGATGCTCTCCTCGATCAGCAGGCGCGAGCCGGCCGAGCACACTTCGCCCTGGTTGAAGAACACGCCTATCATCGCCCACTCCACCGCGCCTTCGAGGTCGGCGTCGGCGAAGACGATGTTGGGCGACTTGCCGCCCAGCTCCAGGCCAACCTTCTTCAGGTTGCCGACGGCGGCGCTGGCGATCGCCTGCCCGGTGCGGGTGCTGCCGGTGAAGGTGATCATGTCCACGTCGTGGCTTTGCGCCAGCTCGTAGCCGGCGTCCGGGCCGTTGCCCAGCACCAGGTTGGCAGTGCCGGGCGGCAGGCCGACCGCGTCGAAGATCTCGAACAGCGCGACGGCCGACAGCGGCGTCAGCTCGCTGGGCTTGAACACCACGCAGTTGCCGGCCGCCAGCGCCGGCGCGAGCTTCCAGGTCGCCATCAGCAGCGGGTAGTTCCACGGCGTGATCAGCGCGCAGACGCCGATCGGCTCGTGCATCGCGTAGGCGTGCATCGGACCGAAGCCGTCGCCGACCTCGTACACCCCGCCCTGCGGCTTGGTGATCAGCCCGGCGTAGTAGCGGAAGCAGGCGACGGCGTCGTCCACGTCGCAGCGCGCCTCGCGCAGCGGCTTGCCGTTGTCCAGCGTGTCGAGCCGCGCCAGCTCGTCGGCGCGTGCCTCGATGGCGGCGGCGACGCGCAGCAGCAGGTCGGCGCGTTTCGGGCCGGCCATGCGCTGCCAGTCGCCCCGCTCGTAGAACGCGGCCCTGGCGGCGGCGATCGCCGCCCGCGTGTCTTCCTGTTTGCTGTCGGTGACGATGCCGATCAGCTCGCCATTGGCGGGGTTGATGACCTCGCGCGTCGTGCCGCCCAGCGCCGCCTGCCAGTGGCCGTCGATGTAGTTGTGCTTGATGTCCATGTTTTGCTCCTGTGGTGGTGTGCTGCGGCCAAGCTTGTGATGGCGCGCTATGCGGCGCCGTCGGCGTCGAGGATGACGTAGACCTTGCGCAGCGTCTCGGTGACGGTCCAGGTGGTGGCGGTGCCGGCGCGCAGGCGGCCGACGCTGCCGGCGTGCAGCTGCAATGATGGCGTGCCGTCGGCAAAGGTGACCGTGGCGGCGCCGGAAAGCACGATGAAGAACTCGTCGGCCTCCACGTCGGTGCTGACCGAGGGCGTCAGCTCCCAGACGCCGAGGCAGCAGTCGCCGAGCCGGCCCAGCTCGGCGGTGCCGACGCGGGGCGCGCCCGTCACGATTTTCTCCGGCGGCAGCGGCTGGTAGTCGAGTGCCAGTTGGCTGGCCGCCACGCAGTGGTTGGCCAGCAGGGCGAAGGGATGGTTCATGTATGAGGTCCTGGTTATGTGGACGGGCCAGGTTGGCCGCATGCGCGGATGCGGCCAACCTGGCTCAGGAATCGAAGCCCAGCCCCAGCGCGTCCAGCGTGCGCAGCAGCAGGTTGCGCTTGCCGTGGTTGTGGTCGGCGCGGTTCAGCGCCCAGCGCGTGGACTGCACCGCCAGCCAGGCCAAGGGCTCGGGCGGGAACGGCGGCGGCGTCTCGCGCACCATGCGCAAGCGGGTGCGCTCGGTATCCAGGCCTTCGAGCCTGTCCAGCAGCACGTTGCCGGCAAAGCGGGTGGCGCCGACGCCCAGTCCGGTGAAGCCGGCGGCGTAGGCGACGCGGCCGCCGTGCGCCGTGCCGAAGAAGGCGCAGAAGCGGGTCGAGGTGTCGATGGCGCCGCCCCAGCGGTGGCTGAAGCGCAGCCCTTCCAGCTGCGGGAAGGTGGTGAAGAAGTGGCCGGCCAGCCGTGCGAACGATGCCGGCCGGTCGTCGTATTCGCCGCGTACCTTGCCGCCGAAGTTATAGACGGCGTCGTAGCCGCCGAACAGGATGCGGTTGTCGCGCGTGATGCGGTAGTAGTGGAACTGGTTGCCCATGTCGGCGATGCCCTGCCGGTTGCGCCAGCCGACGGACGCCAGCTGCGCCGCGCTCAGGGGCTCGGTCATCAGCACGTAGTCGTAGACCGGGATGGTGTGCCAGCGGTAGCGCTTGAGCAGCGACGGGAAGGCATTGGTCGCCAGCACCACCCGCGCGGCGCGGACGCTGCCGTGCGCGGTGGCGAGGCGCACGCCGTCGGCGCCGGGCTGCAGCGCGGTCACCGCCGAGTGCTCGCAGATGCGCACGCCCAGCCCGACCGCGATGCGCGCCAGTTCCAGCGCCAGCTTGCCCGGGTGCAGCATCGCGCAGCCGGCGCGGTCCCAGTGCCCGGCGAGGAAGGTGGGCGAGTCCACCTCGGCGCGGATCGCCGCGGCGGACAGGCAGCCGTCGCCGTGCAGCTGGGCCACCTGGTACGGCTCGACGGCCACGGTCAGCACGCCGCTGCGCTCGAAGTCGCAGTCGATGGCGTAACGCGCGATCGTCGCCGCGATCTCGTCCAGGTTCTGCATGCCCAGCGCATCCAGCCGCTCGCATTCCTCCGGCCAGCGCGAACGGCCGTTGTCCTCGCCGTGGGTGATGCTGGCCTCGCAGAAGCCGCCGTTGCGGCCGGACGCCGCCCAGCCGACGCGCCGCCCCTCCAGCAGCAGCACGCTGCGGGACGGGTCGCGCTCCTTGGCGAGGATCGCGGTCCACAGCCCCAGGAAGCCGCCGCCGACGATGGCGAGGTCGGCGACCGTGTGTTCGCGCAGTGGCGGATACTCGACGCGCCGCGTAGCGACGTCGTCCATCCAGAACGGCTGGTTGATGCTGCCGGCCAAAGCCGTCTGGATTACGCCCGGAGCGGTGGTGTGGCGTTCGAACACGGTTTGCGACATGGCTGCTATCCCTGATGGGTGGTTCGGTTGCGGATACGGGACTTGCGGATGGCAAGGTTGGCCGCATGGATAAATCATGCGGCAGCTGGAGCCTGTTCACGCTCTGCTGCGACGCACTCCGACGGGGCGGCATGATGTTGAAAACGGCTGCGGAATGCTAGGGCCTGTTAACACTTGTTTTGTCGCAGCGCAGGCTGGAGAAGCCTTCAAATGCAAGGCGGAGGGTGCCGCGCCTGGTTATTCCAAGTGCAAACCCGACAACGCAGCAGTTGATGGCTTATCCAGCCTGCCCTTCGGGGCCGGTTTTGCCCGGCGCATCGCTTTGTCAAACGGCCCTGGCAGGGAATAACCCTGCGGCGGGCCGTTTTTCGCGCGCTGCATCCGGGCAAAACTGGCCGCTGCGATAAAACAAGTGTTAACAGGCCCTAATCCACTATTTGCAGACTCCGCTTCCCCGGCCATTTCGCCTTGTCCTGCGTGAGCGTGCGAGATCGTGAGCAATGTGCTTAGCGGCCGGTGCGGAAGCGCTGCCACAGCCGGGTGTAGCCCTGCATCGTGGCCGGTTTCAGTGTTCTGGCGACAAAGCTGTTCTTCAGGTCATCACTGCCGGGGAACACGGTACGGTCGGTCACCAGCTCCGGTTTCATGAAGGCACGCGCTGCCGGCACCCCCGGCGGGTAACTCACCGCATTGGCGTTCCTGGCCGCCGTTTGCGGCTCCAGCATGGCGTTGATGAAGGCGTGTGCCTCGGCCACGTTGGCCGCATCTTTCGGGATTGCCAGTACATCCAGCCACACTTCCAGCCCGTTTTTCGGCAGCAGTACGCGCACGTTCACACCGTTGCGGCTTTCCTGCGCACGGCGGCGCGCCATGTTGAGATCGCCGGAAAAGCCCATTGCCACGCACAGGCTGCCGCCGGCCAGCTCGTTGATATAGCTGGAGGACGAGAACAGCGTGTAGTACGGCCGCAGCTTCTGCAGCGCCGGCATGATGGCCTGATAGTCGGCCAGGTTTTCGCTGTTCGGGTCCTTGCCGTAATAGTGCAGTGCGGCACTGAAGAATTCGCTGGGTGAATCGAATACGCTGACACCGCAGCCCTTGAGCCTGGACACCACCTCTGGCTTGAACACCATATCCCACGGGTTGTCCGGCAGCTTGCCGCCCAGTGCCTTCTGCACCTTGTCCACGTTGATGCCCAGGGTGTTGATGCCCCAGAAGTACGGCACGCCGTAGCGGTTGCCCGGGTCGAAGCCGTCCATCAGCTTGAGCAGCGCCGGGTCCAGGTGTTTCCAGTTCGGAATGCGGCTGCGGTCCAGCGGCAGGAACATGCCGGCCTTGATGCCGGTGCCCAGGGTGTTGTGGGTGGGCACTACCAGGTCATAGCCGGTATTGCCGGTAAGCAGCTTGCCTTTCAGCGTTTCGTTGCTGTCGTACACGTCGTAGCGCACCTTGATGCCGGTGGCTTTCTGGAATGCCGGTATCGTGTCCGGTGCGATGTAATCCGACCAGTTGTAGATGTTGAGTCTGCCACCGGCCTGCGCCAGTGGTAGCAGTACGGCGCAGCCCAGCGCCGCCAGCCATGTCTTGTTCATGTTGTTGCTCCTGTAGCGGACACCCCGCCGCCGGGGCGGGGCCCTGGTCGGGAAGAAAAACAGTGCGGCAAACTCGCGCCCTAGCGGCGGCGGTATACCGGCTGGCCCCGGAATACGGTCAGCTCGACCCGGGTATCGGCGATGCGCTGCGGCTTGCCGGCCTGCACCAGCTGGTACAGGTTGCGATCCAGCACGATGAAGTCGGCCGACTTGCCGCTTTCGATGGAGCCGGTGATGCCGCCCTGCCGCACCGCCCGCGCGCCGTTGATGGTGTAGGCGGCCAGGATTTCGTCCAGCGAGGTGTGCTGTGCGGCGTTGTAGTAGGGCTTGCCGTCGGCCACACGGGTAAGCGCGGCGGCGATATTGGTGAACGGCCGCGGGTCGCGGCTATCTACTGGCGCATCGCTGCCGGCAGCCAGTACCGCACCGGCACGGCGGCTGCTTTCCACCGGGTATACCGCGCTGGTGGCATAACCTTTGGGGGCATACACCATGGCAGCCAGGTCCTGCCCCTTGCGGCCAGCCTGCAGGAACGGCGTCACCAGCATGTCGTAGGTCAGCTGCGGGTTCATCCACGCATAGGTGAAAGTAAGGTAGACACCCAGTTCGCCGAGGCGCTGCTGGTCGTCCGGGTGCACCATCTGCAGGTGGGCGATGGTGTGCGGGATGCCGCTGTTGCCGTTGCGCTGCCGCGCTGCCTGCAAGGCGTCCAGCGCCCAGCGCGTGCTGCGGTCGCCAATGCTGTGCAGGTGGATGCCGAAGCCGGCCTTGTCCAGCGCGGTGGCGTAGTCCAGCAGTGCGTCATGCTTGAAATTCACCGTGCCGTTCTGGCCGCTGTCCTGGCTGTCGGCGGTGACCTTGCCCTGGTCGCGGGCGGCGTCGTAGTGGATGTGTGGCAGCTGGAAGTTGTGCAGCATGCCGGCATTGGGCAGGAAGGGCGGTTCGGTGAACGGGTCGCCTTCCAGCGTGCCATCCACAAACACTTTCACTGTGTCGGCCTTGATCAGCGGGTTGGCCGCAAGCTGCGCGCGTACCGCCTCGGCCTTGGCCAGATGGACGGGAATGTCCAGCTTGCCGCCGTAGTCGTCCTGATGGAAGCAGGTGGCGGCGGTAACGCGCATGTGCAGCAGGCCGCGCTGCTGCATGCCCAGATAGCGCTGACGCACGAAGTCGCTGGCGCAGGCATCCTGGATGCCGGTAATGCCGCTGCTGGCCAGCAGCCGTGATACTCGCGGCAGGATGGCGTCGTACAGCGCCGCAGCCTTGTCGCTGCTGGCCGACAGCAGGCCGGTATCCGGTACCGGAACCGCCTCGCGCGCGCCTTCGCGGATCACCCCGGTATTAAGGTCGACATACGGTGCCTGGCTGGCCAGTGCGCCGTCCTTGCCCAGCGTGGCGGCGTTGTAGCCCACGGTATTGCCGTCCTTGTCGCGGGCCAGCGCCAGCGCGCGGCTGTTGTAGGCGGCGGCATGGCCATCCACCCCCATCAGTGCCACCGGCCGGTCCGGTGCGGCGACATCCAGCGCCGCGCGCACGGTCTTGAAGCGCTTGGTCGGGGTATTGCCGTCATATGGCGACCACTGGTTCACCACCAGCCAGTCGCCAGGCTGCGGCGCGTATTTCGGCACACAGCCGCGCACCTTATTCGCCAACTGGTCCAGGTTCACCGGCTTGCCGTCCAGGTCGCACATGTCCAGCGGCACCGTGCCCAGCGCGTGGATGTGGTTATCGTGCAGCCCCGGCAGCACCATGCGCCCGTGCAGGTCCACCACGGCATAACCCTGCTGCCGCAGGCCGGACAGCTCGGCATTGTTGCCGACACGGCCGAACTTGCCATCCTGCTCCACCACGAAAGCCTGCACCACGCTACGGCGGGCATCCTGGGTATACACCTTGCCGTTCAGGTATACCGTGCCGGCAGCCTGACTGGCGCTGGCGGCCAACGCCAATGTGCCTGCCAGCAGCAGTAGCTGCGGCTGCCGGATATTGCTGTGTGCCATAGTTGTCTCCTTTGTTTTATTGCAGTTTTTACTGCAAATTATGGGCAGACCTTAGCACAGTTCATTTGAAGTAATTCAGTAATTACTGCAAATGTGATCAAATACTGTCGTTGCCATACCACAGCGCTGCCACTACAGTGGCGGCGAGCATTACATAGCCGGACACCATGACCGATAGAACCCTCCCTACCGATTTCAGCATGCGGCGCACCCCGCGCCAGCAACGCAGCCAGGATGCCATGCGCAAGATCGAACAGGCCACGCTGGCCCTGCTGGCCGAGCACGGCTACCCGGCGCTGAACACCAATGCCATCGCCGCCCGCGCTGGTGTGGGCATCAAATCGCTGTATCACCTGTTTCCCAACAAGGAAGCCATCATCTGCCGGCTGGCCAGCGGCTGGCTGGAGGCGGTGAACCAGGCAAAAGAGGAGTTGCGGCAGCAGGATCTGCCGCTGCCGGCACTGCTGGATGCGGTGGATGCGGCGCTGGATGCGCTGGATGAGCAGTTTGGCGGCTATGGGCCGCTATGGCAGGTGATGGATCTGGTGCCGGCGCTGGCCGAGCTGGAAGCCCGGCACGAGGCACGGCAGGTGGCGTACTGGAGCGAGCGGCTGCAGTACTACGGCTGCCGTTGGCCGCAGGCTGAACTGGCGGCGCTGGCGCTGTACTTTTACCGCATGAGCGATACCGGCAAGCAGTACGCCAAGGAAAGCGGCGCTGCCGGTCACGGGTTGTGGCAGCTGCACCGGCAATGGCTGCTGTGGCTGCTGCAACGGGCGATCGCCGAGCCCGACCCGGTGCGGGTGTGGCCGGACGGCCAGCCTCCAATGTATTGCATCGTGCCGACTTCCCGGTCGTAACCGGGCGGCCGCAGCCAGAGCGCTCCTGGCTTGCACGGCTACCGGGCCGCTCTTTATGGCCGTCTGGCGATTTGGCATCCGGGTGATTGGTGCTTGTTCCGCCCATCGCGGAACAAGCGTCAACAAACCCTACAAGCTCGGGAAAGCGAACTGCGATGCCTCGTGGCTGGCGCGTTGCGGCCAACGTTGGGTGATGGCCTTGCGACGGGTGTAGAAGCGCACGCCGTCCGGGCCGTAGGCGTGCAGGTCGCCGAACAGCGAACGCTTCCAGCCGCCGAAGCTGTGGTAGGCCACCGGCACAGGCAGCGGCACGTTGATGCCGACCATGCCGACTTCGATCTCGTCGGCGAACAGGCGTGCGGACTCGCCGTCGCGGGTGAAGATGCAGGTGCCGTTGCCGTATTCGTGGGCGTTGATCAGCGCGATGGCATCTTCCAGGCTGTTCACGCGCACCACGCACAGCACCGGGCCGAAGATTTCTTCCTGGTAGATGCGCATGGCCGGGGTGACGCGGTCGAACAGGGTGCCGCCAAGGAAGTAGCCGTTATCAAAGCCGGCCACGCTGTAGCCGCGGCCATCGACCACCAGTTCGGCGCCTGCCGCCACGCCGTCGGCGATGTAGCCCACCACCTTGTCGCGGGCGGCGGCGGTGACCAGCGGGCCCATGTCCAGGCCGCAGTTGGTGCCGGCACCGATCTTCAGTGCCTTGATCTGCGGGGTGAGCCTGGCGATCAGCGCGTCGGCTACCTGGTCGCCGACGCACACCGCGACCGAGATCGCCATGCAGCGCTCGCCGCAGGAGCCGTAGGCGGCGCCCATCAGCGCGTTCACCGCATTGTCCAGGTCGGCGTCCGGCATCAGCACGGCGTGGTTCTTGGCGCCGCCCAGCGCCTGCACGCGCTTGCCGCGGCGGGTACCCTCGGCGTAGATGTATTCGGCGATCGGGGTGGAGCCGACAAAGCTCAGCGCCTTCACTTCCGGTGCCGCGATCAGCGCATCCACCGCTTCCTTGTCGCCGTGCACCACGTTCAGCACGCCCTTGGGCAGGCCGGCTTCCTGCAGCAGCTGGGCAATCAGCAGCGTGGAGCTGGGGTCGCGCTCAGACGGCTTGAGGATGAAGGCGTTGCCGCAGGCGATGGCCAGCGGGTACATCCACAGCGGCACCATGGCCGGGAAGTTGAACGGCGTGATGCCGGCCACCACGCCCAGCGGCTGGAAGTCGCTCCAGGCGTCGATGTTGGGGCCGACGTTGCGGTTGTATTCGCCCTTGAGCAGTTCCGGCACGCCGCAGGCGTACTCGATGTTCTCGATGCCGCGCTGCAGCTCGCCGGTGGCGTCCTCGACGGTCTTGCCGTGCTCCTGGCTGATCAGCTGGACGATGCGTTCCTTGTTCTGCTCCAAGAGCTGCTTGAAGCGGAACATCACCTGTGCACGCTTGGCAGGCGGAGTGTTGCGCCAGGCGGGAAAGGCAGCCTTGGCGGCGGCGATGGCCTGTTGCACGGTGGCGACGTCGGCCAGGGCAACCCGGGCGATGGCCTCGCCGGTGGACGGGTTGAAAACCGGGGCGTGACGGCTGCCGCCGGCACTGAGTTCGCCGTTGATCAGGTGGTTTACGGTGGTCATGGTGTGTTCTCTATCGATGCAATCAGGTAAAGGTTGGCCGCACGCACCGGGCGTGCGGCGGGTGTCGGTCAGGCGAGCCGGTTCAGCACGTCGCCGACGGCGTCGAACAGCGTGTCCAGCTGCTGCGCAGTGGTGTCGAAGGTCGGTCCGAACTGCAGCGTGTCGCCGCCGAAGCGCACGTAGAAGCCGGCCTGCCACAGTCTGATGCCGGCCTCGTACGGGCGGATGGCGGCGTCGCCGTCGCGGGCGGCCAACTGCAGGGCGCCGGCCAGGCCGCAGTTGCGGATGTCCACCACGTGCTTGCTGCCGCGCAGGGCATGCAGCTTTTCTTCGAACACCGGCGCCAGCGCGGCGGACTGCTCGATCAGCTGGTCGCGCTGCAGCAGCTCCAGCGTGGCGAGGCCGGCGGCGCAGGCCACCGGGTGGCCGGAGTAGGTGTAGCCGTGGGTGAACTCGATCATGTGCTCGGGCGTGCCCTGCTGCATGAAGGTGTTGTAGATCTCGCTGGAGGCGATCACCGCGCCCAGCGGAATGGCGCCGTTGGTCACCTGCTTGGCGGTATTGATGATGTCCGGGGTGACGCCGAAGTAGTCGGCACCGGTCCACTTGCCCATGCGGCCGAAGGCGGTGATCACCTCGTCGAAAATCAGCAGGATGCCGTGCTGGCTGCAGATCTCGCGCAGGCGCTGCAGGTAGCCCTGCGGCGGCACGATCACGCCGGCGGAACCGGACATCGGCTCCACGATCACCGCGGCGATGTTGGAGGCGTCGTGCAGCTCGATCAGCTTCAGCAGCTCGTTGGCCAGCTCCACCCCGCCGGTCTCGGCCATGCCCTTGGTGAACGCCAGCCCTGGCTGCAGGGTGTGCGGCAGGTGGTCGGCATCCATCAGCTGGCCGTACATCTTGCGGTTGCCGCCGATGCCGCCCAGTGCGGTGCCGGCGATGTTGACGCCGTGGTAGCCGCGGGCGCGGCCGATGAAGCGGGTCTTGCTCGGCTGGCCCTTCAGGCGCCAGTAGGCCTTGGCCATCTTCACTGCGGTATCGGCGCATTCGGAGCCGGAGCCGGTGAACAGTACGCGGTTGAGGCCGTCCGGCATCAGGCCGGCGATCCTGTCGGCCAGGCGGAAGGCCAGCGGGTGGCCGTACTGGAAGCCCGGCGCATAGTCCAGGGTACCCAGCTGGCGGGCTACCGCTTCCTGGATTTCCGGACGGTTGTGGCCGGCGCCGCAGGTCCACAGGCCGGACAGGCTGTCGAAGATGCGGCGACCCTTGTCGTCGATGAAGTAGTTGCCGTCGGCGCCCACGATGATGCGCGGATCACGCTTGAACGCGCGGTTGGCCGAAAACGGCATCCACTGGGCATCGAGATTCAGATCGCTGACGGCAAATTGGTCGTTGCAGTTGTTCATGACGTGGCCCCTGTGAGCGCTGTGTTGATGATTGAGCCTGTTCATGGTCTTTTTACGGCTGCGGCCGTTTTCTGCCGGATGCAGCGCCAGGAGAGCGCCCCGCCGCAGTGTCATTCACTGCCAGGGGCGATCGACACCGCGATGCGCCGGCAGAAACCGGCCCCGTAGGGCTAGCACGGCAAATGGCCATCTGCGTTGTTGGTCGGCTTGGCCTTAGAACGACTAAGGCCGGCGCCGTCCGCCTAGCATCTGACCATTTGCCGTGCCAGCGCAGCCGCCAAAAGATCATGAACAGGCTCATAGCTTGCACCAGGATTAAATGTGAGTTAAATCACATCTTTCTCACGTTAAGTTGAGTGTTTGTTAAACCATGAGCAAGAAGACATCCCTGGGCCAGGTCAGCGATTTCGATATCCGCCTGCTGCGCCTGTTCAAGACCGTGGCCGAGTGTGGCGGCTTCTCGGCGGCGGAGAGCGTGCTCGGCATCAGCCGCTCCGCCATCAGCCTGCACATGGGCGATCTGGAAAAGCGTCTTGGCATCCGCCTGTGCCAGCGTGGGCGCGCCGGTTTTGCGCTGACCGACGAAGGGCGCGAGGTGCTGCACGCCAGCCAGAGCCTGCTGGCGGCCATCGAAGGCTTCCGCAGCCAGGTGAACCAACTGCACCAGCAGCTGCGTGGCGAGCTGAACATCGGCATCGTCAACAGCCTGGTGACGCAGTCGCGCATGCGCATCACCCAGTCGCTGCGCGTGCTGAGCGAACAGGGGCCGGGGGTGCGCATCAATATCGGCATGATGACGCCCAGCGACATCGAGCTGAAAGTGCTGGACGGCCAGCTGCACGTCGGCGTGGTGCCGCTGGTCAGCCCGCTGGCCGGGCTGGATTACATCCCGCTGTACGAGGAGGACTCGCTGCTGTACTGCAGCCAGGGCCACCCGCTGTTCTGGCGCGCCGATGCCGATATCGGCGATGCCGACATCGCCGCCGCGCCGGCGGTGATACCGGGCTTTCGCCTGCCGCCGGAGGCGCAGCAGAGCCAGCAGGCGCTGGACGGCTGCGCGACTGCTTCCGATCGCGAGGGCATCGCCTTCCTGATCCTCACCGGTCGCTACATCGGCTACCTGCCGGACCACTTTGCCGCCAGCTGGGTGGCGCAGGGCAAGCTGCGCGCCATCCGCCCGCAGCAGCTGCACTACCAGGTGCCGCTGACGGTGGTGACGCGCAAGGGGCGACGGCCCAATCTGGTGCTGGAGACGTTCCTGACAGCCCTGGCTGCCGCCGGGTGATATCGGGCTACCGGCGCAGGCTGCGCGGGCAGACGCCGTACTGGCGCCGGAAGGCGGTGGCAAAGTTGGCCGGACTGCCGTAGCTGGCCTGCAGGGCGGCTTCGGTCACGCTGGCTCCCTGCAGCAGCAGCTGGTGTGCGCGCGCCAGGCGCTGCTGGCGCAGGTAATCAAAAATGCTGCAGCCGTGCAGGGTCCGGAATTGCCGTTGCAGGGTCGTAGGGTTGCTGCCCATTTCCCGTGCCATGTCCGCCAGCGACCAGCTATCGGCACTGCCGCTGTCCAGCAGTTGTCGCAGGCGTTCCGCGCGCCGGTGTTCTGCCGGCTTGAGCCCGGGGTTGCCGTTGCTTCTTTGCAGCTGTCCCAGTGCCTCCATCAATAATTCTACGGAATGGCACTCCTGGAACAGCCGCTGCAGATGCGGCGGGCGCTGTGCCGGGTGCAGCAGCTGCCCGGCAAGACGGCCCAGCGCGGTAGTGACTTGCAACGGGCGTACTGCCAGATGTTGCCGGCACAAGTCCAGCGTAGTGCTGGCATCGCCAAGATTGCTGAAGCCGCCTTCTTCAAACCATTGCTGGTTGACGGCAATGACTACCTGGCGCTGCTGCATCGGTTGTGGGATGTCCCGCTGCAGTTGTTCGGTTTCGGCAATGGACAGCAGTACGCCTTGCGGCTGGCGGCTGGCATCCAGTGACAGGCGCTGCCTGCCAACATGTGCTTCCAGCTTTCCTTCCAGCATCAGGATCAGGCGCAGGCCGGGCTCGGCACTGCTGCGGGTATGTATGGCCTGCAGGATGTCGATCTGGGTGCAGTGCAGCGACAGGCCGGTGCGCAGGGTTTCGCTGACAAAGCGGCCCCGTATTCTGGTGGCCGGCGTTATGGGTTCGCAGGAGTTCATCATGTCGGGTTTTGGTGCGTGTTCAGCGCGGGCTGCTGCTTTGCTGTGCCCGGTGTGCATGCGGGGGAGTCCTGTCGGATGTCCTTGGTGCAAAGCTTTTGTTTTGGCGAGCAAAGGACGGGGCTGAAAAAATATGGAAAAATTATATTTGAGAATGATTATTGATAACAAGCCGGTTTGCTTCATTGTGCCGGCATTCTTTTGCACAGGATAGGCTTTTCATGACCCATATTCTTCCCCCTCCGTTCCGGCTGCCGCTGCTCGGTGCCATGTTGCTTGTCGGCTGGAGCCATGCCGCCCTTGCCGAAGATGGCGTTGGCCGGTTGCCCAATGTCGTGGTGAGCGCCAAAACGCCGACGCTGGACAAGACCATCCGCCAGGACGAGCTGGCCGACAGCCAGGCGCGCGACCTGGGCGATATCTACCGCAAGGACAGCGAGATCAGCGTCGGCGGCGGCGGCAATGCGATCGCGCAGAAGGTGTACATCCGCGGCATGGAAGAGTCGATGCTGAACCTCAGCGTCGACGGTGCGCAGATCAACGGCAAGGTTTATCACCACCAGAGCGCGCTGGTGATCGACCCGCAGCTGCTGAAGACGGTGGAAGTGGAGAAGGGCACCGCTGCGGCCAGTGCCGGTCCGGGGGCGCTGGGCGGTGCCATCCGGCTGGAGACCATTGATGCGCGTGACATGCTGCGCGATGGCCGCGATTTTGCCATGTCGCTGACCGGCGGCTGGTCCAGCAACAAGGGCTGGCGCAGCATGGCCACCGTGGCCGGGCAGCTGGACGAGCGTTTCGACGGCCTGGTGTCGGGCAGCCTGCTGGAGACACAGAACTACAAGAGCGGTGACGGCCAGCTGGTGGCCAACTCGGCGACCGAGCAGCAGAACCTGCTGGCCAAGTTCGGCTTTGCATTGTCGCCGGAGCATCGCATCAGCGCCTCCTACCAGCACAGCAACGACGAGGGCATCCGCAACGCGCGCGCCAACATGATGCCGGAGTTCGCCCATCCGCAGCTGCCCAACGACCCGATTCCGCAGCGCCTGGCGCGCGACACCGCCACGCTGCGCTACCAGGGCGGCAAGCTGGGCGTGGTCGACAAGATCGACGCCACCGTCTACCGGTCGGTGGTGGAGTCGGAACGCACCAACAAGGTTGGCCGCAACTACGGCGAGGAGATCACCACCACCGGCATGGATGTCGGCCTGCGCAGCTACCTTGGCGCGCATGTGCTGAAATACGGCCTCAACTGGCGCGAGGAAGACACCGCGGCGCGCAATATCCGCAACCCCTACGGCCTGACCGGCACCGGGAAGGAGAGCCTGGGTGTGATGGGCGGCTATGTCGAGAGCCTGCTCGATTTCGATCCGGTCACCGTGTCGGCCGGCGTGCGCTTCGACGACTACGAGTACACCGACAACCACCAGCAGACCTACAACAGCAGCGGCTTCAGCCCCAGTGCCGGCATCAGCTGGCAGTTGCTGGACAGCCTGAAGCTGACCGCCGGCCACTCGCGCGCGCTGCGCGGGGTCAGCCCGAAAGAGGCGTTCATGCTGGATATCGCGCGCTGGAAGAACGCCCGCGACATCGATCCGGAAAAGGCCAGCAACAGCGAGCTGGGCTTCCGTTTCGAGCAGGGCGGCTTCAGCCTGTCGGGCAATGTTTACCGGCAGGACATCAAGAACTTCATCACCTCGATGACCTGCGCCGGGGTGCCGGCCGGCTGCCGCGACAACGCGGGCGACGCGCGCATCAAGGGCTACGAGCTGGGCGCCGAGTACCGCAGCGGTGCGCTGACCACCGGGCTGTCGGTCGCGCACAGCAAGCCGCGCCTGAACGACAAGCCGTTCCACGATGGCGACCTGGGGCTGGGCTCCAGCAGCGGACGCACCTGGGTGCTGCACGCCAGCTATGACCTGCCGGCCTACAACATGGATCTGGGTTGGAGCGGCCGCTTTGTCGAGTCGCTGGCCTATCGCCCGGTCGGTGCTGCCGAGGGTGTCAGCCGTACCAAGCAGGGCTACGGCATCCACGACATCTACATCAACTGGCGGCCGCTGCACAAGGACACGCTGACCCTCAACCTGGCAGTGAAAAACCTGCTGAACAAGCACTACTACGATCACACTACCTACGCCTACCAGGCCTACCAGCAGCGCGTGCTGGGCTACCCGGAGGCCGGTCGTGACGTGCGCGTGCAGGCGACCTACCGCTTCTGATTCTTGATCTGACCGAACTTGTGCCCCGGCCTGTGCCGGGGCCCGGCTATTGGAGCTGCAATGAACTATCTGAAAGGGATCGGCCTGGCACTGGGCCTGCTGTTTTCCACGGTGACGCTGGCGGCCAGCGTCACCGATCTGGCCGGTCGCCAGGTGACCCTGCCGGCCAAGGTTGGCCGCATCATTCTTGGCGAGGGGCGCATGCTGACCTCTCTCGCCATCCTGGAGAAACAGCAATTGCCGCAGCGGGTGGTGGGCATGCTCGGCGATTTCGAGCAGCTGGACCCGGCCGGCTACGCGCAGTACCGCCAGCGCTTTCCGGCGCTGGCAAAGGTGGTGCGCCTGGGCAAGACCAGCGCCGCCACCTTCAGTGTGGAGCAGGCCATCGCGCTGAAGCCGGACCTCGCGATTTTCAGCCTTGGCGGCCACGGTCCCGATGTTAACGACCATGCCACGCTGAAGCGCTTGCAGAATGCCGGCATCACCGTGATCTATGTCGACTTTACCCGCGATCCGCTGCTGCACACGGTGCGCAGCATCGAGGTGCTGGGGCAGGCGCTGGACCGCAAGCAGGAGGCGGCCGAGTTCATCGCCTTCTACCGGGCCGAAATGGACAAGGTGCGCCAGCGCCTGAAACTGACGCGCCGCCAGCCGACGGTATTTCTGGAAAGCCGTGTCGGGCTGAGCCGCGAATGCTGCGAAACCATCACCCACGGCATGATCGGCCGGCTGCTGGACGCCGCCGGCGGACACAATATTGCCGGCGAGCTGGTGCCGGGCATACATGGCACCGTCAACCTGGAGTTCCTGCTCAAGACACAGCCAGAAGTCTATATCGGCACCGCCATCGGCAATCCGGCCAGCGTGGCCGGCGGCGTGCCCACCATCGCGCTGGGCAGCGGCATTGACGCCGCCACCGCCCGTGCCAGCCTGCGCAAGGTGCTGAACCGCCCCGGCTTTCCACAACTGAAGGCGGTAGCCGGCAAGCGTGCCTTCGCCATCTGGCACCACTACAACTACTCCGCCCAGAACATCATCGGCCTGCAGGCGATGGCCAAGTGGCTGTACCCACAGGAAATGGCCGACCTGCAGCCGGAGGACACCCTCAGGCGCTTCTACCAGCGCTTCCAGCCGGTTGCGCTCAACGGCACTTACTGGACGCAACTATGAGTACGACCCTTGCTCTGGATGCGCCGCTGTCGCTGGCGCAACGCTACCACCGGGCCAACCTGCGCCGCGCCGCCGTGCTGCTGTTGCTGGGGGCCGCGCTGGGCCTGAGCCTGCTGTGGGACATCGCTACCGGCCCGTCCGGCCTGCCGCTGCAAGACATCGTGCAGGGCTTGCTGGCTCCGGACTCGCTGGAGGTCGCCGACCGGGTGATCCTGTTCGACGTGCGCCTGCCGTACACCTGCATGGCGCTGGTCGTCGGCGCCGCGCTGGGCCTTGCCGGTGCGCAGATGCAGACGGTGCTGAACAACCCGCTGGCCAGCCCGTTCACGCTGGGGCTGGCGGCAGCGGCCACGCTGGGCGCCGCCATGGCCATCGTGTTCGTGCCGGCGCTGCCGTGGCTGCCGGCCGAGCTGCTGATACCGGCGTGTGCCTTTCTGGCGGCGCTGCTGTCCACCGCGCTGATCCTGTTGCTGCTGCGCTGGCACGGCGGCGGCAGCCACTCGCTGGTGCTGTTCGGCATCGCCCTGATGTTTGCGCTGGAGGCGCTGGTGTCGCTGATGCACTTTCTGGCCGACAGCAATGCGCTGGAGCAGATCGTGTTCTGGAGCATGGGCAGCCTGGGGCGGGCGGACTGGCACAACGTGCTACTGGTGGCGGTGACCCTGCTGCTGTGCTTTTGCCTGGCGATGCGTCGTGCCTGGGCGCTGACCCTGCTGCGCAGCGGCGAGGCGCAGGCGGAAAGCCTGGGCGTGGACGTGGCGCGCGTGCGCCGTGCCTGCCTGGTGGAAGTCAGCCTGCTGACCGCGGTGGCGCTGTGCTTTGTCGGCACCATCGGTTTTGTCGGCCTGGTCGGGCCGCACATCGCCCGCCTGCTGGTGGGAGAGCAGCATCGCTACTTCCTGCCGGCTAGCACGCTGTGCGGCGCGCTGATGCTGTCGCTGGCCTCCATTGCCAGCAAGTCGCTGATCCCGGGGCTGATTGTGCCCATCGGCATCGTTACCGCGCTGGTCGGGGTGCCGGCCTTCATGCTGCTGATTCTGGGACGGAGGGCCGCCGCATGAGCCTGCAGATCACCTCGCTCACCGTGCAGCGCCAGCGGCGCCGCATCGTCGAGGATGTCAGCCTGGCCGCACCGTTGGCCGCAGGCAGCCTCACCGCGCTGGTCGGCCCCAACGGCGCCGGCAAATCCACCCTGATCCACGCGCTGGCCGGCCTGCTGCCGTCCGGCGGCCAGCTGCTGCTGGACGGCGCCTCGCTGCCTGCGCTGCCGCTGCGCCAGCGCAGCCGGCAGGTGGCGCTGCTGCCGCAAAGCCTGCCGCAGAGCGTGGGGCTGTCGCCTTACGAACTGTTGCTGGGCGGGCTGCTGGCCAATGGTGTCGGCCGGCGCGAGGCGGAGGCGCGCATCGACGCCGTGCTGCGCCGGCTGGGGCTGCTGGATCTGGCCATGCAGCGGCTGGACACCCTGTCCGGCGGCCAGCGCCAGATGGTGGCGCTGGCGCAGGTACTGGCACGCCAGCCGCGGCTGCTGCTACTGGACGAGCCGACCAGCGCGCTGGACCTGCGCTGGCAGCTGGCGGTGCTGGGTGCGGTCGGCGAGGACGTGCGCCAGCGCGGCGCGATCGGCGTCATCGCGCTGCACGACCTCAACCTTGCACTGCGCGCCTGCGACCGGGTGCTGGTGCTGGCCGGCGGCCGCCTGCAGGCGGACGGCGCACCGGACGCGGTGCTGGATGCGGCATTGCTGCGGCGGGTGTATGGCATCGCCGCCCGTATCGAACCCTGCTCGCAAGGGCGTCCGCAGCTGATCGTCGATCAGTTGCTCCCCGAATCCCATCCGGAGGCATTACCGTCATGATTCACTACCACGCATTGGTGGCCACACCGCACGCCGGCACCTACCTGTTCAAGCTGTGCAAGCACTTTGCCCGCAAGGTGCCGGTGGAATTCGACGCGCAGCGCGGGCAAGTCTGTTTCCCTTACGGCAGCTGTGTGCTGGAAAGCGGCGCGGACGGGCTGCGTCTGCGCAGCAGCGGCGACAGCCTGGCGCAGGTGCAACAGGTGATGGCTGTGCTGGACAGCCACCTGGCGCTGATGACGCGGCAGGCGCCGCTGCAGATCGTGTGGCAGCCGGACTGAGGCCGAGGCTGTCGCTGCACGCAAAACGCCCGCCGGGGTCAACTCTGGCGGGCGTTTTGCGTGCCAGCGTGCTTACAGGCTGACCGCCTCGCCGCTGCGGAAGGCCTGGGTGATGGCGAGGCCGATACGGGTAGCCTCGCGTGCGTCGGCCAGGGTCACCGGCGACGGGCGGTTGTCGCGAATGGTGTCGACGAACACCTGCGCCTCGGTGACGAAAGCGTCGGCAAAGCGCTGGTAGAAGTCCTGCACGCACTCGTTGCGCACGCCGTGCGTGTCGCTGATCTCCACCCGGTTGGCACGCGGGTTGGCGCCCACGCTGAGGCGGCCTGCGCTGGCGAAGATCTCGGTCAGCGTCTCGTGGCCGTGCGCCTGGGTGCGCGAGGCGTAGAAGCAGGCCAGCTGGCCGCCCTCGAACTCGCACATCGCCACGCCGTTGTCCACGTCCTGATGCTCGGCCAGCGCCGGGTGCCGCGCATTGGTGCCGGTGGCCCACACCCGTTTCGGTTGCGGATTGCCCAGCAGCCAGCGCGCCAAGTCGATGTCGTGGATGCTGCAATCCATGAAAATGCCGCCGCTGCTGGCAGAGAAATGCACGAAGAAGCCGCTCTCGTCGTTGCGGTCGCAGGTTTGCGAGCGCAGCAGGTAGGGGCGGCCGACGCTGCCGGCGGCCAGCTTGGCGGCGGCGTCGCGGTAGCTGGCGTCGAAGCGGCGCACGAAGCCGATCATCACCTTCAGCTGCGGGTGGCGCGCGGCTTCTGCTTCCACCGCCAGGCAGTCTTCCACGTTCAGCGCCAGCGGCTTTTCGCAGAACACGTGCTTGCCGGCCTTGAGCGCGGTGATGATCTGTTCCGCGTGCAGCGAGGTAGGGGTGACCAGGAACACGGCATCGACGTCCGCATTGGCCAGCACCTCGGCGTAGTCGGCATACAGCGCCACGCCGGGCAGGGCGGTGGCGGCCCAGTCGCGCTCCTCGGCCACCGGGCTGCAGGCGGCGGTCAGCTCGGCATGGTGGGTTTGTTGCAGGTTGGCCGCATGGCGGCGGCCGAGACGGCCGAGGCCGACGATGGCGATACGTACTGTGCTCACGGGGAGGTCCTTATTTGGGCGCCAATCCTGCTTGCGATAAAACCGGGGCTGCCGCTCCTATCGTCCTTCAGCGGCGATGCAGGCCGCTGTCACGCGGCAGTCCCGGGTTTGGCTGAGGTTGCAAGCAGGTTTGGCAATGATTTACAGGGCGATGATGCGGCCTTCCTGCCACGAGCGGGTGGCGGCGTCGGCCAGCTCCAGTGCCTTCACGCCGTCCTGCACCGTGGTGCGCGGCGTCTCGCCCTGGGTAATGACGCGGAAGAAGTGCGCCATCTCGCCGGCGTAGGCGGCCTGGTAGCGTTCCAGGAAGAAGTGCTCCGGCAGGTCGGTGGCCACCTGCTTGCTGCTGTAGGCGGTGACTTCGGTCGGACGGTGGTTGCCGGCCTGCAGCATGCCGAGGCTGCCCTGCACCTCGAAGCGCTGGTCGTAGCCGTAGGCGGCGCGGCGGGTGGTGTTGATCTGGCACAGGCGGCCGCTCCTGGTGCGCAGGGTCACCGCGGTGCAGTCGGCATCGCCGGCGTCGGCGATGGCCGGGTCGGTCAGCACGCTGGCGCTGGCGTGCACGCTTACCACTTCATCGGCCAGAATCCAGCGGCAGATGTCGAAGTCGTGAATCAGCATGTCCTTGAAGATGCCGCCGGAGCGCTTGATGTAGTCCACCGGCGGGGCGCCCGGGTCGCGGCTGGTGACGATCAGCATTTCCGGGCTGCCGATCTCGCCGGCGTCGATGCGCGCCTTCACCGCGGCAAAGGTCGGGTCGTAGCGGCGCTGGAAGCCGATCAGGCACGGCACCTTGGCCGCAGCCACCGCGGCGGCGCAGTCGCGGGCGCGGGCCAGGTCGAGATCGACCGGTTTTTCGCAGAAGATGGCCTTGCCGGCGGCGGCGGCGCGCAGGATCAGCTCGGCATGGGTGTCGGTGCTGCTGGCAATCACCACGGCGCCGACGCTGGCGTCATTCAGCGCGGTATCGGTGTCGGTGACGCTGGCGCCGTATTGTTCGGCCAGTGCGGCGGCGGACGGTGCGTGGGTGTCCACCACGTATTTCAGGCGCACGCCTTGGTGCGCAAACAGGTTGGCCGCGTGAATCTTGCCGATACGGCCAGCGCCGAACAGGGCTACGTCGATCATGGTGGTCTCCGGGGGATTATCAGCCTCGCGCAGACCATTCTGCGCTGACACCCGTTGCGGGTGGGCCTGTGTTGTCAGCGCAGTATATGTTTAGAAATAAATTTCTCAAATAGTAATTTAATAGAAAAATTTGACCAGCTGTTTATTGTGCCTGCTACGCAACAGCGCACCGGCTGCCGCCACCCTGACAGGGGTCGTGCGGCAGCCGGCGGCTGTGTTTTCGCTTAGCGCGGGTAGAACGCCGGGCGTTCACCCATGCTGATGGCTTCGACCTGACGCGTTTCCTGTGCCTTGACGCAGGCATCAGCGGCTACAGCGGCGGCGTAGCCGTCCCAGGCAGACGGGCCGGTCAGCGCACCGTCGCGGATGCCGTTGATGAAGCCCTGCAGCTCCACGTCGTAGGCGTCGATGAAGCGCTGTTTCCAGTCGGTGAGGATGGTGGTGCCCAGCCGCGCTTCGCTGCGCAGTAGCACGCTGGCCGGCTCCGGCAGGTTGGCCACGCCGCTTTCACCCACTACCGAGCACTGGATGTCGTAGCCGTACTGGCAGTTGACGAAGATTTCCACGTCGATGCGCACACCGCGGCTGGTTTCCAGCAGCACGATCTGCGGGTCTGCCAGGTGCGAGCTGGCGTGGCTGGTCTTGCGCGGGAACACCACCTGGGCGGACACGTAGTCGTCGTCCAGCAGCCAGCGAAGCACGTCCAGCTCATGGATCAGGGTGTCGGTGATCGCCATTGGCGTGGTGTAGCTGTCGCCCACGCTCGGGTTGCGGTGCGCGCAGTGCAGCATCAGCGGCGCGCCGATGCTGCCGCTGGTGATCACGTCTTTCAGCGCGCGGTAGCCGGCGTCGTACGGACGCATGAAACCGACCTGCACCAGGCGTTTGCCGTGGGCGATCTCGGCATCGACGATGCGGCGGCAGCCTTCGGCGGTCACCGCCAGCGGCTTCTCGCAGAACACCGGCTTGCCCTTGGCGATGGCGGCCAGCACGAATTCCTCGTGCGTCGGGCCCCAGGAGGTAACCAGCAGCGCCTGTACTGCCGGATCGGCCACCAGCGCGTGGGCATCGGTGTGCACGATGGCGTCCAGCTGGTAGCGTGCCACGGTGTCGCGCGCCTGTTGCGGGTTGATGTCGTTCACCGCCACCACGCGGGCGCCGGACAGCGCCTGGGTGATTCTGCGGATGTGGTCCTGGCCGATGGCACCGGTGCCGATGACGCCGATTTGCAAGGTCATGATCTGTTCTCTCTATGTAGTTGCTGGTGTTGTTGCGGTTGGGTCAAGGTTGGCCGCAGGGCTTGCGGCCAACCTTGTGCGGTTGCGGTTCAGCTCAGCGAGTGGCGGATGTAGTCCATGCTGCTGCGCAGCAGGGCTTCGCTGTCGCTGGCTTCCATGATCTCGGCGGCAAACGGCTCGAACGACACCACGCCGTCGTAGCCGCGCTGCAGCAGAATGGCCAGCTGGCGCAGGTTGCCCAGGCGGTCGGCATCGCCCACCAGCACGCGGTGGCCGTCGCGCATCTGGTTGTCGGCCAGTGCTGTCGATTCCACCCCGGAGATGTGCACCAGGCCGGTCAGCTCGGGGTAGAAAATGTCTTCACCGGACAGGTGGTGGTGGAAGGTGTCGTGCACCAGCTGGTAGTGGTGCTCGCCGGCGGCATCGAAAATCGCTTTCACCGCGTCGGACTTGCGGCGCAGCGAGCACTCCTCGAAGCCCAGCGGCTCCACCAGGCCGCTGATGCCGTGGTCGTCCAGAATCGGGCGCAGCTGCTGCAGCGCGTTTACCAGGTCGCGGTAACGCTCGCTGGCGCTGCGCTTGTCTTCCCAGCTGTTCAGCGGGCACATCACCAGCGCCTCGGCGCCGCAGTCGCGGGCGTAGGCGGCCAGTTTCACCGCACGCGCCTGCAGGTCGGCATCAAACACATCGAACGGGTACAGCGCGTTGATGGAGCGGATGCGGATATTGGCGGCCTGCGCGGCGTCGCGGATGGCGGCCGGACTGGTGCCGTCGCTGATCTCCACGCCGTTCAGGTCGTTGCGGATCTCGATGGTGGACACGCCCAGGCGCTGGCACATGGCCAGGTAGTCGTGGAACGACAGGCGCGGTGCGCTGATGCGGTTGATGGCAAAGTCGATGCGGCTCATGGTTGATGTCTCCTTCTGGTTTTTTAGGCAAAGCGGGGCCCGCCCCGCGGCAGGCGCGGGGAGGCAGAAAAACAGAGCACTGCTCACAAAACCTAATGCAATGGCTGAGGCAAGGCGGCGCAACGCAGCATCAGGGGGGTTGTGAGTGGTGCCTTAGCGCTGGTACTTGTCGAGGTAGCGCTGGATCTCCTGGCGCATGAAGCGGGAGGATTCGTCGGCGCGTTCTTCCCAGGCGAACACGCAGGACGACAGCACGCCGTCGAAGCCGATGTCGGCCAGGGTGGCGAAAAACACCTCCCAGTCGATCTCGCCCTGGCCGATGTCCAGGTGCTGGTGCACGCGGATATGGCTGGAACCCGGCGGGTTGACGATGTAGCGCAGCTGCGAGCTGGCCTTGTGGTTGAAGGTGTCGGCCACGCGCACATGCGCCAGCACCGGGGCGGCCTCGCGCAGCATGGCGGCCATGTCGTCGCCGTAATAGAAGGTGTGCGGGGCGATGTAGGACAGCTTGACGTTGGCCGAACCGAGCACGCGCACGATGTCCAGCGCCGGGGCCAGCGTCTCCACCCAGTCTTCCGGGTGCGGCTCCACCGACAGGGTGATGCCTTCGCGTTCGAATATCGGCACCAGCTCTTCCATCGAACGCCACCAGGCGGCCTCGCACATTTCGCGGGTGTTGGCGCCGGCGCCCTGGCCGACCGAACGCTCCGGCGAGGCGCCACGGCCGAATTCGGAAATCATCAACCGGCAGTCCATTTCCACCGCCACTTCAATGGCCTTCTTCCAGCACTTCAGCGCCCACTGGCGCTCGTCCTCGACCGGGCTGGCCCAGCGATACATCGGCTGCAGGGTGGCCAGACCAACACCATGCTCGCGCAGCGCGCGCTTGAACTCGGCGATGCGGCCGGAGTGGGCGCGCGGCATCACCCACCAGTCGAGGAAGTCGGCACGGGGCGACAGCTCGATCTGGTCATAGCCCAGCTCGGCGGTTTTCTGCACCAGCGCCGGCAGGCTGAGGTGGCGGTGCATGTAGGGGTCGAGTGCAAGTTTCATGATGATCTCCTCCGGTTTTTAGTGTTGGCCGCACCCTGTGTCGGGGGCTGGTGTTGGCTAAATCTAGAGGTCGTCAACAGAAATGGCAGCACTGTTGTTGACGATAAATCGTCAATATGGGATTAAGCTGACGGCCAGCGCGGCAGGATGATGCTGACGCCGCCGCCCGGCTGTGCCGCACTGCTGCCGGCCAGCTGTTACCGTTACGGAGCCATAGATGGACAGTTCCCCTCGCCGCAAGAAAACCGCGCGTTTTGTCGAGATTGCGGCATTGGCCGGTGTCAGCGTCGCCACCGTGGACCGGGTGCTGAACGAGCGCGGCAGCGTGTCGGCGCGGGCGCGGGCGCAAGTGGTGGCGGCGGCGCGGCAGCTGGGCGTGCCGCGGCTGTTGCCGGACACCCGCCACGGGCTGATCCACATCGACATCGTGTTGCCGGACAACCGCTCGCCATTCTTCCTGCGCCTCAATCAGGCGCTGCAGCGCGGGGTGGCGATGCTGGACAAGCGGCTGGTGGTGCACCGGCTGTGGACGCCGGATCAGGACGAGGCGGCGCTGCTGCGCGCCATCACCCAGCGCCGTCATCAGCGCCAGGCGCTGATCGTGGCGGCGCCGGATACGCCGGCGGTGCGGGCGGCGCTGCAGCAGGCGCGCGCGCGTGGCGAGCACATCGCGCTGGTGGTGACACGGGTGGACGAGGTGGCGGGCGCCTGTTATGTCGGCATCGACAACTACGCCGCCGGCCGCACTGCCGGCTATCTGCTGGGGCGGCTGTGCCGCAAGGTTGGCCGCATCCTGCTGTTGAGTAGCCGCCGCGACTACCGTGGCCATATCGAGCGCAGCAGCGGTTGCCGCGATGTGCTGGCAGCGCAGTTTCCCGAGCTGGAATGCGATGCCCGCAGCAGCGAAACCCACGACGACCCGGACAAGTGCTACTGGGCGGTGAGCCAGGCCTTCCAGCGCGGCGACGTGATCGCCGGTATCTACAATACCGGGGCCGGCTCGCCCGGCATCGAGGCCGCGCTGCGCCGCTTCGCGCTGGACAAGGTGTGCTGGGTGACGCACGAGATTTCCGACGACCACCGTCTGTATATGCAGCAGGGGCTGCTGGATGTGGTGATCGATCAGGACCCGGACACGCAGGCCATCCGCGCGCTGCAGCATGTGCTGGCTGCGCTGGAGATGGCGCCGGCGGATGCCTCCGTCTCGCTGGCTGGCGAGTTCCGGCTGTATCTGCCGGAGAACATGGGGCAGCAGCCGTATCTGGGCTGATGGCTGACATAGGCGCAATCGACGTTGCGAAATTAATTTCTATCAATTTAAATTTAAGAAAATATTTTGCAAAAAGGCGCCGTTCCTATATCGTGAGCAGGTAGCCGCACGCTGACGGCGGCGTAACGGCCCACGGCAGGCCGCATGGACAAGGAGACAAAGGTGAAGACAGTACGCTTGACGGTGGCCCAGGCGCTGGTGCGCTATCTGGCCGCGCAGTATGTGGTGGCCGAAGACGGCACGCGTGAGCAGCTTTTTGGCGGGGTGTGGGCGATTTTCGGCCACGGCAACGTGGCGGGTCTCGGCGAGGCGCTGTACGCGATGCGCGATGCGCTGCCCACCTTCCGCGCCCACAACGAGCAGGGCATGGCGCTGGCTGCCGCTGCCTATGCCAAGGCGCACTTCCGCCGCCGCATGATGGCGGTGACCACCTCGATCGGCCCCGGCTGCAACAACCTGGTGACCGCCGCGGCCACCGCGCACGTCAACCGCCTGCCGATGCTGCTGTTGCCGGGCGACATCTTCATCACCCGCGCACCGGACCCGGTGCTGCAGCAGGTGGAAGACTTCCACGACGGCGGCGTCTCCGCCGCCGACACCCTGCGCCCGGTGTCGCGCTATTTCGACCGCATCGTGGTACCGGAGCAGCTGCTGACCGCGCTGCCGCGTGCCATTGCCTACCTCACCGACCCGGCGCTGTGCGGCCCGGTGACGCTGGCGCTGCCGCAGGACGTGCAGGCGCTGGCGCATGACTGGCCGGAATCGTTCTTTAACGAACGTACCATCCGCTTCCGCCAGCCGCCGGCCGAGGCCGCCGAAGTGGCGGAACTGGCCGCGATCCTGAAAAACGCCAAGCGGCCGCTGATCGTCACCGGCGGCGGCGTGCTGTACAGCCAGGGCGGGGTAGCCGCGCTGCGCCAGTTTGTCGACAGGCACGGTATTCCGGTGGGTGAGACCCACGGCGGCAAGGGTGCGCTGGCGTGGGATCACCCGCTGCTGGCCGGTTCCATCGGCGTCACCGGCTCGCCGGCGGCCAACGCGCTGGCACAGGACGCCGACGTGGTGCTGGCGGTCGGCACCCGGCTGCAGGATTTCACCACCGGCTCGCACACGCTGTACGCGCAGGCCAAACTGCTGTCGATCAACGTCAATACTTTTGATGCCATCAAGTGGGGCGGCTGCAGCATCCAGGCTGACGCCACGGCCGGCCTGACGGCACTCTCTGCCGCGCTGGGTGACTGGCACAGCGAGGCGGCGTGGGACACGCAGGCGCGGCGGCTGTGCGACGCCTGGCGTCGCCAGGTGGCGGAAATCGTGGTCAGCCCGCGTGCCGCGCTGCCGACCTACGCCGAAGCCATCGGCGCGGTGCAGGCCTCGGCGGCCGATTCCACCGCCAACGATATCGTGGTGTGCGCGGCGGGTACCTTGCCGGCCGAGCTGCACAAGCTGTGGCGCACCAGCCGTCCCGGTGGTTACCACATGGAATACGGCTACTCCTGCATGGGTTACGAAGTGGCCGGCGGGCTGGGCGCCAAGATGGCGCAGCCCGAGCGCGAGGTGATCGTGATGGTGGGCGACGGCAGCTACATGATGCTCAACAACGAGCTGGCCACCTCGGTGATGCTGGGGCACAAGATCATCGTGGTGCTGCTGGACAACGCCGGCTACGCCTGCATCAACCGTCTGCAGCAGGCCTGCGGCGGCGCGCAGTTCAACAATATGTACGAGCACTGCCTGACCGGGCCGGACGGCGCGCCGAGCATCGATTTCGAAATGAACGCCCGCTCGCTGGGCGCGGCGGCGGAAACGGTGCGCACGGTGGCGGAGCTGGAAGCGGCGATGCAGCGTGCGCGTGCATCGACGAAGAGCTATCTGATCAGCCTGCAGGTGGACGGCCCGCAGTGCACGCCGGAAGGCGGCAGCTGGTGGCAGGTGGGCATTCCGCAGGTGTCGGAGCGCAGCGAGGTGAACGCGGCACGCGACCGCTACGAGCAGGCAGTGCGGCAGCAGCGCGTCTGAGTGTGCGCCCGACCGTCGGCAGCCGACGGTCGTCTTGCCCCGGAACAGGGCCGCCCGGCGATGGGCGGCCCTCTTTTTTGTTGCGGCCAACCTTGCGGCACAAGGTTGGCCGCAAGTGTTTGCCGGGGTGGCGCGTACGCGGCCGGGTGTGGCTACTTTGTAGAAATAAATTTCTACTTGAATTTTTATGTGAAATTTTATTTGCAATTGTTGGCGGCAGCACTTATCGTAGCAATACGGATTTGGCAATGCGGGTTTGCCGAAGACGCTGCCGGGCTTGCCTGCCGCCGGTACGGCAATCACCGGCCCGGTAGCAAATCAAAAACACAGGAGACACACCGATGAAACGTATTACCAAGCTTGCTGGTTCTGCCGTATTCGTTGCACTGGCCACCGCCGCCATGCCGGCCTCTGCCGCCAAGATCGGCGTCACCATGTCGGCCTTCGACGACAACTTCCTGACCGTTGTGCGCAACAGCATGAAGGCCCATGCCGGCAGCCAGAAGGATGTCAGCGTCCAGTTCGAAGATGCGCAGAACGACATCGGTCGCCAGATCTCCCAGGTTCAGAACTTCATCGCCCAGCGCGTGGATGCCATCGTGGTGAACGTGGTGGATACCGAAGTGACCCCGAAAATCACCAAGATGGTGTCGGCGGCCGGCATCCCGCTGGTGTATGTGAACCGCCTGCCGGCCGACCGCGTGCTGCCGGCCAAGGTGGCGTTCGTCGGTTCCAACGAGGTGGAGTCCGGCACCCTGCAGATGAAAGAGGTGTGCCGCCAGATGAACGGCAAGGGCAACATCGTGGTGATGATGGGTGACCTGTCCAACCAGGCTGCGCGCATGCGCACCAAGGACGTGGAAGACGTGATCGCCTCCCCGGCGTGCAAGGGCATCAAGATCGTGGAGAAGCAGACCGCCAAGTGGTCGCGCACCGAAGGCCGCGACCTGATGATGAACTGGCTCAGCGCCGGCGTGAAATTCGACGCGGTGGTGTCCAACAACGACGAGATGGCGCTGGGTGCCATCCAGGCGCTGAAATCCGCCAAGCGCCTGAACGGCACCATCGTCGCCGGCGTGGATGCCACCCGCGATGCGCTGACCGCGATGAAAGCGGGCGAGCTGAAGGTGACCGTGTTCCAGAATGCCGCCGGCCAGGGCCGCGGCGCCATCGACACCGCGCTGAAGCTTGGCCGCGGCGAGAAAATGCCCCCAATGAACTACATCCCGTTCGAGCTGGTGACCCCGGCCAACCTGAAGTCCTACGAAGCGCGTAACTGATTGTCTGTGTTGCCGCGGCGGGGGGGACCCGCCGCGGCGCTGCCAAGGAACACGAGTCATGCTGAGTTTAGCTCCAGAGAAAGTTGTCGCTGCCGGAGCCGCTGCCACACCGCAGCCGGAAGCGTCCCTGCTGATCGAAGTGGAAGGCGTGCGCAAGACGTTTCCGGGTGTGGTGGCGCTGGACAATGCCTCCTTCCGTCTGCGCCCGGGCACCGTGCACGCGCTGATGGGCGAGAACGGCGCCGGCAAATCCACGCTGATGAAAATCCTGGCCGGCGTGCAGCCGCCGGACAAGGGCGTGTTCCGCCTGCGTGGCCGCGACATCGTGCTGAAGTCGCCGCTGGATGCGCTGGAACACGGCATCGCCATGATCCATCAGGAACTGAACCTGATGCCGTACATGAGCGTGGCGGAAAACATCTGGATCCGCCGTGAGCCGCTGAACCGTCTGGGCATGGTCGATCACGGCCGCATGAACCAGATGACGCGCGAGCTGCTGCAACAGCTGTCCATCGAGCTGGACCCGGAAAGCAACATCATCGACCTGAGCATCTCGGCGCGCCAGATGGTGGAGATCGCCAAGGCGGTGTCCTACGACTCCGACGTGCTGATCATGGACGAGCCGACCTCGGCGCTGACCGAACACGAGGTGTTGCACCTGTTCCGCATCATTCGCGAGCTGCGCGCGGCGGGCAAGGGCATCATCTACATCACCCACAAGATGAACGAGCTGGCGGAGATCGCCGACGAAGTGACGGTCTTCCGCGACGGCCGCTACATCGGCTGCATGCAGACTGAACGGCTGGAACGCGACGAGATCATCCGCATGATGGTTGGCCGCGAGGTCACCGAGATGTTTCCCAAGGAAGCGGCCGAGATCGGCGGCGTGGCGCTGAAGGTACAGGGCCTGACGCTGGACGGCGTGTTCAGCGACGTGAGCTTCGAGGTGCGCCAGGGCGAGATTCTCGGCGTCGCCGGCCTGATCGGCTCCGGCCGCAGCAATGTGGCGGAGACGCTGTTCGGGGTGACCCCGGCCAGCGCCGGCAGCATCACCGTATTCGGCAAGGAGGTGGCGGTCGATTCGCCGCAGGTGGCGATGGCACAGGGCATGGCCTTCCTCACCGAAGACCGCAAGGACACCGGCTGTTTCCTCAACCTCAGCATCCTGGAAAACATGCAGATTGCGGTGCTGAACGACGACCATGTGACCGCCGGCTTTGTACGCCAGAAGGCGATTGACCAGCTGTGCGAAAGCATGGCGGCGACGCTGCGGGTGAAGGCACCGGGGTTGTACGAGCGGGTGGAGAACCTGTCCGGCGGCAACCAGCAGAAGGTGCTGATCGGCCGCTGGCTGCTGACCAACCCGCGCATCCTGATCCTGGACGAACCGACCCGCGGCATCGACGTCGGTGCCAAGGCCGAGATCCACCGCCTGGTTTCCAAACTGGCGGGGCAGGGCGTGGCGGTGATCATGATCTCGTCGGAATTGCCGGAAGTGCTGGGCATGAGCGACCGCATCATGGTGATGCACGGCGGCCGGGTGACTGGCATCCTGGACCGCAGCGAGGCAGACCAGGTCAGCATCATGCAACTGGCCGCCCGCTAGGCGCGCCCGGCGCTGGCGAACGGCAACAGAAGTTACGCACTGCACGCAGTGCCACAAGACAAACATGGAGGATGGAACGATGGCTATCGCGAATATCGGCACGGTCGACAAGCTCGACAAAGGGCCGCTGGGCAAATTCAGGGTTCCTGCCGAAGCGCGGATTTTCATGGTGCTGCTCGGTGTGGCGCTGATTTTCGAAATCCTGGGCTGGTTCCTGGTCGGACAGAGCTTTCTTGCCAACAAGGAACGGCTGCTGGTGATGATCCTGCAGGTGTCGGTGATCGGCATCATCGCCGTCGGTGTGACCCAGATCATCATCATGGGCGGTATCGACCTGTCATCCGGCTCGGTGGTGGCGCTCACCGCCATGGTGTCGGCCAGTCTGGCGCAGACCTCGGAATTCGGCCGCGCGGTGTTCCCGTCGCTGACCGACCTGCCGATGGTGGTGCCGCTGCTGTCCGGCCTGGTGGTGGGGCTGGCTTGTGGCCTGCTCAACGGCTTCGTGATCGCCAAGACCGCGATCCCGCCGTTCATCGCCACCCTGGGCGTGATGGTGACCGCGCGCGGCCTGGCCAAGTGGTACACCGAAGGCGAGCCGATCAGCATGCTGTCCGACAGCTACGCCGAAATCGGCAGCGGCGTGACGCCGGTGCTGATCTTCCTCGGCGTGGCGGCGCTGTTCCACGTGATCCTCAGCTACACCCGCTACGGCAAGTACACCTACGCCATCGGCGCCAACCGCGCTGCGGCACGGGTGTCCGGCATCAACGTCAACAAGCATCTGGTGGTGGTGTACGCGGTGGCCGGACTGCTGTCCGGTCTTGCCGGGGTGGTGACTTCCGCCCGCGCCGTGTCCGGCCAGGCCGGCATGGGCATGATGTACGAGCTGGACGCGATCGCTGCGGCGGTGATCGGCGGCACCTCGCTCAATGGCGGCCTCGGCAAGATCACCGGCACCGTGATCGGCGTGCTGATCCTCGGGGTGGTGACCTCTGGCTTCACCTTCCTGCGCATCGACGCCTACTATCAGGAAATCGTCAAAGGTGTGATCATCGTGGTGGCGGTAGTGGCCGACCAGTATCGTCAGCGTCATCGTCGCAGCTGATCGTTTTTTCAAGGTTGGCCGCATTGCGGCCAACCTTGTACGCGGCCCGGGCTTCCCGGGCCTTTGTCATTGGTGCTCTCCGCCGCGGCGGGGTTTTTGCGGGTAAGTGTTCTTGGATCAGGCAAGGGTGGGTAAGGCGGTGGCGGATGCGGTGCTGCTACTGGTGACGTTGCTGGCGGCAACCGGCTGGCTATTTTCGAAACAGGTGTTGCAGCAGCTGCCGCCGCTGCTGTTCATGGGGCTGCGCTTCGGCACGGCCGGCCTGCTGCTGCTCTTGCTGAGCCGCTGGCGCGGCGCCGTGCTGCCGCGCCGGGCGTTGCGGCCAACCCTGGGCTGCGGCCTGCTGTTCGGGGTGTCGATGATGCTGTGGATCAAGGGGCTGCAGCACAGCAATAACCTTGGGGTGGCGGCCTTCATCTGTAGCATGGGGGTGGTGTTGGCGCCGTTTGCCAGTCGCCTGCTGCTGGGCACGCGCCTGAGCCGGGCGGCGTGGCTGTCGATGGCGCTGGCAGGCCTGGGCATGGCCTGCATGTCGCTGCGCGCCGGCGGCGGCCTGCACGCGTCGGACTGGCTGTTCCTGGCGTTCGCGCTGTGCTCCGCCGCCTGTCTCAGCCTCAATAGCCACTTCATGGCACGGGTGCCGGCGCTGCCGGCTACCGCGCTGCAGCTCATGATGGTGGGGGCGATGTGTCTGCTGGGGAGTGTGCTGAGTGAGGCGTGGTCGTGGCAGGCGCTGCTGGCCAGCGGGTACTGGCTGCTGGCCAGCATCCTCTTGGCGACCTGCCTGCGCTTTTTGTTGCAGAACTGGGGGCAGGGCAAGATGCCGATCGCCCGTGCCGCCTTCATCCTGCTGCTGGAGCCGGTGTGGACGGCTTTGCTGGCCAGCTGGTGGTTCGGTTCGGTGATGACGGGACAGCAGTGGCTAGGCGCCGGCCTGATCCTGGCCGCCATCCTGGTCAGTCGTCATAAGCCCCGGCGTCCTGCGTCTCTTCAATCACCAGTTCCAGCCGGTAAGACAGGGCAATGAACAGCGCCTGGCACAGGCTGATGGTGCTGCTCATTGAGCGGAAGGCGAAGGCGGTGCCTTCCTTGACCGTCAGCACGGTGCTGGCGTTGCGCGCCAGCGGGCTCATCTTGCTGTCGCTGATCACCAGCAGCTTGGCCTTGTTCTGTGCCGCCACGCGCGCGCAGTAGCGGGTCTCGCGGCCGTAGGGCTGGAAGCTGATCGCGATCATCAGGTCGTTTTCGCGGATGCTGCGCACCTGGTCGTGGTACATGCCGCCGAGGCCGGAGATCAGGTGCACCCGCTTCTGGGTGTGCTGCAGCGCGTAGCAGACGTAGGACGCGATCGGGAACATGCGGCGCACGCCGACCACGTAGATGTTTTCCGCCTTGTACAGCAGCTCCACCGCGGCGTCGATCGCCGCCGGGTCCAGCGACTGGCTCAGCTCCTCCAGCCCCTGCTGACAGGCGGAGAGAAAGCTCTGCGTCAGCTCGGTGTTGGACAGCGGCGTGTTCTGGCTGGCGATCACGGTGCGGATGCGCTTCTGGTAGCTGTTGACGTTGCCCTGCACCGGCGCGAACGAGTCGCGGAACAGCGCCTGCATGTCACTGAAACCGCTGAAGCCGAAACGTTGCGCAAAACGCACGATGGCGGATGGCTGCACCTCGCAGGCTTGGGCGATGTCGGTAATGCGCTCCAGCACCAGTGTGGTGCGGTGTTCCTCGATGTACTTGGCGATGACTTTTAGTTGCTTGCTGAGGCCTTCGTACTCTTCGGAAATGCGCTGCATGAGTTGATCGGCAGTGATTCCGTTGCTCATATGCTGTTTTGACCTTGTAGGTTGACCGCTACATCTTAAAACGAAAGCTGGTGTTTTGAAAAAAATATTTCAGAAATAAATTTCTAGTAGAAAATAAATACGAAAAAAAAGTTGCATTGATGGCGGGGCAGGATTAATCTTGTTGCAAGACAGTAGCCAACGGCGACACCCCTGCGCAGACGCCGGAGCCGGTGCCACTGACCTCCCGAAACCAACGGAATCGACACCATGCAAAACCAGACATCCTTTGCACCCGACCGTAACCTCGACGTGATTTGCCTGGGACGACTGGCAGTTGACCTGTACGCCCGCCAGCTGGGTGCACGTCTGGAAGATGTCAGCAGCCTGGCCAAGTACCTGGGCGGCTCGTCGGCCAATATCGCCTTCGGCACCGCCCGTCTGGGCTTGAAGTCGGCGATGCTGTCGCGGGTTGGCGACGAGCAGATGGGGCGCTTCCTGCTGGAAACGCTCACCCGTGAAGGTTGTGATGTCAGCCAGGTGAAGCTGGACAGCGAGCGCCTTACCGGTCTGGTGCTGCTGGGCATCAAGGATCGCGACACCTTTCCGCTCTTGTTCTACCGCGAGAACTGTGCCGACATGGCGCTGTGCGAAGACGACATCGACGAAGCCTTCATCGCCGGCAGCAAGAGTCTGCTGATTACCGGCACCCACCTGTCCACCGAGAAGGTCAACGCCGCCAGCCGCAAGGCGCTCGGCTTTGCCCGCAAGCACAATGTGCGTACCGTGCTGGACATCGACTACCGTCCGGTGCTGTGGGGCCTCACCGGCCGCGGCGATGGCGAGCAGCGTTTCATTGCCGACGATGGCGTAAGCAGCCACCTGCAATCGGTGCTGCCGCTGTTCGACCTGATCGTCGGCACCGAAGAAGAATTCCTGATCGCCGGCGGCAAGCCGGCGCTGCTGGACTGCCTGCAAGTGGTGCGCCAGCTGGCGCCGCAGGCAGTGCTGGTGGTCAAGCGCGGCCCGCTGGGCTGCGCGGTGATCACCGGCGACATCCCGGCCGACATCGACGACGCTTTCACCATCAGCGGTGCGCAGGTGGAAGTGATGAACGTGCTGGGCGCCGGCGATGCCTTCCTGTCCGGCTTTTTGTCGGTATGGCTGCGCGGCGGCGACTACGCCGATGCCTGCCGCACCGCCAATGCCTGCGGCGCGCTGGTAGTGTCGCGTCACGGCTGCTCGGTAGCGATGCCGACCCCGGCCGAACTGGATCACTTCCTTGGCCTGCCAGTGCCGCCGTTGCGTCCGGGCGACGATGCCACGCTGGCCCGCCTGCATCGCGTCAGCGTCAAGCGCCCGCACTGGGACAATCTGTGCGTGTTTGCCTTCGATCACCGCAACCAGTTTTTTGAGCTGGCGCGCCGCAACGGGGTGCCGGAAGGCCGCATCACCCGCCTGAAGGAACTGCTGGTGCAGGCGGTGGCCCAGACCGAGGAGGCCAACCAGCTGCAGGGCCGCATCGGCATCCTGGTGGATGACCGCTACGGTGAGGACGCCATGTACGCCGCCACCGGCCGCGGCTGGTGGATCGGCCGCCCGATCGAACTGCCGGGCTCCAACCCGCTGGAGTTCGACCACGGCCGCGCCATGGCGGCACGGCTGGAATTCTGGCCGCAGGAGCACATCATCAAGTGCCTGGTGCAGTACCACCCGGATGACGAAACAGGCAATCGCCTGGAGCAGGAAGCACAGGTACGCGCGGTGTATGAGATGGCGCGCATCAGCGGCCACGAACTGCTGCTGGAAGTGATTCCGTCCAGGAAACTGCCGCAGCAACCGGATACCGTGCTGCGCGCCATGAAGCGCTTCTACAACCTGGGCATCTACCCGGAATGGTGGAAGCTGGAGTCGATGAGCGCCGGGCAATGGTCTGCGGTGGATGCACTGCTGGAGGAGCGCGACCCGTACTGCCGCGGCGTGGTGTTGCTGGGACTGAACGCGCCGCTGGACGAGCTGCGCCGCGGCTTCGAGCAGGCGCGCGATGCCAGGAGCTGCCGCGGCTTCATGGTTGGCCGCACGCTGTTCCAGGAGCCGTCGCAGCGCTGGCTGTCCGGCGAGATCGACGATGCCGGCCTGATCGCCGCCGCCCGTCACAATTTTGAAACGCTGATCGACATCTGGCAGGCACAGCGCCGCCAGAGCCGGCGCTGAGCATTCCCCCCCCCCAATACAGACACGAGACGGACAACACTATGACTGCCACTTTCAAGGTACGCATCGGTATCAACCCGATTTCCTGGTGTAACGACGACCTGCCGTCGCTGGGCGGCGAAACGACGCTGGACACCATCCTGCGCGAAGGCAGCGAGATCGGTTACCAGGGCTTCGAGCTGGGCAACAAGTTTCCGCGCGACGCCGCCGCGCTGAAGGCGGTGCTGGCACCGTACGGCGTGGAATGCGTTTCCGGTTGGTACTCCGGCTATCTGGCCGAGCGCTCCGCCGAGGAAGAAATCGCCGCGGTGGAAGGGCATCTGAGTCTGCTGGTGGAAAGCGGCTGCCAAGTGATGGTGTATGGCGAGGTGGGCGGCTCCATCCAGGGCCAGATCGACACCGCGCTGTACAAGCGGCCAACCTTTACCAGCGAGGAAGCCTGGCAGCAGTATGCGGCCAGACTGAACCAGTTCGCCGCCCACCTGGCCTCGCGCGGCATCAAGTTGGCCTACCACCATCACATGGGGGCGTTCGTGGAAACGCCGGCCGATGTGGACAAACTGATGTCGCTGACCAGTCCGGAGGTGGGTCTGCTGTTCGATACCGGCCACATGTACTTTGCCGGTGGCGATCCGCTGACCGAGCTGAACAAGCACATCGACCGCGTGGTGCACGTGCACTGCAAGGACGTGCGCGCCGAGGTGCTGCGCCGCGCCCGCAACGGCAGCTGGAGCTTTTTGCAGTCGGTGCTCAACGGCGCCTTTACCGTGCCGGGCGACGGCGACATCCAGTTCGGGCCGATCCTCGCGCGTCTGGCGCAGCACGGCTACCAGGGCTGGCTGGTGGTGGAGGCGGAGCAGGACCCGACCATCGCGCCAAGCTACGAATACGCGCAGAAGGGTTTCCACACCCTGCAGGCGCTGGTTGCGGCCAACGTTCAGGAGGCGCGGCAATGAATCTGCTGGTGAAGGCGGACCAGGCAGGCAAGCCGCTGGTGGAGGTGACCCCGGCGTCGGCGGGCTGGGCCCATGTCGGTTTTCGTGCCGTCAGGTTGGCCGCACAGGAACGCGAAGTGTGGCAGCAGCCGGGCCGCGAGTGCTGCGTGGTGATTCTGGCCGGCAAGGCCAGCGTCAGGGTGGGCGAACAGCAGTGGACGCACCTGGGCGAGCGCCACAGCGTGTTCGACGACATGGCGCCGTACGCGGTATACGCGCCGCCGGGCGTGGCGGTGGAAGTGACGGCCGAGAGCGCTGCCGAAGTGGCGTTCTGCTCGGCGCCGTCCGCCGGCAACCATCCGGCACGGCTGATCACCCCGGATAGCATGCAGCGCAGCGTGCGCGGCAAGGACGCCAATACCCGCTACGTCACCGACATCCTGCCGCAGACCGCGCCGGCCGACGGCCTCTTGGTGGTGGAGGTGCGTACCCCATCCGGCCACTCGTCCAGCTACCCGCCGCACAAGCACGACCGCGACGCGCTGCCGGCAGAAAGCATTCTGGAAGAAACCTACTACCACCGGCTGAACCCGGCGCAGGGCTTTGCCTTCCAGCGCGTGTACACCGACGACCGCCGCATCGACCAGGCGATGGCGGTGGAAGACCACGACGTGGTGATGGTGCCGGAAGGCTACCACCCGGTATCCGTACCGTATGGCTATGAATCCTATTACCTCAACGTGATGGCCGGGCCGAAGCGCGAATGGTGCTTCAGCAACGATCCGGTGCACGAGTGGATCATTGCCAAGCCGTAAACCGACCGCCCACGATCCCGGAACATGACCACAGGCAGACCCGCCCCGGGCTGCCGGGGCAGAGTCTTGCCCGCAAGCAGAGGACCAACGACATGAATCGCATTCTCAGCCACTTCATCAACGGCCAGCAAACCGCCGGTCACAGCAGCCGCACCAGCACGGTGTACAACCCGGCCAGCGGCCAGGCGCAGGCCGAGGTGCTGCTGGCCGACAGCCCCGATGTCAACGCCGCCGTCGCCGCCGCCAAGGCCGCTTTTCCGGCCTGGAGCGAAACCGCACCGCATCGCCGCGCCCGCATCATGTTCAAGTTCAAGGAATTGCTGGAAGCGCGGCAGGACGAGCTGGCGGCCATCATTTCAAGTGAACATGGCAAGGTGCATTCCGACGCGCTGGGTGAGGTCGCCCGTGGCCTGGAAGTGGTGGAGTTCGCCTGCGGCATTCCGCAGCTGCTGAAGGGTGAGTACACCGAACAGGTTGGCCGCGGCATCGACGCCTGGAGCATGCGCCAGCCGCTGGGCGTGGTTGCCGGCATCACCCCGTTCAACTTCCCGGCCATGGTACCGATGTGGATGTTCCCGGTGGCGCTGGCCTGCGGTAACTGCTTCATCCTGAAGCCGTCCGAGCGTGACCCGTCGGCGGCGCTGCTGATTGCCGAGCTGCTGAAAGAAGCCGGCCTGCCGGACGGCGTGTTCGGCGTGCTGCAGGGCGACAAGCTGGCGGTGGACGGCCTGCTGACCCACCCGGACGTGGCGGCGGTGAGCTTCGTTGGCTCCACCCCGATCGCGCAGTACATCTACGAAACCGGCGCCCGCCACGGCAAGCGCGTGCAGGCACTGGGCGGCGCCAAGAACCACATGGTGGTGATGCCGGACGCCGATCTGGAACAGACCGTGGACGCGCTGATGGGCGCCGCCTACGGCTCCGCCGGCGAGCGCTGCATGGCGATCTCGGTGGCGGTGGCGGTCGGCAATGTCGCCGACGCGCTGGTGGAAAAACTGGCGACTCGCCTCAAGACTCTGAAAGTCGGCCCAGGCAACGATCCGCAGTCGGAAATGGGCCCGCTGGTGACACGCACCCATCTCGACAAGGTCAGTGGCTATATCGCCCGCGGCGTGGAAGAGGGCGCCCGCCTGGTGGTGGACGGCCGTGGCCTCTCCGTGCCGGGCTGCGAGGACGGTTTCTTCCTCGGCGGCTGCCTGTTCGACAACGTCAGCACCGACATGGTCGTCTACCAGGAAGAAATCTTCGGGCCGGTGCTGTGCGTGGTGCGCGTCGACAGCTTCAACGAGGCGGTGCAGATGATCAACAACCACGCCTTCGGCAACGGCACCGCCATCTTTACCCGCGACGGCGATTCGGCACGCGAATTCGTGCACCGCATCCAGGTCGGCATGGTCGGCATCAACGTGCCGCTGCCGGTGCCGATGGCGTTCCACAGCTTCGGCGGCTGGAAAGCGTCGCTGTTCGGCGACCATCACATGCACGGCCCGGAAGGGGTGCGCTTCTATACCCGCATGAAGGCGGTCACCAGCCGCTGGCCGACCGGCATCCGCGCCGGCGCCGAATTCGCGATGCCCACCATGAAGTAAGACGGACGCAACTCTCCCAAGGCGTTTGTGTTTTTGCCACCCTGCGGGGTGGCTATTTTTTTTCGGCCAGCCCCGGCCGGCAAAGGCACGGTAAAACGCGCGGTTGCGGCAGGGACGCGGGGCGCCAGATAACCCGTTCGGCATGGTCGCAGCCGCAATGGCGGGTTGGCATCCTTGATGTTTGTCAAGGATAATCACAATGAGAATGATTTACAGTTCTTTTTTCTAAACCATTGCATGGCTTGCCACTTTTTGACATGAATATTGAACTCAGCCGCCGCCGCTTCCTGCTCTCCCTTGCCGCACTCGGCATCCTGCCGCATGCCGCTCTTGCAGCAGGCTCCAGCGATCAAGAACAGCAAAAAACCCTTATCGGTGCCGCCTGGCGCGGCCCCAATACGGGCGATGCTTACTATGCCGGGGTGCTGGCCGCAGACTGGGAGCGTAAAACCCTGGATATCCGCTATCAGGTGGCGCTGCCGGGGCGGCCGCACGGGCTGGTGCCCGAGGCAGGCGGCGGCTTGCTGGTCAACGGCTTGCGTCCTGGTACCTGGTTGTTGCGCTGCGATGGCAACGGCAAGGTGCTGCAGCAAGTTGATGTGAGCGCCGAGTCGGCCTCCGTGCGGCTGAGCGGCCATATCGCCGTTGGCAGTGAATTCCTTTACACCACCGAGATCGACTACAAGAACGATCAGGGCCGCATCGGTGTACGCGACCGTCACAGCCTGAAAAAGCTGGACGAATGGGCCAGCGGCGGTATCGAACCGCACCAGGCGCTACTTGATGATGCAGGCAATCTGGTGGTGGCCAATGGTGGTGTGCGGCGCACGCTGGCAGACAAGAAACATGATTTGCAGCGCATGGACTCCTCGCTGGTCAGGCTGGACGGCCGCAGTGGCCGTCAGCTGGGCCTGTGGAAACTGGATGACCAGCGCCTCAGCCTGCGCCATCTGGCCTGGAGCCGTTCACCGGAGTCGGACAAGACATATCTTGGCATTGCGATGCAGGCGGAGCATGACAGTGCAGAGCTTCGTGCTGCGGCGCCCAACCTGGCGGTTTTTGATGGCGATACGCTGCGCACGCCAACCCGCGACAACGACGGCCACGGCTATGCCGGAGATATCGTTGCTGCCTATAACGGCGGTTTTGTGCTGTCCAGCAACAAGGGTGGCGTGGCAAAACTCTGGCATCCCGGCGAGCCTGACAAGTTGCTGACTATTGTCGAAATGGAGGAGTCCTACGCGCTGGCAGACTGGCATGGTCCCAATCCGGGGGGGGGAGTGTTGCTGGCAACGGCGGCCGGACTGGTACGCTGGCATATTGCGGCCAAGCCGGTATTTCTGCCTTGGCCCAAGCCGATGGCGCTCGATAACCATTGGGTACTGGTGGCGTGAACATGACAGGAAAATTGATTGTAGTGTTGGCCGCTTTCTACCATGTCATGGCTACCGTGGCGGCCATGATGGCGATATTCCATTTTGCCCGTGCCTTGCGCGGCGAGGAAAACAGCCATCCGTTCTGGCGGCATGTGTTCAACTGGGGCGAGACCCATCTCTGGATCTCTGGCGCCATCCTGATCGGTGCCGGCATCTATCTGAGCAGCCTCGCCGAATACCTGAACAATCCCAAGCTGTGGACTAAGGTCAGCCTGGTTGTGCTATGGGCAGCTGCTTCCTATGCAATCCGGAGGTCTTCCCGCAGTGCTTCGGCGACGCGGCGCAACCTGCTGTTCGGCATTTCCAGTGGCAGCCTGCTTTACGGCACCTTCCTGGGGGTCGCCAAGCCGCTGGCTTATGGCATTCTGCCTTTCCCCTGGTTCCTGGCCGGATTCGTGGCAACCATTGTCCTTTGCACCCTTGGCGTCAGCCGGATATTGCCACCGTTGGCGCCAGCCTGAGGGCGGGCAGGGCGTGGTGCTGGTGGTGAGCACGCAAGGTTGGCCGCAATGCCGTCATGGCCTTGCGACCTTGTTGTGTCAGGACAGGTGGGGCAGCAGTGCCAGTGGCTGGTCGATGGTGATGTCGGCCTGCCAGCTGGCCGGGTCGTCGCTGTCGGCGATGTAGCCCCAGTTGACCAGCACCGTTTTCATGCCCACCGCGCGGCCGGCCTGGATGTCGCGCTCGGCATCGCCGACATAAAGACAATGCTCCGGTGCGATGTCGATCTGCTGCGCCGCGTGCAGCATCGGCGCCGGGTCCGGCTTGGCGACGCCGACGGTATCGCCGCTGACCACCACTGCCGGCGTCACCGCGAACGGCAGTGCCGGCACCAGCCGGTCGGTGAAGCGCATCGGCTTGTTGGTGACGATGCCCCACTTCAGGCCGCGGGCGTCGATCTCGCGCAGCAGCGCGTTGATGTCGTCGAACAGCACCGTTTCGTCGGCAAAGCTGTGCTCGTACAGGTCCAGGAAGCGCAACCGGTATTCTTCGAAACGCGGGTGGCTCTTGTCGATGCCGAAGCCGAGGCTGACCAGACCGCGCGCGCCGTGGCTGGCGATCGGGCGCACCGCTTCGTACGGTTGCGGCGGCAGGCCTTCTTCGGCCAGCAGGCGGTTGAGGGCGGCGCCCAGGTCGCGGGCGGTGTCGGCCAGGGTGCCGTCAAGGTCAAACAGTACGGCCTTGATCATGATTGCTGCGATCTCCGGTAATGGCTTGCGGCCAATCTTGAGGCAAGGTTGGCCGCAGGTGGGCGGGGCGGTTCAGCGGACGGTCTTGCCGAGGAACAGCTTGTACGCCGGGTTGTTGGTTTCTTCCACGCACGGGTAACCGAGGCTGTCGAGGAATTGCTGGAACGCGGCATTGTCCTCGCTGGGCACCTGGATGCCGACCAGCACGCGGGCGTAGTCGGCGCCGTGGTTGCGGTAGTGGAACAGGCTGATGTTCCAGTTGGTGTGCATCGCCTCCAGGAAGCGCATCAGTGCGCCCGGACGCTCCGGGAACTCGAAGCGGAACACGCGCTCGTCCTTCAGCTGCGGCGCGTGGCCGCCGACCAAGTGGCGGATGTGCAGCTTGGCCAGCTCGTTGTCGGTGAGGTCCAGCCCGTCCAGTTCGTTGCTCTGCAGGTCGGCCACGATGCGGCCAACGTCCTCACGCCCGGTGATCTGCACGCCGACGAACACGTGGGCGATACTCGGATCGGCGAAGCGGTAGTTGAACTCGGTAATGTTGCGGTTGCCGACCACGCTGCAGAACTTCTTGAAGCTGCCCGGCTTCTCCGGGATGGTGACCGCGATCACCGCCTCGCGCCGCTCGCCCAGCTCCGAGCGCTCCGACACGTGGCGCAGGCGGTCGAAGTTCATGTTGGCGCCGCAGTTGATGGCGACAAAGGTCTTGCCGCTGCAGCCTTCGCGCTCGATATAGGTCTTGACCGCCGCCACCGCCAGCGCGCCGGCCGGCTCGGTGATGGAGCGGGTGTCCTCGAAGATGTCCTTGATCGCGGCGCAGATGGCGTCGGTATCGACCAGCATGATCTCGTCCAGCAGTTCGCGGCAGATGCGGAAGGTTTCCTCGCCCACCAACTTTACCGCCACGCCGTCGGCGAACAGACCGACGTCCTTCAGTTCGACGCGGTGGCCGGCCTCGATCGACTGCTTCATGGCGTCGGAATCGACCGGCTGCACGCCGATGATCTTGATTTCCGGCTTCAGGCGCTTGATGTAGCTGGCCACGCCGGCGGCCAGGCCACCACCGCCGATGGCGACGAACACCGCGTCGATCGGGCCGGGGTGCTGGCGCAGGATCTCCATGCCGATGGTGCCCTGGCCGGCGATCACGTCCGGATCGTCGAATGGCGGGATGTAGGTCATGCCGTTTTCGGCCACCAGTTTCATAGTGTGCTGGTAGGCATCGCTGAACGATTCGCCGGCCAGTACCACCTTGCCGCCACGGCGGGTGACGCCGTCGATCTTCACCTGCGGGGTGGTGACCGGCATCACGATGGTGGCTTCACAGCCGATGCGCTGCGCCGACAGTGCCACGCCCTGCGCGTGGTTGCCGGCGCTGGCGGTAATCACGCCGCGGGCTAGCTGTTCCGGCGTCAGCTTGGACATCTTGTTGTAGGCGCCGCGCAGCTTGAACGAGAACACCGGCTGCAAGTCTTCGCGCTTGAGCAGAATGGTGTTGCCGGTGCGGCGGCCAAGGTTGGCCGCCACGTCCAGCGGGCTCTCGATGGCCACGTCGTAGACGTTGGAAGTAAGAATGCGTTCTAGATAGTCCTTGGGATGCGGCATGGTGATCGGTGTCCGGATGATGTCTTTATTTTGTGAATCACCAGATTAACAGGAACCAAGTGCCAGCGAAAAGCGCCGTAAGGCAAAGATTGCTGCATTGCGGCGGCGGTCGGCGCGGCGCGCAGGCTTGTTTTGTAAAGAAAAACCTGCGTCGCGGCGCGAATGAAGCGCGGGCTTGGGTGTATAATCCCCGCCTGCTTTGCCTTGAACCCACCCTAAATCCCGTTTTGTCGCTGATGAAAAAGATTACCTCTGCCCTGCTTGTCGCCGCCCTGTCGCTCTCCACGCTGGCCCAGGCCAGCACTGCCTTTGTGCCGCCGGTCCCGGAAATCGCGGGCAAGGCGTATTTCCTGATGGACTATCAGAGTGGCCAGATCATTGCGGCCCGTGACCCGGACCTGCGTGTCGAACCCGCCTCGCTGACCAAGCTGATGACGGCCTATCTCACCTTCAAGGCACTGAAGGAAAAACGCCTGACGCTGGAGCAGACGCTGACCGTATCGCCGGTGGGCTGGAAGCAGGAAGGCTCGCGCATGTTCCTCGACCCGAAAGTGCCGGTCACGGTCGACAACCTGATCAAGGGCATGATCGTGCAGTCCGGCAACGATGCCTGCGTAACGCTGGCCGAAGCCATTGCCGGCAGCGAGCAGGTGTTCGCGCAGATGATGACTGCCGAGGCCAGACGCCTGGGCATGAAGGCCACCAGTTTCAAGAATTCCACCGGCCTGCCGGACCCCGAGCACTTTACCTCGGTGCGTGACCTGGCAACACTGTCGGCGGCGATCATCCGCGATTTCCCGCAGTACTATCCGACTTACTCGATCAAGTCGTTCACCTATAACAACATCGCCCAGCCTAACCGCAACCTGCTGCTGTACCGCGATCCGAATGTGGACGGCATGAAGACCGGCCACACCGAGGGCGCCGGTTATAATCTGATCGCCTCCAGCCGCCGCGACGGCCGCCGCGTGCTGTCGGTGGTGGTCGGCACTGCCAGCCCGGAGGCACGTGCGGTGGAAAGCTCGAAATTGCTCAACTACGGCTTGCAGTTTTTCGAAACGCCCAAATTGTATACTGCCGGACAAGCCGTCTCGAAGCTGCCGGTGTACAAGGGCGCCGCCTCGGAGCTTGCCATCGGTTTTGATCGCGACGTGCACATCACCGTTGCCAAGGGCGCAAGCAGCCGCCTGAAGGCAGAAATGAAGACACTGCAGCCGGTGATCGCGCCAATCAGGCAGGGCCAGGAAGTCGGCAAGCTGACCTTGTCGCTGGACGGCAAAGTCTTGCTGGAGCGCCCGGTGCAGGCCTTGAAGGCGGTGGAAGAGGGCGGCTTCTTCAGCCGCCTGTGGGACAGCATCAAGCTGTGGCTGGGCTGGTAAAACACCGGCAAGGTTGGCCGCAACCGGTGGCGGCCAATCCTGGCATCCGCAATATTCGAGTACAGAGCAATGAGTGAACAGCAGAAAGAGTTGATGGAGTTTCCGTGCCGCTTCCCGATCAAGGTGATGGGTGAGCGGCATCCGGATTTCCACCCCACCATTTTCGAAGTGGTGCGCCTGCACGCACCGGATCTGGACATCACCGACATCGTGGCGCGTGACAGCTCCAGCGGCCGTTACGTGTCGCTGACCGTCACCGTGACCGCGATGTCGCGCGAACAGCTGGACGACATCTACCGCGCACTGTCCAGCCACACCCTCGTCAAGTTTGCGCTGTAAGCCATGAGCCGCCTCGTCAAACAACTGGGTCTGGCCGACTACACACCCATCTGGCAGGCCATGCAGGCCTTTACCGACAGCCGCACGCCAGCAACGCCGGACGAGCTATGGTGCGTCGAGCACCCGCCGGTGTACACCCTCGGTCTTGCCGGCAAGCCGGAACACCTGATCATGCCCGGCAGCATCGAGGTGGTGAAGTGCGATCGCGGCGGCCAAGTCACCTATCATGGCCCCGGCCAGCTGGTGGTCTACCTGCTGATCGACTTCAAGCGCATGGGCATCGGCGTGCGCGAGCTGGTGCGCCGCATCGAACAGGCGATCATCGACATGCTGGGCGAACTGGGCATTGCTGCCTATGGCGATGTCAACGCCCCCGGCGTCTATGTCGGCGGCGAGAAGATCGCGTCGCTGGGCCTGCGCATCAAGAACGGCGCCGTCTACCACGGGCTGAGCCTGAATGTGGACATGGACCTGACGCCGTTCAGCTGGATCAACCCTTGCGGCTATGCCGGCCTCAAGGTCACGCAAATCAAAGACCAAGGCGTTGCGCTGACCGTTGCGCAAGCCGCCGAACGGCTGCTGCCGCAGCTGGAGCGACACCTGACGGTGATGAAGGAGACAGCATGAAACTGGAAAACCAGGTTGGCGTAAAACACAAGGGCGCTGACAAGACGGCACGCATTCCGATCAAGATCGTGCCGCTGGACGAAAAGCTCAAAAAGCCGGAGTGGATTCGCGCCAAGCTGCCCAATGGCCAGCGTTTCAACGAAATCAAGCAGATCCTGCGCGAGCAGAAGCTGCACACCGTCTGTGAAGAGGCGACCTGCCCGAACATCGGCGAGTGCTTCAGCAAGGGCACAGCCACCTTCATGATCATGGGCGACATCTGCACCCGCCGCTGCCCGTTCTGCGATGTCGGCCACGGCCGCCCCAATCCGCTGAATCCGGACGAACCCCGGCATCTGGCCGACAGCGTGGCAGCGATGCGGCTCAAGTATGTGGTGATTACCTCGGTGGACCGCGACGACCTGCGCGACGGCGGTGCCCAGCACTTTGCCGACTGCATCAGCGAAGTGCGCAAGCAGTCGCCGGGCACCCAGATCGAGGTGCTGGTGCCGGATTTCCGCGGTCGCCTCGACATCGCACTGGATATCCTCAGCGCCACACGGCCGGACGTGATGAACCACAACCTGGAAACTGCACCGCGTCTGTACAAGCAGGCCCGTCCCGGCTCCGACTACCAGCACTCGCTGACGCTGCTGAAAGAGTACAAGGCACGCAATCCGGAAGTGCGTACCAAGTCCGGCATCATGGTCGGCCTCGGCGAAACCGATGAGGAAGTGTATGAAGTGATGGCCGACATGCGCGCGCACGACATCGACATGCTCACCATCGGCCAGTACCTGCAACCGACCGATGGCCACCTGCCGGTGCTGCGCTACGTGCATCCGGACGTGTTCAAGCAGTACGAAACCCGTGCCTACGAAATGGGCTTCAAGCACGCCGCCGTCGGTGCCATGGTGCGTTCCAGCTATCACGCTGACGTACAGGCCCACGAGGCCGGCGTGTAAGGGCCTGTCACGATCTGCTGCGACTTGATCGCAACGGGGGCGATGCCGCGTTAAAAACGGCTTCGGAATGCTTGTTTATTTCTGGATAAACGCCGCTTCCTCAGCCGTTTTCGCCTTGTCTCGCGTGAGCTCGCGAGATCGTGAAGATGCTCTAAGGTTGGCCGCAACCCTCCGATAACGGCGCCAGTGGGCGCCGTTGTTGTTTTCGATTCCGCAACACAAGGACACCATCGCATGAACCATGACGCCCAGGCCGCGGCCATCAGTAACGAACAATGGCGTCACGCCAAGGCGCTGCAACAGCAGCTGGATGCGCTGCTGGGCGAGGTGCTCGGCGCGGCCAGGCTGTGCCACAAGCTGGGCAGTGTCGAGGAGAGCGTGCAGCAAGTGCCGGCGCTGGGGCGGGTGGCGCTGGCAAGCAGCCTGCCGCTGATCGTGCGCAACAAGAAAAGGAAGGAATTCATCGGCGGCTGGCTCAATTACCAGGTCAGCCTTGCCGGTGACGGCGTGCCGTTGCAACAGGATGGCACACCGGCGGGCGCTGTGCTGCACGTGGCACACTGGGCCTGCGAGTTTGCCTTCGAGTACGACGCCTTTGTCGGCTTTCCGGCCAGCGCGTGGCAGCCGTGGGAAAACCGCGGCAACCGCCTGCTGTGGTGGGAAGAGAGCGAATCCCACTTCGGTGCAGAGTGGACCTATACGCTGCAGCTGGCGGCGCTGGACGGCAGCGAGGCCTTGCTGGCAGCGGTGGTGCGGCCGGCACTGGCGCTGCTGCAGGGCAGGCCGCTGGACGAGGCGCTGCCGGCCGGCGTGCCGGGCTTGCTGCATTACCACGATGTAGAGATCGACGGTGAACGGGAGCTGCGCGTCAGCCTTGGCTGATGCGGCCAACCTTGGGGCAGTGCATGGCGTTGACCGTCGTGTGCGGATACGGCAGCCATGCTGTCGTGCCGGCGATAACGGGTACGGATGGTTGGTTTCCCCGGTGTGCCTGGCAGTAATGAAAACAGCCATGCAAAGGCATGGCTGTCGGCGGCATTGCGGCCAACGTTGGCCGCAGTGTTTATTGCCAGCAGAGCAGGGTGTGGTGCTTCTTGCCGCGCTTGAGCAGGCTGTATTGGCCGAACAGGCGCTCGCCGTCGCCGATCTGGTGCTCAAGGCTGTCGATCTTGTTGCCGTTGACGCTGACGGCGCCGCTCTGGATGAAGGTGCGCGCTTCCGATTTCGACTTGGCCAGGCCGCCGGCGACCAGTGCGTCGATCAGGCCGCTGCTGTCGCGTGGCAGTTGCAGGCTGGGCATGCCGTCCTGTGCCAGCTGCGCGAAGTCGGACGCGGTCAGCTCGTGCAGGCTGCCGGAGAACAGGCTGGCGCTGATGCGCTGCGCTGCGGCCACGGCGTCCTGGCCGTGTACCAGCGCGGTGACCTGTTCCGCCAGGATGCGCTGCGCTTGCGGCTTGCTGCCGCTGGCCTTGTCCTGTTCCTCGATGGCGGCGATCTCGGCCACCGACAGGAAGGAGAAGTAGCGCAGGAACTTGTACACGTCGGCGTCGGCGGTATTGAGCCAGAACTGGTAGAACGCGTACGGGCTGGTCTTGCTGGCGTCCAGCCAGATGGCACCACCTTCGGTCTTGCCGAACTTGGTGCCGTCGGCCTTGGTCACCAGCGGCAGGGTCAGGCCGAACACGTGTTGCTGGTTGATGCGGCGGGTGAGGTCGGTGCCGGCGGTGATGTTGCCCCACTGGTCGGAGCCGCCGATCTGCAGCTTGCAGCCGTGGCGGCGGTTCAGCTCGGTGAAGTCGTAGCCCTGCAGCAGGCTGTAGCTGAACTCGGTGTAGCTGATGCCCTGGTCTTCGCGGCTGATGCGCTGCTGCACCGATTCCTTCTTGATCATCTGGTTGACCGAGAAGTGCTTGCCGATGTCGCGCAGGAACTCCAGCGCGCCCATGCCGCCAAACCAGTCGTAATTGTTGGCCATGATCGCGGCGTTGTCGCCTTCGAAGCTCAGGAACGGCGACACCTGGCCGCGGATCTTGTCGACCCAGCCGGCGATCACGTCCGGGGTGTTCAGCTTGCGCTCAGTGGCCTTGAAGCTCGGGTCGCCGATCATGCCGGTGGCGCCGCCGACGAGGGCGATCGGGCGGTGGCCGGCCTGCTGGAAGCGGCGCAGTACCAGCACCGGTACCAGGTGGCCGAGGTGGAGGCTGTCGGCGGTCGGGTCGAAGCCGCAATACAAGGTCACACTTTCCTTAGCCAGCAGTTCGTCGAGTGCCGCCGCGTCGGTTTGCTGGGCGATCAGGCCGCGAGCTTGCAGTTCCTGGATAAGGCTGGACTGGTGCATGTATTTCTTCTCCACATGAGCAGGACGCGGGCCGTGGGCCGCGCGTTGACGATTGCGCCTGTTGGCGTTGCAACAAAAGATGGCGATTTTAACCGAAAATGACGCTTCGTAACGTGCGCTCTGGTGGCGGCCTGGCTTGGGTGAGCAATGCCGGGCCCGGCTATCGGCAGTGCAAACGGGAAAGGATGCTGCAGACATGAGCAGGATGATCAAGGTGTGGGATGTGCCGACACGGCTGTTTCACTGGACACTGGCAGCAGTATTTGCCGGGCTGTGGTTTAGTGCGGAGCAGGGCGGCGACTGGATGGAATGGCATCTGCGCCTTGGCATGCTGATGCTGGCGCTGCTGCTGTTCCGCGTGCTGTGGGGGCTGTGCGGCAGTCAGACGGCGCGCTTCGGCAATTTTCTTGCCGGGCCGGCGCGCATCCGCGCCTATCTGGCCGGACAGCTGCCGGTAACGGCGCAGCCGGGGCATAACCCGCTGGGTGGCTGGATGGTGCTGGTGCTGCTGCTGGCGCTGTTGCTGCAGACCGGGCTGGGGCTGTTTGCCGCCGACGTCAACAGCTACCTCTACGATGGCCCGCTGAAGGCATTGCTGGGCAATGACGAGCTGGCCGAACAGGTCACCGGCTGGCACAAGGACTGGTTCGACGTGCTGCTGCTGCTGGCGGTGATGCACGTGCTGGCGGTGGCGTTCTACAAGGTTGGCCGCAACACCGATCTGGTGCGCCCGATGCTGAGCGGGATGAAGGCGTTGCCGGCTGATGCTGCGCCCTTGCGCTTTGCGCCGCCGTGGCTGGCGCCGGTATTGTTGCTGCTGGCGGCGCTGCTGGTGTTCGGCGGCGTGTCGTGGCTGGCGGCCAGCGTGGCCGCCTGAGCCCCTCCGGAAATGGAAAACCGCCAGCCGGATATGGATTCGGCTGGCGGTTTTTGTTTCCGGCGGCTTAGCGCATCGAGCCGCGGAAGCTGTCGTGACAGGCCTTGCAGCTGGCGGCCACGGCGCCGTAGTCGCGGCGGATGGCGGCGAGGTCGCCGCCGCGCGCGGTTTGCTGCAGCCGGTCAACCGCAAGCAGGAACTTGTCCTGTTCCGCCTTCCATTTTGCCGGTTCGCTCCAGATCGCCGGCTTGGCGCGGCTGACGTTGTCGATGGTGCCCGGCTTGAACTGGCCGAATGGTGCCGCGGCGACCGCCTTCAGCGCGTCGGCGTGCCTGATGAACGCATCCTTGCGATAGCCGCTGCCGCGCAGCATCACGCCCATCGGTTCAAAGCTGCGCAATACCTGTTTGAAGGCTTTCTGGCGGTCTTCACCGGGACCGGCCTGGCTGGTGGTGGCAAGGAGGGCGAGGGTGGCAAGCAGGAGAATTTTTTTCATGATCTTGATGCGGGTGGCGACGGACTTTAGGATACCGCGCGCCAGAAAAGTTCAGCCCCGTCCGGGGCTGAACGTGGTGGCAGTGGGCCAGGCTCAATCGTTGCGGAAGCTGTCGTGGCAGGTCTTGCAGGTTTTCTGGGTGGCGCCGAACTGTGCCTTGATCGCGGCGAGGTCACCGCCGGCAGCGGTCTGCTTCAGCTTGGCGGTCTCGGTCTTGTGCTGGGCAATGGCGGCCTTCCAGTCTTGTGGCTTGCTCCATATCTTGGCCCGCGCCTCACTCTTGCCCTTGTCGCTGCCGGCCGGGAAGTGCTGCCACGGCTGCTGTGCCAGCGCATCCAGATGCGCGGCCAGCTTGGCGAATTCGTTCTTGTTGTACGGCGTTTCACCCTTCACGGTCTTGGCCATGGTGGCGACGGTTTGCTTGTACTGCTTGAAGATTTCCTGGCGCTGGGCGACCGGGTCGGCGGCAAAAGCCGGGTTCAGCAGTACGGTACAGGACGCAGCGGCAAGCAATAGCGGTTTCATCTGCATGACTCCTTGGGGATGGACAATCAATGCCGGGAGCTTACCACGGCATGGCTGCGGTCAAGACGGCAGGCAGTTAACAGTTGTTAATGGTGCTGTTATATAGTAACATTTGAAAATCGTTACTATCTGTTCCTCACATTCCTTGAACCCGGTGACTTGTCATGGATAAAGCAGGCTTTATTGCCGCTGCCGACCGGCAGTGTCAGCAGCAGGGCGTGAAGCTGACCGCGCTGCGCCGTCAGGTGCTGGAGCTGGTGCTGGCGCACGAAGGCGTGGTCAAGGCCTATCAGGTGCTGGCCGACCTGCAGCGCGAGCGCGGCATCGCCGCCCCGCCGACGGTGTACCGGGCGCTGGATTTCCTGGTGGAAGCCGGCCTGCTGCACAAGGTCGACGCGCTCAACGGTTATATCGTGTGCAGTCACGTCGGCTGCTGCCACGAAGGGCTGATCCTGGTGTGCACCGCCTGCGGTAGCGTCAACGAGCTGGAAGCGGCGCCGGCGCTGGACACGCTGCGACAGCAGGCGGCAGCGCAGGGCTTTGCCATCGCGCAACAAAACCTATTACTGACCGGACTGTGCCAGGCATGTCGAGTATGAAAAAAACCACCGTCAACGTGCTCACCGGCTTTCTCGGGGTGGGCAAGACCACGACGCTGCGCCACCTGATCGCGCAGCGACCGCAACATGAAAAATGGGCGATCATCGTCAACGAGTTCGGCGAGATCGGCATCGACGGCGCGGTGCTGGACAACGGCGAGCTGCCGGTGGCCGAGATCGCCGGTGGCTGCCTGTGCTGCGTCGCCGGGCCGCAGATGACGGTTACCGTCGCCAACCTGTTGCGCCGCGAGAAGCCGGACCGGCTGATCATCGAGGCCAGCGGCCTCGCCCACGCTGCCGGGCTGATCGACGAGCTGCGTGCCGAGCCATTGGGCAAGGCGCTGGAAGTGGGTGCGGTGATGACGCTGGTCGATCCGCGCCAGTTCGCCAACAACGACTACTTCCGCCAGCCTCTGTACCGCGACCAGGTGATGATTGCCGACGTGCTGCTGGCCACCAAGTGCGACCTTGCCGACGCGCCAACGTTGGCCGCCTACCGCGACAAGGCCGCCGCGCTGTTTCCGCCCAAGTCGCTGATCGCCGAGATCAGCGATGGTGCCGCCGATCCGGCGTGGCTGAATGCCGCGGTGCAGAACAAGTCGCGCTACCGGCCGGCGGTACGACCGGGCGACGCCTCTGGCTGGCAGTCGCAGGGCTGGACCTTCGCGCCGGACGCGGAGTTCTCCGGCGAGGTACTGACCGACCTGTTCGACAACCTGCCGCAACTGGTCGACGGTCTGGTACGCGCCAAGGGCGTGTTCCGCGTGCTGGACACCTGGCTGTGGCTGAACTGGACCGAAGGGCAGTGGGCGGCCAACCAGGTGGCGTGGCGCCGCGACAGCCGCTTCGAGGTGATCGGCAGCCGCATCAATGCCGACGCGCTGGAAGCCGCCATCCAGGCCTGCGTGCTGCCGGCAGGCAGCGGGAACGGGGCATGAGCGGCATGGCACCTTCCCGTCAGCACGAGCACCATGCGCACGATCACGCGCACGGCGCCGTACATGCGCACTCCCATCCGCACCCGCACGCCACCGGCGAGACCTCGCACCTGCCGCGCTGGCGCCTGCTGTCGCTGTCCGCCGGCCAGCGCCTGCTGCTGGCCGCGCTGCCGCTGGCCGCGCTGTGGCTGCTGGTGCTCTGGGCACTGCAGGAGGTGGCATGATCCGGCTGGAAAACCTGACGGTGTCCTACCGTCGCCACCCCGCCGTGCACCACGTCAGTGGCAGCTTTGCCGATGGCCAGGCCACGGCGATCTTCGGCCCCAACGGCGCCGGCAAGAGCACCCTGCTGAAAGCCATCATGGGCGCGCTGAAGCCGGATGCCGGTCGCGTGCTGATGCGCGGCGTGGCGCGCCGCGATCTGGCCTATCTGCCGCAGCAGTCGGAAATCGACCGTTCGCTGCCGGTGTCGGTGATCGACCTGGTGTCCAGCGGCCACTGGCAGCGCAGCGGCCTGTTCGGCAAGGTTGGCCGCAACGATGACGATGCGTCGTGGAACGCGCTGGTGACCGTCGGTCTGGAAGACTTCGCCACCCGCCCGATTGCCGCGCTGTCCAGCGGCCAGTTCCAGCGCGTGCTGTTCGCCCGCATCCTGGTGCAGGACGCGCCGCTGATTCTGCTCGACGAGCCGTTCAACGCTGTCGACGCGGCTACCACAGCCGACCTGCTGGCGCTGGTTGAACGCTGGAAGGCGGAAGGGCGCACCGTGATCGCGGTGCTGCACGACGAGCAGCAGGTGCGCGAGCACTTCCCGCAGACGCTGCTGATGGCGCGCGAGGTGATCGCCTGGGGCGACACTGCCGAGGTGCTGACCGCGGACAAGCTGCGCCGCGCCAGCGACACCGCGGCGCACTGGTCGGCCAATGCCCCGGTGTGCCGCGTGGATGGAGTAACTCAGTGATCGATTTCCTGTACCAATGGGTGCTGGCACCCTTTGTCGAATTCGCCTTCATGCGCCGCGCGCTGGTGGCGTGCCTGGCGCTGGCGCTGGGCAGCGCGCCGGTCGGCCTGTTCCTGGTGATGCGGCGCATGAGCCTGGTCGGCGACGCGATGAGCCACGCGGTGCTGCCCGGCGCCGCGGTCGGCTTCCTCATCGCCGGCCTGAGCCTGCCGGCGATGAGCCTCGGTGGTTTTGTCGCCGGCGTGCTGGTGGCCGGTTTTGCTGGACTCGCGACGCGCTTTACCGAGATCAAGGAAGACGCGAGCTTTGCCGCCTTCTACCTGCTGTCGCTGGCCATCGGCGTGCTGCTGGTGTCCAGCAGCGGCAGCAATGTCGATCTGATGCACCTGCTGTTTGGTTCGGTGCTGGCGGTGGACGACGCCGCGCTGCTGCTGGTGGCCAGCGTCGCCAGCGTGACGCTGCTGACCTTGGCGGTGATCTATCGCCCGCTGCTGCTGGAAAGCCTCGATCCGGTGTTCCTGCGCGCGGTCGGCGGCCACGGCAGCGTGTGGCACCTGCTGTTCCTGCTGCTGGTGGTGCTGAACCTGGTGTCCGGCTTCCAGGCGCTGGGCACGCTGATGTCGGTGGGGCTGATGATGCTGCCGGCGATCTGCTCGCGGCTGTGGGCGGCCACCGTCGGCGGCATGCTGCTGGCGGCCTTCCTGATCGCCGCGCTGGCGGGTATGGGCGGGCTGCTGCTGTCCTATCACGTCGAGCTGCCGTCCGGGCCGTGCATCATCCTGCTGGCCGGCCTGTTCTATATCGTTTCGCTGTTTGTTGCCCCGCAGGGCGGCGTGTTGCCCCGCCTGCTGCGGCAACGTCATTTGGAGAGTTGAGCGCGTGAACGTACGGAAAATTATTGTGAGCAGCCTGCTGTTGTCGCCGCTGGTGGCGTGGGCCAACCTGCCGGTGGTCGCCAGCTTCAGCATCATGGCCGACATCACCCGTGAAGTCGGCGGCGAGCGCGTCAGCGTGGTGTCGCTGGTCGGCGCCGACCAGGACGCCCACGTGTTCCAGCCCAAGCCGGCCGACGTCAAGAAGCTGGCCGAAGCCAAGGTGTTCGTGGTCAACGGCCTCGGCTTCGAGGGCTGGATCAACCGCCTGAACAAGTCGGCCAACTTCAAGGGCGTGACCGTGACCGCCGCTAACGGCATCAAGCCGCTGGCGGTGGCGGAAGACGAGCACGGCCATGACGAACATGGCCATGATGAGCACGGTCACGACCACGGCCGTGTCGATCCGCACGCCTGGCACAACCCGCAGCACGTGCTGCGTTATGTCGACAATATCGCCGCCGGCCTCAGCCGCGCCGATGCCGCCGGTGCCGCGTACTACCGCGAGCGCGCCGCCGCCTACAAGGCGCGGCTGCAGGAGCTGGACAGCTGGGCCGGCAAGCAGTTTGCCGCGGTGCCGGCGGCGCGGCGCAAGGTGCTGACCTCGCACGACGCCTTTGCCTACCTCGGCCAGCGCTACGCGATCCGCTTCATGGCGCCGCAAGGGGTGAGCACCGACGCCGAGGCCTCGGCCAAGTCGGTGGCGCAGCTGATCCGGCAGGTGAAAAAGGAACAGGTGAAGGCGGTGTTCATCGAGAACATGTCCGACCGGCGCCTGATTGACCAGTTGGCGAAAGAGGCTGGCGTCAAGGTCGGCGGCAAGCTGTACTCCGATGCGCTTTCCAGCCAGCCCGGCGCGCGCAGCTATCTGGAAATGTTCCGCAGCAACGTGACCGCGCTCAGCCAGTTGATGTAAGCAGCAGCCACAGGTGCCAGCTACCGAGTGCCATCACGGCCAGCCCCGCCACCAGGCGGACTGGCCGTTGCTGTTTCAGCTGCTGCAGCTTGCTGGCAAACAGCCCCATCAGCAGCAGGTTGGGCAGGGTGCCGAGACCGAAGGCCAGCATCACCAGCGCCCCCTGGCCGGCACCGCCGGAGGCCAGCGCGGCGATGCTGGCGGTGTAGACCAGGCCACACGGCAGCCAGCCCCAGATCGCGCCGGCCAGCAGCGCCTGGCGGGCGGTGCGCACCGGCAGGTAGCGGCGGGTCAGCGGCTGCAGACACCGCCACAGCGGCCGGCCAAGGTGCTCGATGCGGGTGATGGCGGCGGACAGGCCGGCCAGGTACAGGCCGAGCAGGATCAGCAGCAGGTTGGCCGCGATGAACAGCGCGGTCTGCAACGGCTGGTACGCCGCCTGGCTCAGCCCCCACTGTGCCAGGCCGCCGAGCAGCGCACCGGCGCAGACGTAGCTACTGATGCGGCCAACGTTGTAGCACAACAGGTGCCACAGCGGCGCCGCTTGCGACTTGCCCAGCGAAATGGCGGTGACGATGCCGCCGCACATGCCAAGGCAGTGCACACCGCCGAGCAGGCCGGCAAGAAACAGGGACAGCAGGCTGATTTCCAGCATGGGTGACAACATGGGCAAAATGATGGCCGCCAGTTTAGCAGCCATGCCAGCATACGCGCGGGACTTGTTACCGGTTGCCATCTGTAAATGCTGTTTATTGAATGTCGGGCACCAAATTATGCCGCCGCTTGTCTGAGCGGCTAAAACTTGCAATATCAGTAACCTGGTCCATTTTTAAAGCTGGAAAACAGCGCCAATGCTCAAAAATTAGCCATTTCCCCGGTGTATACATCGTGAATAACGCTGTTGAATATTGCGCTTCAGCTGGGTCTTGCCGAGGCCGGAGGAGTGCCACATGACACAAAAAATCATTGTCGAACGTCTTGGCCAGTCGGCCATCGTCACCATCAACAATCCGCCGGCCAATGTGTGGACGATAGAGTCGTTGCAGGAGCTGGCCGGGGCGATGGGTGCGCTGGCGGCCGATGCCGGCATCCGCGCGGTGGTGTTGACCGGTGCCGGTGATCGCTACTTCTCGGCCGGTGCCGATCTTGCACTGTTTGGCGACGACGCGGCGGCACCCGCCGGCAAGGTGGTGGATGCCTTTACGCTGGCGTTTGACGCGGTGCGTAACTATCCCGGCGTGACGGTGGCAGCGGTGAACGGCTTCGCGTTGGGTGGAGGGCTGGAGTGTGCACTGGCCTGTGACTACATCGTGGCCGAGCGCGGTGCCAGCCTTGGGCTGCCGGAGGCGCGTGTCGGGCTGATCCCCTGTGCCGGCGGTACCAAGGCGCTGACCGACCGCGTCGGCGTGCCGTGGGCGAAACGCCTCATCCTTGGCGGCGAGTTCGTCAGCGCCGACAAGGCGCTGGCCATCGGGCTGGTGGAAGAGGTGGTGGAAAGCGGGCTGGCCAAGATCGTGGCGCTGAGCCTGGCGGCGCGGGTGCGTGAGCAGTCGCCGCAGGCGATCCGTGCCGCACGAAGGCTGATCGAAGCCAGTCCGGCGCAAACGTTGGCCGCACAGCTGGCAGCAGAAAAAGAGGCGTTCCTGGCGCTGATCGGCAGTGCGGAACAGCTGGAAGGCGTGCGCGCCTTCAACGAGAAGCGCGAGCCGGGCTGGGTGGAACGGGATGACTGAACCGAGCGTGCGCTGTCATGAAAAAACCGGCCAGCAGCCGGTTTTTTCATGCTCGGGCAGGGTGCCCTGTTACTGAACCTTGGCGCTGGCCTTCAGCGACTTGATCAGTGCTTCGACGCGCTGCGACTGGATACGCTGCTCCAGCTGCGGACGCAGGGTTTCCAGCGGCGGTGCCGCTTCCACTTTCACGTCGTTCAGCTTGATGACGTGGAAGCCGAAATCGGTCTTCACCGGGGTGGCGGTCACCTGACCCTTGGCCAGCTTCACCATCGCCTCGGAGAACGGGGCCACGAAGGTGCCCGGCTCGTTCCAGCCCAGGCTGCCGCCGTTGTCCTTGGAACCCGGATCCAGCGATTTTTCCTTGGCCAGCAGCGCGAACGGCTTGCCCTTTTTCAGCGCCTCGATCACGGCCTTGGCTTCGGCTTCGGTCTTCACCAGGATGTGGCTGGCGTCAAAGCTCTTGCGCTCCGGGAACTCGGCCTTCACCTTGTCGTACTCGGCACGGGCCTGGGCGTCGGTCACCGGGTTGGTGCGCAGGTGTTCCTTGATCAGGCGGTTGGCCAGTGCCATCGCCTTGGCGTTCTCGATTTCGGCGAGGTAGTCGGCGGACTTGTCCAGGCCCTTCTTCACGGCTTCCTGACGCAGGATTTCAGCGGTGATCAGCTGATCCTTGACCATTTGCGCCATTTCCGGCGTCGATTTCTGGCCTTGCGCTTCCATCATGCGGGTGATGGCATCGATACGCTGCTGGCTGATGGCAACGCCATTGACCGAAGTGGCGAACGCGCAAGCGGTGGCGGTCAGCAGGCTGACGGCAATCAGGGTTTTTTTCAAAGGGAAGTTCATCGGGGTTTCCAGTGGTTATTGAATGTTGGCTTTCTGACGCAATTCGCCGATCGAGTCACTAATCGCTTTGTCCTGCAGATCGCGGGCGATCTGCGGCTTGACGGTATCAAAAGGCAGCGGCTTCGCGTCGCGGATGTCCTCTACCTTGAACAGGTGCCAGCCGAGGCCGGAGCGCAGCGGCTGGGCGCTGAACTTGCCTTTGGGAATGGCTTGGAGCGCGGCGGCCAGTGGCGGTTCCATGGACGCCAGATTTCCCCAGCCCAGGTCGCCACCGCGTTCGCGGCTTGGCTGGTGGGTGGACTTGCTGGCGGCCAGGGTTTCGAACTTGGCGCCTTTTTTCAGCTCGGCCAGCACGCTGTTGGCGTCGGCTTCGCTGTTGACGATGATCTGGCGGACTTTGACTTCCTTCACGCCGTTAAAGCGCGCGCTGTACTGCTGGTAGGCCGCCTTCAGCGCGCTGTCCGACACCGCACTGGTGCTGAGGCGCTGCTGGAAGAAGGCCTGCTGCAGCAATTCGGTGCGCGCTTCGGCCAGCTGCTGCTGGAATTCCGGCTTCTTGTCGAGGCCGGCCTTGGCGGCAGCCTGCACGATCAGCTCGCGATTGATCAGGCGCTGGCGCACTTCTTCGCGCAGCGCCGGGCTGTCTTTCAGCTGGCCATTGCTGCTGCCGATGAGCTGTTTCACGGCCTGGTCCAGGGTGCTGCTGTCGATGGCGCTGCCGTTGACGGTGGCTACCGGTGCGGCCAGGCTCGGGGTGCTGCCGACGGCAGCCAGCAGCAGGGCCGCGAGAGTGAGTGATTTCTTCATGGGATGGATTTCAGAGATCGTCCGGAGTAAGGGTTTTGAGTGCCAGGGCGTGAATGCCCTGCTGCATCAAGTCGCCGAGGGCATCGTACACCATGCGTTGCCGCTCGATGCGCGACTTGCCGCTGAAACAGGCGCTGACGATCAGCACATTGTAGTGGCCACCGCTCTTGGCGCCGGCGTGGCCGGCATGGGACGCGCTGTCGTCCTCGATGTCGAGGTGTTCCGGCGCCAGTGCTGCCAGGCGCTGGCGCATGGTTTCGATGATGGCGCTCATGCCGGCAGCACCTTGCGGAACGGCTTGACGCTGACGCTGGCGTAGACGCCGGCGGCGACATAGGGATCGGCCTTCGCCCATTGCTCGGCTGCGGCCAGCGAGTCGAATTCGGCGACGATCAGGCTGCCGCTGAAGCCGGCCGGGCCGGGATCGTTGCTGTCGATGGCCGGGAACGGACCCGCCAGCAGCAGCCGGCCGTCGTTCTGCAGTGCCTGCAGGCGGGCCAAGTGTTCCGGCCGTGCCGCCAGGCGGTTGTCGAGGGAATTGGGGGCGTCGGTGCCTGTGATTGCGTACAGCATGGTGCCTTTCTTGGTCTCTCAAAAGCGGTCCGGCCGGCGGCCGACCTGCTGCGGGGGCGGTGAGGCGGGCCGCAGTTCTGCACTGGCCGGCACCGGAATCACTGCGCTGTGTCTGCTGAAATGGCGGCCGTGGCCGCGATTTCAAGCGGCAAGGCCCGGGGACGGAGCAATATGTCAGGATTATGCGGTGCTGGGTAGTGGCTGACAAGCCGGCAGGGCTATCACGCCCTTGCCGACTGCGGTACAGTTGCCGACAGCACTGATCGTGGCGGCAGACGGCCCGATCGAATCATCATTCATGGAAACAGGGCAGGGAAACAGAAATGACAACAGGACAGTTTCGTCTGGTGACGCGCAGTGATTTCGATGGTCTGGTCTGCGCGGTGTTGCTCAACGAGCTCGGGCTGATCGACGACATCAAATTCGTGCACCCGAAAGACATGCAGGACGGCAAGGTCGACATCACCGAGCGCGACATCACCACCAACCTGCCATACGTCGAAGCCGCGCACCTGGCCTTTGACCACCACCTGTCCGAAACCCTGCGCAACACCTCCGGCAAGCAGAACCATATCATCGACGCCGCGGCACCGTCCGCCGCGCGCGTGGTGTACGACTACTACGGTGGCAAGCAGCGCTTCCCGATGATCGCCGACGACATGATGGCGGCGGTGGACAAGGCCGACGCCGCGCAGTTTGCGCGCGGCGAGATCCTTGATCCGAGCGGCTGGGTGCTGCTCAACTTCCTGATGGATGCCCGTACCGGCCTGGGTCGTTTCCGCGAATTCCGCATCAGCAACTATGCGCTGATGATGGACCTGATCAAGTACTGCCGCGACCACTCCATCGACGAGATCCTGCGGCTGCCGGATGTGCGCGAGCGCGTCGAGCTGTACTTCGAGCACGAGGCAGCGGCCAAGGAACAGATCCAGCGCTGCGCCCGCGTCGAGGGCAAGGTGGTGGTACTGGACCTGCGCAACGAGACGCTGATCCACCCGATCAACCGCTTCATGATCTACGCGCTGTACCCGCAGGCCAACATCTCCATCCACGTGCTGTGGGGGCTGAACCAGCAGAACACCGTGTTTGCCACCGGCAAGTCCATTCTCGACCGCAGCAACCGCACCAGCGTCGGTGAGCTGATGCTGAAGTACGGCGGCGGTGGCCACGAAGCCGCCGGCACCTGCCAGGTCGACAACGACCAGGCCGAGCGCGTGCTGGGCGAGCTGGTGGCGCAGATCAACGCCAACGAGGGCTAAGAATCTGTTCAAAGTCTCGCGAGCGAGAGCGAGACAAGGCGAAAACGGCTGAGGAAGCGGAGTTGACATGGGGTCAATGAGCATTCCGAAGGCGTTTTTAACGCGGTATCGCCGAAGCGCAGCAGACATTAGAGCAGGTTCTAAGCGTCCCGCAGCTGTTGCAGCAGTGCCCGCGCGGCAAACAGGTCCTTGCATACTGCCAGGGCCTGTTTTGCCATGCTGGCGGGCGGCTGCACGATGTCCGGCACGATGATCACCCGCATGTTGGCCGCCAGCGCGGCGCTGGCGCCGTGTACCGAGTCTTCCAGCACGATGCAGCGTGCCGGCGCCACCTGCAGCCGTGCCGCCGCCGCCAGGTAGATGTCCGGTGCCGGCTTGCTGTTGGCGACGTCGTTGGCGCTGACCACGTGCCGGAAGTAGGGAGCCAGCTGGCTGCGTTGCAGCTTCAGCTGTGCCAGCGGCCCCTCGGTGGCGGTGCCGACGGCGCAGGGGATCGCCTGCTGCCGCAGCCAGTCCAGCAGTGCGGTGATGCCGGGCTTGAGCGGAATGTCGCCGTGCTGCAGCTGCTGGTGGTAGTACTGTCGGTTCAGCAGCGCCAGTGTCGGCATGTGCGCGGACAGCTCGGGGTGCTGCTGCAGGTAGCGCAGGCAGTGCTGGTGGCTGAGGCCGACCAGTTGGTGCAGGGTGTCCTCGCCGATGCGGGTGCCCAGCTCACTGGCGGCATCGCGCCAGGCCTGGGCACAGAGCTGCTCGGTGTCGATCATCAGTCCGTCCATGTCCAGCAAAATGGCGTCGTACGGCATGGTGTGCTTATCCTTGTGTGGCGGGTGGGTGGGTAAAGCCGCGTGGTCAGCTGTCTTTTATCATAAAATGCCCGGCGGGTAGTGGCGTCGCCGCGACCGGCAAGCAAACACAGCGAAAGGTGTTATGGCGTATTCGATACTGGTGGCAAACCCCAAGGGCGGCAGCGGCAAGTCGACGCTGTCGACCAATATCGCCGGTTTTTACGCATCGCAGGCGACCAGGGTGATGCTGGGCGACATCGACAAGCAGCAGTCGTCGCTGAACTGGCTGGCGCAGCGTCCGCCAGCGGCGCCGGCGATCCAGGGCTGGCAGATGATCGAGGGCCTGGCCAAGCCGCCGAAGGACACCCAGGTGGTGATCCTTGACAGCCCGGCCGGGCTGGACGGCAAGCGGTTGCGCGCGCTGGTGAAGAAGGTCGATCGTGTCATCGTGCCGATCCAGCCGTCGCCGTTCGACATGTGGGCCAGCAGCGAATTCTTTGACGCCTTGCTGGCGGAAAAGGCGGTGCGCAAGGAGAAGACCTTCGTCGGCGTGGTCGGCATGCGTGTCGATCCGCGTACCCGCTCCGCACGCGAGCTGGAAAGCTTCCTGTCACGCTATCAGGTGCCGGTGCTGGGCTGGATCCGCGATACCCAGTTCTACGTGCAGGCCGCCGGCGCCGGGCTGACCCTGTTCGATCTGCCGCCGGCGCGGGTGCGGCGTGATATCGAGGCGTGGCGCCCGATCCTGTCCTGGCTCGACAATTAGCGCTTGACGCCCCGATTTTGCGCCGCGTATAGTCAGAACCGTTTGCCCTGCGCCCGCTCGCGCCGCAGGGCGGGAAAATTGCAAGCGAAAGCCGCCCGGCTTTCGCTTTTTATTTGGGGGCTCCCGAAACAGGCACTGCTATCCGGAACGGCGCTGCCGCATCATTTTATGAATGCTTTCCCGAATGCAATTGGAGTAACAGCTGATGATCAACACCGAACTCAATTACGGCGATGTCTATCTCGTTCCGAAAAAAACCGTCGTCGACAGCCGCAAGGAGTGCGACACCTCGGTGCAGTTCGGCCCGCGCCGTTTCGCGATGCCGCTCTATGCGGCCAACATGAAGAGCGTGGTCGACGCCGAAACCTGCGAATACTTCGCGCGCCGCAACTGGTTCTACACCATGCACCGCTTCAATATCGATGCCGTGGGTTTCGTGCGCGACATGCAGGCCAAGGGTCTGTTTGCCTCGATCAGCGTCGGTGTCAACGACGATACATTGCAGCAGCTGGCCGCATTGCAGGCTGCCGGGCTGAGCCCGGAATACATCACCCTTGATGTCGCCAATGCCTGGTGTGTGAAGGCGGAGCAGATGATCCGCTTCATCAAGCGCGAGTTCCCGGCCAGCTTCCTGATCGGCGGTAACATCGCCACCGCCGAGGCGGCGCGCGAGCTGCAGGACTGGGGCTGCGACGCAATCAAGGCCGGCATCGCCGGCGGCCGGGTGTGCATCACCAAGAACAAGACCGGCTTTCACCGCCCGATGGTGGCCACAGTGCGTGACTGCGCCGCCGCAGTGTCGGTGCCGGTGATCGCCGACGGCGGCATCGTCGAGCACGGTGACGTGGCCAAGGCGCTGGCCTGCGGCGCGAGCATGGTGATGGCCGGCTCGCTGTTTGCCGGCTACGACGAATCGGCGGGTGAGATCGTCGAGATCGACGGCAAGCATTACAAGGAATACTTCGGCAGCGCCTCGCAGTTCAACAAGGGCGAGTACAAGAACGTGGAAGGCAAGAAGATCCTGGTCGAGTACAAGGGCAGCATCGGCCGCCTGCTGCAGGAACTGCAGGAAGACCTGCAGTCGTCGGTCAGCTACGCCGGCGGCCGCGAGCTGTCCGCGCTGCGCACGGTGCAGATGATCGCCGTCGCGCACTAGGACGGTGAGGGCCCGGTCTGCCCAACCGGCAGGCCGGTCCGGTTGTGGCTGCGCGGTGACGGGCGGCACGCTTGAAACAAGGTGAGGTCGTGTTGTCGCTCCCGTTACGTCACAGCCTGGCCGCCGCCAGCTGGTGGCTGTTTTCCGTTTACCTGTTGTTGCTGAAGCCGGCCGGTGCACCGTCGGCGATTCCCCATTTCGACAAGCTGGGCCACGCGCTGCTGTTCGCGGTGTGGGCGTGGCTGCTGGCGCGCAGCCTTGCCGCCCGCCAGCGGCCGCCGTTGCGGCCAACCTTGTGGCTGTGCCTGGCCTGGGCGCTGCTGTCCGAGCTGGCGCAGGGCAGCCTGACGTTGACCCGCAGCGCGGAGGCGGGCGACGTGGCGGCCGATATGGCCGGTGTGCTGATCGGCCTTTACCTGTGGCGGTGGGGCAAGAGCCGGTAGGTTGCGGCCAACGTTGGCCGCAATATGGCAGCAGGCGCTAGCCGGCTACCGGCTGCCACAGATCGGCCGCCTCGCAAACGAGCTGGGGGCAGCCAAGGCCATTGGCGGCATGTTCGCGCAATAGGCTGTAGTCGCCGTGGCGATGGTGGGCGCGCTGTGCCAGTCGCCCCAGACAATCCCGTGCATGCTGGCCGGAAGCATAGGGAGACAGCTGTTGCAGCAGGTCGAGGATGGCGGGTGCCAGCGCAATGCGCTTGCCGCTGCGTACGTCGTGGATGTCGGCTTCCAGGCCGAAGCGGGCGGCCTGGAAGCGGTTGAAATCATAGACGCAGTACAGTGCGGCACGTCCTGGCTGTGGTGGCCGTTCGTCCAGCAAGTAGCGCACCAGTGTTTGCACCAGTGCCGCCAGTGCCACGCTGTGCAGAATGTCCAGCGGGGTATCGAAAATGCGAACCTCGACCGTGCCGTACTCCGGTTTGGGGCGGATATCCCAGTACAGGTCTTTCAGGCTGCTGATAATGCCGGCATGCTCCAGCTCGGCAACGTGGCCCTGGAATTCCTGCCAGTTGCGCACGAATTGCGGCAGGTGCCCGCTGCAGGGAAAGGCGCGTACGATATTGCTGCGCGACGAGGCAAAGCCACTGTCCTCACCCTGGAGATAGGGAGAGGAGGCGGATAGGGCAAGAAAGTGCGGGATGTAGTAGCTTAGCGCATGCGTCAGCCAGATGGCGGTATCGCCATCCGGGCAGCCGACATGCACATGCTGGCCGAAAACGGTGAACTGCCGTGCCAGATAGCCGTAGTGTTCGGCGAAATGCCGGTAGCGTGGAAAGTCGGAGATCCGGCGTTCACGCCAGTCCTGGAACAGGTGGGTGCCACCGCCGCAAGGCCGTACGTCCAGCAGTGCGGCGGCTGCGCATAGTTGTGCGCCCAGCTGCAGCATTTCAGCCTCCAGTGTGGCGCTGTTGTCATGAATGCTGCTGTTTAGCTCCAGCATCGAGCAGGTAACCTCCTGTTTGAAGTGTCTGGCCGTTGTGCTTTGCTGTAGCGTATGTAATATTGCGTCGGCGCGAGGCGCAAGGTCGAGCGTTTGTTTGTCGATCAGCTGGATCTCCAGCTCCATGCCCAATGTCGCGGCGGTACCGGCCAGGTATTCCGTGTTCAGCATGTTCTTCTCCTCTGTTATTTTATTTTGCACAAAACAAATGTCCTGTTCCAGTGAGTTACCAGTGGCCGATAAAGTTCCCGTGATGGCGTTAGATGTTCTGCAGCGCTTTCGTGTCGTTTTCCGCTCCGCGCAACAGCACTCTGCCAATATCGAGGCGCAACTGGGCGTCTCTGGCGCACAAGCCTGGGTGCTGGCTGAATTGCATGAAGCGGGACCGTTGCGTGCCGGAGAGTTGGCCGCGCGCCTGGCGATCAAGCCGGCCACGCTCAGCAATATGCTCAGCCGGCTGGTGGCGGCCGGACTGGTGACGCGTATGCGCAGCGAGCAGGATCAGCGGGTGGTGCAGGTGGCGTTGAGCGAGCAGGGGGCGGCATTGATCGGCAAGGTGGCGGTAGCGCCGCGTGGCTGGTTGCCGGAAGCGCTGGCGCGTCTCAGCGGCAGTCAGCTGCAGCAACTGGCAGATGGACTGGATGACCTGCTGGCGGTAATGGGCGGGGCTGACCGGCGGGCTGCGGGCAAGCCGTTGCCGTTTACCGAGTAAGATGGCGGCCCCACTTCGTAACGGGCGCGGGGTGGTATCGGAAAAGCAAAACCCATTCATGCATACATGAATGGGTTTTGTCTGGTTGGCGGAGCGGACGGGACTCGAACCCGCGACCCCCGGCGTGACAGGCCGGTATTCTAACCAACTGAACTACCGCTCCAACCGTGGTGGGCGTTGACGGAGTCGAACCGCCGACATTCTGCTTGTAAGGCAGACGCTCTACCAACTGAGCTAAACGCCCGAATGCTGTCTGCTGTGGCGCATGTTTGCTGCGCCGTTCAGCGAGGAGGCGAATTAAAGCACAGCTTGGCCGGGGCTGCAAGGGGGCGGCTGCAAAATTTGAACGGATAGCCGTTTTTACACATCTGAGGACGTTTGCATTTTGTCGGACAGGGTGGTGCTCATCGCTCCGGCCTCATGCTATCATTGCCGGATTACCCCGAATCGGAAATGTATCAATGAAGCCGACCTTTCTCGATTTTGAGCAACCGATTGCCGAGCTCGAGAACAAGATAGAAGAACTCCGTTTTGTTCAGGATGACTCCGTGCTGGATATCTCGGAAGAGATTTCCCGCCTGCAGAAAAAAAGCCAGGAGCTCACCAAGACGCTCTACAGCAAACTGACACCTTCCCAGATCGCCATCGTGGCGCGGCATCCGCAGCGTCCGTACACGCTGGATTACATTGACGGCCTGTTTACCGACTTCCAGGAAATGCGCGGTGATCGCGCCTTTGCTGACGACCCGGCCATCGTTGGCGGTCTGGCGCGTTTCAACGGCCGGCCGGTGATGGTGATCGGTCACCAGAAGGGCCGCGACACCAAGGAAAAGATCGCCCGCAACTTCGGCATGCCGCGTCCGGAAGGCTATCGCAAGGCGCTGCGCCTGATGCGCACCGCCGAGAAGTTCGGCCTGCCGGTAATGACCTTTGTCGACACCCCTGGTGCCTATCCCGGCATCGGCGCTGAAGAGCGCGGCCAGTCCGAGGCCATCGGCCGCAACCTGTACGAGATGGCGCGCCTGAAGGTGCCGGTCATCGTCACCGTGATCGGTGAGGGCGGCTCCGGTGGTGCGCTGGCGATTGCGGTCGGCGACTACGTCAACATGCTGCAGTACTCCACCTATTCGGTGATCTCGCCGGAAGGCTGCGCTTCCATCCTGTGGAAGACCGCAGAGCGCGCCGGTGATGCCGCCGAAGCGCTGGGCATTACCGCACCGCGCCTGAAGTCGCTGGGCCTGATCGACCGCGTGGTGAACGAGCCGCTGGGCGGCGCCCACCGCGATCACGCCGCGATGATGACGGCACTGAAGCGCGCGCTGCAGGAGCAGCTGAAAGAAGCCGGCGCCCGTGGCCTGGATGAGTTGCTGAAAACCCGCTTTGACAGACTGATGAGCTATGGCCGCTTCAAGGAAGACGCCGCCTGACCTGCTCGACACGCTGATCCAATACTGGCCGGACGCTTTGTCCGGCCAGTGTCGTTTGGAGCTGGCGTTGTCGGGCGGCATGGATTCGGTGGTACTGCTGGATTTGCTGTGTCGCTGGCGTGACGAGCGCGGCGGGCCGGCATTTTCGGCACTGCACGTGCATCACGGCCTCAGCGCGCAGGCCGATGACTGGGTGCGCGCGTGCGAGGACTGGTGCCGTGCGCGCCAGGTGCCGCTGCGCGTGGTGCGGGTGGCGGTGCGGGCCGGTGGCGGCGACAGCCTGGAGGCCGAGGCGCGCAAGGCGCGCTATCAGGCCTTTGCCGACGGTGGCGCCGACGTGATCGCGCTGGCGCATCACGCCGACGACCAGAGCGAAACGGTGCTGCTGCAAGTGTTGCGCGGCGGCGGGCCGCGGGCGCTGGCAGCGATGCCACTGCTGCGCGAACACCAGGGCCGGCAATTGTGGCGCCCCCTGCTCAAGGTTGGCCGCAGCGCGCTGGCGAGCTATGCCGCGGCGCGGCAGCTGCAGTGGGTGGAGGACGACAGCAATGCCGATACCGATCATTACCTGCGCAATTTCCTGCGCCACGAGGTGATGGGGCGCTTGCGCCAGCGCACGCCGGCACTGGACAGGCAGCTGGCACGGCTGGCGCAGCGCATGGCCGACGCCGCCGAGATGGTCGACACCCTGGCGGCGATGGATCTGGCGCAGGTGCAGCGCGGCCGCGAGCTGGACCTGCCGGCGCTGCTGGCACTGTCGGATGCGCGTCAGCGCCACGTGGTGCTGGCGTGGCTGACGCAGCTGGGGCTGGCGTTGCCGAGTCCGGAGTCGCTGTACAGCTGGCTGGCCCAGGTGCGCAGCGCCGCCCCCGCCACGCACCCCTTGCTGGAGTACCAGTCGCTGGTGCTGCTGCGCTACCGGCAGCGGCTGCTGGCCTTGCCGCGGGTGGCGCCGCAACCGTGGCCGCTGTGCTGTGTCGTCGGCGAGACGCTGCGCTTGCCGCACGGCGAGTTGTCCTGGCGCCGCGCGCCGGGCGGCCTGCCGGACGACTGGCAGGGCCGCTTGCTGGACGTGCTGCCGCGTTCCGGCGGCGAGAAACTGCCGCTCAAGGTTGGCCGCAAGCCGGTGAAGACGGTGTTCCAGGAGGCCGGCGTGCCGCCGCAGCTGCGGCTGGACTGGCCGTTGCTGGAGGACGACGCCGGCGAGCTGCTGGCGGTGCCGTCACTGGGGGTGTCGGTGCTGCACGCGGCGGCCGGCGAGGGCTGGTGGCCGCAGTGGCTGCCGCTGGCGATCGTCAGCCGGCCGGCGGGCGACTGAGCACTGCCGCCACATGACACAGCGCCAGCAGCGATGCTGGCGCTGTTGTTTTGTCAGCCGGCGTCGCTCAGGTTTTTCGGGCCGAAGGCGCCCGGCAGCAACTGCGACAGCGTGGTGTCGATGACGTCCGGGCCGTTGCAGATGGCACGCACCGCCATGTCGGGGCCGAACTCGTTCAGCACCTGGCGGCAGGCGCCGCAGGGCGGGGTCGGCACGTCGGTGGGGGTGTAGATGCACACCGCCAGCACCGCTTCCATGCCGGCGGCGCGGGCGCTGAAGATGGCGGTGCGCTCGGCGCAGTTGGTCAGGCCGAAGGAGGCATTCTCCACATTGCAGCCGCGCACGATCCTGCCGTCGGCGCTCAGGATCGCAGCGCCCACGGCAAAGCGGCTGTACGGCACATAGGCGTGGCGCGCGGCGGCACGGGCCTCGCGGGCCAGGGTGTCCCAGTCGATGAAGTCGGTCATCGGACTATCCTTTGTTGAGGGGGAGGTGATCGTCCTCTTGCCGCCGGCGCTTGTCAATGCGCGGCCAACGTTGGCCGCAGGCCGGGGAGATCAGGGGGTGGGCGCGGGCCGTGCGGCGGACAAGAAAAACCCTGCCGGGACGATGGGGGAGTCCGGGCAGGGTGTGCCAACACGCGGGCGGTGTGTGGCGATCAATCGCGCCAGTCGCGGCGATGGCCATGATCGTGGCGATGATGCTTGAACTTGTGATGCTTGAACTTGTGGTAGTGGGCCGGGCGGTAGTCGCGCTCGTAAACGTAGACCGGGCGGGCCGCCGGGCGTACGATTACCTGTTCGCGCACCGGACGGGTCAGGATCACGCCGGTGGCGGCGCCGATGGCCCCGCCGACCACGGCACCGTCGTGCCCGCCGACCGACTGGCCGATGGCGGCACCGGCTGCGCCGCCGATGGCGCCACCGATAACATGGTCAAGATCACCGGCATGAGCGGTGGCGGCACTCGTTGCCAGCACGAAAGTCAGACCGGTCATGATGAGTGATTTGCGCATGGTGCTTCTCCTGTTGCATTACGTGATGGCAGTGTAAGCAGCAGAAGAAAACCGTGGTCGGCGGTTTTGTATCGACTCTGTGACGCTTTGTGACGGCGGCCGATGCAGACGATGCTTGCGGTCGTCAGTGGCCGGTGCCGGGCCCGGCAAACAGTGCTGCCGGTGTGTGGTCAAGCTCGAATTGCAACAGCGCCGCCTTCAGCGGCAGGCCTCCGGCATAACCGGTAAGCTTGCCGCTGGCGCCGATCACGCGATGGCAGGGCACGATCAGTGCGATCGGGTTGGTGGCGTTGGCACGGCCGACGGCCCGCGCCGCGCCAGGGGCGCCGATACGCTGTGCCAGCTCGCCGTAGCTGATGGTGGTGCCGAACGGGATGCGCAGCAGCTCTGCCCATACCCGTTGCTGGAACGGCGTGCCTTCCGCTGCCAGCGGCACGCTGAAGTCGCGGCGCTGGCCGTTTTCGTATTCCTGCAACTGCGCGGCGACCGTGGCCAGTGCGGCATCGTCACGGACGATACCCAGCGCAGCCGCGCGTTCCAGCTCCCGTTCGACATGGAATTCCAGCCGCTGCAGTGCACCGGCGGTATTTCGCCATGCCACCACCGTACCGAAGCGGGTTTGGATAATGCCGTAGCAGTGGTGTGGCATGGAGGGCTCCCGGAGGGCGTGATGATGAGACGCCAGTGTCGCCAAGCCGGTGCATCTTGTCCAGCCGCTCTTGGCATTGTTTCCCGCTGCGCTTGCCAAAGGACATGCGGCCAACCTTTGGCGTGAAAGGTTGGCCGCAGCCTGCTGCCAGATTCCGCGCCGGCAGCATTTATTGTCCCCGGGCATGGCCCCCGGTCGCTGGTGCCAGTTATCGCCGGCTGGCGGATTGTGTCCGTCTTGTGGCGCTTGTCGCCGGATGGGCGGCCTGTCTGCAGTACCGGCAGGGAGGTGTTGCCGGCGTGGCTGACGGCTGGTAGCTGCCAGGCTGCACTGGTTTGAACCATGAACAGACTGTAACCCGTGCACCGCGGAACAGGCTTTCTAATGCGCTATCGCAAAGTGCTATCTTGTGCAGGATATTTTTGTTATTTTCATTTTTCTGGAAAATATTTCACGGAAATGAAAATGTCGGAAAACAATCACGCCATCAGTGCGCAGGACCGGAAGATTCTGCGCGAGTTACAGCGCAATGCACGCCTCAGCAATGCCGAGCTGGCCGAGCGTGTCGGCATGTCTCCGTCGGCATGCTGGAACCATACCCGGCAGCTGGAAAACGATGGCTACATCCAGGGCTATGTCGCGCTGATCAACCAGCAGAAGATGGGATTGCCGGATACGGTCATGATCGAGGTTACCCTCAATGCGCACGAGGAAGACACCCTGGCGCGTTTCGGTGAGGAGTTGGCGGCGCTGCCGGAGGTGCTGGAGGCGCATCTGGTATCGGGTGAATACGACTACCTGATCAAGGTCGCCGTCGATGGCACTGCCGGCTATGAGCGTTTTCTGCGCGAAAAGCTGTACAGGATTTCCGGCATCCGCCACAGCCGCTCGCACTTCACGCTGCGCTGCATGAAGAGTGTGCCGTCGGTGCAGGTGTGAGCGTTGCGGCCAACCCTGGCCGCAACGGTGCGGTGTCAGGCCGGCCTTGTCGGGTTGTCGGCGGGCAGCTGCGTCAGGCCATCAGCGACTTGACGACATTGACGTAGTTTTGCATGGCTTCTTCGCTGCTTTGGCCTTTCAGTTTTTCCCATGCGTCGTACTTGGCGCGGTTGATGAAATCCATCATGCCCGGACGTTCGCCGCTGACATCGCCAGCCGTGGCTTGCTTGAACAGGGAGTACAGCTGCAGCATGGTCTGGTTGTCCGGGCGTTCGGCCAGGGTGGTGACATCTTTTTGTGCTTGTTCAAACTGGGTTTTCAGATCGGACATGTTGACTCCTTGCGAAAGTGGCCGGCACGCATGGCGTGCCGGCTTGATTGGTGTGTTGTTTGCCCGGCAAGGCAGCTGTGTCAGGTTGCCAGCCCTGCATAATTTACCATGAAACGATTGTTTGAAAACGGCTTGATCGCAGGTGTCGGCATGGTTTTGCCTGAGAACCTGTTCAAGGTCTTTTTGCGGCTGCAAAAAGACTTTGAACAGGCTCTGAGACGGGCAGGGCGATGGCCGGTTTCGTTTTCCTGTCTTGCGGACTGGTGGCCGTGCCATCGTGCGGTATGGTTTGCCGCCGGGAGGGGGGGGAGTGCCGAAAAGCCGCACCCGGCAGGGTTGCCGGGTGCGTGGTGCGGTCCAGGGTGTTGGCCGCGACAAAGCAAGTATTAACAAGCCCTAGTTCAGGCCGGGCATGGTGTAGCCTTCGATCTTGGCGGCGCTGACCAGTTTGGTCAGGTAGTCGTGCATTGCCTGACGGCCGGCCATTTCGTTCAGGTACTGTCCCAGGCGGTCCTTGATGTCGTCAAAGGCGAGCTGGCCGCCTTCGTTGCGTGCGTTGACCTGGATGATGTGGTAGCCGAACTGGGTCTCTACCAGGTGCGGGGTGATGTGGCCGGTGTCGGTACCGAATACTGCCTGTTCGAATTCCGGCACCATCTGGCCACGGCCGAACTGGCCGAGGTCGCCGCCCTGCTTGCCGGACGGGCAGGTGGAGTGTTCGCGTGCCAGATCGGCAAAGCGCGACGGGTTGGCCTGTACTTCGGCTAGTACACCTTCTGCCTTGGCGCGTGCCAGGGTGGCGGACAGCTCATCGCCGCTACCCAGCGGGAACAGGATGTGGCTGGCCCGGGCGCTGTCGCCTTGCTTGAATTGCTGCGGGTTGGCCTCATAGAAGGCGATGCAGGCGGCTTCGTCGGCTGGAACGAATTGCAGTTCCTTGTCGAGCAGGGTGCCAATGGCCTGGCCTTCGTTGGCGGTGTCGAAACCGCTTTCCCGGGCCTGTTGCAGCAGCAACTGGTGTAGTACCAGTTGCTGGATTGCGGCGTCACGCGGGCTGGGGGTGTCGGTGTGGTTTTCCAGCTCGGCTTGTACCATTGCGTCGGTAATTTCAACGCCGTTAACGATGATGGCCATGAGGTGTCCTGTCTGATGGTGGCAGCGTGGTGCCGGTTTTGAAAAATTCAGTGCAATGCAGGTGGGGCTGACGGCGGGAATCTCAATCCTGCGCCGCCGGTTTTCCTGCCATGGTTTGCGGCCAGCCTTGGGGGATGGTTCGCATGCCTGCCGTGTGCAGGCTGGCGGTTCCTGAAAACTGCGCGCCATGTTAGCACAGCGGGTACGTGCCGGCATGCGGCCAACGTTGGCCGCATGCCGGGCTTACCAGAGAACCCTGACCGTCTCTTCGCCCAGCCAGTCCTGCAGTGTCAGCAACAGGCCGTCATCGAGACGTACACCCCATTCCGGCGGCAGCATTAGGTCGCCGCAGGCCTGGCCGTTGTTATAGCTGATGCGTACCGGGCAGCCGGCATCCTCGCTACGGTACGGTGTCAGGATGTTGCGCAGCGTGGTCACGTCGTGGCGCCGGTCCATCCGCACGGCCAGGCTGCGTGCATAGCGGCTGCGTGCCTCGCCCAGTTCGTACAGGCTGTCGGCGATGATGCGCATGCCGCCGCTGAAGCGGTCCTCGCTGACCTTGCCTTCCACCACCAGCACCATATCGTCTTTCAGCTTGTTGCGGTTGGCGTCGAAGGCCTCGGCGAACAGGCTGACTTCCAGCTTGGCGCTGCCGTCGTCAAGCGTGATGAAGGCCATCTTGCCGCGGTTGCCGACCTTGGTGCGGATGCCGGTGACGAAACCGGCCAGCAGCTGTGGTTCGCGCTTGGGTGCGAGGCGTGCCAGCGGGGTCTTGATGAAGCCGCGCACTTCCTTCTCGTAGGCCGAGAACGGGTGGCCGGACAGGTAGAAGCCGATGGCGATCTTCTCTTCGGCCAGCTGGATGGCGGCCGGCCACGGCTTGCACGCCACCATGTCGACACCGGGGGCGCTGCCGTCGTCGAACATGTCGAACAGGCCGCCCTGGTTGGCGTTGGCCGCCTGCTGTTCGGCGGCGGTCATCGCCAGTGCCACGTTGTTGAACAGCAGCGCGCGGTTGGGCTCGATGCTGTCGAAGGCGCCGGCGCGGATCAGTGCCTCGATCACCCGTTTGTTCACCAGCTTCTTGTCGGTGCGGTTGCAGAAGTCGAAAAGGCTGTTGAACTTGCCGCCTGCATTGCGCACCGCGACGATATGGTTGACCGCGGCTTCGCCGGTACCCTTGATGGCACCCAGCGCATAGCGGATGTGCTTGCGGTCCATCGGCACGAAACGGTAGAAGCCGTGGTTGACGTCCGGTGGCAGGAAGGCAAGGCCGTTCTTGTTGTCACTGGCGTCGTCGTAGAACACCTTCAACTGGTCGGTGTTGTCCAGTTCGGTAGACATGGTGGCGGCCATGTAGGCGGCCGCATGGTGTGCTTTGAGCCAGGCGGTGTGGTAGGCCACCAGCGCATAGGCCGCGGCGTGCGACTTGTTGAAGCCGTAGCCGGCGAACTTCTCCATGTAGTCGAAGATCTCGTTGGCCTTCTCCTCGCTCAGGCCCTTGCCGGCGGCGCCGTTCACGAACATGGCGCGTTGCGCCACCATCTCCTCGACCTTCTTTTTGCCCATGGCGCGGCGCAACAGGTCGGCGCCGCCCAGGCTGTAGCCGCCGCACACCTGCGCCGCCTGCATCACCTGCTCCTGGTACACCATGATGCCGTAGGTCGGTGCCAGCACCGGCTCCAGCAGCGGATGCAGGTACTCGAACCTGGCGCCGTGCATGCGCTGGATGAAGTCCGGGATCAGGTCCATCGGGCCGGGGCGGTACAGCGCGACGAAGGCGATGATTTCCTCGAACTGGCTGGGTTTGGCCTCCACCAGCATCTTTTTCATACCGGTGGATTCAAACTGGAACACGCCGGTGGTGTTGCCGCTGGCAAACACCTTGTACGCCAGTTGGTCGTCGAGTGGCAGCTTGGCCACGTCTACGTCTTCGCCGCTCAGATCCTTGATGTACCTCTGCGCCAACTCGATGATGGTGAGGTTGCGCAGGCCCAGAAAGTCGAACTTCACCAGGCCGATTTGTTCTACGTCGTCCTTGTCGTACATCGATACCGGCGCGGCACCGTCGCCGCTGGCGATGTACAGCGGGCAGAAGTCGGTGAGCTTGCCGGGGGCAATCAGCACGCCGCCGGCGTGCATGCCGATGCCGCGGGTGAGGTCTTCCAGCTTCATCGCCAGCTCGATCAGCTCGCCTGCACCTTCGCTTTCGATGGTTTCGGCAATCTGCGGCTCGGCGGCCATCGCCTTTTCGAGGCTCAAGGGCTTGTTGGCCTCCAGCGGGATCAGCTTGGACAGCTTGTCGCACAGGCCGAACGGCAGGTCGAGCACGCGGCCAACGTCGCGGATCACCGACTTGGACGACATGGTGCCGAAGGTGGCGATCTGGCTGACGGCCTCCTCGCCGTACTTGCGGCGGGTGTATTCGATCACGCGCCAGCGGTTTTCCTGACAGAAGTCCACGTCGAAGTCGGGCATCGATACCCGCTCCGGGTTGAGGAAGCGCTCGAACAGCAGCGCGTACTTCAGCGGGTCGAGGTCGGTAATGCTGAGGCTGTAGGCCACCAGCGAGCCGGCGCCGGAGCCGCGGCCCGGGCCTACCGGGCAGCCGTTGGCCTTGCCCCACTGGATGAAGTCGGCCACGATCAGGAAGTAGCCGGGGAAGCCCATCTGGATGATGGTGTCGCACTCGAACTTCAGCCGCGTGTCGTATTCCGGGCGGCGGCGTTCGCGCTCGGCCGGGTCCGGGTACAGCTGCGCCAGCCGCGCATCCAGCCCGCGCTTGGCTTCGTATACCAGGAAGTCGTTCAGCGTCATGCCGTCCGGGGTGGGGAAGTCCGGCAGGTAGTTTTTGCCCAGCACCACGTTGATGTTGCAGCGGCGGGCGATCTGCACCGTGTTTTCCAGCGCTTCGGGGATGTCGGCGAAGCGCGCAACCATCTCATCGCCGGACAGGAAGTACTGGCAGTCGCGGAAGTCGCGCGGGCGGCGTTTGTCGCCCAGGGTGTAGCCTTCGGCAATGCACACCCGGGCCTCGTGCGCCTTGAAGTCGTCCGGGGCCATGAATTGGATGGGATGGGTGGCCACCACCGGCAGACCGGTCTCGCCGGCCAGCCACAAGGTGGACTGCACGATGTTTTCCACCTGCGGGTTGTCCAGCCGCTGCAGTTCCAGATAGAAGGCGCCGGGGAACAGCCGCATCCAGTATTCGGCGCGGCTGCGCGCCTCATCGGCGTTGCCGTTGGCGAACGCCACGCCCACGTCGCCGAGGTGGGCGCCGGACAGGCACAGCAGGTTGCTGTTGTCGCCTTCTTCCAGCCAGGCGCGCTTGATCTCGGCGCGGCCACGGTACTGGTTATAGGTGAAGGCGCGGGTCAGCAGCTCGCACAGGCGGCGGTAGCCCTCGCGGTTTTTCGCCGTCAGCAGCAGCCGGTACGGCTGGTCGCGGTCGTCCTCGTTTTCCAGCCAGATGTCGCAGGAGACGATAGGCTTGATGCCCTTGCCGCGGCAGGCCTTGTAAAACTTGACCATGCCGAAGATGTTCATCAGGTCGGACATGCCCAGTGCCGGCATGCCGTCCTTGACGGCGCGCTTTACGGCATCATCAAGGCGTACGATGCCGTCGGTGATGGAAAATTCGGAGTGGAGACGTAGGTGGACAAAGCGCGGTGAGTTCATCGCGCCATTGTAGCGGGGCAGGGCTCGGGCGTCATGCCCAGTTGCCGGCGATGATGGAAACGCAGGGCCACTGCACTGGCATGCACCGGGGAGAGACCAAGGTGGTTTTGCATGGCAGAAACCGCGCCCGTGGCGCGGTTTCCGTGACAGATGGCGGGCTTACTTGACGCGGTTGGCGTACATGAAGTTCTCCATCTTGCTCTCGGCCAGGTTGAACCAGCCGTGTTGCAGGGTGCGGAATTTCTTCCATTCGATGTAAATTTTCTTGAAATCCGGATTCCTTGCCGCTTCCTGTTCGTACAGTTCAAAGGCGGTTTTTTGTGCGGCTTTCATCACGTCGGCCGGATACTGGTGCAGCTTGGTGCCTTTTTGCAGCAGGCTGACCAGCGCCACCGGGTTTTTGGCATCGTACTCGGCCTGCATGCTGATGTTGGCTTCGGCGGCCGCAGCCTCGAAAGCGGCTTTGTATTCGGCAGGCAGCTTGTCCCATTCTTTCTTGGAAACGTAGAAAGAGATGTTGGGACCGGGTTCCCAGAAGCCCGGATAGTAGTAGTGCTTGGCGACCTTGTAGAAGCCGAGCTTCTCGTCATCATAGGGGCCGACCCACTCGGTGGCATCGATGGTGCCTTTTTCCAGTGCCGGGTAGATGTCGCCACCAGCCAGGGTTTGCGGTACCGCGCCCAGCTTGGCCATGATCTCGCCGCCGAAGCCCGGAATGCGCATCTTCAGGCCCTTGAGATCGGCCAGCGATTTCACTTCCTTGCGGAACCAGCCGCCCATCTGGGTACCGGTATTGCCGCCCGGGAAGTTGACGATGTTGTACTTGGCGTAGAATTCGCGCAGCAACTTCATGCCGCCACCGTAGTACAGCCAGGCATTCTGCTGGCGCGAGGTCAGGCCGAACGGCATGGTGGTGTCGAAGGCGAAGGTCTTGTTCTTGCCGACATAGTAATAGCCGCAGGTATGGCCACATTCGACGGTACCGTTTTGTACCGCATCCAGCACCTGGGTACCCGGCACGATCTCGCCACCCGGGAATACGCGGATCTGGAACTTGCCGCCGGTCAGCTCGGCCACGCGCTTGGATAGCTGCTCGCCGCCGCCGTAGATGGTCTCCAGGCTTTTCGGGAAGCTGGATGCCAGACGCCAGCGGATGGCCGGGCTGTCTGCAGCCAGTGCCGATGCCGATACCCCGGCACCTACCAGGCCGGCTGCACCGGCTTTTTTCAGAAACGAACGTCTTTCCACCGTAATCTCCTTTGTGTTGTGCTTGCTGTGTGTCCCGGGCGATACATGCCGCCTGAGGATGTTATCGGTAATGCGGTTACGGGTTTGGCGCGAGGCGTGTTGCCATTGGCATGATGCCTCGCTTGCCGCTTATTGGCCAGTCAGTTCCTTGAGCAGTGCGTCTGACTGCTGGCTGTCGCTTTCGGCTGACGAGGCTTCTCCGGTCGGAATTTCGATATCCTGCGGCAGGTCGCTGCCCGGTGTTGCCTCCATCTGCTGCATGATCGATGCCGCATCGTCGGCGTTGGTCTTCACCTCGGCGTGCAGCGAGCCGGTGACCAGCGCCGGGAAGGCGATCAGCGCGCCGACCATGATCAGCTGCATCACCACGTAAGGTACTGCGCCCCAGTAGATCTGCGTGCTCTTCACTTCCTTCGGTGCCACGCTGCGCAGGTAGAACAGCGCGAAGCCGAACGGCGGGTGCATGAAGGAGGTCTGCATGTTCACCGCCAGGATGACGCCGAACCATACCAGGTTGATGTCCAGGCTCTGAGCCACCGGCGCCAGCAACGGCACCAGGATGAAGGCGATCTCGAAGAAATCGAGGAAGAAGGCCAGGAAGAACACCATGAAGTTGACGGCAATCAGGAAGCCGGTGGCACCGCCGGGCAGGCTGGTGAGCAGGTGCTCGACCCACTTGTCGCCGTCAACGCCGAGGAAGGCGATGCGGAACACGCGGGCGCCGATCAGGATGAACACCACGAAGGTGGACAGCTTGACGGTGGAGTCCATCGCCTGCTTCAGCAGCGGGATGTCCAGGCGGCGGTTCATCATCGCCAGGATGATGGCGCCGACCGCGCCCATGGCGCCGCCCTCGGTCGGGGTGGCAATGCCGAGGAAGATGGTGCCCAGCACCAGGAAAATCAGCAGCAGCGGCGGAATCATCACCAGCACCACGCGCTTGCCCAGTGCCGCACCACGCAGGGTGCGGGCCTCCGGAGGCAGCGCCGGTACCCACTGCGGTTTCACCATCGACACCATGAAGACGAACACGGCGTAGAACGCGCACAGCAGCAGGCCGGGCAGCATGGCGCCGGCGTACATGTCGCCGACCGAGGTGCCCAGCTGGTCGGCCAGCACGATCAGCACCAGCGACGGCGGAATGATCTGTGCCAGTGTGCCGGAGGCGGCGATCACGCCGGTTGCGATGCGGGTGTCGTAGCCGTAGCGCAGCATGATCGGCAGCGAGATCAGCCCCATCGAGATCACCGAGGCGGCCACCACGCCGGTGGTGGCGGCCAAGAGCGCGCCGACGAAGACCACAGCGTAGGCGATGCCGCCGCGCATGGTGCCGAACAGCTGGCCGATGGTGTCCAGCATGTCTTCCGCCAGCCCGGAGCGTTCCAGGATCAGCCCCATAAAGGTGAAGAACGGGATCGCCAGCAGCGTGTCGTTGCGCATGATGTCGTAGACCTGGTTGGGCAGGGCCTGCAACAGCTCGGGGCGCAACAGATCGAAGTGGATGCCGATCCAGCTGAACAGCAGGCCGACGGCGGACAGGGCAAAGGCAACCGGGTAGCCGATCAGCAGGAAGAAGATCAGCGACACGAACATGATCGGGGCCATCAGATCCAGGCTCATACCGGCTCCTTGTGCGGGTCGTTAGACTTGATGGCCGGATTCGGAATCAGGCCCTGCAGGAAGGCAACGCGCTTGATCAGCTCGGACAGGCCTTGTGCCATCAGCAGTACAAAACCGGTCGGAATCAGCAGGAATACCGGCCAGCGCACCAGGCCGCCGGCGTCAGACGACATCTCGCCGCTATGCCAGGCGTCGAGGAACATCGGCCACCCGAAGCTGATCAGCAGGTAGCAGACCGGCATCAGGAACAGCAGGGTACCGACAATGTCGACCACGGCCTGGCCGCGCGCGGACAGCTTGCCGACCAGCAGGTCGATACGGATGTGTTCATTCTTTTGCAGGGTGTAGGCGGCTGCCAGCAGGAAGATGGCAGAAAACAGGTACCACTGGATTTCCAGCAAGCCGTTCGAACTGATGTTGAACAGTTTGCGCACCACAGCGTTACCCGCGCTGATAAGCACGACCACCAGGACAAGCCAAGACGCAGCCTGACCGATGCGTGCGTTGATCGCGTCGATAAGACGCGACAAGGCAAGCAGCAATTGCACTGTTTTCTCCTAATGTGTTGTGAGGCTCTGTGGCCTTGTTCTTTTGCGGCGCTCTCCAACGCCGCCACCGTCTAGCGGTGTGTGCCTATAAGAGCATAGTCATTTGCCCTTGCAAAGCGGCATGACATAGGGGATTACCCTTGCCTGTGCCAGCCCAGGGTCAGGCGCAGGTGGCCGGGCGGGGTGGTGATGGACTTCAGTTGCAGGTGGCGGGCGAGGGATTTGCCCGGAAAAGACTGTTCCTGCCAGCGGGTAAACGGTGGTAGTTGGTCGAGGTGGACGACGATGTATTGTGGCTGGATGTCGAGGAAAGCCAGCTCTGCGGCCAACCTTTGCAGCAGGTGGCTGCCGAGGCCGGCGTCCAGCGCCGTCAGCAGCAGGGCGCCGAGCGCGCGCCGGATCAGGCCGTTGTCGTGTGGTGTGCCCTGCAGCCGGTAGTGGATCAGCAGGGTGCGTTTGGGCCAGTCGAGCTCGCCGAAGTAGAAGAATAATTGCAGGCGGGCACGCAGCGGCTGTTGTATATCCAGCTCCAGCACGCTTTCCTCTGGCTGCAACTGCAGGGAAATGACCTGAAGTTGCTCACCGTCGAGCTGCCGTTGCAGGCTGGCCAACAGCAGTGCGGCCGGTAGCGAGGCGCCGTCGCGGTGCAGTTTCGGGCGCAGCGACTGCCACTGCTGCCAGCGCTGCCGCCAGGGCGCGGTGCGCATCAGGTTCAGCCGAACAGGGTGCGCGCACCCTCGAAGCGGCTGGCGAAGTAGCGGTTGTCCAGCCGGTCGACGCGGATCACGCTGTTGCTGCGCGGCGCGTGCACGAACTTGCCGTCGCCGATATAGAGCCCCATGTGCGAGAACGGCCGGTTCATGGTGTTGAAGAACACCAGATCGCCGACCTGCAGCTGGTGGTTGCCGATCGGCCGCGCCAGCGCCGCGATCTGCGCCGCATTGTGCGGCAGCCTGATACCGGCGGCGTGCTGGTAGATGTAGGCCACCATGCCGCTGCAGTCGAGGCCGGCCTCCGGGTTGCTGCCGCCGAACTGGTAGTCGATGTCGAGCAGGCTCAGGGTGTAGAGCAGGATTTCGCGGCTGACGCCGTCGGCCTTGAGCGCCGACAGGTTGGCCGCTGCCGGTGGGCGCGGCTTGGACTTGACGGCGGTTTTCGAGGGAGCGCTGGCGCAGCCCGCCAGCAGGACGAGTAGCAAGAGGGCGGGCCAGCGGCGGGTCATGACTGTTTGCTCTCCAGGGTTTCCCAGCGTTCGAGTTTTTCCAGCAGCAGCAGTTCGATTTCCTCGATGCGCGCCTGCCACTGGCGCGCGTCCTGCGGCACGTCACGGTACACGTTCGGGTCCAGCAGCTTCTGGTTCAGCTCGGCCTGCTCGCCTTCCAGTGCCGCGATTTCCGCCGGTAGCCGTTCCAGCTCGCGCTTTTCATTAAAGCTCAGTTTTTGCGTGCGGTTGCTGCGGTCGCGCTCGTTCTTGGCGGCCTCGACGTTGGCCGCAGCCTCCTTGCGCGGCGCTTCCTGCTTCAGCGCCGCCATGCGTGCCTTGGTATCGAGCCAGTCCTGGTAGCCGCCCGGATACTCTTCCAGCCTGCCGTTGCCCTCGAAGGCGATCACCTGCGTCACCACGTTGTCGAGGAAGGCGCGGTCGTGGCTGACCAGGAACACGGTGCCGTTGTACTGCTCGATCAGCTCTTCCAGCAGCTCCAGCGTGTCGATGTCGAGGTCGTTGGTCGGTTCGTCCAGCACCAGCACGTTGGCCGGGCGGGTGAACAGGCGCGCCAGCAGCAGGCGGTTGCGCTCGCCGCCGGACAGCGACTTCACCGGGCTGCGCGCGCGCTGCGGCGAGAACAGGAAGTCTTCCAGATAGCTCATCACGTGCTTCTTCTGGCCGCCGATTTCGACGAAGTCGTTACCCTGGCTGATGATGTCGGCGACGCTGGTCTCTTCGTCCAGCTGGGTGCGGAACTGGTCGAAGTAGGCGACTTCCAGCTTGGTGCCGCGCTTGATGCTGCCGCTGTCGGCCTCCAGTTCGCCCAGGATCAGCTTCAGCAGCGTGGTCTTGCCGGCGCCGTTGGGGCCGATCAGGCCGATCTTGTCACCGCGCAGGATGCGGGTGGTGAAGTCGCGGATCAGCTGCTTGCCGTCAAAACCCTTGCTGACGTGCTCCAGCTCGGCCACCAGCTTGCCGGAGCGTTCGCCGGCGTCGAGCTGGAAGTTGACCTGGCCGACCCGTTCGCGGCGCGAGGCGCGTTCGCGGCGGATCTGTTCCAGACGGCGCACGCGGCCCTCGTTGCGGGTGCGGCGCGCCTCGATGCCCTTGCGGATCCACACCTCTTCCTGCGCGTGAAACTTGTCGAACAGGCGGTTCTGTTCTTCCTCGATCGCCAGTTCTTCCGCCTTGCGCACCTGATAGGCGCTGAAGCTGCCGGGATAGCTGCGCAGGATGCCGCGATCCAGCTCGATGATGCGGGTGGCGACGTTGTCGAGGAAGCGGCGGTCGTGGGTGATCAACAGCACGCTGCCGCTGAAGTTCTTCATCAGCCCTTCCAGCCACTCGATGGCGCTCATGTCGAGGTGGTTGGTCGGTTCGTCCAGCAGCAGCACGTCCGGGCGCGAGGCCAGGGCACGGGCAAGCGCCACGCGTTTTTTCCAGCCGCCGGACAGGTCGCTGACCAGTGTGTCCGGGTTGAGGTCGAGATGCGACAGTGTGGTGCTGATCAGCGCGTCGAACTGCCAGCCGTCCCGCGCTTCCAGCTCCTGCTGGATGTGGGTCATGCGCGCCATCACCTGCTCATGGTTGGCCGCAGGATCGGACAGCTGCTGGGTGATGTGGTGGTAGTCGGTGAGCAGCTGCTGCAATTCGCCCAGCCCCTCGGCCACCGCCTCGAACACGGTGTGGCCCTCGCTGAACAGCGGCTCCTGCGGTACGTTGGCGACCTTGAGGTCGCCCTGCTGGTTGATGCGGCCATCGTCGAGCTTGATGCTGCCGGCAATCGCCTTCAGCAGCGACGACTTGCCGGCGCCGTTGCGGCCGATCAGGCCGACGACTTCGCCGGGTTCCAGCGAGAAATCCACTTTGTCGAGCAGGGCGTGGTGACCAAAGGCGAGGCAGGCTTTTTCTACGGTAATCAGGGCCATAATGGTATGCAGGAGGCTGTCTTCTTATTGCAATGACACGGATTGTAGCATGTGGCTGCATCGCCCTTCGCCTCGGGGGCGGTCGCTGTTACAATGCGCGCCAACCGAAGACCTGCGCTGCAGGTCAATGCGAAAGGATTTGCCATGTACTTTGTTGATCGCTCTGTTGCCGTTATCAAGCCCAAGGCCCCGTTTCTGGCGTGGCTGAATGCCGTGCCGGACAACGACATGATCGAACTGTCGCTGGACGCGCTGCGTGCCGACTGCACGGTGATCCTTTTGCCTGAATTCGACGAGCCGGAAGAGGCGATCAGCCACATCGACGAGATGTACGACAAGCTGTTCCGCATCGAGCTGTCGTCTTGGTATGAGGACGAGGCGCTGTGGCCGCAGGACCGCTCGCTGAAAACCTTCTGGGAATGGTTTGACGTCGAAGTGCACTCCACACTGCTGGACACCGTTGACGCCGACATCATGAACTCCCCGGTCGACATTGACGAAGACTGACCATCGCCGCGATGCACGCTAGCCGCATCAGCCCCATTGCCGCCACGCTGGCGCCGTCGCGCATCGCCGTCGCACTAGTGAGCGTGGCGCTGCTGTTACTGCTGGCGGCACTGTCCTTTCTGGAACGCGACCTTGCACTGCTGGTGTCGCTGGCGGCCGCGGGCTGTGCCTGGCAGGTGCTGCGCCAGAGCGGCATGCTGCGGCCAACCTTCGACGGCTTTGCCGTCGACATGCGCGGCGTACTGCAACTGCAGCAGGGCGGCCGGAGCTGTCGCGTCAGCCTGCTGCCGGCCAGTATCGCCTTGCCGCTGCTGGTGGTGCTGTGCGTGAGCGATGACAGCGGCCGCCGCCACCGGCTGCTGGTGTGGCCGGATGCGGTGCCGGCCGACACCCATCGCGCCTTGCGCGTCTATGTGCGCTGGTGCCGCGACGCCGGCAACCCTGAAACCGAACGGATGTAATCAAGCATGGCAAGTTTTGACACCCTGAACGACTGGCTTTCCCATCTGGAATCGATCCACCCCGCCACCATCGACATGGGCCTGGCGCGGGTCAGCGCGGTGCGCGACGCGATGGGCTTGCGGCCAACGTTTCCAGTGGTGCTGGTCGGCGGTACCAACGGCAAGGGCTCGGTCTGCGCCATGCTGTCCACCATGCTGGAGCGTGCCGGCTTCAAGGTCGGCACCTACTCCTCGCCGCACATCCTGCGCTACAACGAGCGTGTCGCCATCAACATGCAGCCGGTCAGCGACGAGCGCATCGTGCAAAGCTTTGCCGCCATCGAGGCGGCGCGTGGCGATGCCACGCTGACCTATTTCGAGTTCGGCACCCTGGCGGCGATGCACACCTTCATCGACGAGCAGGTCGATGTCGCGGTGCTGGAAGTCGGCCTCGGCGGCCGTCTCGACGCGGTCAACATCTTCGAGCCGGAAGTGTCGGTGGTGGTCAGCGTCGATCTCGACCACCAGAGCTATCTCGGCGACACCCGTGAGCTGGTCGGCTTCGAGAAGGCCGGTATCTTCCGCGCCGGCAAGCTGGCGATCTGCGCCGACCCCAATCCGCCGCAAAGCCTGCTGCAGCATGCGGCCAACCTTGGCGCCGATCTCAAGCTGGTGGGCAAGGATTTCGGCATCACCCGTCTCGACCACCAGTGGTCGTTCCACATGGGTGATGTGCACCGCCACGCCTTGCCGGTGCCGGCGCTGCGCGGCGAGTACCAGATGATCAATGCCGCAGCGGCGCTGGCGGCACTGGAAGGGCTGCGCCCGCTGCTGCCGGTCGGCATCGGCGCCATCAAGCGCGGCCTGCTGGAGGTCGATTGGCCGGGTCGTTTCCAGGTGCTGCCGGGGCGGCCGCTGGTCATTCTCGACGTTGGCCATAATCCGCACGCCGCCCGCGCGCTGGCCGACAGCCTGAAGCGCATGGCCTACGCGCAGAACCGCTTTGCGGTGTTCTCGATGCTGTCCGACAAGGACCTGCCGGCGGTGGTGACGGCGCTGAAAGACGAGTTCGACGAGTGGTTTGTCGGCGGCCTGGATATGCCGCGCGGCCAAACCGCCGCAGCATTGACAAGCCAGCTGCATGCGCAGGGCGTGGCCAGGGTGAAACCGTTTGCCGGCGTCGCCGAGGCGTGGCGCGCGGCTTTATCGGCGGCAGGGGAAAATGATAGAATCGTGGTCTTCGGATCCTTCCATGCCGTTGCCGAAGTGATGGCCGCAAAATCCGCTCACGCCTGAGGACGCCAGATGTCTCTTTCCGCCCACGATGAACTGCTGATGCTGCGCAAGCGGGCGCGTCGCCGCCTGGTCGGCGCCATCGTGCTGGTACTGGTAGCCACCAGCGTGCTGTGGAATGTGCTGGACGCGCTGCCGGAGCAGGAAATGAAGCCGGAACAGGTCGAGATCTCCGGCCTGCCGACCTCGGCGCCGACACCGGCACCCGTGGTGCAGCCGCCGGTAACAGCCTCGGCGCCGCAGGAAACCGACATCCTCGCCACACTGCCGCCGGAAGACAGCGTGCTGGTGCCTCCGCCCGCCGCCGAAGCCAGTCGCCCGCAGGTCGTGGCTCCGGTCGTAGCGGTGATGCCACCCGCAGTGCCGAAAGCGGCTGAACCGAAGCCGGCCGAGCCGAAACCGGCGGCACCGAGGCCGGCCGACAGGAAAGTCGAGCCGGTCGTCGCGGAGAAGAAGGCGGCACCGGACCCGATGGCAATTCTGGAAGGGCGCGAGGCGGAAGCGCTGCGCGCGGCGGCTGTCGAAAAATACCAGGTACAGTTGGCCGCGCTGTCCGATGCGGACAAGATCAGCACGCTGAAGCAACGCCTGTCCGCAGTCGGCATTACTGCCCGTTTCAGCAAGGTGCAGACCAGCAAGGGCGAGGTGACGCGGGTACGTGTCGGCCCGTTCGGCAGCCGTGCCGAGGCCGATGCCGCGTTGCGTAAGCTGGAGCGTGCCGGCGTGTCGGGCATTATCGTCACCCAATGATGCTGACGGCTCTTGACTGGCTGATTCTTGCCATCATCTTAGGTTCCATGACCGTGGCGCTGTTCCGCGGCCTGGCCGCCGAGCTGCTGTCGCTGTGTTCGTGGCTGCTGGCCTTCTGGGTGGCGCGCAGTTTCGCCCCGGAAGTGGCCGGTTTCATGCCGCTAGCCGGCCAGGGCCTGCAGCTGATTGCCGCGTTTGTTGTGCTGTTGCTGCTGACGTGGCTGGCAACGGCGCTGTTTCGCGTGACCCTGACCGCGCTGATCGATGCGGTCGGCCTGGGAGGCGTCAACCGTTTTCTTGGCGTCGTGTTCGGTTTGGCCCGCGGCTTGCTGCTGGTCACGGTGCTGGTGATGCTGGGTGGGATGAGTGCCATGCCGCAACAGAATTTCTGGCGCGACGCCTTGCTGGTGCCGCCGTTCGAGGCGGTGGCGATAGCAGCCAGGCCGTGGCTGCCAGATACGCTGGCACAGGCGGTGCGCTTTTTTTAGCAGTACCAAGAGGGGTGATGGCGCGATCCGCTGTCACCCCTTGTTTTTACTCGTGTAGTCTGGGGATGAGCTATGTGTGGAATTTTGGGGGTGGTGGGTCAGTCACCCGTAAACCAGCTGTTGTATGACGGTTTGCAATTGTTGCAGCACCGTGGTCAGGACGCAGCCGGGATCGTTACGGCCAATGGCAAGACCTTTCACATGCACAAGGGCAGCGGCCTGGTGCGGGACGTGTTCCGCACCCGCAACATGCGCTCGCTGTTCGGTAATGCAGGCATTGGTCATGTGCGTTACCCCACAGCCGGCTCGGCATCCAGCCTGGCCGAGGCGCAGCCGTTCTATGTCAACTCGCCGTTCGGTATCGTGCTGGCGCACAACGGCAACCTGACCAATACCGACGAATTGAAGCAGGACATGTACCGCAATGACCTGCGCCATATCAACACCAACTCCGACTCGGAAGTGCTGCTTAATGTGTTTGCGCACGAGATTGCCGCCCGCGTCGAAAATGCGATGCTGACCGCAGATGCGGTGTTCGGGGCGGTGGAAGCAGTGCATCGCCGCGTCAAGGGCGCCTATGCCGTAGTGGCGATGATCGCCGGTTACGGCCTGGTGGCGTTCCGTGATCCGCACGGCATCCGTCCGATGGTGATGGGTGCCACCGAGGTCGACGGCAAGGCCGAATACATGTTCGCCTCCGAATCGGTGGCGCTGGATTGCTCCGGCTTCAAGGTGCTGCGCGACGTACAGCCGGGCGAGTGTGTGTATGTCACCTTCGACGGCGACATGCAGGCGCGCGTCTGTGCCGAGAACACCCAGCTGGCACCGTGCCTGTTCGAATACGTGTACTTTGCGCGTCCGGATTCGGTGATCGACGGCGTGTCGGTCTACCAGTCGCGCCTGGTGATGGGCGAGATGCTGGCCGAAAAAATCCGCCGCCAGTACGCGGACATCGACATCGACGTGGTGATCCCGATTCCGGATTCCAGCCGCCAGAGTGCGATGCAGTTGGCCAGCGTGCTGGGCCTGCCGTACCGTGAAGGCTTCATCAAGAACCGCTACATCGGCCGTACCTTCATCATGCCGGGGCAGGCGGTGCGCAAGAAGTCGGTGCGCCAGAAGCTGAACCCGGTGCCGCTGGAGTTTGCCGGTCGCAACGTGCTGCTGGTGGACGACTCCATCGTGCGCGGCACCACCTCCAAGGAAATCGTGCAGATGGCGCGCGACTCCGGTGCCAATAAGGTGTACTTCGCCTCGGCGGCACCGGCGGTGCGCTTCCCCAACGTGTACGGCATCGACATGCCGACCCGTGCCGAGCTGCTGGCCACCGGCCGCAACGACGCGCAGATCGCCGCCGAGATCGGCGCCGATGCGGTGATCTACCAGGAGCTGGAAGCGCTGGAGCAGGCGGTCAAAGGCATCAACCGCGAGTTGAACGTGTTCGAGGCGTCCTGCTTCAGTGGTTGCTACATCACCGGCGACATCAACGAGGCATATCTGGATGCCATCGAATCGGCGCGCAAGAAGGGCAAGGCGGCAGGCGAGCAGAAAGAGGAAGACAGCAGCAACCAGATGGTCGATCTCAACCTGAATGTTGCCGAACAAAACCTGATCTGAATTTCTTTATAACGACAAGGGTTGGCTGTTGCGGCCAACCCTTGTTATTGTTGAAAGTCTTTCAGCCATACGCCGTACGAGAGCCCACCATGTCGCGCGAAGACACCTGTCCCTCCTTGCACCCCGAGACGCTGGCCATCCGCGCCGGCCGCGAAACCAGCGAATACCGCGAACACAGCCAGAGCCTGCACCTGACCTCCAGCTTTACCTTTGATACGGCCGCACAGGCCGCCGCCATGTTCATGGGCGAGATCGAAGGCTACACCTATTCCCGTTTTACCAATCCGACCGTCAGCGCCTTCCAGCAAAGGTTGGCCGCAATGGAAGGCGGTGAGCGCGCGATTGCCACCGCCAGCGGCATGGCCGCGATCCAGGCCACCATGCTGACCCTGCTCAAGGCCGGTGATCACGTGGTGTCGTCGCAGAGCCTGTTCGGCTCCACCATCAACCTGTTCAACAGCATTCTCGGCAAGTTCAATATCGAGACCAGCTATGTCGACGCCTCCGATCCTGAGGCGTGGCGGGCGGCGGTGAAGCCCAATACCAAGCTGTTCTTCCTGGAAACGCCGTCCAACCCGCTCACCGAGCTGGCCGACATCGCCGCCGTCGCCGACATCGCGCATGAAGCCGGTGCCCTGCTGGTGGTCGACAACTGTTTCTGTTCGCCGGCGCTGCAGCAGCCGCTGCAACTGGGCGCCGATCTGGTGGTGCACTCCGCCACCAAGTACCTCGACGGCCACGGCCGGGTGCTGGGCGGGGCGGTGGTCGGCAACGACAAGCTGATCGAGCAGATCTACCTGCACGTGCGTACCGCCGGCCCGACCCTGGCTGCCTTCAATGCCTGGGTGCTGCTGTCCGGTCTGGAAACGCTGCACCTGCGTATGGAAAAGCATTCCGCCAATGCGCTGCAACTGGCACGCTGGCTGGAGCAACAGCCGTCGGTGGCGCGCGTGTTCTACCCGGGACTGGAAAGCCATCCGCAATTTGCGCTGGCGCAACAGCAGCAGCGCAGCGGCGGGGCGGTGGTGTCGTTCGAGATCACGGGCGGGCGCGAGGCAGCCTGGCGGGTGGTGGACGCAGTGCAGATCATTTCCCGCACCGCCAACCTGGGTGATGTCAAGACCACCATCACCCATCCGGCATCGACCACCCATGCGCGCATCACGCCGGAAGCGCGGGCACGTGCCGGCATCAGCGAAGGCCTGCTGCGGCTTGCCATCGGCCTGGAGCACGTCGACGACCTGAAGGCGGATCTCGCTAGAGGCTTGTAATAAAAACGTTTGTTTCAATCAAGCGGCAGTCTAGACTAAGGACTGCCGTTTTACTTGTGTTTACCGCGGGAGGCTTCAGGAATGCATTTCTTGACAGGCATCAAATTAAAACGTAAGTTTAAAACGCTTGTTCTAAAATCATGATGGACAAGGCGACGCAATTACTCAATCCGATGAAAGTGCAAGACGACATGGAAGTGAACAAACCCGATACCGCAACTCGGATTCTCGATGTTGCCGAGCGGCTGTTTGTCGAGCATGGCTTCGAGGCCACCTCACTTCGCATGATCACACAGCAGGCTGAAGTCAACCTGGCCGCTGTGAACTACCACTTCGGTTCAAAGGATGCGCTGTTCGAATCGGTGTTCATGCGCAGGATCGGCCCGTTTGTGGCCGCCTGTCTGGCCGAACTCGATGCGCTGGAACAATCCGGACAAGCGTTGACCGCCGAGGCGCTGGTACTGACTTTCATCAAGCCCTGTCTGATGTTGTCGAAAGACCCGACCAAGGGCGGGGCGCTGTTTGTCCGCTTGATGTCGCGCACGCTGGTGGAAAACCACCGCCTGCTGCGCGAGGCACTGAACCAGCAGTACAGCGTGTTTGTACAGCGCTATAGCAGTGCCTTCCAGGCAGCTTTGCCGCAGTTTGAAACCGAAGATATTGCCTGGCGCATGCATTTTGCCTTTGGCGTGATGTTCAATGCCTTCGCCGGTAATGATGTGCTGAAGATCTTTGTCCGCAGTCAGGTGGTTTCCGCCCGTGACCCGGACATGGTCGTCAAGCACCTGGTGCCTTTCGTCGTAGCGGGGTTGACGGCGCCCGTCTGATTGACTCCACGAGGTCAACACGAGGGTAACCATAATGACATCTGCTATTGTTCTGATCCTGCTGCTCGGGGCGCTCGCGTATTTCCGCGCTCCCGTTCTGGCGTGGACTGTCGTAATCGCGGGCTGGCTTGCCAGCCTGCAGCCAGTCTGGGGCTGCCAGGTCCCCGTCGGGGTCTGGGGCGTGGCCGGCGTGATCGCTGCCGTGCTCAACATCGTGCCGCTGCGCCGTGCCGTGTTCACCAGTCCGGTGTTCACCATCTTCAAGAAAATCACCCCTGCCATGTCGCAGACCGAGCAGGAAGCGATCAACGCCGGTACCGTGTGGTGGGATCGCGACCTGTTCTCCGGCAAGCCGGACTGGAAGCGCCTGCTGTCCTTCCCGGACCCGAAACTGACTGCCGAAGAGCAGGCGTTTCTGGATGGTCCGACCGAACAGCTATGCAGGATGGTCGACGACTGGAAAATCACGCACGAGCTGAAGGACCTGCCGCCGGACGTGTGGCAGTTCATCAAGGACAATGGCTTCCTCGGCATGATCGTCAAGAAGAAGTACGGCGGTCTGGAGTTCTCCAACTACGCGCATGCCAAGGTGGTCACCAAGATCGCCACCCGCGGCGGCACCGCGGCGGTGTCGGTGATGGTGCCCAATTCGCTGGGCCCCGGCGAACTGCTGCAGCACTACGGCACCGAGGCGCAGAAGGACTACTACCTGCCGCGCCTGTCCAAGGGCATCGAGGTGCCGTGCTTCGCGCTGACCAGCCCGTACGCCGGCTCCGACGCCGGCGCCATCCCGGACTACGGCGTGGTGTGCCGCGGCAGCTACACCGACCCGCGCAGCGGCCAACGTTTTGACGACGTGCTCGGCCTGCGCGTGAGCTGGGAGAAGCGCTGGATCACGCTGGCACCGGTGGCCACCATTCTTGGCCTCGCATTCAAGATGTACGACCCGGATCACCTGCTGGGCGACAAGGAAGACATCGGCATCACCTGCGCACTGGTGCCGACCGAGCATGACGGCGTGTGCATCGGCCGCCGCCACTATCCGGGTGGTGCCGTGTTCATGAACGGCCCGACCTGGGGCCGCGATGTGTTCATTCCGCTGGAGTGGATCATCGGTGGTCGTGATTTTGCGGGCCAGGGCTGGCGCATGCTGGTCGAGTGCCTGTCGGTCGGCCGCTGCATCTCGCTGCCGGCGATGTCGGTGGCCTCCGGCAAGGTGGCGTCCTACACCACCGGCGCCTACGCCCGCATCCGTGACCAGTTCGGCCTGTCCATCGGCAAGTTCGAGGGCGTGGACGAGGCGATGGCGCGCATCGGGGGCTTTACCTACCAGATGGAAGCGTCGCAGGATCTGGCCTTGACCGGCCTCGATATCGGCGAGAAGCCGTCGGTGCTGTCCGCGGTGCTGAAGTATCACAACACCGAGCGCATGCGCAAAACGCTGAACGACGCGATGGACATCCACGGCGGTAAAGCGGTGGTGCTGGGGCCGCGCAACTATCTGGCGCGTGCCTACCAAGCGATCCCGATCGCGATCACGGTGGAAGGCGCCAACATCCTGACCCGTTCGATGATCATCTACGGCCAGGGCGCGATCCGTTGCCATCCCTTCGTGCTGCGCGAGATGAAGGCGGCGATGAGCAACGACGCCGCCGAGTTCGACAAGGCCATCACCGGCCACATCAACTTCGTGATCAGCAACGTGTTCCGTTCGCTGTGGATGGGCCTGACCGGCGCCAGGCTGGTCGGCAGCCCGAAAGGCGGCGAAGTGGCCGCCTACTACAAGCAGCTGACCCGTTTCTCCAGCGCCTTTGCGCTGCTGTCCGACATGGCGATGTTCAGCCTGGGCGGCTCGCTGAAATTCCGCGAGAAGCTGTCGGCGCGCCTGGGTGATATGCTGTCCAACCTGTATATCGCCTCTGCCTGCCTGAAGCGCTTCGAGCGCGACGGCGCACCGAAAGAAGATCTGCCGGTGCTGCAGTGGGCGGTGGAGAATGCGCTGTACGACTTGCAGCAGGCGATGGACGGCTTCCTTGCCAACCTGCCCAGCCGCACCTTGGCCGTAATCCTGCGCAAGGTGATCTTCCCGTGGGGGCTGACCCTGAAACCGGCCAGTGACCGCACCGGTACTCAGGTCGCCCGCCTGCTCATGGAACTGGGGCCGACCCGTACCCGGCTGACCCGCGGCATGTTCGTGTCGAAGGATGAGGCCGATCCGGTGGGCGTGCTGGAGCCGGCGTTGCGCGCGATGCTGGAGACCGAGCCGGTGGAGCAGAAGCTGCGCAAGCTGGGTCGCGATGGCAAGTTCAAGGCTGTCACCGCGCGTGAGCGGTTGGCAGAAGCATGGCAGTCCGGCCAGATTACGCAGCAGGAGTTCGACGCCGTGACGCGCGCACGCAAGCTGAAGCGCGACGTGATCATGGTCGATGATTTCGACATGGAGCTTGGGCAGCATGATGACACACTGCTGCAGCGGCTGATCTTCTGATCGGCTAAACAATAAGGAGCCGGGCGGTAACGTCCGGCTCTGTCGATGGTACTCTATCGACAGAGTGCCACCGAGAGAGACAACATGACCCCATCCCCACAGCAACACCCCGAAATCTGCCACGAGCCGGTGCTGCGCCTGCGTGCCGAGCCACGCAGCACCAATGCCCACGGTCGCGTCCACGCCGGCTGGCTGATGTTCCAGATCGATACCGCCGGCGCCATCTGCGCCGAAAGGCTGGCCAGGGGGCCGGTGACGACAGTCGCGGTCAATGCCTTCCAGCTCACCAGCCCCATCCATGTCGGTGACGTGGTGTCACTGTATGCCGAGTGTTTCCGGCTCGGGCAGAAATCGGTCACCTTGAAGGTAACGGTGGAGGCGGAGCGCCTCGGCGGCGAAGTGGTGCCGATTACCGAGGTGATTGCCACCTATGTCGCAATTGATGCTGAAGGCAAATCCCGCATCATTTCCTGAGTGCATTTGCTGTGTTGTTTCGTTGAAACGATTGTTTGGAACGAATGCTCGAAAAAGCTGGATAACAGCTTCGTCTCTAGGTAGTATCGGATCGGATCGTCAATCAAACGGACGTTCGGAGCAGCATGAATAACAATGCACAGAGGGAATAACACATGAAACTGAAACACGTCAGCTTGTCCGTCATGATGATGGGTGCAACCACTGTTGCCATGGCTTCCGGCTACCACTTCGGTACCCAGTCGGTCAGCGCCCAATCCACCGCCAATGCCAGCGCCGCCGAAGCCGCCAATGCATCCACTATCTTCTACAACGCGGCGGGCATGACCAAGCTGGAGGGGACCAACTTTTCCGGTGCATTGAACCTGGTAGCGCCGAATGCCAAATACAGCGATGCCAGCGCCACCTATCCGACGCTGGCGGCAACACCGGTCAACTCGACAGTCAAAGGCTCGACTAGCGGCAAGATCACAGACGATCTGGTGGTGGTGCCTCAGATGTACCTGACACACCAACTGAACAACAAGGTGACGGTCGGCTTGGGTGTTTATGTGCCGTTTGCCTCTTCCACCGAATATCAGCGTGATTCGGTACTGCGTTACAACCTGAACGCCACCGAGCTGACCACGCTCGATATCAATCCAACCGTGGCCTTCAAGCTCAATGACCAGCATTCGGTTGCGGTCGGTGTTATTGCCCAGCATGCCGAAGCCAAACTGCGCCAGTACGCAAACTTTGGCTACCTGATTACACGTCCTAACCCTGTCGGCAACGGCACTGCCGATGGCTATGCGGATGTCGAGGGTGATGACTGGGGTTTCGGATATAACCTGGCTTGGCTGTGGGACGTCAATGACAGTACCCGTGTCGGTGTCAATTACCGCTCCAAGGTGGAACACACCCTGACCGGCACTGCCAAATGGGACAAGAGCAAGGTAGCGTCCGTTTACGGTGCTGGTGCAGCGGCAGGCATTGCTGGTGCCGGTTATGCGGATAGTGAAGATGCCAAGGTCGATATCACCACTCCGGAAGCCTTGTCCGTGCACGGCATGCACAAGCTGAACAGCAAAACCAACCTGTTCGCCGATGTGACCTGGACCAAGCACTCCCGCTTTGATAAAGCGTTGCTGGTGTACGGGAACGCAAAAACCGGGCAGGGCAACACGACTTACCTGACCCCGGCCTGGAAAGACACCTACAAGCTTTCGCTGGGTGGTTCCTATCAGTACACCGAGCCGCTGCAGCTGCGCGCCGGTATTGCCTATGACAAGTCGCCGGTGCCGAACGATGACCGTCGTCTGGCGACCATCCCGGATAACGACCGTATCTGGTTGTCCTTCGGTGGCAAGTACGACCTGAACAAGCAGTCCTCGATCGATTTTGCCTACAGCTACATCAAGATCAAGGATGCCAAGGCCAATGTGAACGGCACCTGCGCGGCTCAGGGGCAGACTATCTGCGTCTCCAGCCAGACCAAGGGCACCGTCAACTACAAATCCAGCGCCCAGATCCTGGGTGTGCAGTACAACCACCGTTTCTAAGCCGCGAGGCTTTGCGGCCAACGTTTGACGTTGGCCGTAACAGGCACGGCGACCTTGTTGCCGTGTTTTTTTCGGGAAGTGCTGAACCATTATTCAGATACTGTGATTCAGCCGATCTTTCCCGCAGGATGGCTTACCCGGAATCTATAATCCGTGAAGCCGCAACCATGTTTGTTCGTTAAGACAACCGAGGAAACCATGTCTCAGACCAAGTTTATCGTACGCAAGGTCGCCGTTCTCGGCGCCGGCGTGATGGGGGCGCAGATCGCCGCCCATCTGGTTAATGCCAAGGTGCCGACCGTGCTGTTCGACCTGCCGGCAAAAGACGGCAACAAGAACGGCATCGCACTGAAAGCCATCGACGGCCTGAAAAAGCTGAAGCCGTCGCCACTGTCCAACAAGGATGCGGTCAACTACATCCAGCCGGCCAACTACGAAGACCACCTGCACCTGCTGAAAGAGTGCGATCTGGTGATCGAGGCCATCGCCGAGCGCATGGACTGGAAAACCGACCTCTACGCCAAGGTGGCGCCGCATCTGGGCGAGCACACCATCTTCGCGACCAATACCTCCGGGCTGTCGATCAACCAGCTGGCCGCCGGCGTACCGGCCGAGCTGGCGCCACGCTTCTGCGGCGTACACTTCTTCAACCCGCCGCGCTACATGCACCTGGTCGAGATCATCCCATGCACCGGCTCCGATGCCGCCATGCTGGACAACCTGGAACGCTTCCTGGTGACCACGCTGGGCAAGGGCGTGATCCGTGCCAAGGACACCCCGAACTTCGTCGCCAACCGCATCGGCGTGTTCTCGATGCTGGCCACCATCGCCAACGCCGAAAAATTCGGCATCCGCTTCGACGTGGTCGACGACCTGACCGGCCCGCGCCTCGGTCGTCCGAAGTCCGCCACTTTCCGCACCGCCGACGTGGTTGGGCTGGATACCTTCGCCCACGTGGTGAAAACCATGGACGACACGCTGCCTAACGACCCGTGGCACGCCTACTTCAAGTCGCCTCAGTGGCTGCAGCAGCTGATCGCCGATGGTAGCCTGGGCGCCAAGACCAAGCGCGGCATCTACAAGAAGGAAGGCAAGCAGATGTTTGTCTTCGACGCTGCCAAGGGCGAGTACGTTGGCGCCGGCGAGAAGGGTGACGACGCGGTCAAGGCCATCCTCAAGATCGAGAACCCGGCCGAGAAGTTCAAGCAGCTGCGCGCCAGCAGCCATCCGCAGGCACAGTTCCTGTGGGCCTGCTTCCGTGACGTGTTCCACTACATTTCCTACCATCTCGGCGACATCGCCAACTGCGCGCGCGATGTCGACTTCGCCATCCGCTGGGGCTTCGGCTGGACGGTCGGCCCGTTCGAGACCTGGCAGGCTGCCGGCTGGCAGCAGGTCGCCGGCTGGATCGATGAAGACATCAAGGCCGGCAAAACGTTGGCCGCAGCCGCGCTGCCGGCCTGGGCGCTGGAAGCCGACCGTGCCGGTGTGCACTTTGCCGATGGCTCCTTCGATGCCACCGCCGGTAAACTGGTCGGCCGCTCCACGCTGGACGTGTACCAGCGCCAGCTGGCACCGGCCAAGGTGCTGGGCGAAACCGCCGGCCTGCTCGGCGAGACCGTGTTCGAGAACGAGGGCGTGCGCGCCTTCACCACCGGTGACGACGTGCTGGTGGTGTCGTTCAAGTCCAAGGCCCACGCCATCGGCCCGGATGTGATCGACGGCGTCAACACCGCCATCGACATCGCCGAAGCCCGCTTCAAGGGCCTGGTGATCTGGCAGACCGAAGAGCCGTTCTCGGTCGGCGCCGACCTGCAGTCGATGCTGCCGGCGTTCATGATGGGCGACTGGGACGCGATCGACACCATGGTGCGCCGCTTCCAGACCACGTCGATGCGCCTGCGCTACAGCCACATCCCGACCGTCGCTGCCACGCAGGGTTATGTGTTCGGCGGTGGCTGCGAGTTCGCGATGCACTGCGACAAGGTCGTGGCCGCGCTGGAATCCTACGTCGGTCTGGTCGAGGTCGGTGTCGGCCTGCTGCCGGGCGGCGGCGGTTGTAAGGAATTTGCGCTGCGTGCGGCGCAGAACGCGCAGGGCGACGTGCTGGCGGCACTGAAGGACTCCTTCATGGCCATCGCCACCGCCAAGGTCGCCACCAGCGGGCACGAGGCGCAGGAAATCGGCTTCTTCCGCAACAGTGACAGCGTGGTGTTCAACGCCTACGAGCTGCTGTACGTCGCCAAGCAGCAAGCGCTGGCGCTGTATGAAACCGGCTACCGTCCGCCGCTCAAGGTCGCCGGCTTCCCGGTGGCCGGCCGCGCCGGTGCCGCCTCGATCAAGGGTCAGCTGGTCAACATGCTGGAAGGCCACTTCATCAGCCAGCACGACTTCACCATCGCCGCGCTGATCGCCGACGTGATGACAGGTGGCGACGTGGAGCAGGGCACGCTGGTCAACGAGCAGTGGATTCTGGATCTGGAACGCAAGGCGTTCATGACCCTGCTCAAGTCCAGCAAGACCCAGGACCGTATCGCCAACATGCTCACTACCGGCAAGCCGCTGCGTAACTGATACCGCCGAACAGCGGCCGGAGGGTGGCGTGCGCGCTGCCGCTCCGGCCTGAAGGAGATTGCAAAAAATGGTTAAACAAGTACAGGAAGCTTACATCGTCGCCGTGACCCGCACGCCGGTAGGCAAGGCGCCGCGCGGCATGATGCGCAACGTGCGTCCGGACGACATGCTGGCGCACGTGATCAGCGGCGCGCTGGCACAGGTGCCGACGCTGGACCCGAAACTGATTTCCGACTGCGTGGTCGGCTGCGCCTTCCCCGAGGCGGAGCAGGGCCTGAACATGGCGCGTATCGGCGTGCTGCTGGCCGGGCTGCCGAACACCGTCAGCGGCATCACCATCAACCGCTACTGCTCCTCCGGCATCAACGCGGTGCAGATGGCCGCCGACCGCATCCGCCTGGGCGAGGCCGACGTGGTGATCGCCGCCGGTTCCGAATCGATGTCCATGGTGCCGATGATGGGCAACAAGGTGTCGCTGAACCCGGCGATCTTCGCCAAGGACGAGAACTACGCCATCGCCTACGGCATGGGCCTGACCGCCGAGAAGGTGGCGCAGCAGTGGAATGTGTCGCGTGAAGACCAGGACGCGTTCGCGGTCGAGTCGCACCGCCGCGCCATCGCCGCCATCGACGGCGGCAAGTTCAAGAGCGAGATCACGCCGCTGGAAGTGACCTACCGCACGCCGAACCTGGAAACCGGTGAAGTGGTCAGCACCACCCGCGTGCTGGACACCGACGAAGGCCCGCGCCGCGAGACCACGCTGGAAGGCCTCGCCAAGCTGAAGACGGTGTTCGATGCCAAGGGCAGCGTCACCGCCGGCAACTCGTCGCAGATGTCCGACGGCGCCGGTGCCGTGATCCTGGTGTCCGAGAAGATCCTGAAGCAGTTCAACCTGACGCCGCTGGCCCGCTACGTGACCTTCGCGGTGAAGGGCGTGCCGCCGGAAATCATGGGTATCGGCCCGAAGGAAGCGATTCCGGAAGCCTGCCGCAACGCCGGCATCACCCAGGAGCAGCTGAAGTGGATCGAGCTGAACGAAGCCTTCGCTGCGCAGGGTCTGGCGGTGGCACGTGACCTGGAGCTGGACCTGAACTTGGTCAACCCGCACGGCGGCGCCATCGCGCTGGGCCACCCGCTGGGCGCCACCGGCGCCATCCGTACCGCCACGCTGGTGCACGGCATGCGCAATGCCGGCATGCAGGGCTACGGTATGGTGACGATGTGCATCGGTACCGGCATGGGTGCCGCCGGCATCATCGAAGTGCTGTAAGCGTAGCGTTGCGGCCAACGTTGGCCGCAGACCGCCGCGAATGCCCCGCCCCTGGCGGGGCATTTTTCATGGTCGCGTGGGTGGCGATAGTCGCCAGTGCCTCGCTGCGCCCACATGTCCGGCGTGCTGCATGGCCTGCTAGCGCTGGTCGTTGGCTGGCGCTTGCCGTTTGATTGTCACCTAGCCGCGATAACGGATGCTGACGACGCTGTAGCCGATTCGGTTTATAATCGACGACATTTTTCTGCATCGATAAAGACCGAATTCACACCATGACCACTGAACTTGCCAAAAGCTACGAGCCGGGCGACATCGAACGTCGCTGGTACGATCAATGGGAACAGTCCGGCTACTTCAAGCCGCACATGGACACCAGCAAACCCGCCTTCTGCATCCAGCTGCCGCCGCCCAACGTGACCGGCACTCTGCACATGGGCCACGCCTTCAACCAGACCATCATGGATGGCCTGACGCGCTACTACCGCATGAAGGGCGACAACACGGTGTGGATTCCGGGCACCGACCACGCCGGTATCGCCACCCAGATCGTGGTCGAGCGCCAGCTGGCCGAGCAGGGCATTAACCGCCACGACCTCGGCCGCGACGCGTTCACCAGCAAGGTGTGGGAGTGGAAAGAACAGTCCGGCGGCACCATCACCAGCCAGATGCGCCGCGTCGGCTGCTCGGTGGACTGGGACCGTGAATACTTCACCATGGACGACGTGCGCGCCGATACCGTCACCGAAGTATTCGTGCGCCTGTTCGAACAGGGCCTGATCTACCGCGGCAAGCGCCTGTCCAACTGGGACCCGAAACTGGGCACCGCCATCTCCGACCTCGAAGTGGTCTCCGAGGAAGAAGACGGCTTCATGTGGCACATCAAGTACCCGGTAGTCGGTAGCGACGAATTCGTGACCGTCGCCACCACCCGTCCGGAAACCCTGCTTGGCGACGTGGCCGTGGCCATCAACCCGACCGACGAGCGCTATCAGCACCTGCTGGGCAAGATGCTGGAGCTGCCGCTCACCGGCCGCCAGATCCCGGTGATCGCCGACGACTACGTCGATGCCGCCTTCGGCACCGGCTTCGTCAAGATCACCCCGGCGCACGATTTCAACGACTACCAGGTCGGCAAGCGCCACGACACCCAGCTGATCAACGTGATGTCGCTGCAGGCCACCATCCTCGCCAAGGCGCAGATCTTTGGCTTCGACGGCACCGCGCAGGGCACCATCGACCTGCCGGCCGCCTACGCCGGTCTGTCCACCAGCGACGCCCGCAAGGCGATGCTGGCCGACCTCACCGCGCAGGGTCTGCTGCTGGAAGCCAAGCCGCACAAGCTGATGGTGCCGCGCGGCGACCGTACAGGTTCGGTGATCGAGCCGCTGTTGACCGACCAGTGGTTCGTGGCGATGAGCAAGGTCGGCGACGACGACGCCACCGGCAAATCCATCGCCCAGAAAGCCATCGACGCCGTCGAATCCGGCGAAGTGCGCTTCATCCCGGAAAACTGGGTCAACACCTACAACCAGTGGATGAACAACATCCAGGACTGGTGCATCAGCCGCCAGCTGTGGTGGGGCCACCAGATCCCGGCCTGGTACGACGAAGACGGCAACATCTACGTTGGCCGCACCGAAGCCGAGGCCCAGGCCAAGGCACCGGGCAAGACGCTGCGTCGCGAGCAGGACGTGCTCGACACCTGGTTCAGCTCCGCGCTGGTGCCGTTCTCCACCATGGGCTGGCCGGAAGACACCCCGGAACTGCGTGCCTTCGTACCATCGCAGGTACTGGTCACCGGTTACGAGATCATCTTCTTCTGGGTTGCCCGGATGATCATGATGACCACCCACTTCACCGGCAAGGTGCCGTTCAAGGACGTGTACATCCACGGCATGGTGCGCGACCACGAAGGCAAGAAGATGTCGAAGTCGGAAGGCAACGTCATCGACCCGGTCGACCTGATCGACGGCATCGCGCTGGCGCCGCTGGTCGACAAGCGCACCACCGGCCTGCGTCGCCCGGAAAAGGCCCCGCAGATCGCCAAGGCCACCGAGAAGCTGTTCCCGGACGGCATCCCGGCCTACGGCACCGATGCGCTGCGTTTCACCATGGCCAGCTACGCGACGCTGGGCCGCTCGGTCAACTTCGACTTCAAGCGCGCCGAAGGCTACCGCAACTTCTGCAACAAGCTGTGGAACGCCACCCGCTTCGTGATGATGAACGTGGAAGGCAAGGACTGCGGCCAGGACGAAAGCCTGCCGCTGGAATTCTCTTTCGTCGACAAGTGGATCATCGGCCGCCTGCAACAGGCCGAGCTGGACGTCACCGAGGCGCTGGAAACCTACCGCTTCGACCTCGCCGCGCAGACCGTGTACGAGTTCATCTGGAACGAGTACTGCGACTGGTACGTCGAGCTGGCCAAGGTGCAGCTGCAGACCGGCAACGAGGCGCAGCAACGCGCCACCCGTCGCACCATCGTGCGCGTGCTGGAAGTGGCGCTGCGCCTCACCCATCCGCTGATGCCGTTCATCACCGAAGAGCTGTGGCAGACCGTCGCCCCGCTGGCCAACGCCAAGCACACCGACTCCATCATGGTCGCCGCCTGGCCGGTGGCCGTGCCCGAGAAGATCGACGCCGCCGCCAACGCGCGCATGGACGCCTTCAAGGACCTGGTCAACGCGGTGCGCAACCTGCGCGGTGAAATGGGCATCGGCCCGGCCGTGAAGGCCCCGCTGTTCATCGAAACCGCCGACGCCTCCATCGCCGAGTTCATCCCCTACCTGAAGCTGCTGGCCCGCCTGACCGAAGGCAGCATCGTGGCCAAGCTGCCGGAAGACGACTCCCCGGTGGCCATCAGCGGCGACGCCCGCCTGATGCTGAAGGTGGAAGTGGACAAGGCAGCGGAAACCGCACGCCTGAGCAAGGAAATGGGCAAGGTCGAGGCCGAGCTGGCCAAGCTGACGGCCAAGCTGGAGAAGCCGGGTTATACCGACAAGGCGCCGGCGCATCTGGTGGAGCGGGATCGTGCTCAGCTGGTGGAGCTGAATGACAAGCTGGACAAGATCAAGGTGCAGTTGGCGAAACTGCTTTAATTTCAGTGGGCTAAATCAAAGAGGGGACAGTGTCCCCTTTTTTTGGACTATTAAATATGACAATTGTAGATGAATATTTGAGCAAAAAGCCTGTTTATGAACGGTGTGCTGAGAAAATGCACTCATTAGTGAAGGAGCTTGTCTATTCTCATGGAATTTCAATTCATAATACAAGTTATCGTGTTAAGTCTGAAAAAAGCTTGTCAGGCAAAATTTTAACAAAGCAAGATAAATATAAAAATGTAGAGGATATAACAGATATTGTTGGATTGAGAGTGATAACATACTATGAAAGTGATGTTGATTCGGTTGCAAAAGTAATTGAAGATAATTTCAATGTTGATTTAGATAATTCTATTGATAAAAGAAAGGCGCATGAGCCGGATAGATTTGGGTATCTGTCTCTTCATTACGTCATTTCTCTAAGTGCGGATCGTGCTCAGCTTGCTGAATATAAGGATTTTGTTGGAATACGATTCGAGTTACAAATTAGAACTCTTTTGCAGCATGTTTGGGCTGAAATTGAGCATGACTTGGGCTACAAAAGCGATTATGAAATACCGCGACAATTTAGGCGAAAATTTTCTAGAATTGCATCGATATTGGAGGATGTGGATGAGTCATTTGTGTTGCTGAAGAATGGTGTTAATTCATATCGGGATAGTATCCGAATGAAAGATTCTGAGTTGCTGGACAATATTCCTATTGATAATGAATCAATGCAGTTGTTTCTTGAGAAAAAATTACTTGAGGTTGAAAAAGAAATTGTCAACGAGTTGGGGTTGAGCATTGATAAACATGAGCCGAGTGAGTATGTCGGACTTTTGGTGAGCAAGGTTATACATATGGGATTTCAGAATTTTGGAGATTTATTGGCTGATGTTGTTATCAATAAAAAAAGAGTACTTAGGTTGATTAAAGGTTTTGATGAATGGAATTTGGCACGAAGCAATAAGAAACTTAATTGGAATGATGGTGCTTCTATTCAGGCTTTACATTTGTTGAAAATATATGACTCTGACGGTGAGTCGGGTATTGGTGAGTATTATATGGAGTCTCACTGGTCAGAAGAGGATGTTGTTGATTTTAAAGAAATAATTTCTGTGGCTGCGGCTGGATAGTTGGATTACTTTACTGGGTTTGATTTTGCAGTTCGTAGGTTGGACTGAATGAAATGAGGCCCAACGTTTACTGCGTAACCTCAAGGTTGACCGTATGTCACTATGGTATTTCGGCCAATTATGTTTTGTTTGTAGTGCCGCTGCGCAGATTATTTAAATGCCGCTTTCCGCGCGGCGGCGGCTTACTTTCTTTTGCTTCGCCAAAAAGAGAGCGCGAGTTCAAAAAGTAAGTGCAACAGTCAATAGGTAAATCAATTCAGTGAC
>NZ_BMYP01000007.1 GCF_014652335.1 Vogesella fluminis | reverse complement strand
AAACGGCCCTGCGTTTCACTATTCCGCCTTCGGGCAGGCCCAAGTCCGACAGGCTGCTAGCCACGGCAGCACTCCACAATTAGCATACGATGCGTAACAAGTGCCGCAACGGTACGCTTTTTTCAAGAGCGGCACCGCAATTGTCCTCCCCATCCGGCACCGCCGGCCCTGCCTGCGGCACCGGTCACCACAAGGCCCGTCATGCTGATCAACTGCGTTGCCTACCATCAAGGCCAAAAACTCGGCGACATCGCGATAGACGCCATTCCCGAACACCTGGCCAAGCCGGACTGCCTGGTGTGGGTCGCGCTGCAAGACCCGACCCCGGACGAAATCAGCCATTTCGGCCACCTGTTCGCGCTGCACCCGCTGGCGGTGGAGGACGCGCTGCACGGTCACCAGCGCCCGAAGCTGGAGGAATACGGCGACACCCTGTTCCTGGTGATGAAGACACTGGAGCCGGACGGCGAGGACGGCATCCACGTCGGCGAGGTCGACCTGTTCGTTGGCCGCAATTTCCTGCTGTCGATCCGCAATCGCACGCGCAAGGGCTTCCAGGACGTGCGTGCGCGCTGCGAGCGCGAGCCGCACCTGCTGGCGCACGGCAGCGGTTTCGTGCTGTACGCGCTGATGGATGCGGTGGTCGACCGCTACCTGGGCGTGATCCATCGGCTGGAAGACGAACTGGACCGCATCGAAGGCCGGCTGTTTCTCAAGGGCAGCTCGGCGCGGCGCAATATCGCGGCGCTGTACGCGCTCAAGCGCAAGCTGATCAGCGTCCATCACGCCGCCGCACCGCTGCACGAGGCCACCGCGCGGCTATATGGCGGCCGCGTGCCACCGCCCTGCCACGAGCTGCCGGAATATTTCCGTGACGTGGACGACCACCTGTCGCGCATCCTGCACACCGTGGAATCGCAGCGCGACCTGCTGGCCACCGCCATCCAGGTCAATATCGCGATGATCTCGCTGGACGAAAGCAGCATCAGCAAGAAGCTGGCCGCCTACGCCGCGCTGTTCGCGGTACCGACCCTGATCGCCGGCATCTATGGCATGAACTTCGACTACATGCCGGAGCTGCGCACGCCGCTGGGCTACCCGCTGTCACTGCTGAGCATGGCGGTGCTGGATGGGCTGCTGTGGCGCCGCTTCCGCCGCGCCGGCTGGCTGTAGCATTACCCGACAAAAAGTAAAAGATGTTATCGATTATTGGCGCTTTTACCCTCATCGTGACATCAGTACACTCGGATCATCCGCTAAAGCAAAGCGTCCTCATCCGACGCACGACGACTAAAGAGAGAAACTTCATGACAGCGCGTATCCAGAGCCACCGCCTGCAAATTGCGGCCAACCTTTACCACTTTATCGAGCAGGAAGCCCTGCCCGGCGCCGGCCTTGCCAGCGAGGCGTTCTGGCAAGGCTTCGATGCCATCGTGCACGAGCTGGGCCCAAAAAACCGTGCACTGCTGGCGGAGCGTGACCGCCTGCAGGCCGCCATCGACGAATGGCACCGCGCCCACCCGGGCCCGATTGCCGACATGGCGGCTTATAAAGCCTTCCTCACCGAAATCGGCTATCTGCAGCCGGTACCGGCCGACGCGCAGATCAGCACCAGCAATATCGACAGTGAACTGGCCGAACAGGCCGGCCCGCAGCTGGTAGTGCCGGTGATGAATGCGCGCTACGCGCTGAACGCGGCCAACGCGCGCTGGGGCAGCCTGTACGACGCGCTGTACGGCACCGATGCCATCAGCGAAGACGACGGCGCCACGCGCGCCGGCGGCTACAACGCGGTGCGCGGCGGCAAGGTCATCGCCTTCGGCCGCGCCTTCCTCGACCAGGCGGCGCCGCTGGAAGGCGGCTCGCACCAGGACGCGGCGGCTTATCGCGTGATCGGTGGCCAGCTGCAGGTTGCGCTGCAGAACGGCAGCGTCAGCGGCCTGAAGCAGCCGGCGCAGTTCGTCGGCTACAACGGCGACGCCGCCGCGCCCACCGCGGTGCTGCTGAAGAACAACGGCCTGCACTTCGATATCCAGATCGACAAATCCAGCGCCATCGGCGCGCAGGATGGCGCCGGGGTCAAGGACATCGTAATGGAAGCGGCCATCAGCACCATCATGGACTGCGAGGATTCCGTCGCCGCCGTCGATGCCGACGACAAGGTGGTGGTGTACCGCAACTGGCTGGGGCTGATGCTGGGTACACTGGTGGAAGAAGTAGAAAAAGGCGGCAAGACCTTCACCCGCCGCCTGAACGCCGACCGCCAGTACCAGACACCGGCTGGCGACACGCTGAGCCTGCACGGCCGCAGCCTGCTGTTCATCCGCAACGTTGGCCACCTGATGAGCAACCCGGCGATCCTCGATGGCGAAGGCCGCGAGATCCAGGAAGGCATCATGGACGCGGTGGTGACCACCCTGATCGCGCTGCACGACCGGCAGCGCCGCGGCAACTCGCGTACCGGCTCCATCTACATCGTGAAGCCGAAGATGCACGGCCCGGCGGAAGTGGCCTTCGCCGACGAGCTGTTCGGCGCGGTGGAAAGCCTGCTCGGCCTGCCGCAATACACCGTGAAGCTGGGCATCATGGACGAGGAGCGCCGCACCAGCGTCAACCTGAAAGCCTGCATCGCCGCCGCCCGCCACCGCGTCGCCTTCATCAATACCGGCTTCCTCGACCGTACCGGTGACGAGATGCACACCGCAATGGAAGCCGGCCCGATGATCCGCAAGGGCGACATGAAGACCAGCAAGTGGATCGCCGCCTACGAGCGCAGCAATGTGCAGGTCGGCCTCGCTTGCGGCCTGCGCGGCCACGCGCAGATCGGCAAGGGCATGTGGGCGATGCCGGACCTGATGGCCGAAATGCTGAAGCAGAAGATCGGCCACCCGAAAGCCGGCGCCAACACCGCCTGGGTGCCGTCGCCGACCGCCGCCGTGCTGCACGCGCTGCACTACCACCAGGTCAACGTGCAGGACGTGCAAAAAGGGCTGGAAGGCCAGGAAATCGACGTGCTGGACGACCTGCTGACCATCCCGGTGGCGGCCGACCCTCAATGGTCTGCCGCCGAGATCCAGCAGGAGCTGGACAACAACGCGCAGGGCATCCTCGGCTACGTGGTGCGCTGGATCGACCAGGGCGTCGGCTGCTCCAAGGTGCCGGACATCCACAACGTGGGCCTGATGGAAGACCGCGCCACGCTGCGCATCTCCAGCCAGCACATCGCCAACTGGCTGCGCCATGGCATCACCAGCGAGGCACAGGTGATGGAAACGCTCAAGCGCATGGCCGCAGTGGTGGACCAGCAGAACGCCGGCGATCCGGCCTACCGCAACATGGCCGGCAATTTCGAGACGTCCGTTGCCTTCAAGGCCGCCTGCGACCTGGTGTTCAAGGGCTGCGCGCAGCCGTCCGGCTACACCGAGCCGCTGCTGCACGCCTGGCGCCAGGTAGCCAAGGCACAGGCCAAGGCTCAGTAAGCGCCACCGCCAGCCGCCCCGCAAACGCGCCATCACCGATGGCGCGTTTTTTCATGCGGACACGCCGCGCAACAAGGCCGGCGCCCGCGGCGGCGCGAACTATACTGCACTGTCGCTTATCCGGGAGGACACCATGAAGCAACTGATCATCCTGCTTGGCCTGCTGGCGGCGCCGGCCATGGCGCTGGACGTCAACGACGCCAGCTACGACGAGCTGGTCGCCGCCGGTTTCAGCACTACCGACGCGCAGCACATCATTGACGCACAGCTGACCACCACCTTTAGCAGCAGCCGTGACCTGCTGGCAATCAAGGGCATCACCCAAGGCGATCTCAACCGCGTGCGCTCGTCACTGACCATCAACGGCGAGCCGGTCACCACCCGCTCCGGCACGGCACCAGCCATCCCCGGCGTACGTGCTGCCATTCCGGCTGGCAAGAGTGCTGCAGGCGATACGGCCAGCCCGGGCAAAAGCAGCAGCCGCGGCAAGAGCGGCGACAGCCAGCGCGGCGGCAACGGCGGCGGTGCCGGCAAGGGTAACTGAGCCGGCCCGGTCCGTCGCGGCACGCAATCCGTCAACGACAACCTGTTCAAGGTTGGCCGCAACGCTGCGGCACTTGTCCTTTTCAGGAGCTGGTAGCACAATTCGGGACTGACTTTTTCCGCTATTTAGACAGTGTCCGTAATGGGCACAGCTTTGTGTATTGGACTCTTGGTGAAACAGAATTTTCTCTCCCGCATTCAGGACAAATCTGCCGTGATCGGCATCGTCGGACTGGGTTATGTCGGCTTGCCACTCATGCTGCGCTTTGCCGAGGTCGGCTACAAGGTTCTCGGTTTCGACATTGACGGCAGCAAGGTCGACAGCCTGCAGCAAGGAAAAAGCTATATCGAACACATCAGTGCCGACAGCATCCGGCAGGCACGCGAGCGCGGTTTCGAAGCCACCACCGATTTCAGCCGCGCACCGGAAGCCGACGCGCTGATCCTGTGCGTGCCGACGCCGCTGAACAAGTACCGCGAGCCGGATCTGTCCTTCGTGCTGAGCACCATCGACAGCCTGGTGCCACACCTGCGTGCCGGCCACCTGGTATCGCTGGAATCCACCACCTATCCCGGCACCACCGACGAAGAACTGCTGCCGCGCATCGAATCGCGCGGTTTCAAGATAGGAGAAGATGCCTTCCTGGTGTTCTCGCCGGAGCGTGAGGATCCGGGCAATCCCGACTTCACCACCCGCACCATCCCCAAGGTGTGCGGCGGCGTGACCGAGGCCTGCCAGGAAGTCGGTGTCGCCCTGTACAGCGCGGTGATCGACAAGGTGGTGCCGGTGTCGTCCACCCGCGCCGCGGAAATGACCAAGCTGCTGGAAAACATCCACCGCGCGGTGAATATCGGCCTGGTCAACGAGATGAAGATCGTGGCCGACAAGATGGGCATCGACATCCACGAAGTGATCCGCGCCGCCGCCACCAAGCCGTTCGGCTTCGTGCCCTACTACCCCGGCCCGGGCCTGGGCGGTCACTGCATCCCGATCGATCCGTTCTACCTGACCTGGAAGGCGCGCGAATACGGCGTGCACACCCGCTTCATCGAGCTGGCCGGCGAGGTCAACTCCTCGATGCCGGATTACGTAATCAGCAAGGTGGCAGCGGCACTGAACGAGCGCAAGAAGGCGATCAACGGCAGCCGCATCCTGGTGCTGGGCATTGCCTACAAGAAGAACGTGGACGACATGCGCGAAAGCCCGTCGGTGTTTCTGATGGAAAAACTGCGCGACCTGGGTGCCGACATCAGCTACAGCGACCCGCACGTGCCGGTGTTCCCGAAGATGCGCGAGCATCACTTCGAGCTGTCCAGCGTACTGCTGAGCGCCGAAACGTTGGCCGCATACGACTGCGTGCTGCTGGCCACCGACCACGACAAGTTCGACTACGCACAGCTGCAGCAGCATGCACAGCTGATCGTGGACAGCCGTGGCAAGTACCTGCAGCCTGCGGCCAACGTGGTCAAGGCGTAAGCCGATAAACCAGATCGCAGCCTGCATTTTCCCCGGGTATTACGGTGGCAAGATGCAGGCAATAAAACAGGGCGTAACACAAAGTTACGCCCTGTTTTCATGATGGCCAATAATTCCGGACATCCTGCGGCAAGCAGAAGCCAATATCGGCTCAAGGAATCATTACCGGCGTGGCACTGACATTGCTGATCCTGGTTGACAGCACAATATCCTGCGACTGGTTTTTACTGTCCGTCCACGTTACCGTAATACTGGCATCCTTGTAATCCAGCCCGCTGCTGGCCACTGCGATTGACCAGCTGCGCTGGTAATTGGCACTACCGCCGCTGGAACTGGCGGCAGCGATGGTTTCACTCCCCGAAACCAGGCTGGCGTAGGACTGCGCCCTGAGTTCTTCCAGTTTTTTCTCACCCAGCACCACTGCCTCGCTACGCTGTTTGGACAAGGTATTGGCGTTCATGATTGCGCCGTACATGCTGCCGATGGCAAGCAGGCCGCTGGCCAGCACGATAATGGTGATCAGCATTTCCAGCAGGCTGAAGCCGGCTTGTCCTTGCTGCCGCCGGTGTCCAATACGGGCCATCAGAAGTCTCTCCATGATGCGGCCAGCTTGGCAAAAGTCTGGGCAGTGGTGGTGGTAATGGTAGGAGGCAAGGTAATGGTGCCGGTGCCACTATTTACGGACCAACCGGAAAACTCGGCATTGGCATTGAGCTTGGTAATCGACATATCTGCAACCATGCTGCCGTAAATGGTTGCCCCGCCCCAGCCATTATCCGCACAACTGCTGCCGTAATAGACCAGACCATAAATCGTGACACTGCCATTCACCTTCGGACAGCCGGCACCAATATCAAAAATCAGGATAACCGGATCACTGGCCGTGCCGATACTCTGGTGCCAGGGGCTGGGCGGTAAAACCGCGGCATCATAATAGAAAATCTTTTGATAATCGGCCGCCGCTTTCATCTGCGCCTTGGTCACGTCCGGAAATATGTAATCCCACGCGGTCCCGGCAAACGCACCATAACTGATGGTGCCGCCATGCAAATCCAAATGCCCGGTATCTATCTGGGATGAAGTAGTCGAAGACGTCACGATGGCAGCACCACCTGCGGTACTGGGATAAACATCAGGGGTACCGGTTACGCCACTCAACCCGCCATTGATCACGATTGGCGCTACCGTGGCAATATTCAGCGTATTCGGTGTGCTCGTTGATACTGTGGTAGTCCCCAGGCGGATACGCTGGCGTATGGTGGCACTGGCATCGCCGCTGGCGGTTGCGCTGACTTCCAGGATCGTCGGCACGGCAGAGTTGCGCCACAAGGATACCGCTACCGCATGATCACCGATGGTCTGGTCGCTCACCGTGGACGGGAACGACGCCGCCGTTGCTTTCTGGTTGGTGCCGCTCGGCCCCGTGGCATCCGTTACCCACGCCAGGCTGCTGGTATTGCTGCCGTTCACCAGCCACGCCATGGAGTGCTCCACGCCACCACGGGCTGCTTCCAGAGCTTTCGACTGGTATAGCTGGTTGTTGCCGGTTTTGATCTCGAACAGCATGCCGGAGCTGGTATAGAACACCATCAGGCTGGCAATGAACAATACCACCAGCGACATGGTCAGTGTGGCCATGCCCTGCTGCCGTCCTGGTTTGTCAGTCATGATCGCTTGATGCATAGTGCAGCCCTCAATTGAAGGTAAGCGGGCCATTTTCCAGCATAACCGTCTCCGTCAGTGCCTGCTTCACCTCACTGGCATTTTTCAGCTCGCCCGCAAGGGTAATGGCGATGGTGCCGGAGGCGCTGTCGGGCGCAAAGCTCAAGGCCGTGATATTGACAACGGCATCATCGGTCACCGCCTCCCAGACATTGTTTGCCCCGGGCGTGCAGCTGTAGCTCGAACCGCTACTGCGCATGTAGACTGCGCCACTCGCCTGCAAGAAGCCGTACTTTACATTATCGGGCACCGTGGCCGATGCCGTAGACCAGCGGTCATAGCTGTACAGCACGCAGCCGGCAGTGGATGTGGTCATGGTCTGGAACGGGTTGGTGGCGGACGCGGTGCTGGCCCAGTAGCCGGCCCGCCGCAGTTCGCGGCTCATCAGCATCATGGTAGAGCGCATCTCCTGATTCAGGCGGATCGCCTTCAACGTATCGCTATTGTTGCGGATATTGTTGATCAGGAAGGTGGTCAGCCCCAGCATCAGCACCAGGCCGATCACCAGCGCCACCATTAGCTCGATCAGGGTAAAACCGTGCTGCCGAACAGGTTTCAACATGCCGGATAGGTCCCCGCTAGTCCGATGCTCGCCGGTGCGCAGACACTGATGCGGCCCAGCAGCGCCAGATTCACTCGCGCCTGTTTGCCCAGCGCCGACTCCATGATCACATAACCACTTTCCGATGCCACGCCGCGCACCGGATCAAAACTGGCTTTATTGCCGCTAAAGCTGATTCCTCCCGACGCCGGGATCGACACCTTCGGGAAATCCAGATAATCGACCCGTTTTCGGTCGCAATAACCGGGGCCACTAGCTACTACCGAGCAATCACAAGCCGCCGTCCCCAGAATCATGCCGTAGCACCAGCTGGCGCCACCGCTGAAGCTGATCTGTACGTCCTGATTGCTGCGGATAGCCTCCGAGCGCGCATATTGCATGTCACCATAAATGGCATCAACCACCGCCACCAGGCGCCGCTTGTCGATCTGCTCGTTCAGCACCGGCACCGCCATTACCAGCAGGATGCCGGTAATTACCAGCGCCACCACCAGCTCGATCAGGGTAAAGCCCCGGCCAACATCTGCTGCCGTACAAGCCGGACGCTTCATGTCACTTGCTCCAGCATGCGCTTGGCGTGGCGCTGATGCTGCCTGCCGCCTGTAGCAGCTGGATCGCGGTGCAGCCGGTATCCGAGGCCTGCGATTTGCCGGAAACCGCCGTGGCCGTCACCAGATAGCCGGTGGCCGTGGCACTGCTGACCGCGATGGTGTAGTAACCACTCTCGGTCGTCGCCGGCATGCCGATATCGCTCAGTGATCCATAACTGGTGTGATTGCCGCGATACTTCTCCTGGGCAAACTGGACCGCGCGAATCGCCACCATCGCATCGGTACGCCGGCTTTTCTGGATGTAACCGGAATAAGCCGGGATGGCAATGGCGGCCAGAATGCCGACAACAGCAGTCACGATCAGCAATTCAATCAGGGTAAAACCTTTATTCATTAGCCTTGATCCGTTTATATCCGTCATGAATTGCAATGCCCCCTTTGTTGAATAGAAGCATCATGCCGCAAATAATTACAGCAGAAATCAGCATCGCAATAAAACAATACCCCTGCCGGCTAGTTTACTGTTTTTTACCGGGCCAAGCCCACCTTTCCAGCCTAGCCGTCACGACATCATTGTCAAACGGCAACCCGGACCACACACTTGACAATCGGCCCGGCGTGGCCGCGGCGCTGTTAGAATGCGCGCTTTTCGCCGGCCCCGCCCATGCTCACCATCCTCTATCGTGACCAGCACCTGATCGCCATCGACAAGCCGTCCGGCCTGCTGGTGCACCGCAGCGAGATCGACCGCCGCGAAACCCGCTTCGCGGTGCAATTGCTGCGCGACCAGATCGGGCAGCAGGTGTTTCCGGTGCACCGGCTGGATCGCGGCACCAGCGGCGTGCTGCTGTTCGCGCTGGACAGCGACACCGCACGGCTGCTGAACCAGGACTTCGCCGCCAAACAGCCGGCCAAGACCTACCTCGCGGTGGTGCGCGGCCATCCGGCCGACAGCGGCGACATCGACCACGCCATCACCCGCCAGCCGGACGAGCGCGAATACGTGCACGGCAACGCGCAGCTGAATGCGCAACCGGCCTTCACCCGCTACCGCACGCTGGCGCGCTGCACCCTGCCCTATGCCGTGGACCGCTATCCGCAAAGCCGCTACGCGCTACTGCAGCTGATGCCGGAAACCGGCCGCCGCCACCAGCTGCGCCGCCACCTGAAACACATCGCCCACCCGATCATCGGCGACGCCACCCACGGCAAGGGCGTGCACAACCGCTTCTTCCAGACACAATTCAACGTTGGCCGCATGCTGCTGCACGCGGTGGAACTGAGCATCCGCCATCCGCACAGCGGCGAGGCGCTGACCATCACCGCGCCCGTTAGCGGCGACTTTGCGCGGCTGCTGCACGAACTGGGCTGGGCCGAGGCGCTACCGGCGGCGTGGCTGGGCGACGCCGGCAGCGACCCCGGCTGACAAGGCCAGCGCACCTTGCGGCCAACGTTGGCCGCAACGGTGCAGGACGGGCGGCGAATTGCGCTACAATGTGCGGCTATTTTGTCCGAACGACCGCCATGCTTAGCTATCGCCACGCCTTTCACGCCGGCAACCACGCCGACGTGCTGAAACACCTGATCCAGGTGCAGATCATCGACTACCTCGGCCAGAAGGATAAGCCGTTCTGGTACATCGACACCCACGCCGGTGCCGGTGCCTACAGCCTGACCGAGGGCTACGCCACCAAGACCGCCGAGTACGTCGATGGCGTGGCGCGGCTGTGGCAGCGCGACGATCTGCCGCCGGCGGTGGCGCGCTATCTGGAGGTGGTGCGCAGCATCAACCCGGACGGCGAGCTGCGCCACTACCCCGGCTCGCCGTGGTTCGCCGCCGAGACCATGAACCGCAGCGAGAAGCTGCGCCTGTTCGAGCTGCACCCCAGCGATTTCCAGCTGCTGGGCGAGTGCTTCGCCGACGCCGGCCGCCGCATCAAGGTGGAGAAAAACAACGGCTTCGAGGCGCTGAAGTCCATCCTGCCGCCGCCGCCGCGACGCGCACTGGTGCTGATCGACCCGCCGTACGAGGACAAGGGCGACTACCAGCGGGTGGTGAACGCGATGCAGGAATCGCTGAAGCGCTTCGCTACCGGCACCTACGCCATCTGGTACCCGCTGCTGCAGCGCCCGGAGATCAAGGACATGGTGGCGCAGCTGAAGGCGCTGCCGTGTCACAGCTGGCTGGACACGACGCTGACGGTGCGCACGCCGTCGAAGGAAGGCTTCGGCATGCACGGCAGCGGCATGTTCATCGTCAACCCGCCGTGGACGCTGCCAGCGACGCTGAACGACACCCTGCCGTGGCTGACCACGGCGCTGGCGGTGGACAAGGGGGCTTGGCACAGCGTGGAATACCGCGAGAACAACTAAGCGCCACTGACAAAACCCCTGATCCTGCGTTGCGCCTCCTTGCCCTACCAAGTGTACTGTCTGCGTCGGCGCGCCCTGGCTCAGGTAGGCTGCGAGGTTTTGTTAGCGACGCCGAGGTAGATCGGCTGACATGAAAATGGCCCTGCACACGCAGGGCCATTTGCTTGCGGCCAACCTTTTGAAGCGGGCGGGCCGGCGGTCAGGCTTGACCGCCACCCTGCTCCGGCGCCAGCAGCAGCCGGCGTTCGCTGCTGAACTGGCGCGCCTCGCCGCTTACCGGATCGGTAAAGGCAATGCTGCGTGCCAGCAATTGCAGCGGCTGGCTGAAGTCGTCCACCGCCTTGTCCGGCAGCAGCGCCGGGTACCACGGGTCGTTGACGATGGGGATGCCCAGCGCGGTCAGGTGCGCGCGCAGCTGGTGCTTGCGCCCTGTCAGCGGCGACAGCCGGTAGTGCGCCAGCGCGCCGGCACGGGCGATCAGCTCGACGCGCGTCTCGCTGTTGGCCTCGCCGGCCACCTCGTGCATGCGGAAGCAGTCGTCGCGCTCCAGCAGGCGGCTGCGGTGTACCAGCGGCAAGACGAGATCGTCGCGCCACGGCGCGATGGCCTCGTAGGTCTTGCGCACCTCGCGCGTCTGGAACAGCCCCTGGTAGGCGGCGCGGTGCGCCGGATCGATGCAGAACAGCATCACGCCGGCGGTTTCACGGTCGAGACGGTGGATCGGCATCAGCTGCGGCAAGTCCAGCTCGCGGCGCAGGCGGCCCAGCAGCGTCTCGCGCAGGTGGCGGCCGCCGGGAATGCAGGCGAGAAAGTGCGGCTTGTCGGCGACCAGCAAGCGTTCGTCGCGATACAGCACCGTGGCCGCAAACGGCACCGGCACCTCGTCCGGCACGTCGCGGTAGTACCAGATGCGGCGGTTGGCCGGATACGGGCTGTCGAGGCGGTGCGGGCGGCCCTGGTGATCGAACACCTCGCCGTTCTGCAGCCGCGCGCGCCAGACGGCGGCGGGGATGTGCGCGAAGCGCTCGATCAGGAAGCTGCACAGGTCCGGCCAGTCGCCGGCCGGCAGTTGCAGGAAGCTCGGCGCCACACCGGCGCGCTCGGGGATGGGGGAAATGCGTTGATTCATCGCGCGATTGTAAGGCGATGCGCGCCAGTTGGCAGCAGGCGCGTTAAAATGCCGGCTTCACCGCATCGCGAAAGCGCAGAAACATGGCTGTAAAGAAGAAACCGGCCGCCGCCAAGCCGAACAAGGAAGAAAACGCGCAGCTGGCCAAACGCCTGGCGCGCGCCGATGTCACCGTCAACGCGGTGTGGTCGCTGCTGGACAGTCTGCTGGCCGACGACGGCCTCGCCGCGCAGCCGCTGGCCGAGAAATACGCGCAGATGAGCGGCGTCTATTTTCGCAAGATCCGCAACGGCCGCGTGCTGAGCCTCACCGACTACGCCATCGCCGTCGATCTGTGCACCGCCGCACGCCGTGCGCTGCGCAGCATGGACGACAGCCTGCTGTTTGCCGACCACCCGCGCGGCGAAACGCTGCGCAACGTCGCCGAACAGGCGCACCAGGTGCTGATGGAACACTACCACCTGTCCACCAAGCCGGGCCGGCCACTGCCGCCCTGAACCGGTTCACGATCTGCTGCAACTGATCTCACAGGGCGATACAGCGTTGAAAACGACTTCGGCATGCGGGTTTATATCTGGTTTAACGCCGCTTCCTCTGCCGTTTTTGCCTTGTCTCGCGTGAGCGCGCGAGATCGTGAGCACGCCCTGAACCACCGCCCTGCGGCCAACGTTGGCCGCACGCCACCCCTACCGCTTACCGCCAAGGCCAGACCATGAAATTCAAACCGATGACCGAACAAGACTACCAGCGCCTGGGCGAAACCCTGAGCCGGCTGGCACCACAGGGCGCGATGTCGCTGGAAAAGCTGGACGGCTTTTTCGCGGCGCTGCACGCCGGGCCGGAGGCGATCAAGCCGGTCGACTGCCTGCCGACCATCCTCGGCGCCGCCTTCGACGACGAGGCTGCCTTTGCCTCGCCCAAGGTGCTGGAGAAGTTCGTGACGCAGGTGATGGGCCACTGGCTGGAAATCGCCCGCACGCTGGCCAACGGCGAGGACTTCTACCCGTGGCTGGACGCCGACGAGCACGGCGTGGTGCACGGCAACGATTGGGCCGAGGGCTTCAGCGAAGGCATGCAGATCCTGTACGACGACTGGACGCTGCTGTTCGACGACGCCGAGGCCGCCGGCGCGCTGGCGCCGATCATGGCGCTGGCGTTCGAGCACCATCCCGATCCGGAAATGCGCCCCTTCCTCGACGGCGCCAGCGCCGAGCAGAAGGCGGAATGGCTGGGCGAGATCTCGGCCTCGGTAGCGCAGATCTACCGTTTCTTCGCCGTACTGCGCCAGGAAATGGAAGACGCGGAAAGCGAAGCCAACGACGACTGACCGCGGCCGCCGCAACCCTCCAGGCCGCCGCCGGCATCTGCCGCGGCGGCCTTTTCCGTTTCCGCCGCTGCCGCCGTTGCAGCGCATCATCGCCCCGCCCCGGCCGGCACTGCCCAGCCAGCCGTCGCCGCCGTGACGGCCGCCGTCCCGCCTTGCGGCCAACCCTGGTCCGACGCCGCCCTTTTCGCCCCGCAGCCGGCGCTTTGCCGGCACGTTCGCCACCGCAACGCACCATCCCCCGCAAAAACAACAGCCCGCCGGCCCCCGCCGCGCACTATTTTCACGCCGTACCGGCAGCGAAAAAATAGCAAAAACTCTAACGCAAATCACTGATAAATATCGTTTTTTGCAGTGCAACATCGCTCGGGTTGATTTTTGCTATCAGAATTTGCGATTGGTCAGCCGCCGCCCGCTTTCGTACATTCTGAAGCCATGACAAGCCCACACTGTTTTCAGGGCCATAACAAGTAAGACTGACCCGACGCGTCGAACAAACAGCCTCACCCGCTCGACCTCACTCTGCAAAGCAAAAGGAAACCAACGATGTCAGCAATCGAATCCGTGCTCAAAGAAACCCGCAGCTTCCCTCCATCCGACGCTTTCCGTGCCAAGGCCACCCTGTCCGGCATGGAAGCCTACAACGCCCAAGCCGCACTTGCCGAAGCGGACTACGCCGGCTTCTGGGGCAATCTGGCACGCGAGCTGCTGACCTGGAGCAAGCCGTTCACCACCGTGCTGGACGACAGCAATGCGCCGTTCTTCAAGTGGTTTGCCGATGGCGAGCTGAACGTTTCCTACAACTGCATCGACCGTCACCTGGCCACCAAGGGCAACAAGACCGCGATCATCTTCGAAGCCGATGACGGCAGCGTCGAAAACATCAGCTACCAGCAGCTGCACGAGCGCGTGTCGCGCTTCGCCAACGGCCTGAAATCGCTGGGCGTCGCCAAGGGCGACCGCGTGGTGGTGTACATGCCGATGGTGGCGGACGCGGTGGTGGCGATGCAGGCCTGCGCCCGTATCGGCGCCATCCACTCGGTGGTGTTCGGCGGCTTCTCCGCCGGCGCCGTGCGTGACCGCATCCAGGATGCCGGCGCCAAGATCGTGATCACCGCAAACGAAAGCGTGCGCGGTGGCAAGCAGATCCCGCTGAAAGCCACCGTCGACGAGGCGCTGACGCTGGGCGGCTGCGAATCGGTAGAAAAAGTGGTGGTCCTGCAGCGCACCAATGGCCAGGTGGCCTGGGGCGAGCGCGACATCTGGTGGCACGAGCTGACCGCCAGCCAGTCCGCCGACTGCCCGCCGGTGACCATGAACGCGGAAGACCCGCTGTTCATCCTCTACACCTCCGGCTCCACCGGCAAACCGAAGGGCATCCAGCACAGCAGCGCCGGCTACCTGCTGGGCGCACTAAGCAGCTACCGCTGGACCTTCGACGCCAAGGACGACGACGTGTTCTGGTGCACCGCCGACGTGGGCTGGATCACCGGCCACAGCTATGTCGCCTACGGCCCGCTGGCCTTCGGCGCCACCCAGATCATCTTTGAAGGCGTGCCAACCTACCCGGATGCCGCCCGCTTCTGGCGCATGATCGAAGCGCACAAGGTCAGCATTTTCTACACCGCGCCGACCGCGATCCGCTCGCTGATCAAGCTGGGTGCCGACCTGCCGAAACAGTTCGACCTGTCCAGCCTGCGCCTGCTCGGCACCGTGGGCGAGCCGATCAACCCCGAGGCATGGATGTGGTACCACGAAGTGGTTGGCGGCGGCCGTTGCCCTATCGTCGACACCTGGTGGCAGACCGAAACCGGCAGCCACATGATCGCGCCGATGCCGGGCGCGGTGGCCACCAAGCCGGGTTCGTGCACCCTGCCGCTGCCGGGCATCATCGCCGACATCGTCGATGAAGCCGGCGGCCCGGTGGAGGCCGGCAAGGGCGGTTTCCTGGTGATCAAGAAGCCGTTCCCGTCGCTAGTACGCACCATCTGGAACGACGCCGACCGCTTCAAGAAGACCTACTTCCCGGAAGAGTTCAACGGCCAGTACTACCTCGCCGGCGACTCCGCCAACCGAGACCAGGACGGTTACTTCTGGATCATGGGCCGCGTGGACGACGTGCTGAACGTGTCCGGCCATCGCCTGGGCACCATGGAGATCGAATCGGCACTGGTGGCCAACCCGCTGGTGGCGGAAGCCGCGGTGGTCGGCAAGCCGCACGAGGTGAAGGGCGAGGCGGTGGTGGCCTTCGTGGTGCTGAAGGGCGAACGCCCGACCGGCGAGGACGCGAAGAAAGTCGCCGCCGAGCTGAAGGCCTGGGTCGCGCACGAGATCGGCAAGATCGCGCAGCCTGACGACATCCGCTTCGGCGAGAACCTGCCCAAGACCCGCTCCGGCAAGATCATGCGCCGCCTGCTGCGCTCGATCGCCAAGGGCGAGGAAATCACCCAGGACGTATCGACGCTGGAAAACCCGCAGATTCTGCAACAGCTGCAAGAACCGCAGTAAGCCTCGCACGCTGTGCAGCCTCAGTCGCCCCGGCCCCGCCGGGGCGTTTTTTCGCCAGACGGGAACCGTCCCATGAGCCGTACCGCCAACGCGACACTGGTCAGCGCCACCGTTGAATTCCTGCGCAAGCACTCACCGTTCGACCGCATGGAAGACGCGGCGCTGGCCTTCCTCGGCCAGCACGCCAAGCTCGCCTACTACCCGAAAGACAGCCTGATCCTGACCCCGGACATGGGGCCGCCGCCGCACTTCTTCGTGGTGCAGCGCGGCAAGGTGCTGTCGCGCGAAGACGGCGAGAGCGCCTCCGGCAATGTCATCATCAGCAGCGGCGAGTGTTTCCCGATCGGCGCCGCCAGCGGCCAGCGCGCCACCATCTGCACCTACAGCGCCGTGGATGACGTGTTCTGCTACCAGTTGGACAACCAGGACTTCCAGCAGCTGCTGCTGATCAGCCCGGTGTTCAACCGCTTCTGCGCCAGCCACATTTCCACCCTGCTCAGCCAGTCGCGCAAGCAGATGCAGGCGCAGTTCTCGCAACGGGCGCTGGAACAGCAGTCGATGGCGACCAAGCTGCACGAGCTGTGCAAGCGGCCGCCGGTCACTGCCCGCGCCGACGATCCGCTGGAAGCGGTGCTGACGCTGATGGGCGAAACCGGCATCGGCTCCATCGTCATCGTCAGCGAGACCGGTGTCGCGCAGGGCATCTTCACCCAGTCCGACGTGCTGAAACGGGTGGTGCTGCCGAAGCTGGCGCTGGACTGCCCGATCTCGCAGGTGATGTCGCGCAAGCCGCACACCCTGCCGCAGGATGCCACCGCCTACGACGCGGCGCTGGCGATGGCGATGCACGGCATCCGCCACGTGCTGGCGGTCGACGACGACAATCTGGTGCTGGGCGTAATTTCGGAACGCGACCTGTTCGCCATGCAGCGCGTCGGCCTGCGCCAGCTGCGCTACGCGGTGGAAACCGCCGCCGACATCGACACCCTGCAACAGGTTGGCCGCGACCTGCGCCAGTTCACCATGAACATGCTGGGCCAGGGCGTCGGCGCCGAGCAGCTGACGCAATTCATCTCCGCGCTCAACGACGGCATCACCCGCCGCGTGATCGAGCTGAACCTGCAGCGGCACGACCTGTATGGCGTCGACTGGGCGTGGCTGTCGTTCGGCTCCGAGGGGCGCGAGGAGCAGACCTTCAGCACCGATCAGGATAACGGCATCATCTACCTGTGCCCGGAGGCGACGGACAAGGACCAGCTCAACATGCGGCTGCTGGATTTTGCCCGCGACGTGAACGCCGACCTCGACCGCTGCGGCTTCCCGCTGTGCAAGGGCAACATCATGGCCGGCAATCCGGAGTGGTGCCTGACGCTGGAAGAGTGGCAGGAAAAGTTCGCGCGCTGGATCCGCGCCCCGGACCCGGTGGCGCTGCTCAACGCGTCGATCTTCTTCGATTTTCGCCCGCTGTACGGCAAGCGCTACCTCGCCAACCAGCTGCACAAGCGCCTGCTCGCGCTGAGCCAGGACAACAGCGTGTTCCAGCGCATGCTGGCCGCCAACGCGCTGACGGTGGCGCCGCCGCTGGGCCTGCTGCGCGACTTCAGTACCGAGGAATACCAGGGCCAGGGCGGCTACATCGACCTGAAAAAATCGGCGGCGCGGCTGTTCGTCGACGCCGCGCGCGTGCTGGCGCTGGCCAAGGGCATCGCCGCCAGCAGCACCATCAAGCGGCTGGAACGCGCGGCGAAACAGACCGGCTCGGCACCGGAGGAAACCGCCGCCATCATCGACGCCTTCAACTTCATCCAGATGCTGCGCCTGCGCCACCAGCACCTGGAAGACGAGCACGGCCGCCCCGGCGACAACCTGATCCAGCCGGACAAGCTGAACCCGCTCGACCGCCGCATCCTGAAGGAGTCGTTCCGCCAGGCACGCAAACTGCAACAGAAACTGAAGGTGATGTACCAACTATGAACTGGCTGAGCGGCTGGCTGGACCGTTTCCGCCCTGACGGCAAACCGCAGCTCAGCGACGAGCAGCTTGAGCGGTTGCGGCACTGGCAGGCGCTGCCGGCGCACGACTGGCAGCAGGACAGCCGCAGCACGCGCTATCTGGTGGTCGATGTCGAGGCCAGCGGCCTGCAGATCCGCCGCGACCACCTGATCTCCATCGGCGCGGTGGCACTGGATCGCGGCGTGATCAACCCCGCCGACGCCTTCGAGGCGGTGCTGCGCCAGGATACGGTGTCCTCCACCGAGAACATCCTGATCCACGGCATCAGCGGCTCGGAACAGCGCGAAGGACTGGAACCGGCCGAGGCGCTGCTGCGCTTTCTGGAATACAGCCGCCACACGCCGCTGGTGGCCTACCACGCCTATTTCGACCAGGCGATGATCGCGCAGGCGATGCGCCGCTTTCTGGGCATCCGCTACCAGCCGAAGTGGCTGGATCTGGCGTGGCTGATGCCGGCGCTGTTTCCGGATCGCTACTGCAACACGGTGGCGCTGGACGAGTGGCTGGACACCTTTGGCATCGAGAACTTCCAGCGCCACAACGCGATCTCGGACTGTCTGGCGACGGCGCAATTGCTGCAGGTGGCGCTGCAACGGGCGGCGGAACGCGGCATCGACACGCCGCAGGCGCTGGCCGCCAGCGAAAGCCTGCGCCGCCGCAACAGCTGGTAAGGCCGGGCCTGTAACCCTTATTTAATCGTGGTGCGGGCCCTAGTCGCCGCTATTGGTCTGCCAGCGGCTTTCCAGCTGCCGCAACTGGCCGCTCTTGCGCAGCTGCGCCATGCCTTCGTCAAAGCGGCTGACCAGGCGCTCGACATCGGGATGCGCCCTGGAGAACGACACGTATACCGGCCCTGGCGCCAGCTTGCCCACCGGTTGCACCCAGCCGCGCAGATCGGGGTTCTGTTGCAGCATGTGGTTGACGGTGCCCTCCCACGCCACCACATAGGGGATGCGCCCGGCCTTCAGCTTGCGAAAGGCATTGATCTCGCGGGTGGAATACTCCTTGCGGATTGCGGTATTGGCATCGAATTCCTTGCCGTAGCCGTAGCTGAGCACCACGCCGACCTCCTGACCTTCCAGCGACTTCATGTCCAGATCACGCTCCGGACGGTTGCTGCGGCTGTAAATGCGGATCTGCCCCTCCAGCAGCGGCAGCTGCGCGTAGCGGTAGTAAGGCTCGTAGAAGTCGTTGCGCGAGGTGGTGAAGCAGCCGGCATAGCGGGCCGTGCGGGCCACTTCCATGCAGCGGCTGTAAGACAGCGGCTGGAAGCGCACGCTCACTCCCGGCCGCTGATAGATGGCACGCATGATGTCGACGGTCAGACCGACAGCCTCTCCGTTACGGACACCGGAATAGGGATACCAGTCGTCCTCGCTGGCGAACAGCAGCTCGCACGGTGCCAGATTCTTGGCCACCACCAGGGAGGAAACTCCGATCAGAACCACCCACACCGTCAACTGCAATCGAGTCATGACAAAAGCCTGAATTGTTTAATAACTTTATACCAAAAATATTATATCGCAATTATCTGCCCGCTATTTGACACTGGACGCAATCAGTTCTCAAGCAGCTCGTTTTCCTGCTGCAGGCGCCACATCTCCGCGTAACGGCCGCCCGCCGCCAGCAGCTGACGGTGGTGGCCGCGCTCGATGATGCGGCCGCTCTCCAGCACGATGATGATGTCGGCATCGGCAATGGTGGACAGCCGGTGTGCGATGATCAGCGTGGTACGGTTGGCCGCAATGCTCATCAGCTCGGCCTGGATCGCCTTCTCGGTACGCGAATCCAGCGCGCTGGTGGCCTCGTCGAAGATCAGCACCGGCGGGTTTTTCAGGATGGTGCGTGCAATCGCCACCCGCTGCTTCTCGCCGCCGGACAGTTTCAGCCCGCGCTCGCCGACGGTGGTGTCGTAGCCGTCCGGCAGGCTGGTGACGAAGTCGTGGATGTGCGCCGATTTCGCCGCCTCGATCACCTCCTCGCGGCTGGCGCCGGGGCGACCGTAGGCGATGTTGTAGTAGATGCTGTCGTTGAACAGCACCGTGTCCTGCGGCACGATGCCGATGTGCGCGCGCAGGCTGTCCTGCGTCAGTTCGCGGATGTCGGTGCCGTTGAAGCGGATCGCGCCGCTGCCGACATCGTAGAAGCGGAACAGCAGCCGCGACAGTGTCGACTTGCCGGCGCCGCTGGCGCCGACCACCGCCACGGTGTGGCCGGCGGGAATATCGAAGCTGACATCATGCAGAATCTGGCGCTTGGCGTCGTAGCCGAAGCCGATATTGTCGAAACGGATCGCCACCTGCTTTGCGGCCAACGTTTGCGCGGCGGGATGGTCGTCGACCTCGGCACCGACGTTCAGCAGCGTGAACATGCGCTCCATGTCGGCCAGTGAGTGCTTGATCTCGCGGTAAACGAAGCCGAGGAAGTGCAGTGGCGCCCACAGCTGGGTGATGAAGGTGGCCACCAGCACCACGTCGCCGACCGTCATCTCGCGGCTGACCACGCCGCGCGCCGCCAGCCACATGATCAGCGTCACGCCGGTGGCGATGATCACGCCCTGGCCGGCGTTGAGCATGGACAGCGACACCTGGTTCTTGATCGCGGAGCGCTCCCACGACGCCAGATTGCCGTCGTAGCGTTCGGTCTCGTAGCGTTCGTTGCCGAAGTACTTCACCGTCTCGTAGTTGATCAGCGCGTCCACCGCCTTGCTGTTGGCCTTGGAGTCGAGGTCGTTCATGGTGCGGCGGAACACGGTGCGCCATTCGGTGATGGTCAGCGTGAAGGCGATGTAGATGGCGATAGTGGACAGCGTCACCACCGCGAACCACACGTTGTAACGGTACAGCAGGATGCCCAGCACCAGCACGATCTCCACCAGCGTCGGCAGGATGTTGAACACGGTGAAGTTGAGCAGGAAGCCGATGCCCTTGGTGCCGCGCTCGATATCGCGGCTCATGCCGCCGGTCTGGCGATCCAGGTGGAAGCGCAGCGACAGCCGGAACAGGTGCGCGAACACCGCGCGCGCCACCTGTCGCACCGCGCCCTGGATCACCCGCGCAAAGATCGCGTCACGCAGTTCTCCCAGCACGCTGGACAGCAGGCGTGCAAAACCGTAGCCGGCCAAGGCCAGCACCGGTACCGCCAGCAGCGTGGCCGGAACCGATAGCTGATCGACGATATCCTTCAGGAACAGCGGCGTGATCACGCCGGCGATCTTGGCCGTCACCAGACAGGACAACGCCAGCAACACCCGCCACTTGAAGCGCCACAGGTAGGGCAGCAGGGTTTTCAGTGTTTTCAGGTCATCCCGGTCGGTCGGGGGCGGGGTATTGCTATGGGCGGCTGGTCGCATTCGGCTGGTCTTGATCGGGTACAGGGGGGCGGGTGCAGGAATAAAGGTGTCTCAGTGCAGGGTGCGCGGCGCGATCAGGTGGAATTCCGCAATCGGCGCCTCGAAGCGCGTGCCGTCATCGGCCTGCATCTGGTAGCTGCCGCGCATGCTGCCATACGGGGTACGCAGCGTGGCACCGCTGGTATAGCTGTAGCTCTCGCCCGGCTGCAGGTGCGGATGTTCACCGACCACGCCCATGCCGCGCACTTCCTGCACGTCGTTGTCGGCATCGGTGATAAACCAGTGCCGCGACAGCAGCTTGGCCGGCTGGCGTCCGGTGTTGCGCAGCGTGATGCGGTAGGCAAACACGTACTGGCCGGCACCGGCATTGGAGTATTGCGGCTGATACAAGGCTTCGGCCTCGACCACGATCTGGTAATCGTCGTTCATGGATGGCAATTCCGGCATGATGCAGGGCAACACGCCCGGCGATAGGGGGCGATTGTAGCGCCGATCCGGCGCACACGTCGCCGTCCGGCGGGGCAATGTCGTACAATGGCGGGCATTTCCAGCCCCGCCCCGAATAAAGCCATGAGCCAATTCCGCATTGCCCCGTCCCTGCTGTCCGCCGACTTCGCCCGCCTGGGTGAGGAAGTCCGCAACGTGATCGCCGCCGGTGCCGACATCATCCACTTCGACGTGATGGACAACCACTATGTGCCGAACCTGACCATCGGCCCGCTGGTGTGCGAGGCGATCCGTCCGCACACCACCGCCCCGATCGACGTGCACCTGATGGTGACCCCGGTCGATGCGCTGGCCGCCAGCTTCGCCAAGGCCGGCGCCGACATCATCACCTTCCATCCGGAAGCGTCGCACCACATCGACCGCACCCTGGGCCTGATCAAGGACGCCGGCTGCAAGGCCGGCCTGGTGCTGAACCCGGCCACCTCGCTGTCCCACCTCGACCACGTGATGGACAAGCTGGACATGATCCTGCTGATGTCGGTCAACCCCGGCTTCGGCGGCCAGAAGTTCATCCCGCAGACACTGGACAAGGTGCGCGCAGTGCGCCTGCGCATCGACGAGTACACCGCCAAACACGGCGGCGAAATCTGGCTGGAGGTGGACGGCGGCGTCAAGGTCGACAACATCGCCGAGATCGCCGCCGCCGGCGCCGACACCTTTGTCGCCGGCAGCGCCATCTACGGCCAGCCGGACTACAAGGCGGTGATCGACGCGATGCGCGCCGAGCTGGCCAAGGTTGGCCGCAAGTGAACGGCTACGTCGTCACCGGCGCCTCGCGCGGGCTGGGCGCGGCGCTCACCGCGCAGCTATTGCGTGACGGGGGTCGCGTGGTCGCCGTCGCGCGCGACTGCAGCGCGCTGCCGGCACACCCACAGCTGATCACGCTGGACGCCAACCTGACCGACAGCAGCCTGCTGCCGCTGGTCATGGAGCGCGCGCTGGCGGCGCTGGGCGACTGCACCAGCCTGACGCTGATCAACAATGCCGGCACGGTGCAACCGATCGCGCAGGTCGGCGCCTATCCACCCGGCGCGGCGGAACAGGCGATCGCGCTGAACCTGACCGCGCCGCTGCTGCTGTGCGACGCCTTTGTCGCGCACAGCGCCGGCCACGACGGCGTGCGCCGCGTGCTGAACATTTCCTCCGGTGCCGCGGCCAACCCCTACCCCGGCTGGAGCGTATACTGCGCCAGCAAGGCCGGCATCGATCACTTCACCCGCACCCTGGCCGCCGAGCAGCAAGGCGCCGCCAGGCCGCTGCTGGCGGTGTCGCTGTATCCCGGCGTGATCGATACCGGCATGCAGGGCGAGATCCGCGCCGCCGATCCGGCGCAGTTCCCGCACAAGCCGCGTTTCGACACGCTGAAGGCCGACGGGCAGCTGACTTTGCCCACCGCCGCCGCGGCGGCGATTGTCGCCTACCTGCACAGCGCGGCATTCGGCAGCGTGCCGGTGCTGGACATTCGCCAGCTGTAGGCGGGCCTCCCGTCCAAAAGGTTGGCCGCAATGCAAAACAGCCCGTCACCATGGTGACGGGCTGTTTTGCTATTGCCGTATTACTGGGCGCGGGCGACCGGTTTCGGCTTGCGCTTCGCGACCGGCTTGGCCTTTGGGGCGGCTTTTGCCGGTTTCTTGCTCGCCGGCGCCGCAACAGCGGCTTCCTCGGCCGCTTCCGCCGCCAACGCGGCCTCGTCCAGCGGTGCCTCGTCGTCACCCTCGACCGCTTCTTCCTCGTCATCGCTCGGGCGCTTGCCACCCAGCCACGACGGCGGCTGCAGCTCGGTGAAGCTGACCACATTGTTCACCGTCGGCTGCATGCTGAACACCGGCTGCTCGTGGTTGCTCAGGCGCACCGTGGACGCCATCGTCACTGCCAGTTCCTTCGCCTTGGGCAGCGAGAACTCGCGCAGCTCGCTGATGCCCAGCAGCTTGCCGCTGCGGCTGACCAGCAGGTCGGTCTGTGAGCTGGTCTGCAGCTCCTCCTGCGACGCGTCCAGCAGCGGGCCGACGGCGGTGGCGAACTCCTCCACCTCCTTCTGGTGTTCGCCGGCATGACGGCGCGCCAGCTGCAGCAGCTCCTGCACCGCCTGCTTGCTCATCTTCGCCTCGGCCAGCGGGTCCAGCGTCAGGCGGATGCGATAGCTGGCGCCGGCCTTGCGCGCCGCCTCGTCCAGCGGCTGGAAGGTGTAGGCCTTGCTGTCGACGGCGGCGTAGATGTTCTTCGCCACCTGCGGCAATTCCGCCAATACCGCGTCGATCGGCAGCTTCCTGGCCTTGTCCTGCGGCGCCTGGAACATCACGTACTTGCCCTTGTGCTCGCCGCGCAGCGCCGGGATCGCCAGATCCAGCACCGAGGCGTCCACCCACAGCGTCAGCGTGTTCAGCTCGGCCAGCATCGGCAGGCGCAGCCAGGTCTCGGCGTTCGGCCGGCTGAAGCGGAAGGTCGGCGTCATCTCGACACGACTCTTGCTCATGTCCACCGCGCCGCGCAGCTCCAGGCTGAACGATCTGGCCATTTCGCCGATCACATCGCCCGCCACCACGTTTTCCAGCTTTGCCGGCAGGCGGATGGCCTTGACGCGCACCTCGCCGTCGAAGTTGTAACGTGCCTGCCGCGCGTTCTGTTCGATGGTGTGGATCGCCGCGGCATCGGCGGTCTTGTTGGCCAGCGGCGAGGCGCAGCCGCCCAGCAGCAGGCCGGATAGCGCCACGGCAACAGCCAGTGCACGAGGTTTCATGATGTCCTTTCGATGGAAACCGCCAGCCACGCCGGCCGACAAAACCATTCATGCTACGGGTTTGTCATTTTCGCTGCAAGCAAGGCATGGCGGCGGCGGACGGGGCTTCCGGTATAATCGGCCACCATCTTCAACCCGTGGCGCCCGCCGTCACCACACCGTCCGCCCACGCCGAATCATGAATCTGACACATATCAAGGCCGTCGCCTTCGACCTCGACGGCACCCTGGTCGACTCCATCGCCGACCTCGCCGCCAGCGCCAACGCCATGCGCGCCGAACTCGGCCTCGCCCCGTTGGCCGCCGAACGCATCCAGTCCCACGTCGGCGACGGCGTCGCAAGCCTGGTGCACCGCGCGCTGACCGACAACCGCGACGGCCAGGCCGACGCGGCGCTGTGGGAAAAAGGCTTTACCTTCTTCATCCAGCACTACCACCGCCACCTGACCGTGCACACCCGCATGTACCCCGGCGTCGCCGAAGGCCTCAAGCTGCTGCACGGCTTCGGCCTGCCGCTGGTGGTGGTCACCAACAAGTCGGAACGGCTGGCGGTGCCGCTGCTGGCGCAGCTGGGCATCGACAGCGCCTTCAGCCTGATCCTCGGCGGCGACAGCCTGCCCGAGAAAAAACCGTCGCCGCTGCCGCTGCAGCATGTTGCCGAGGTGCTGGGCATCACGCCGCAGCAGATCGTGATGGTCGGCGACTCGGAAAACGACGTGCTGTGCGCCCGCGCCGCCGGCGCGCTGCCGGCGGCGGTCAGCTACGGTTACCGCGATGCGGCCAACCTGCACGCCGATCTGGTGATCGACAGCCTGGTCGAGCTGTACGCGCTGCTGAAAAAATCAGCCGAACAGCCGCAAAACCTGCGCGTATAAACGCCGCCACGCCTGCTACCTCTGTACGGCGCAGGCGTTTTTGCGCAAGAATAGCCGTTCCGTATCCGCATCGACCCTTGATAAAGCCTGCATCATGAGATTCCAGCCCGATCGTGCCAGTTGGCGATGGCGACGCTAAACGCCGCCCCGCCCCGCTCCTTTTGACCTGACACTCTGGAACCATCATGACACCGCAACAATTTGCCGAACTGGCCAGCGCCGGCTACAACCGCATCCCCGTCACCCTCGAACTGTTCGCCGACCTCGACACCCCGCTGTCGGTGTACCTGAAGCTGGCCAACCAGCCCTACTCCTACCTGCTGGAATCGGTGGTCGGCGGCGAGCGCTCCGGCCGCTACTCCTTCATCGGCCTGCCGGCCACCACCCGGCTGCGGGTGCAGGGCCTGAGCGTGCAGGTGGAATACGGCGACAAGGTGATCGAGCGCCACGAAGGCGACCCGCTCGCCTTCATCGAGGCCTTCAGCCAGCGCTTTAACACCCCGCCGATCGCCGGACTGCCGCGCTTCACCGGCGGCCTGGTCGGCTACTTCGGCTACGACACCGTGCGCTACGTCGAGAAAAGGTTGGCCGCAACGCACAAGCCGGACCCGGTCGGCACCCCCGACATCCTGCTGATGCTGTCGGAAGAGCTGGCGGTGGTCGACAACCTGTCCGGCAAGCTGTACCTGGTGGTGTACGCCGATCCGGCGGTGCCCAACGCGCTGCAGAAGGCCAACGCCCGCCTCGGCCAGCTGCGCAGCAAGCTGCGTGAGGCGGTGGCCATCCCGCTGTCGCTGCCGTCGGTCGCCACCGAGGCGGTGTCGGAATACGGCGAGGCCGCATTCAAGCAGGCGGTCAGCGACGCCAAGAATTACATCTTGGACGGCGACATCATGCAGGTGGTGCTGGCGCAGCGGCTGAGCATGCCGTTCGCCGAATCACCGCTGGCGCTGTACCGCGCGCTGCGCAGCCTGAATCCGTCGCCGTACATGTTCTTCTACCACTTCGACGATTTCCACGTCGTCGGCGCCTCGCCGGAAATCCTGGTGCGCCGCGAGAACGACACCGTCACCGTGCGCCCGATCGCCGGCACCCGCCCGCGCGGCAAGACGCGCGAAGAGGATCTGGCGCTGGCGGAAGACCTGCTGGCCGATCCGAAGGAAATCGCCGAGCACGTGATGCTGATGGATCTCGGCCGCAACGACGTTGGCCGCGTCGCCGACACCGGCAGCGTGGCGATCACCGAGAACATGATCATCGAGCGCTACTCGCACGTGATGCACATCGTGTCCAGCGTCGAAGGCAAGGTACAGCCGCAGGTGTCCAACATCGACATCCTGAAGGCCACCTTCCCGGCCGGCACCCTGTCCGGCGCGCCGAAGGTGCGCGCGATGGAGATCATCGACGAGTTCGAGCCGACCAAGCGCGGCGTGTACGGCGGCGCCGTCGGTTATCTGGGCTTTACCGGCGACATGGACCTGGCGATCGCGATCCGCACCGCGGTGATCAAGAACGAGGTGCTGTACGTGCAGTCCGGCGCCGGCGTGGTCGCCGACTCGGTACCGGAATCGGAATGGCTGGAAACGCAGAACAAGGCGCGCGCGGTGATCCGTGCCGCCGAACTGGTGCAGCACGGCCTCGACGCCTGATTCTTACCCGCTGAAAAACATTGCGGCCAACCTTGATCCAAGGTTGGCCGCAATGTTTTTCAGCGGATGAGGCTCAGGCACATGCCGGAGTGCGCAGCCGCGCCGACTGGCGGATATCGGCCAGCAGCGCCGCCAGATGGGCGAGGCCGTCCGGCCACAGTTCATGGCCGGAGGCGACATTGACATGGCCGGCATCGCGCAGCCAGTGCAGCGGGCTTTGCCACAGCGCCGCCATCCGCGCCGAGCGCAGCGGCAGGCTGAACGGGTCGCTGTCGCTGGCCACCACCCGCGCCGGAAACGGCAGCGCCAGCTCCGGCAACGGCGCAAACGGCTGCAGCGCAACCGGAGCGCCGGCGCGCTCGACATCGGCCGGCGCCACCAGCAGCGCACCGGCAAGCTTGTTGCCGTAGCGCGCCGCGTAGTGCGCCACCGTGGCGCAACCGAGGCTGTGCGCGATCACGATCACCGGCTGTGCGGCAGACGCCACCGCTGCATCCAGCGCCGCCAGCCAGTCGTCCAGTTGCGGCGTCCCCCAGTCGTGGTTAGCCACCCGCGTTGCGGCCAACGTTTGCTGCCAGTGACTCTGCCAGTGTTCGGGACCGGAATTGTTCCAGCCCGGCTGGATGATGTAGTCGAAGCCGGAAAAATCGTGCGCCATGCTGCTGTCCCCCCAAGGCATTGAAAGATTCTGCCGTCAGCATAACTGCGCCTTTATATTTCCAAAAATAATTAATTTTTGTTTTGTTATTCTTCTTGAGCATATAAAAACCGCCAGCACCAGGCAGCGATCTGCTAAAATCGCCGCCTGCCTTGGTGCTTCGCCGGTACACGCCGGCAAGTTAAACGGGAAGCAGGTGATGCCTGCGCTGCCCCCGCAACGGTGCGTTTCCATATCAGGTCTGGCGGCCCCGCCGCCACGACCGCCCTGCCCATCGCCACTGTGCATCGTCACGGGAAGGCGGGCAGACGGCGAAACCAGCCCGGATACCGGCCACGGCGAACGCACGCACTGCCCGGCGGTGCGTCCCGACACATGCTGCGGAGGGCGGCATCCGGCCAGATTCCCGATCCGTGCGCCTGCCCCTTCCGCGATTCCGATATCGCGCCCATGTCCCACAGCCTGACGCTGGACCGCCCGCTACGCGGCGCCCTGCGCTTACCCACCCTGCCCCTGTTGACGCTGCTGACACTGCTCAGTGGCGGCAGCCTGCTGCTGGCCTGCAGCAGCGGCTCCATCGCGCTGGGCGCCGGCGAGCTGTGGCTGGCCGCCAGCGGCCACGGCAGCCAGCTTGCCGATACCCTGCTCAGCCTGCGGCTGGAGCGGGCGCTGACCGCCTGGGTCACCGGCGGCTCGCTGGCGCTGGCCGGCGTGCTGATGCAGTCGCTGCTGCGCAACCCGCTGGCCGATCCTTACGTGATGGGCGTGTCCGGCGGCGCCTCGGTCGGCGCCTTGCTGGCGCTGTGGCTGGGGCTGGCGCTGTGGCAGGTGGACAGCGCCGCGGTCGCCGGCGCGCTGACGCTGTCGGCACTGCTGTTCCTGCTGGCACGCCGCGATTTCGCGCGCAGCAGCGGCACGGTGCTGCTGCTGCTCACCGGCGTGCTGCTATCCGCCGCCTGCGGTGCGCTGATCTCGCTGCTGCTCACCATCGCGCCGGACGCGCAATTGCGCGGCATGGTGTTCTGGCTGGTCGGCGACATCGCCGGCACGCCGCTGCGGCCGTGGCCGTGGCTGGCCCTGCTGCCGGCCGCGCTCTTGGCGTGGTGGCAGGCGCCGGCGATCAACCTGCTGGCGCTGCACGGCGACCACGCGCTGACGCTGGGCGTGCCGGTGGCCATGCTGCGCCGCCTGCTGCTGATACTGGCAGCCATTCTCACCGCCAGCGCCGTCAGCCAGGGCGGCAGCATCGGCTTCGTCGGCCTGATGGTGCCGCACGCCTGCCGCCTGCTGTGCGGCCCGGACCTGCGCCGGCTGATCCCCGCCGCCGTGCTCAGCGGCGCCGCGCTGCTGGTGCTGGCCGACACCCTGGCGCGCACCGTCGTCGCGCCGATGCAGCTGCCGGTCGGCGTGCTGACCGCGCTACTGGGCGTGCCGGTGCTGTTCTGGCAGCTGCAACGCACCCGCCGGAGGCTAGCCTGATGCTGCACTGTGACCAGCTCACCCTTCGCCAGGGCCGCCGCACGCTGCTTCAGCCGCTCACCTGGCAGGTCCGCGCCGGCGAATGCTGGTGGATCGCCGGCCGCAACGGCTGCGGCAAGAGCACGCTGCTGGCCACGCTGGCGGCACTGCGGCGCGCCGACGGCGGCCACATCCGCCTGTGCGGCCAACCTTTGCCGCAGCTGACGCCGCGCCAGCGCGCGCAACGCCTCGCGCTACTGCCACAGGCCAGTCACGACGCCTTCGATTACGCGGTGCAGGATGCCGTCGCCGCCGCGCGCTTTGCCTGGCCGGACAGCGGCGACACCCCGCAGCGCGTCGCCGCCGCGCTGGACGCCTTCGACCTTGGCCGTCTTGCCAGCCGCCCGCTGCAGGCACTGTCCGGCGGCGAGCGCCAGCGCGTGGCGCTGGCCAGCGTGATGGCGCAGGACGCGCCGCTGATCCTGCTCGACGAGCCGTCTAATTCGCTCGACCTCGCCCACCAGGCCGCGCTGCAGCAGCAGATCGGCCGCTGGCGTGCCGAGGGCAAGGCGGTGTTGCTGGTCAGCCACGACCTGCAGCTGGCCCCGGCCTGCGCCAGCCACGCGCTGCTGCTCGACGAGCACGGCGCGCACCGCCAGTACCCGCTGGCCGAACTTAACGCCGAACACCTCGCCGCCGTGCTCGGCTACCCGCTAACCCGACTCCACCACGCAGGCCACCCCTGCTTCTTACCCGGACACCCCTCATGAGCCACACCGACGACCAGGGCCGCACCGAGCGCCACAACGAGCGCATGGCGCGCAAGAAAGAAATCATGGATGCCAGGATCGCTGCCGCCAGCGAACACCGCGGCGTGTTCATCGTCAACTGCGGCAACGGCAAGGGCAAAAGCTCTAGCGGCTTCGGCATGGTGATGCGCGGCCTCGGCCACGAGATGCAGGTCGGCGTGGTGCAGTTCATCAAGGGCGCGATGTCCACCGGCGAAGAACGCTTCCTGCGCCGCTTCCCCGACGAGGTGCAGTTCCACGCCATGGGCGAGGGCTACACCTGGAACACGCAGGACCGCGAGCGCGACGTCGCCCGCGCCGGCGAGGCGTGGGAAATAGCGCGCCAGATGCTGCAGGACCCGGCCATCGGCCTGGTGCTGCTGGACGAGCTGAACATTGCACTGAAGTACAAATACATCGACGTGGAGCAGGTACTGGCCGACATCGCCGCGCGCCCGCCGCAGCAGCACGTGATCGTCACCGGCCGCGGTGCGCCGCAGGCCGTCATCGACGCCGCCGACACCGTCACCGAGATGACGCTGGTGAAACACGCCTTTGCCGCCGGCATCGCCGCGCAGCCGGGCGTGGAGTGGTAAACCCGATTTTTTAGCCACAGAACCCACAGAAAACACGGAAATAAAGACGGACCACCACAAACAAGTCCGTCCCAAAGAGCCGCGTGGATTGCCTCGGTTCTGTCTGTGTTTTTCCGTGGGTTCTGTGGCAAAAAGGTTTTCGCGGCACAAAAACCAACCCCATCCAGAAAGCAACCATGAGCTGCAAAGCCCTCCTCCTCTCCGCCACCGCCTCCGACCAGGGCAAGACCACCGTCACCGCCGCCCTCGCCCGCAAGCTCGCGCGTGCCGGCCAGCGGGTGCGGGTGTTCAAGACCGGTCCCGATTTCATCGACCCGATGCTGCTGGCTGCCGCCAGCGGTGGCGATGTGGACGTGCTGGACCTGTGGATGTGCACCGAGGCGCAGTGCCACGCGCTGCTGGCCGAGGCGGCGCGGGAGTGTGACTACCTCCTGATCGAAGGCGTGATGGGGCTGTACGACGGCCAGCCGTCCAGCGCCGATCTGGCCCGCCACTTCGGCGTGCCGGTGCTGGCGGTGCTGGACTGCTCGGCCATGGTCGGCACCGCGCTGGCCATCGCCCGCGGCCTGCGCGATCACGGCCGGCTGCCGTGGGCGGGGATGCTGGCCAACCGCGTCGCCAGCCCCGGCCACGCCGACATGATCCGCGCCTGTGGCACGGCGGAGTTGCCGGTGGTCGGCCACCTGCCGCGGCAGGCCGAGTCACTGCCGGAGCGCCACCTCGGCCTGCACCTGCCGTCCGAGCTGCCCGATCTTGCCGCGCGGCTGGACGCGCTGGCCGACGCGCTGCAGCTGAACGACGCGGTACTGGCGTCGCTACCGGCCTTTGCGCCGGTACCGCAGGCGCAGCCGGCCTTGCCGCCGCTACTGGCCGGCCGCACCATCGCCATCGCCCGCGACGCGGCGTTTGCCTTCCTCTACGCGGCCAACCTGCGCACGCTGACCGGCATGGGCGCGACGCTCGCCTTCTTCTCGCCGCTGGCCGACGAGGCCATTCCGGCCGACGCCGACGCCGTCTGGCTACCCGGCGGCTATCCGGAGCTGCACGCGGCGACGCTGGCAAGCAACTTGCGCTGGCAACACAGCGTGCAGGCCTTCGCGGCCAGCGGCAAACCGCTGTGGGCGGAGTGTGGCGGCATGATGGCGCTGACGGACAGCCTCACCGACACCGACGGCCAAAGCCACGCGATGGCCGGCGTGCTGCCCGGCAGCGTGCGCATGGGCAGCAAGCTGGCGGCACTGGGCAGCCAAGGCTGGCCGCACGCCGCCGGCGAACTGCGCGGCCACACCTTCCACTACTCCAGCTTCGACACGCCGCTGGCGCCGCTGGCCCACTGCCAGCGCAAGGACGGCCGTGCCGGCGGCGAGGCGGTGTACCGCCACGGCAGCGTGCAGGCGTCGTACTTCCACGCCTACTTCGCCAGCAACCCGGCCGCCGCCGCCGCGCTGTTTCTGTCGCCATCCGGAACAGCACCATGCTGAGCGTTGCCGCGCTGATGGCGGCGGCGCTGCTGCTCGATCGCCTGCTGGGCGAGCCGCGCCGCCTTCATCCGCTGGTCGGCTTCGGCCATGCGGCCAACCTGCTGGAAAAAACACTCAACGTTGGCCGCGGCCGCATCGCGCGCGGCCTGTTCGGCTGGCTGCTGCTGGTGCTGCCGCTGCCGCTGGCCCTGACCTGGCTGCTGGCGCAACTGCCGCTGCTGGCGGCGGCCGCCGTCAGCGTGGCCGTGCTGTACTTCACCCTCGGCCGGCAGAGCCTGCTCGAACACACCCGCCCCATCGGCGCGGCACTGCTGGCCGGCGATCTGCCGCAGGCGCGCGCGCTGGCCAGCCGCATCGTCAGCCGCGACCTGCAACAGGCCGACGAGGCCGCCGTCACCCGCGCCGCCGCCGAATCGCTGCTGGAAAACGGCCATGACGCGGTGTTCGGCGCGCTGTTCTGGTTTGCCGTCGGCGGCGCCCCGGCCGCGCTGGCGTTCCGCCTCGCCAACACCCTGGACGCGATGTGGGGCTACCGCAACCCGCGTTTCGGACGCTTCGGCAAGGTCGCCGCCCGCGCCGACGACGTGCTCGGCTTCGTGCCGGCACGGCTGACCGCGCTGGCCTACGCGCTGGCCGGCCACACCCGCCTCGCGCTGCGCTGCTGGCGCACGCAGGCGCCGCAATGGGACAGCCCCAACGCCGGCCCGGTGATGGCCGCCGGCGCCGGCGCGCTGGCGATCCGGCTGGGCGGCGCGGCCAGCTACCACGGCCAGCTAGAGATGCGGCCAAGCCTGGGCGATGGCGCCACGCCCGCCGCCGTCGACATCGCCCGCGCCGCGCGCCTGCTGGACCGGGCGCTGCTGCTGTGGCTGCTGCTGGCGATCCCGCTATGAACACGCTCAAACCCGTGCACGGCGGCAATCTGCACGCCGCCATCGCCACTTACGGCGGCGAGCCGGCCGGCTGGATCGACCTGTCCGCCGCGCTCAACCCGCTTCCCTACCCGGTGCCGGCCGTGCCGCCCGCGCTGTGGCACACGCTGCCGCAGCCGGATGCCGGTTTCATCGCCGCCGCCTGCGCCTACTACGGTGCGGCCAACCTTCTGCCCGTCGCCGGCAGCCAGGCGGCGATCCAGGCGCTGCCGCGGCTGCGACCGCCCGGCAGCGTCGCCGTTGCCCACCCCAGCTACGGCGAACACGGCTGGCGCTGGGCGCGGCACGGCCACGCCATCAGCCGCCATGCCCACGCCAACCTCGGCGCGCAGGCCGGCCGCGTCGACGTGCTGATCCTGTGCAATCCGGACAACCCGTCCGGCCATGCCTACCCGGCTGCCAGCGTGCTGCAGTGGGCGCAGCAACAGGCGGCGCGCGGCGGCTGGCTGCTGGTGGACGAGGCGTTTGCCGATGTCTGCCCCGAGCTGTCGGTCACCGCTCACGCCGGCCAGCTGCCCGGCCTGATCGTGCTGCGCTCGCCGGGCAAGTTCTTCGGCCTCGCCGGCCTGCGCCTGGGCTTTGTCGCCGCCGAGGCCGCCATCCTGCAGCGGCTGGACGAGGAGCTGGGGCCGTGGACCATCCCCGGCGCGGTGCAGCACATTGCCACCGCCGCACTGCGCGATGGTGCCTGGCAGCAGCAGGCGCGGGCCGATCTCGCCGCGCGCCGCGCCAGGTTGGCCGCACTGCTGGCGGCCAACGCGCTGCCGCACGCCGGCTGCGACCTGTTCTCCGGCGGCGAGTACGCGCACGCCACCGCGCTGCAGCGGCACCTGGCGACACAACACATCTGGTGCCGGCTGTTTAGCGAGCCGGCGCCGCGCTTCCGCCTCGGCCTGCCGGCCGACGAACCCCACTGGCAACGGCTGGCCGCCGCGCTGGCCAGCTTTCGTGACAAGGATTTCACGACATGAAACGACTCCTCCCGCTACTGGCCTGCCTGCCGGCCCTGGCTGCACCGGTCAGCGTCATCGACGACCAGGGCAGCCGCGTCAGCCTGCCGGCACCGGCACAGCGCGTGATCAGCCTGGCGCCGCACGTCACCGAGCTGGCCTTTGCCGCCGGCGGCGGCGCGCGCCTGATCGCCGTCGACGACAACAGCGACTACCCCGAGGCCGCCCGCGCGCTGCCCAAGGCCGGCAGCTTCCGCGCCATCGACCTGGAGCGCATCATCGCCGCCAAGCCCGACCTGCTGCTGGTGTGGCTGCACGGCCCGTCGGCGCGGCAGCTGGAGCCGCTGCGCCAGCTCGGCATCCCGCTGTTCTACAGCCAGCCGAAGCGCTTTGCCGACATCCCGTCCAACCTGCGCCGCATCGGCCAGCTGCTGGGCAGCAGCGCGCAGGCAGAACAGGCCGCGCGCCGCTTCGAGCAGGAGCTGGCCGCGCTGCGCCGGCAGCAGCAGGGCAAGAGCAGGCTCAGTGTGTTCTACCAGGTGTGGGACAAGCCGCTGTACACCCTCAACGGCCAGCACATCGTCAGCGACGCCATCGCACTGTGCGGCGGCCGCAACGTCTTCGCCCGGCTGCCGGTCACCGCGCCGGTGGTCACCGACGAGGCGGTGATCGCCGCCAACCCGCAGGTGATCCTGTCCGCCGCCATGCGCCACAACGACGACCTGCTCAAGCGCTGGCAGCGCATGCCCGGCATCGCCGCGGTGCAAAACCGCCAGTTGCACCAGGTCAACGGCGACCTGCTCAACCGCCCGACACCGCGCATGATAGCCGGCACGCGCCAGCTGTGCGCCAAGCTCGACCTCGCCCGCCGCCACCCTTAACCGCCCCGAGTCAACGACAAAAACGGTTTAGCCACGGAAAACACGGACAAAACCAGATAACCTCGACACCGACTGTTGTGCTTTAACTGTATTGGCAGGCGGCCTTCGCCTTTGTTTTTCTTCCGTGTTTTCCGTGGATTCCGTGGCTAAATCGTTTTTAGTTTTTGTTCGTGTTTTTTCGTGGATTCCGTGGCAAAAACCCCATGCATTCCGCAGCCCGATATTGAAAGATTCCCCATGACCGTCAAACCCTGGCCCTACCCCACGCTGATGGTGCAGGGCTGCACCTCGGACGCCGGCAAGAGCACCGTGGTCGCCGCGCTGTGCAGGCTGCTGGCCGACCGTGGCCTGCGCGTCGCCCCGTTCAAGCCGCAGAACATGGCGCTCAACAGCGCCGTCACCGTCGACGGCGGCGAAATCGGCCGCGCCCAGGCGCTGCAGGCCGTCGCCGCGCGCGTACCAGCGCACAGCGACATGAACCCGGTGCTGCTCAAGCCCAGCTCCGACACCGGCGCGCAGGTCATCATCCACGGCCAGGTGCGCGCCGACATGAACGCGCGCGACTACCACCACTACAAGAGCACCGCGATGCAGGCGGTGCTCGAATCCTACGACCGCCTGAGCCAGCAGTACGACGCGGTGATGGTGGAAGGCGCCGGCAGCCCGGCCGAGATCAATCTGCGCGAGCGCGACATCGCCAACATGGGCTTTGCCGAGGCGGTGGACTGCCCGGTGATCCTCGTCGCCGACATCGACCGCGGCGGCGTGTTCGCCCACCTCACCGGCACGCTGGACTGCCTGAGCCAAAGCGAGCGCGACCGCGTGATCGGCTTCGTCATCAACCGCTTCCGCGGCGACATCAGCCTGCTGCAAAGCGGCCTCGACTGGCTGGAAGCCAAGACCGGCAAGCCGGTGCTGGCGGTGCTGCCCTATTTGCACGGCCTGATGCTGGACGCCGAGGATGCGGTGCAGACGCAGCAGCAAAAAGGCGACTTCAACATCGTGGTGCCGGTGCTGCCGCGCATCAGCAACCACACCGACTTCGACGCGCTGCGCGCCCACCCCAGCGTCAACCTGCACTTCGTCGGCCCCGACGCGCCAAAGCCGCCGGCCGATCTGGTAATCCTGCCGGGCAGCAAGAACACCCGCGCCGACATGGCCTTTCTGCAGGCGCAAGGTTGGCCGCAATACCTGCAGCGCCACCTGCGCTACGGCGGCAAGCTGCTCGGCATCTGCGGCGGCTACCAGATGCTGGGCCAGCAGATCCACGACCCGCTGGGGATGGAAGGCAAAGCCGGTAGCAGTACGGGCTTAGGCTATCTCGCCATCGACACCATACTGGCCGCCGCCAAGACCCTCATCCGCCGCGAAGGCCGCTTCGTCCACGCCGACGCGGCGGTCAGCGGCTACGAAATCCACATGGGCGCAAGCAGTGGCGCCGACTGCGAGCGGCCGGTGTTCCTGCTCGACGACGGCAGCACCGACGGCGCCGTCAGCCCCGACGGCCAGATCATGGGCAGCTACCTGCACGGCCTGTTCGACCACCCCGATGCATGTCAGACACTATTGCGGTGGGCTGGCATGGACAATGCCTACGGCGTAGACTTGGCTGCGCTGCGCGAGGCGAGCATTGCGAGGTTGGCGGAGGCGAGTGAGGGCTTGTACGGGAGACTGGCGGGGATGCCGGGCCGGCCTGCCGCCGGGCGGGTTGGCGCTGGATGAAATGGCGCCCGACGCTCACCGTGGATTCAAACATGTACCGGACTTGACGATATGGTCTCTTGCCCGGTGAACACTGGGCCTCACAGGTGCCGCCCGACCTGCGGTCCTCTTGTTGCCACCCCGTGTTGGCGGCACATTTTCTGCGAAGGAGATTCCTGTATGAAATGCTTGGCGTTACGACATGTAGGTTTCGAGGACCTGGGTATCTTCGACACCGTCCTGAAACAACATGGCTATGCCATCGAATACCGCCAGGCAGGCATCGACCGGCTATCCGCTGGCGACTGGCTGGACAGCGATCTGGTGGTGGTGCTCGGCGGCCCGATCGGCGCCTACGAACAAGAGCATTATCCTTGGCTGGGCGGGGAGATCGAAGGCGTGGCGCAACGCCTGGCCAAGGGACTGCCGACGCTGGGCATCTGCCTTGGCGCACAGATCATGGCCACGGCGCTCGGAGCCAGGGTCTATCCGGGCAAGGCCAAGGAAATCGGCTGGGGTGCCGTGACGCTCACCCCTGCCGGCGCCCGGTCCAGCCTGTCGGCCTTGCAGGGAGCCCCCGTGCTGCACTGGCATGGCGACACCTTCGATCTGCCAGCCGGCGCCCACTTGCTGGCCTCCACTGAATTGACCCCGCACCAGGCTTTCGCCTACGGCAATCACGCCCTGGCACTCCAGTTCCACCCCGAGGTCGACGGCCGCCGGATCGAGACATGGCTGATCGGACATAGCTGCGAACTGCAACACGCCGGCCTGTCGGTAACCGGATTGCGTGCCGCCAGCAGCCGGGTCGCCGATGAGGCAGCCCAGGCCGGCACCCGTATGCTGGCCTCCTGGCTGGAACAGCTGGGAGCGGCCGGATGAAGGCGAGAATCGATGCGATCCTGACCGGTCTTGCCGTGCCACTGGCGGATACGCCCCACCAGAGCGGCATCCACAAAACACCCGTCACCACGCCGCTGTGGCTGTCGGTGGAAGGCCTGGCCGGAGACGAGCAGGCAGACCGGAGGGTGCATGGCGGACCGGAAAAGGCTGTCCATCATTATCCGCGGGAGCATTACCACCACTGGCGTGAGCATCTGGGCGCATTGCCCTTGCTGGCGGCACCCGGCGCCTTCGGCGAGAACCTGTCAACAACCGGCCTGACCGAAGAGCATGTCTGCGTGGGCGACATATTCGAACTGGGCGAGGCGGTGGTACAGGTATCGCAGGGGCGCCAGCCGTGCTGGAAACTGAATGCCCGTCTGGGCCACAAGGGAGCGGCCCGGCTGATGCAGGACATGGGCCGCACCGGCTGGTATTACCGCGTGCTGGAACCCGGCTTCGTGACTGCAGGTGATGCGCTCACCCTCATCGACCGGCCCGAGCCGGACTGGACCTTGAGCCGGCTGCTGGGCTTGCTGTTCCGGCGCGATCCGGGCCTTGCCGCCGAGTGGGCGGCCGCGGCAGAGCTGGCACCGCTCGCCGAGAGCTGGAAGCGCACGTTCCGGCGCCGGCTCGACACCGGGGCAGTGGAAGACTGGTCAAAGCGGCTGGAAGGCTGACGTCTGCTGTATCTGGTGCTTCCGCGCGGTGGACGGGGAAAGGGGCTGCCGCCATCCCTTTTCAATCCCCGCTCTCTCCGACGGCGCGAGACGGGGCGCGTCGCTCCGGTTCTGGCTGGCAATACGGCCGATCCCGTTACCACAGATCAGGTTGGCGCAGCGTAACCCGACATGCCTGCGGCCAACCTTGGTGTCTTTTGCTGTCGTATTTTTCGTAACCAATATCGCTTTGCCTTTGTCCGTGCCTGCCGTGTGCTTCCGTGGCAAAAAATCAGGACGCCTGTTCGCGACAACGTTGGCCGCAACGTCTTGCCTCTCCTCGCCCATCCCGCTACCGTAGCGCCACCACATCCACCGTTACCTTCTCCAAGGAGCCCCGATGAGCGATACCGCCGATTTCTGGAATACCCGTTTTGCCGTCAGCGAATTCATCTACGGCGAGGCGCCGAATGATTTTCTGCGCGAACAGTCGCCGCGCCTGGCACCGGCCAGCCGCGTGCTGAGTCTGGGCGAAGGCGAAGGCCGCAATGCGCTGTTTCTGGCCAGACAGGGCCACGCGCTGACGGCGGTGGATGCCTCGCACGAGGGGCTGGCCAAGTTACTGGCGCGCGCGTCGGCGGCCGGGGTGGACATCACCGCGGTGCTGGCCGATCTGGCGCGTTTCGAGCCGGGCGAGGCGCAATTCGACGCGGTGGTGTCGGTGTTCTGCCACTTGCCGTCGGCCTTGCGCCGCACGGTGATGGCGCGCGCGGTCGCGGCGCTGAAACCGGGCGGGCTGCTGATCATGGAAGGCTACACCCCGCGCCAGCTGGCGTTCGGCACCGGCGGGCCGAAGGATGCGGACATGCTGCTGGAGGCGGATATCGTGCGCGGCGAGCTGGCGGGGCTTGAGCTGCTGCACTTTGTCGAGCGGGAGCGCGAGGTGATCGAGGGCAGCTACCACACCGGCATGGCCAGCGTGCTGCAGGTGGTGGCGCGCAAGCCGTAAACCGTTGCGGCCAACGTTGGCCGCAATCTGTACGGCCGGCTCATGCCGGCCGATCCTGCACCGGGGAACGCTGCCTCATTTGGCCGCCAGGCGACGTTCGATCTCCGCCAGCGGAATGGCGCCGGCCACCAGCTCGCCGTTCGGGAATATCAGCGCCGGGGTGCCGCTGATACCGAGGCGCTCGCCCAGCGCCGCGATTTCGGCCAGCGGCGTCGCGCACTTGTCGCTGCCGCTCAGCGCCTTGCCCTGGCGCATGAAGCCCAGCCAGCTTGCGGCACGATCGCTGCTGCACCAGATCTGGCGCGCTTTGCGCGGTGCGTCCGGGTGCAGCTGTGCCAGCGGGTAGAGGAAGTTGTACACCGTCACGTTGTCCAGCTGGCTCAGCGATTCGCGCTCCAGCTTCTTGCAGAACGGGCAGTCCGGATCGGAGAACACCACCAGCTTGCGTTCACCCTTGCCGCGCACCTCCTTGATGGCCTTGTCCAGCGGCAGCTTGGCCCAGTCGACGGTGACCTTGTTCAGCTCTGCCAGGCGCTCTTCGGTGACGCTGGTGCGAGTCTTGGTGTCGATCAGGTCGCCGGTGATCAGGTGGTCTACGGTGGCATCGGTATACACCACGCTGTACTGCGCGCGCGCACCCTGCTTCATTTTCACCACCACCTCGAACAGCCCCGCCACCGGCGCCGGCTGCACGCTGCTGACTTCGTGCTGCGGAAACTTGCTCTTGAAGGCGGCGCGCACCTGGTCCGGCGTCTCGGCAGAGGCGGAGCAGGCCAGCAGGGGCATCATCAGGGCGGCGAGGGCAAGACGGCGCATAGGCAGATTCATGATTGTGCTTTCTTCCGGTTAAAAACCCACCGCGTGGCGGGCCAGTTGTTTTTTGATCAGGGGCAGGCGGTTGGTCAGGTTGAGGCCGGCGTTGCGCAGCCAGGCAAGACCGGGCGTCTGTTTGGCATGGAACAGCTGAAACAGCGCATCGCAGGTCAGCTGCATGGTTCTGACCGCTTCCTTGCGCGTTCGTTCGTAGCGGCGCAGCGTCAGCCATTCGCCGCAATCGCGGGTACCGGCCAGCACTGCGGCCAACCTTGCCGCATCCTGGAAGCCGAGGTTGACGCCCTGCCCGGCCAGCGGGTGCACGGTATGGGCGGCGTCGCCCACCAGCGCCACCCGCTCCGCAATCACGTTGTCCGGCGTGATCAGGCGCAGCGGGAAGGCCGCCGCCGGCGACAGCAGCGTCAGCTCGCCCAGCGCATGGCCCCCGGCCGCGGCCACTACCGCCGCCAGCCGTGCGCCATCCAGCGCCAGCAGCGGCTCCGGCTGGCTGGTCGACCACACCATCGAGATACGGTTGCCCGGCATCGGCAGCCAGGCGAGGATACCGTCGCCGAGGAACCACTGCCGCGCGATATTGCCGTGTGGCTTCGCGCAGGCAAAGTTGGCCACCACCCCGCTGTGACCGTAGGGCTTGATGCTGGCGGCGATGCCGCTCTGCTGCCGCACCCACGAGTTGGCGCCGTCGGCACCGACGACCAGCTGCGCCTGCAGCTCGCGGCCGTCGTCGAGCACGATCGCCGCCTCGCGCGCGCTGTGGCGCAGCTGCTGCGGCCGCACCCCGCTCAGCAGCGTCACGCCGCTGGCCTGCTGCAGCCGCTGCCAGATCGCGGCCAGCAGCCAGCGGTTTTCCGCGATCCACGCCAGCGCCTCGGCGCCGGCATCGGCGGCGGAAAAGGCGATCTGGCCACCCTGGTCGCCGCGCACATCCATGCTGGCGATCACGCCCAGGCGCGAGGCGTCCGGCCACGCGCCCAGCTGCTGCAAGAAGGCGCGGTTGGCGGGGCTGACCGCGTAGATGCGCGCGTCCCAGCCCTGTTCCAGCGCGTCAAAGCGTTCGGCCTGGCCTTCGACCAGCGCCACCCGTTTGCCCTGTTTATCCAGCGCCAGCGCCAGCGCGGCGCCGACCAGCCCGCCACCGACCACGATTACGTCAAACTTGTCCGACATGTTTCTCTTTCAGTTGTGTCCGGCGGCCGATGCGTGCGGCCAACGTTGGCCGCATCAGACGCCGACACCGAATACCAGATGCCCGGCGAATGCCTTGCGCAGCGGCGGCAGCGCGTCGATGGCGCTCATGCCCAGCCCGCGCAGCGCCTTCACCGCGACGCCCTGGCCGTCAAACAGCCGCACCAGGCCGTGGGTGAAACCGACCACCGCGTGGCTGTCGACGCGGCGCGCGGCACCGTAGCGGCGCAGCAGTGCGGCATCGCCCGGATCGGCGGCACCCTCTAGCGCCGCCACCAGCCCCACCGCGTCGCGCAGGCCGAGGTTGAAACCCTGCGCCGCCACCGGATGCATGGTCTGCGCCGCATTGCCTATCATCACCACGCGGCCGCTGTGAACGCTGTTGAGCTGGCGCAGCGCCAGCGGGAACACTGCGCGTTCGCCGACGCTGACGAAGCGGCCCAGCCGCTCGCCGAAGGCCTGCTGCAGCTCGGCCAGCAGTACGCTGCCATCGGCGGCGTGCAGTCGTGCCGCCTCCTCGTGGCTGCGCGTCCACACCAGCATCATCTGCTCGCCGTGCGGCAACAGCGCGAACGGCCCCTGCGCCGAGAAGCGCTCGTACGCGACATTGCGGTGCGGCTGGCTGGCCTCGACCATCGCCAGCACCGCGCTTTGCTGATAATCGTGCACATGGCGCTGGATGCCGGGCAGCGATTCCGCCAGCACCCCGCCCTCGGCCAGCACCAGCAGCCGGCAGGTCAGCAGATGCTGCCGTTCGTTCAGGGTCAGCGTCACGCTGGCGTAGCGCGCCAGCGACGCGACCTTGCTCACCCGCGCCTGCCACAGCACGCGCACGCCGGCCTGCTCCAGCGCCGTCGCCAGCGCCGCGGTCAGCGCCGGGTAGTCCACCACCGCGCCCAGATGCGGCAGGCCCAGATCCTGCTGCGTCAGCACGGTGCGGCCGAAACCGCCCTGCTGCGACACGTGCACGCTGTCGATCACCGTCGCCGGCAGCTCGTCCGGCCAGGCGCCGGCGGTGGCCAGCTGCTGGCGGCTGTACCACGACAGCGCCAGCGCGCGCGCATCGCGCAGCGGCGCATCCTTGGCCCGCGCCTCGATCAGCGTCACGTCACGGCCGGCCTGCGCCAGCCGCAATGCCGCCAGCGCGCCGACCGGCCCGCCACCGACGATGACAATCTCACTATGTTCGGGTACGCCTTGCATGCTCGTTCCGCCTGTCGCGGCGGCCTCGTTCGGAGTCAATGTTGTTTCATCAGCGCTTCGATGTCGTCGATGCGCTTCGGTACGTCGTCGGTGTACACCTGGTGCCCGTCGTCGGTCACCAGCACGTTGTCTTCGATGCGGATGCCGATGTTGTGGAACACCGCCGGCACGCGATCGTCCGGACGGATGTACAGCCCCGGCTCAATGGTGGTGCACATGCCGCTCTCGAAGCTGCGCCACGGCCCGCCCGGACGGCGGGCGCCGACATCGTGCACGTCCAGGCCGATGAAATGGCCGATGCCGTGCATGTAGAAGCGGCGGTAGTCACCGGATTCGATCACCCCGTCCACGCTGCCGGCCAGCAGTTTCAGATCCAGCATGCCCTGCACCAGCACCCGCAGCGCGGCGTCGGCCGGCGCATCGAGCCGCGCGCCGGGTTGCACCGCGGCAATCGCCGCCAGCTGCGCCGCCAGCACCACCTCGTACACGTCGCGCTGCGCGCCGCTGAAACGGCCGTTGACCGGAAAGGTGCGGGTGATGTCTCCAGCGTAGCCGTTGAACTCGCAGCCGGCATCGATCAATAGCAGATCGCCGTCGTTGAGGCGGGCATTGTTGGCCGCGTAGTGCAGCGTGCAGGCGTTGGCACCGCCGGCGACGATACTCTCGTACGCCGGCTGCCGCGCGCCATTGCGCACGAAGTGATGCAGCAGCTCGGCCTCGATCTGGTACTCCATCATGCCAGGGCGGCAGGCCTGCATCGCGCGGACATGCGCTTCGGCAGAAATGCGGCCGGCCTGTTGCAACACGGCGATCTCGCGCTCGTCCTTGAGCAGGCGCATCTCGTCGATCAGTGCCAGCAGGTCGCCGTACTGCTGCGGCGCATCCTTGCCGACGCGCGCCTGCTGCCGTGCCTGCTGCAGATAGCCGGCGATGCGCGCGTCCCAGCCGGTGTCGCGCCCCACCGCCCAGTACAGCGCCGCGTGCTCGGCCAGCAGCGGCGGCAGGCGCTGGTCCAGCTCGACTATGCTGTACGCCTCGTCAAAGCCGAACGCCTCCGCCGCCGCCGGACCGTAGCGGAAACCGTCCCAGATCTCGCTGTCCGGATTCTTGTCGCGGCAGAACAGCAGCGCCTTGCCGGCCTTGCCGTCCAGCACCAGCACCGCTTCCGGCTCGCTAAAACCGGTCAGGTACAGGAAATGGCTGTCGCCACGATAGGGATAGTGGGCATCACCGTTGCGGATCACTTCCGGCGCGGTGGGCAGGATGGCGATGGCGTCGCCCAGTTGCGCCAACAGGCGTTGGCGGCGGTGTTGAAAGCTGACATGCATGACGATCACGTCCGGCAAGGTGGAAATCGCGCTAGTTTAGCAGAACAGGCGCGCCACGCCTGCCTGCTGCCGCAGGAGGCAAGGCAGCAACGGTGATGCGGTCATCACGCTGCATGACATGGCGGTGGCGAATCAGGAGCCAGGTTGCGATATGGCCTCGATGTCACGCAGCGTGTCCAGCAGGGTGGCATGCAGCGGACCGGCCAGCACCAGGCCGCGCGCCGCCGCCTGCCTGGCCTCGGCGACATGGCCCTGTTGCAACAGGATGCGCGCCAGGTTGTTGTAGGCGGCCGCCAGCCGGTGCGTGACGGCAGCATCGCGGAACACCTGCGCCGCGGCCGGCAAGTCACCGGCGCCGTACAACGCATTGCCCAGCCCCATCGCCAGCGTGGCGTTGTGCGGCCAACGTTGCAGCGCCGCGCGATAGGCGGTGACCGCCGCCGCCGGCTTGGCATTGCGCTCGAAGGCCACCAGCGCCCGTGTCGCATCCGGTTCCGCGACACTCGCCGGCAGCCGCCCCGGCGGCAGCGCGACGAACGCCCAGTACTGGCTGCGCTGCCAGGTATGGCCGAAGGTGCGCAGCGTCATCTCCTGCCGTCGCATCGGCCCCGAGCGCAGCAGCAGCAGCTCCCGCTCAAGGTCGTAGCCGACCACCACCGCGTAGTGCCAGGACGGCGCCCACGACAGGCCCAGGTTCTGCAGCACCACTACCGGATGCCCGGCGTCGATCTCCTGTTTCAGCGCCGTCAGCGTGCCGGGGATGACCATCGCCACCGCGCCCTGCCGCCGTGCACCGCTCAGCATCTCGATCTGCAGCGTGCCCTCCCGTCCCGGCAGGAACACCTGCCCCACCAGCTGTGCCGGCGTGATCGCCAGCCCGACGGCGGACAGGCTGGTCGCCAGCGCCGCCGGGCCGCAGAAGTGGCTGTCGTCGGGGAAGAACGGGGTATCGGCCAGTTCGGCGCGGGTCGACGCACCGGGCGTGAGCGCGACCGGCTGCAGCGGCGTGCTGGCACAGGCGGCCAGCAGCAGCGTGACAAGTAGCGCCAGCCACAGCGCCCGCAACGGCCGGATCAGCATCGCCAGCATCGGCTTGCCGCTCAGCGCACGGAGCGGGTGAACGGGAACACCTTGGTCAGGCCGAGAATGTCGGTGACCAGCAGCACGAAGAACACCAGCAGGATGGCGCCGATGATGCCGCCGGCCGGCGCCTTGTCGATCTGGTCGGCGAGGCTGGCCGCTTCCTCGTCGGTCAGCGCGGCGACGCGCTCCTGCGCGCTGGCCGGGTCGATGCCCAGCCGTTCCATTTCACTGCGCACATTGTCGCGCGCCAGTACCGCGGCCAGCCGGGCGTGACCGGGGTCAGGCGCACCGGTGACCGCCAGGCGGGCCACTTCCTCGGTGCTGACCATGACGGCGTGGGCGGACTGCAGCAGGCTGAGGTTGAGCATGGAGCAGCAGACGACAAGAGCGAGCGTGCGCTGAAAGCGTTTCATGATGTGTTCCTCGTGCAGGATTAAGAAGCAAAAGACGCCGCGTCGCATGCCGTAACTCATGGGGAGGACCAGCGTTGAGCCATTATAGACAGCGCATTAGCATGGCCCGGCCCATTGCATGCCCGGGTGTAAATGCCGGCGCGGACGAAACGGAGCGGCCAAGGTTGGCCGCAACATGGCGTCATCCGCCGCGATGAGCGGCACCAGTTTCCGGGTCCGGCTTCCGCCTGGCGTAATAAAATCGGGATACGGTCTATTTCTTCAGCTTGCTTTTCGCGCTGGCCAGCCCCTGTTCGGCGGCCTTGCGGTACCACTTCCAGGCCTCTTGGGTGTTCTTGCTCACCCCCGTACCTTGCTCATACATCAGACCAAGGTGGTATTGCGCAACGGCGTGTCCCTGCTCTGCGGCTTTGCGGTACCAGTTGGCCGCCTGCGCCAGATCCTGTGGCAAGGCGTCGCCCTGCTCATAGAGCGTGGCCAGATCATATTGCGCGTCAGGATAACCTTGCCCGGCGGAGCGGTGCAGGAGTTCGAGCACCTGCGACTGGCTGCCGCCCATCATCGACAGGTAGTAAGCCATTTCATACTGTGCCTTGGCATCTCCCCGACCTGCGGCCCTGGACTGTTCTGCCAGTGCCAGCTGGTTTATTGCAGGCTGATATCCCTGCCTGGCAGCCATGCGTAACCACTTGATGGCCTCATCCTCGTTCTTGGCAACGCCCCGACCACGCAGGTACATATTGCCCAACAGCATTTGTGCACCGGGAACCCCGTTGCCGGCGGCCGCCCCGTACCACTTCACCGCCAGAGTGTCGTCCCTGCCGACACCACGGCCAGAGTGATACATATCGCCCAGATACAGTTGAGCCCTGGCATTGCCCTGCAGCGCCGCTTTACGGTACCAGCCGACCGCATCGGCCGCATCCTTGGCGACACCTTCCCCCTGTTCGCTCATCACGCCCAGGTTTAACTGCGCATCGGCATCCCCCTGTGCGGCCGCCTTCAGATACCACTCGTGCGCCAAGGCGTAACTCCGGCTGACACCCCTGCCGTGCAGATACATATCACCCAGGGCGGACTGGGCGGCGGCAAATCCCTGTTCCGCAGCAGCACGGTACCACTCGACGGCCTGCACATAATCCTGCGCCATGCCCCGTCCGTACTGGTACAGGTTGGCAAGGTCATACTCTGCCTTGGCAAATCCCTGATTTGCTGCCCGCCGATACCACTTGGCAGCCTCGGCATAATCCCGGGCAACACCTTGCCCGTGCTCATACAGCACGCCCAATCCAGTCTGTGCCCGGGCATTGCCTTGTGCCGCCAGCGGCATCAACTCCTGTAATACCACCGCATATTCGCCACGCTGGTAGGCTTCGGTCGCCTCCTCCACCCCGCCGCTGGCAGCAAGCGGGAACAGCACCAGCCCTAAAGCGATAACGGCAAACCCGGGTTTCACCATGACACCTCCGCAACATCCGGATTTCAAATACCGCAGATGGGTCGCCATCACCATTAAGAGCCTGTTCAAGGTCTTTTTGCAGCTGCGGCCGCGACACTACAATTCATTCACTATTGAACAAAATGGCCGGATTTACCGGGGAGTTTGATGCCCGGGAAGATACGCCGTCCGGTTGCCGGCAACCTGATTTGGCATACCAAAGAAAAACGCCTGCCGGATGACTCTGGCGGGCGTTTTGCGGGGCTCAGCACGGCGACATCAGCTGCGCGGCTTGCGGCCAACCTTGGGCTGACCGCTGCGGTGTGGCGGCGTGATGTGGGTCGGCTTGTGCGCCGGCTTGCGCTGCTGGCGGTGGCGGGTGTTCTGCACCTGCAGCAACGCGTCGATCTTCTCCGACGTCGACTGCATCAGGCTTTGCGCCAGCTCGCCGTGCGGGAAGGTTTCCGGCATGCGGTAGCTGAGCCAGGCGTAGGCGGAGTACAGCTTGCAGGTGTCCTCGAGGAACTGCAGCTCGTTGCGGCCGCCGCGGCCTTCCATGCGCAGCAGCGACGCCTGCTTGCCCTTGGCGCGGCACTCGGCCCAGTCCTGCAGCGCGTGTTCCAGCATCGCGATCTTGGTCGAGACCGGGCACAGGCTGAACAGGAAGCGGTCGTCCAGCGGCAGCTTCAGCGTGTCCAGCCACTTCGCCTTCTCGATCTGGTCGCTGAGGTTGGCCGGCAGGAAGAATTCGTCGTGCACGTTGATGTGCTTGGCGAACAGCTCCAGCAGTGCCTGCAGCCGCTCCTGGCCGCTGGCCTCGGCGATCTGCTGCAGGTAGGACGGGTTGGGCGCCACGTAGAAACCGGTGCTCGGCAGCGGCTCCAGCTTTTGCTGCAGCAAGGCGGCGATCACCTTGTGCGTCTTGCCGTCGAAGCCGGCGACATAGCCGGTCTCGTGCTGGCCGAAACGGCCGGCGCGGCCGGCGATCTGCTTGGCCAGCGCGGCGGCGATGGTGCCTTCGGCGTAGCCGTCCCACTTGCTGGAGGTGGTGAAGATCACCCGCCGCGCCGGGGTGTTCAGCCCCATGCCGATGGCGTCGGTGCCGACCACCACCTGTGTCTCGCCGTCGATGAAGCGCTCGGCCTGCGCCTGGCGCACTTCCGGCGACAGGTTGCCGTAGATCGCCGACACGCTCAGGCCCTGCGCGATGGCCTGGTCGCGCCAGTTCAGCACTTCGCGGCGCGAGAAGGCGATCAGCACGTCGCCGGCGCGCAGGTTTTTCAGGCTGCCCAATGGCGCCTTTTCCATTTCCAGCGGCGACTTGCGCTGCAGCTCGCGGATTTCCAGCGTGCCGCCGACGCGCTTGACCAGCGACTGGATCGCTTCCTTGGCTTCCAGCGCGCCGAGCAGGTACACCGTCTGCGCCGGCACGCCGCACACCGCCGCCGTCCACGCCGCGCCGCGATCCGGGTCGTCCAGCAGCTGGATTTCGTCGATCACCGCCACGTCCACCGCGCGGTTGGGGTTGAGCATTTCCACGGTACTGGCCACGTGGCTGGCGTGCGGGTGCAGCTTGCGCTGCTCGCCGGTAATCAGGCTGACCGCGACGTTGGCATTCAGCAGGCGCTGGTAGTTTTCCATCGCCAGCAGCCGCAGCGGCGCGAGGTAGACGCCGGTTTTCGCCTGCGCCAGGTGCTCCATCGCGGCGTGGGTCTTGCCGGAGTTGGTCGGGCCCAGCACCGCGATGAAGTGGCGCTGCATGCCGGCGGCGAGGGTGAACGACTCCGGGTACAGCGACAGGTTGATCGCGTTGCGGGTCTTCTCCGCCTGGCTGGCGGCGGCACGGGTCGCCACCAGCGCCGCGATACGGTCCAGCGCCAGCTCGCAACGCAGCCGCGCCAGCTCGTACTTGGCCTGCAGCGCGTTGAGCGCACTTTGCGGATCGACGCGGTGCTCGTTCGCCAGCGTCATCACCTGGCCGGCGCAGCGCAGCAGCTGTGCTTCGAGGCGTTCGCGCGCCTCGTCGTTCCAGCGCAGCCGGACCAGCGCCAGCCGTTCGGCGGCATCGAGCTTGCGCCACTTGCCGGTTTTGCCGAGGAAGCCGGCGTCCGGTACCAGGTGGTAAGGCACGGTGCGCTTGCCGACCTTGATCTGCCCCTGTACCGAGACGGCGTAGCTGCCCTCGGTGGTCACCAGCGTGGCGTGGTATTGCTGCAGATAGGCGTTCAGCGCGCCGATGGCGTCTTCGGACGCGGTGTCGGGGGCAATCGTGGGTTCGGTCATGGGTATCCGTCGGGGAAAATCAGCGCGCGATGCGCCAGGTGGCAAGGGCGGAACGAGGCGCCGCCGGCAAACAAAAACCGCCTGCGGGCTGCGCGCAGTCCGTCAGGCGGCGTGTTCCGGCGCGATCAGTTCTGGCCGCAGCAGGCCTTGTACTTCTTGCCGCTGCCGCACGGGCACGGATCGTTGCGGCCAACCTTGTCGCCTTCGCGACGCATGGTCACCGGTGCCTGCTCCTTGGCACGCCAGTAGCCGTACACCGCCAGTACCGCTTCGTCCAGCTCGCTCTTGAAGCTTTCCAGCTCGGCGGCGGTGAATTCCATCATCGCCGGCTCGTCGCCGTCGGCATCGAACATGCCGCCCAGCGCCATCACCGGCATCAGCAGCTCTTCGAAGCCTTCGTCGTCGGCGGCGTCGAACCAATCGGTCGGCACCACGTCCAGCGCGTACATGAAGGCATTGCACCACGGGCGGAAGTCCGGCGCTTCGCCCTCTTCCTCGCTGTACAGCGTCAGTTCCGGCAGGTCGCCGTCGGCCAGCGCCTCGGCGGTAGCATCGTAGTACTTCTGCAGCAGCGTCTTGATCTCGGCCTTGCTATCGGCGCTTTCAAAAGCCGGCACATCGCCAAGTACGTCTTGCAGCCAGTCGTCGATGGTGAGCTTGTCCGGGCCGCACGCCAGCGCGCAGAAGAAGCCCTGCACTTCGTCCGGGCGCATGGTGGTGCCGGCCTGCGACAGCGGGGTCAGCAGCGTTTCCAGACGCTCCAGATCTGCTTCATTGAATTCGGTCATGTTCGTTCTCCGTAAGGTTTGGCGCGCATTGTACGCGTGTTCCCCGGCACTGGCAGCAGGCGTGCTGTATTCAGCATAGCAAAAAGCCCGTCAGGTGCTTGACGGGCTGTGGCGACTGCGGGAGATTGCCGGACTCAGGCGGCGGCCAGTTCCGGCTCGCTGATCTGCAGCAGCGTCTGCTTGCGGATCTGGTTGGCCTGGCAGGCACAGCTGCCGCACTCGGTGGCGACCTTCAGTTCGCGCGCCAGATCGCTCATGCGCGTGGCACCATTGCAAACGGCGGCGCGGATATCGCGATCGGTTACTCCGTGGCAAAGGCAGACGTACATGGCATGAATCCTGAATAAGAATTGATCTTGATTGCCATACTAGAAGACAATGATAACGATTGTCAATTGAGGAAAGGCAAATCCGCGATGAGCAGCCCGCAATGGAAACCGAATACCACAGTCGCCGCCATCATCGAGCGCGACGGCCGCTTCCTGATGGTGCGCGAGCAGACCGACGACGGCGTCCGCCTCAACCAGCCGGCCGGCCATCTGGAGTACGGCGAAACCCTGCTGCAGGCGGTGGTGCGCGAAGCGCGCGAGGAAACCGCTCACGCCTTCACGCCGCGGGCGCTGGTCGGCATCTATCTGGCGGACAAGGCCGACAGCGACATCACCTATCTGCGCTTCACCTTCTGCGGTGACGCCGGCGCGCACGACCCGGCGCAGCGGCTGGACGACGGCATCCTCGCCGCGGAATGGCTGAGCGCGGACGAGATCATGGCCAGTGCGGCGCTGTGGCGCAGCCCGCTGGTGGGGCGCTGCCTGCAGGACTACCTGGCCGGCCAGCGCGCCAGCCTCGACCTGATCCACCACCACTTGCCGGGCTGAGCGATGAGGCCCGTCGTGCGCTGGCTGTCGATTGCGCTACTCGCGGCGCTGCCGGCCGTGGCCGCCGGTGCGGAGGTGCTGACGCTCTGTTACCATTACGGCTGCGATCGCAACCGCCGCATTGAAGTGGACGACACTGCCCAGATATGGTTCAGACAGCGGCTGGATGACGCCGCCGACGCCGACGCCGAGCGCGCGGCACTGCAGGACATCGTGTTGTCCTATTACCAGCGCGCGGCGCGCGAGGCGCCGATCGCCAGCGACCGCGGCGGCAATCAGGAGGACGCAACCAACGTTGGCCGCATGGATTGTCTCGATCACAGCCATAATGTGCTGGTGCTGTTACAGCTGCTAGCCGCCAAGGGCTGGCTGCGCCACCACCGGCTGCTGGGCCAGGTGCATCGTGCGCCGCTGCTGTTCGACCATCACGCGGCGGTGGCCGTGCGCGATGTGACATCAGGCCAGGACTGGGTAATCGACAGCTGGTTCCGGGATTTCGGGGCACCGCCGGTGGTGGTGCCTCTTGCTATTTGGAAGGAAGGATTTTCTCCGTGACGGGTAAAAAGCGTATTGTCGTCGGCATGTCCGGCGGCGTGGATTCGTCGGTCACCGCCTGGCTGCTGAAGCAGCAGGGGCACGAGGTGATCGGCGTGTTCATGCAGAACTGGGAAGACGACAACGACGACGAATACTGCTCCATCAAGCAGGACGCGCTGGACGCGATGAGCGTGGCCGACATCGTCGGCATCGACATGGAGATCGTCAACTTCGCCAAGGAATACAAGGACCGCGTGTTCTCCTACTTCCTGAAGGAGTACTCCGCCGGCCGCACCCCCAATCCGGACGTGCTGTGCAATGCCGAGATCAAGTTCAAGGCCTTCCTCGACTACGCGCTGGAGCTGGGTGCCGACTGCATCGCCACCGGCCACTACGCGCGCAAGCTGGAGCAGGACGGCGTGCACTACCTGATGAAGGGCGTCGACCACACCAAGGACCAGAGCTACTTCCTGTACCGCCTGCAGCAGCACCAGCTGGCAAAGGCACTGTTCCCGCTCGGCGACATCCACAAGACCGAGGTGCGCCGTCTTGCCGAGGAAGCCGGGCTGCCGACCGCTGCCAAGAAGGACTCTACCGGCATCTGTTTCATCGGCGAGCGCCCGTTCCGCGAGTTCCTGCAGCGCTACCTGCCGACCAAGCCGGGCGAGATGATCACCCCGGACGGCAAGACCGTCGGCGAGCACGTCGGGCTGATGTTCTACACTCTCGGCCAGCGCAAGGGCCTCAATATCGGCGGCAACAAGGACGGCAACGGCGAGCCGTGGTTCGTCGCCGGCAAGGACATTCCCGGCAACAAGCTGATCGTGGTGCAAGGCCATGACCACCCGCTGCTGCTGAAGTCGACGCTGGCGATGGACGACCTATCGTGGACGCTGCCACAGCCGCCGGCCGCAGGCGACTACGCCGCCAAGAACCGCTACCGCATGGCCGACGCGCCGTGCAGCCTGTCGCCTATCGTCGACGGCCGTGCCACGCTGACCTTCCACGACAAGCAGTGGGCGGTCACCCCCGGCCAGTCTGCGGTGCTGTACGACGGCGACATCTGCCTGGGCGGCGGCATCATCCAGTAAGAGCCACTAACAAACCCCCTGATCCTGCGTTGCGCCTCCTTGCCGTACTACTTGTACTGTCTGCGTCGGCGCGCCTTGGCTCAGGCGCTCTGCGAGGTTTTGTTAGCGGCGCTAAGCCCGGCCCTGCGGCCAACGTTGGCCGCAACGACGACACCCCGCCGCAGCGGGGTGTTTTGCTTTTGTGCCGTCGCGTGACTCAGCCTTTCAGCTGCAGATGCCAGGCCTGCAAGGCTGCCAGCAGCAGGCGGATCTTCTCCTGGATCGCGGCGTCCACCAGATTGCCGTCGCCGTCAAAGGAGGCGCTGAACGCGTTGGCGAACACCTCCGGCTGGTTCAGGACGTGCAGGTTGAGGAACACGCAGCTCTGGCGCAGGTGGTGCTGCGCGCGCGAGCTGCCCATGCCGCCGGCCGCGCCCATGATCGCCGCCGGCTTGCCGCTGAGCAGCGTGTTGTCCGGCTCGCGCGATGCCCAGTCCAGCGCGTTTTTCAGCGCCGGCGCCATCGAGTAGTTGTACTCCGGGCACACCAGCAGCAAGGCATCGGCGGCGGCAAACTGCTGCAACAGCGTCACCACCGATGCCGGCTTGACCGTGATGTCGGCATTGTAGAACGGCATTTCCGACAGATCGGCGACCACGATCTGCATGCCCGCCGGCGCATTGGCCACCGCATAACGCATCAGGCCCTTGTTGGTGGATTTCTGGCGCAAGCTGCCACATACGGCAAGTACATTGAGGCTCATCTGCTCACTCCCTGGCAAGAATCGGATATGGTGTTACCGGTATAGGCGCCAGGCCGGCAAATTGCGACTTCTGCATGTCATGACTGGCGACGGATCAAAAGGAAAATAACAAATCCGGATTCATGCCGGATTAACATCTTGCTCTTGCCGGATATTGAATTAAAATATACCAATACGATTCCAGACGAAGGAGCTCCACCCATGCAAGGCGACAAGGCCGTAATCAAGGCACTGAACAACGTGCTGTGCAACGAACTGACCGCCATCAACCAGTTCTTCCTGCACGCCCGCATGTGCAAAAACTGGGGACTGAACGGCCTCAACAAGCGTTTCTACCACCAGTCGATCAAGGCGATGAAACGTGCCGATGACCTGATCGAGCGCATCCTGTTTCTGGAAGGCCTGCCCAACCTGCAGCAGCTGGGCAAGCTGTCTATCGGCGAGAATGTCGAGGAAATGCTTGCCAGCGATATCGCACTGGTGAACGGCCACATCAGCGAGCTGCGCAAAGGCGTCACCCTCAGCGAGAAAGCGGAAGATTACATTACCCGCGAAGAGCTGACCGAACTGCTGGAGGCGGAAGAAGAATACGTGGACTGGCTGGAAACCCAGCAAACCCTGATCAGGGACGTCGGCCTTGCCAACTACCTGCAATCGCAAATGGAAGACTGAGGAGCCGCACCATGCAAGGCAGCAAGAAAATCATCGATACCCTGAACACCCTGCTGACCGCGGAAATGACCTCGGTTGACCAGTACTTCATCCACAGCGAGATGTATGGCAACTGGGGCTACAGCAAGCTGTACGAACGCCTGAGCCATGAGCGCGACGAGGAAATGGGTCACGCCAAGATGCTGATCGAACGCATCCTGTTCCTCGACGGCGTGCCGGATATCGCACCACGCAACAAACTGCGCATCGGCAAGGACGTACCGGCCATGCTGGCCAACGACCTGGAAACGGAATATGAAGTCGCCGCTGCGCTGAAAAAGGCCATCGCACTGGCAGAGAAGGAGCACGACTTCGTCACCCGCAGCATCCTGACCAAGCTGCTGGACGATACCGAAATGGACCATGCACACTGGCTGGAGCAGCAGCTACACCTGATTGAGGCCATGGGCCTCAACAACTACCTGCAATCGCAAGCCGGCTGATCGCACGATACGCCACGGCCCTGCCTGCCACCATTCAGCGGTGGCCGGCAGGGCCTGTTTTTTTTGGCCCGCGCCATCCCCAGCCACGGCAACAAGCGCTAGAATTGCGCGACCGTGCCCACCAACAGCGCGAACCATTGCCACCGCACGCACTCTAACTTTCTCGTAACCAAATACGCCCCCCCTGCGCCCCGAGAACGGCTGCAGGCTTGCCCATTGCCACAGGACAACCATGGCCGCAGCAAAGAAGAACAACCAGCTCCTCGAGCTGATCATCAACATCGTGATTCCCTCGCTGGTCCTGATGAAGCTCAGCGCGGAACAGTATCTCGGCAGCGCCAATGCACTGCTGCTGGCCTTGGCCTTTCCGCTGGGCTGGGGGCTGTACGACCTGCTGCGCAACCGCAAGACCAACTTCATTGCCATCCTCGGTCTGGTCAGCATTCTGCTCACCGGCGGCATCGGCCTGCTACACCTGGACGCGCAGTGGCTGGCGGTGAAGGAAGCCGCCATTCCCGGCCTGATCGGCATCGCGGTGCTGGTCTCGACCCGCACCCGCTACCCGCTGATCAAGACCGTGCTCTACACCCCGGCGGTGATCGACGTCGCCAAGGTGCAGCAGCACCTGGAGCAGCGCGGCAACACCCGCCAGTTCGAGGCGCGCCTGCTGAAGGCGACCTACCTGCTCAGCGCCACCTTCTTCTTTTCCTCGGTGATGAACTACGTGCTGGCGAAGTGGATCGTCACCAGCCCGTCCGGCACCGAGGCCTTCAACGAGGAGCTGGGCCGCATGACGCTGCTGAGCTACCCGATGATCGCCATCCCGTCGCTACTGATGATGATGGCGGTGCTGTACTACATCTCGCGCGGCATGCGCGAGCTGGCCGGGCTCAGCTTTACCGAGGNACGCCCGTCACCACTGGTGACGGTCGTTTTGTCGTCATGCTGCGCACAGCCGCACCATGCATCGGCACCGCGCAAGGTTGGCCGCAAGCAGCCGCAGTGCGACAATCACGTTTTCAGTGATGCGGAACCAGCATGTCAGCCCCGACCTTCTTCTGGCACGACTATGAAACCTTTGGCGCGGTGCCGCGCAGCGACCGCCCGGCGCAGTTTGCCGGCATCCGCACCGATGCCGAGCTCAACGAAATCGGCGAACCGGTGATGCTTTACTGCCAGCCGACCCGCGACTACCTGCCGGCGCCGGAAGCCTGCCTGCTCACCGGCATCACACCGCAGCGCTGCGCCGAGCTCGGGGTGCCGGAACAGCAGTTTGCCGCCGCCATCGAACGCGAGCTGGCCGAGCCGGGCACCATCGGCGTCGGCTACAACTCGATCCGCTTCGACGACGAGGTCACCCGCTTCCTGTTCTGGCGCAACCTGATCGACCCCTACGCCCGCGAGTGGCAAAACCGCTGCGGTCGCTGGGATCTGCTGGACGTGGTGCGTGCCACCTACGCGCTGCGCCCGGAAGGCATCAACTGGCCGCGCCACGACAACGGCCTGCCCAGCTTCAAGCTGGAGCACCTGACCGCGGCCAACGGCCTTAGCCACGACGCCGCCCACGATGCACTGTCCGACGTGCGCGCCACCATCGCACTGGCGCGGCTGATCCGTGACAAGCAGCCGCGGCTGTTCGCGTTCTGCCTCAGCCTGCGGCAAAAGGACGCGGTGCGCCACCAGCTGCAGTTGCACCAGCCGGTGCCGCTGATCCATGTTTCCGGCATGTTCGGCAGCGAGCGCGGCAACCTGGCGCTGGTGTGGCCGCTGGCGGAACACCCGAGCAACAAGAACGAGGTGCTGGTCTGGGATCTGGCACACGATCCGCGCGAACTGCTGGTGCTGAATGCGGCCAACGTTCGCCGCCGGCTGTTCACCAAAAGCAGCGAGCTGGCGGAGGGGGAAAACCGGCTGCCGATCAAGAGCATCCACGTCAACAAGTCGCCGTTCGTGGTCAGCGACCTGCGCGTGTTGCGCGCGGAACGGGCGCAACAGCTGGGCATCGACATGGACAGCGTGCAGCGCCACGCCGCCCACGCGCAGGCGCTGCCCGATCTGGCGCCGCTGTGGCGCGAGGTGTTCCGCCGCGAGCCAGGCGAGACGCCGGATGTCGATGAAAACCTGTACGGCGGCTTTGTCTCCAACCAGGACCGGCGCACCCTCAACCGCCTGCGCGGCCTGTCGGCACCGGCGCTGGCGGCGGCGCGCGAAAGCTTCGACGACCCGCAGCTGCAGCGCCTGCTGTACCGCTACCGCGCGCGCAACTTCCCCGACAGTCTCAGCGCGGAAGAACGCCAGCACTGGCAGCAGTGGTGCGCGCGCAAGCTGCACCTGGGCACGCCGCCGGGGCGCACCTTTACCGCGTTCCGGCAGGAAATCGCCGACCTACGCACCGGCGCCGATGCGCAGCAACTGCAGATCCTGGACCAGCTGCAACAGTGGGGAGAGCAGCTTGGCGCCCTCCTCCCGTCGCCGGCCTGACGCAGCCACGACAGGCGCCGCTCAGCGCGGTTTGTGGCCGGCAATGCCGTAATAGAAGATGAACAGGTAGCACAGCAGCGGCACCATGAATGAGAGCAGCAAACCGAGGCTGTCTGCCAGTGCCGCCTGTAGCAGCGGCATCAGCGCCCCGCCGACAATCGCCATGCACAGCACACCGGAGCCGGCGCTGGTGAAGCGCCCCAGCCCGTTGAGCGCCAACGAGAAAATGGTCGGGAACATGATCGAATTGCACAGCCCGACCGCCAGCAGGCTCCACATCGCCAGCTGGCCGCCACACAGCACCGCAGTGGCGATCAGCAGCACGCTCAGCAGCGCGTTGCAGGCCAGCACCTTGCTGGCGGCGACATGGCGCATCACCACACTACCCAGGAAGCGGCCAACCATGGCACAGCCCCAGTACACCGCCAGCAGACGGCCGGCCGCAGCCGGACTCAGGCCGCCGATGTCCGGCTGCTCCATCAGACTGACCAGGAAGCTGCCGATGCCGACCTCGGCGCCGACATAAACGAAGATCGCCACCGCGCCCAGCAGCAGATGGCGGTACTGCCACACGCTATGGGTAGCCGCCGCCGGCTGCGGATGCTCGTCCTTGATTGCCGGCAGGCGCAGCAGCGCAAACACCACCGCGATGGCGAACAGCAGGCCGGCCAGCACCAGATATGGCAACTGCACCGCACTGGCCTCGGCTGCCACACCGTCACGGCCGTCCACCAGGATCAGCACCGCACCCAGCAGCGGCGCCACAGTGGTGCCCAGCGCGTTGAAGGCCTGGGTCAGGTTGAGGCGGCTGGACGCTGTCTTCGCCGGCCCCAGCCGCGTTACGTAAGGGTTGGCCGCAACCTGCAACACGGTGATGCCCGCCGCCAGCACGAACAGCGCGCCGAGAAAAGCCGGATACGACAGACTGGCCGCCGCCGGGTAAAACAGCAGGCAACCAATGCCGGCAGTGCACAGCCCGGCAACAATACCGCGCTGGTAGCCACAGGTTTGTACCAGACGGCCCGCCGGCAGCGATACGATGAAATAGGCGGTAAAGAAACTGAACTGCACCAGTGCCGCTTGTACATAGCTCAGTGCGAATACGCCCTTGAGATGCGGCACCAGAATATCGTTGAGCGAGGTGATCAGACCCCACATGAAGAACAGGGAAGTCAGCACCGCCAGCGGCTTCCCGTATTGTTGTGCTTGGTCATGCTGTGGCATGTGACTCAGGCTCCGTATGTTGTTATGCATGGGAGCGGTAGTCTAATGACAATACGGTTTGTACTCGATTACTTTCATTATTCTTACAGAAAATGCATACCACCAAACAGACATGCAAAAATTTTTCTTTTTATTTTCAATATTTTAACGATAAACCATAATTCATACGCCAAAGGGAGCAAAAAATTGCCATCATTACATGTAAGTTTCATGTAAGAAAATTACCACGACCTGCCAGAGCCCCGTGGCAAACGGCAACACCATCTGCCAGCCCTGGCCGCACGGGTGCCACATCCCGGCAAACATTGCATTTGCCATTGCCCTGAAAATAAAAAACGCCCCGAAGGGCGTCAAGAAAGATTGCAGAGAAAGTCCGCAAACTTGGAGAAAACCTGTCAGCACGGCACTTCCGCATTCTTGCGGGCGTAGAACCAGCCGTTGATCAGCAGGCAGCTGACATAGAAGCCGATAAAGCCGTACAGCGCCGCTTCGACACCGCCAGTCAGCGCGATCGAGGTACCGTAGCTCTTCGGGATGAAAAAGCCGCCATAGGCACCGATGGCACCGGAAAAGCCCAGTACCGCTGCCGCTTCCTTGGTGGCATCGGCAACTGCCTTTTTCTGCGCCGCCTCGTTCTTGCCTGCCATGCGCTGATGCAGGGTCAGGAAGATGGTCGGCACCTGCATGAAGGTGGAGCCGTTGCCGATACCGGTCAGCACGAACAGACACAGGAACATCGTGAAGAAGCCCTGGAAGCTGCCGCCCTGGCCGCCATGCGGCAGGAAGCTGAGCACGCCGAACACGGCGGCAATCATCAATACAAACACGACCTGCGTCACCTTGGCACCGCCGACCTTGTCCGCCAGCCAGCCACCGACCGGACGCGCCAGCGCGCCGACCAGCGGGCCGAAGAATACATACTTGCTCGGATCAATATCCGGAAACTGGCCTTTCATCAGCAGCGGGAAACCGGCAGCAAAGCCGATAAAGGAACCAAAGGTGCCAATGTACAGCCAGCACATCAGCCAGTTGTGCTTGCGCTTGAAGATCACCGCCTGGTCAGCGAACGATGCCTTGGCCGAAGCGATGTCGTTCATGCCGAACCATGCGGCCAACGTTGACAGCACGATGAACGGCACCCAAACGAAGCCGGCGTTTTGCAGCCATACCTGCTTGGTGACATCCCCTTTTACCCAGGTCTGCGGTTCGCCGCCCAAGGCGCCGAACAGGCCCAGGGTGATAACGATAGGCACCACGAACTGCACCAGCGATACGCCCAGATTGCCCAGGCCGGCATTCATGCCAAGTGCGGTACCCTTTTCCGCCTTTGGATAGAAGAAGCTGATGTTGGACATCGAGGAGCTGAAGTTACCGCCGCCAAAACCGCACAGCAACGCCAGGATCAGCATGGTGACGTAACTGGTGTTCGGATCCTGTACCGCAAAACCGATACCGATTGCCGGGATCAGCAGGCTGGCCGTAGAAATCGCCGTCCAGCGGCGGCCGCCGAAGATCGGCACCATGAACGAGTAGAAAATGCGCAACGTGGCACCGGACAGCGCCGGCAGTGCCGCCAGCCAGAACAGTTGGTTGGGCGTGTAGTTGAAGCCGATGTTGGGCATATTCAGCACTGCCACGCTCCACACCTGCCAGATGGCGAAAGCCAGCGTCAGTGCCGGAATCGACAGCCACAGGTTGCGGCGGGCAACAGCCTTGCCTTCGTTTTGCCAGAACCCGGGATTTTCCGGTTCCCAGCGCTCAAGTACTTTGGACATATACAGTCTCCAGAGGGCCGTCTTCGCGGCCCGGATTTCAGGGAATCAGAACTCAAGCCTCGGCGCTGGCCAGGCGGGCTTCCGCCGCACGCGCCACCGACTTGAACGAGAAGTGCATCCACACCAGGGATACGCAAACAGTGCCGTACAGCAGCATGAAGGAGCTGGAACGAACCCCGGTCATGTCAACCAGCGCACCGAACATGATCGGCAGCAGGAAGCCACCCAGGCCGCCGGCAAGGCCGACCACGCCGGATACGGCACCAATATTGTCCGGAAATTCGTCGGCAATGAACTTGAACACCGAAGCCTTGCCGATCGCCATGGCCACACCCACGGCAAACAGGATCAGGGTGAACATGGTGGAGTTAAGGCCGATATCGAAACCTTGCGGGCCCTTGACGGTCTGGATGATGAAGTGTGTTTGCGGGTAGGACAGAATGAAGAATGCCACCCAGCATACCCACATCACACCCCAGGTAACCCGGAACGGACCCCACTTGTCGGACATCCAGCCACCCAGGGCGCGCAACACGCCACCCGGCAACGAGAAGCAGGCCGCCAGGAAGGCCGCATGCTTGATGTCAAAACCGTATTCGCCAACGTAGTACTTGGTCATCCACAGCGCCAGCGCCACATAGCCGCCGAATACTACCGAGTAGTACTGGCAATAGCGCATTACAGCCGGATTCTTGATCAGCGCCAGCTGCTCCTTGAAGCTTGCCTTGCTGGATACCACGTGCTTGGGATTGTGGTAGGAGAAAACCCAGAACAGGATGGCTGCAGCCAGCATCACTGCCGCGTAGACATTCGGCACCAGCTGCCAGCCGCCGATGGCAATCAGCGACGGAGCAATCAGTTTGGTCAGCGAGGAGCCGGCATTGCCGGCACCGAACACACCCATCGCCATGCCCTGCTGCTCCTTGCGGAACCAGCGCGCCACGTAAGGCGTACCGACCGAGAAGGAACCGCCAGCCAGGCCGACACAGAGGCCGATGGCAAGAAAGTGCCAGTATTCAGTGGCAAACTGCATCGCATAGATCGGAACCACGCAGGAAAGCATCAGCAGGAACAGCACGATGCGGCCGCCAAAGCGGTCGGTCCAGATGCCCAGTGGCACCCGTACCAGAGAACCGGTCAACACCGGCGTTGCCGCCAGGATACCGAACTGGGTTTCCGACAGGCCGAGCTGCTCCTTGATCGGAATGCCCAGTACGGCGAACATCATCCAGATCATGAAGCACAAGGTAAATGCCAACGTACTGGAGGCCAGTACGGCATATTGCTTGTAAGTATCCGAAGCCATGAGGAGCCACCAGTGCGATTAGTACGGCTCACACATTACGCCACTCACCATGCGGTCAACATTCGCCACAGGGGTAAACCCCGCGACAATTAAGGGCTAGCCACCTACGCCATCCTGCCTAGCGCAACTAGTTCAAAAGTAGGGTCGTCGTGTGGCACAAGCCCGTGCCCACTGCGACAAAAAGGTTGGCCGCAATCGCGAGATTGCGGCCAACCTTTTGTCTTGTGGCAAACCGCACGGCTTACCAGCAGCGCTTGATCACGCTCGCCAGCTGCACCAGGCGGCCGTGGAAGAAGTGACCGGCCTCCGGCAGCACGATCACCGGCAGATGCTGTGGCCGCGCCCACACCATCACGTTTTCCAGCGGGATCACCTCGTCCGCCTCGCCGTGGATCACCAGCGTGTCGGCCGGCACTTCCGGCGTCGGAATCGCGTACTTGCCCACCGCCGGCCCCATCAGCAGCAGCTTGTCGGCCTCGATACGCGCGCGGGTGCGCGCCGCGACGAAGCCGCCGAAGGAGAAACCGGCCAGCGCCAGCGGCAGTGCGCCGTGTTGCGCGCGCGCGTAGTCGACCACCGCGATCACGTCGTCAACCTCGCCGATGCCGTGATCGTGCTCGCCGCCGCTATTGCCGACACCGCGCAGATTGGGCAGGTAGCAGGTATAGCCCAGCTGCGACAGCGCCTTGGCTGCGGTCTGGATCACCTTGTTGGTATTGGTGCCGCCCTGCGTCGGGTTGGGGTGGCACACCACCGCGATGCCGGTCTGCTCGCCGACGGCAGGGATGACGATGGTTTCGAGCGCGCCGGCCGGGCCGGCGATGTCGATCTTCTGCATCGCTTTGAGCATCAGATTTTCAGCCTTTCCACGACGCGGCCATTGACCATGTGCTCTTCGACGATCTCGTCGATGTCATCCTTGTCGATGAAGGTGTACCAGGTCTCCTGCGGGTACACCACCAGCACCGGGCCCTCGTCGCAACGGCCGAGACAGCCGGCCTTGTTGACGCGGATCTGGCCGCTGCCGTTAAGGCCGCGCGCCTTGATCTGGTCCTTCATGTAATCCAGCAGTGCGCTGGAACCGTAGTTGTTGCAGCACGTCTCGCCTTCGGCGCGCTGGTTACAGCAGACAAAAACGTGTTTGTCGAAAAAGCTCATCGGGATTCCCTGTCTAGACCTGCGGCCAACCCTGCAAGATTGGCCGCAACAAATTGCTTAACCGTCGGCGTCGGCCCAGCCGGTGACGCCGTGTATCGCCGCGTTGTCGAACTTGGCGTAGTGGCCGAGGAAGGCCAGCCGCACCTTGCCGGTGGGGCCGTTACGGTGCTTGCCGATAATGGCCTCGGCCAGGCCCTTGTCCGGTGAATCGGCGTTGTAGTACTCGTCGCGGTACATGAAGATGATGATGTCGGCGTCCTGCTCAATGGCGCCGGATTCGCGCAAGTCGGACATCATTGGCCGCTTGTCGGTACGCTGTTCCACGCTACGCGACAGCTGCGACAGCGCGATCACCGGCACCTGCAGCTCCTTGGCCAGGCCCTTCAGGCCGCGCGAGATCTCGCCCAGCTCGGAGGCGCGGTTGTCGCTGCGGCCGGAGCCCGACATCAGCTGCATGTAGTCGATCACGATCAGGCCGAGCTTGCCGCCGTGCTGGCGCGCCAGTCGCCGTGCGCGCGCGCGCAGCTCCAGCGCGGTCAGTGCCGGGGTCTCGTCGATATACATCGGGGCATCGGACAGCTTGCCGATGGCGTAGGTCAGCTTCTGCCAGTCCTCGTCGCCCAGCTTGCCGGTACGCAGGATGTGCTGGTCCAGCCGGCCGACCGAGCCCAGCATCCGCATCACCAGCTGGGTGCCGCCCATTTCCATCGAGAACACCGCCACCGGCAAGCCGGCCTCGATCGCCACGTGCTCGGCGATGTTCATCGAGAATGCGGTCTTGCCCATCGACGGACGCCCGGCGACGATCACCAGGTCGCCCGGCTGCAGGCCGGAGGTCTTGGCGTCGAGATCGGTAAAGCCGGTCGGTACGCCGGTGACTTCGTCCGGGTTGTCGCGGCTGTACAGCATGTCGATGCGCTCGACCACCTCTTTCAGCAGCGCCGGCATTTCCAGGAAGCCCTGCTTGGACTTGGCGGTGGATTCCGCGATCTGGAACACCTTACCCTCGGCCTCGTCCAAGAGCTGCGCCGCGTCGCGGCCCAGCGGGTTGTAGGCCGATTCGGCGATCTCGGTGCCGACCAGCGCCAGCGAACGCATCACCGAGCGCTCGCGCACGATCTCGCCGTAGCGGCGGATGTTGGCCGCCGACGGCGTGTTCTGCGCCAGCATCGCGAGGTAAGCCAGGCCGCCGACGCTGCCCAGCTCGGCATTCTTGTCCAGGCTTTCGGACACGGTCACCACGTCCGCCGGACGCGCGATGTCGACCAGTCTGGCGATGTGCTTGAAGATCACGCGGTGATCGTGGCGGTAGAAGTCAGCCTCGGTCAGCAGGTCGGCAATCTTTTCCCAGGCGCTATTGTCCAGCAGCAGGCCGCCCAGTACCGATTGCTCGGCCTCGATCGAGTGTGGCGGCGTACGGATAGCCGCCACCGAGGAGTCGTTGAAATCGTAATCGCTCATAAAGCTTGGGGTATCCGGTGATGCCAGTTAGCCGTGGCGCGGCCAACCGCTGGCGTGCGCCGGCGCACGCGACAAGGTTGGCCGCAGCCAGGCAGGAGAGAGCGTGATTCTAACAGTTTTTGCCGGCGACAAAGCCGGAAGACCACGCCCACTGGAAGTTATAACCGCCCAGCCAGCCGGTGATGTCGACCACCTCACCGATGAAGAACAGCCCCGGCACGTCGTTCGCCATCATCGTCTTGGATGACAGCGCCCTGGTGGACACGCCGCCACGGGTGACCTCGGCCTTCTTGTAGCCCTGGGTGCCATTGGGCAGCACGCGCCAGTTGTGCAGCGCCTGTGCCAGCTGGCTGCGCTTTTTCGGTGCCAGATCCTTGCCGCGCACATTGGCACCCTGCCCGTCCAGCCACGCCTCGGCAAAACGCTTCGGCCAGCCCAGCTCGGCCATGGCGTTGGCCAACAGTTGTTCGCTGCTAGCACGCTCTTCCAGCCACGCCTCGGCATCCAGATCCGGCAGCAGGTCGATCACGATCTCCTGCCCCGGCTGCCAGTAGCTGGAAATCTGCAGGATGGCCGGCCCGGACAGGCCCTTGTGGGTGAACAGCACGTTCTCGCGGAAGCGCACCTTGCCGATGCGGACTTCGGTATCCAGCGACACCCCGGCCAGCGGCGCAAAGCGCGCGGCGTCCTCCACGTGGAAGGTCAGCGGCACCAGCGCCGGATCGAGCTTTGTTACCGGCAGGCCGAACTGCTCGGCGATCTGGTAGCCGAAGGCGGTGGCTCCGATCTGCGGAATCGACAGCCCGCCGGTGGCGATTACCAGCGACTCGCAACTGAAATCGCCGGCGCTGGTTTCCAGCTGGAACATTTCATTGCGGCCAACCTTGTGCACGGCCACGCCCATGCGCCGCTCAACGTTGGCCGCACAGCACTCGGCATCCAGCATGTCGATCAGCTGCTGGCTGCTGTCGTCACAGAATAGCTGGCCCAGTTTCTTTTCGTGATAAGCGATACCGTAGCGCTGCATCAATGCAATGAAATGCTGCGGCGTGTACTGTGCCAGTGCCGAGCGGCAAAAATCCGGGTTCTCCGATATATAGCAGTCATGACGGACATGCAGATTGGTGAAATTGCTGCGCCCGCCTCCGGAAATGCGGATTTTCTCTGCCAGCCGGACAGCATGATCCAGCAACAGTACGCGGCGGCCGCGCTGGCCGGCAGTAGCGGCACACATCATGCCGGCAGCGCCGGCACCGATCACGATTACGTCGTAATGCACAAAATGAACCTTTGGTATAGCGGTTTGGTCAAGAATTGGCGCATTCGCACAATTACAGTAAACTTCATTGGTCAAACAGCACATGCTGTTTGACCTCTTAACCCTGGAGAGCATGATGGAACACAAACTGCCTGAACTGCCGTACGCGCTGGATGCACTGGCACCGGTCATTTCCAAAGAAACCCTGGAATTCCACTACGGCAAGCATCACCAGACCTATATCACCAACCTGAACAACCTGATCAAGGGCACTGAGTTCGAGAATGCATCCCTGGAAGAAATCGTCAAGAAATCCTCCGGCGGCATTTTCAACAACGCCGCCCAGGTGTGGAACCACACTTTCTACTGGTTCGGCCTGGCACCGAATGCCGGTGGCGAGCCGACCGGTGCACTGGCTGACGCCATCAACGCCAAGTGGGGCTCCTTCGACGAATTCAAGAAAGCCTTCGCCACCTGTGCCGTTGGCACCTTCGGCTCCGGCTGGGCCTGGCTGGTGAAGAATACCGATGGTAGCCTGGATCTGGTTTCCACCAGCAACGCCGCCACTCCGCTGACTACCGACAAGAAAGCGCTGCTGACTTGCGACGTGTGGGAACATGCTTACTACATCGACTACCGCAACAGCCGTCCGAACTATCTGGAAGGCTTCTGGAAGCTGGTGAACTGGGACTTCGTGGCGAAAAACTTCGCCGCCTGATCCTCGCCCCGAGGGCAAAACCGGAAAAGGCCCCTTGCGGGGCCTTTTTGCTGGCTGGCGGTTTACTGATCCGCCGGCTGCTGGCTGATCATCACCTTGTCGCGATTGCGCAGCTCGTCCAGATAGGAAACCAGCACCGTATTGGCCGACATCTCGCCCAGCATGCCCTTCAGTTGCGCCAGCTCCGGTGCCGAAGCCGCCAGCGCCTTGTCGACGCTGTCGATGCGATAGATCACATAGTCGCCATTATCACGGTGGGCACCGGCAAATGCCGGCAGCTTGCCAACGTTGGCCGCAAACACCGCACGCAGTTCCGGCACGGCCATGCCGTTGGCGGCACGGCGCGACACCTTGCGCAGCGCACCCCAGGTCTGGACATCCACCCCCTTGCCGGCCTTGAAATCGGCCACCAGCTGCTGGCCGCGCTTCTCGGCACGGTTGGCCGCCTCGCGCGCGGTCAGCTCGGCACGGACTTGCGCCTGCACCTCGGCCAGCGGCCTCTGGCGCTGCGGCTGGTACTGCTTGACGCGCAGTACCACCGCATTGCCGGCCGACAGCTCCACCGGTTCGCTGTTGTGCTTCTTCTTCAGCACATCGTCGCCGTATGTCGCCTCCAGCACCTTGGCATTGCCCAGCACCGCATCGCCGGCGATACCGCTACGGCCCATCGCCGCCCCGGTTTTCACGGTCAGGTTCAGCTGTCCGGCCAACGCCTGCAGCGAATCCGGCTGCTGATAGGCCAGATCGCCCATCTTCTCCAGCTGTGCACGATAGATGGCACCGGCCTTGTCGCGCTTCAGTTTCTCGATCACCGCCGCCTTCTGGCTGGCGAAATCGACTGCCTTCACCTCGTCCAGTTTCAGGATATGGAAGCCGAATTCGGTTTCCACCACGCCGCTGATCTGGCCCGGCTGCAGTGCAAAGGCGGCCTCCTCGAATGGCTTGACCATCGCGCCGCGGGCAAAGAAACCGAGATCCCCGCCCTGCTCAGCAGAACCCGGATCCTGCGAACGGGTTTTGGCCAGTGCGGCAAAACCAGCCGGATTGGCCTTGACCTGCTGCAGCAGCGCTTCCGCCTGCGCCTTCACCACCGCCTTGGCCTCCGGCTTGGCCGCCGCATCCACAGTCAGCAGGATGTGTGATACGCGGCGTTCTTCGCTGCCGAATTCTGCCTTGTGCTTGTCGAAGTAGGCCTGTGCCACGGCATCATCGACCACCTGCGCCGCCGCAACCTCACTCAGCGACAGTGACACATACTCAATCACCGCAGATTCCGGTTCCAGGTAGCGCGTCTTGTTGCTGTCGTAATAAGCCTTGACGGCCGCATCATCAATCTTGACCTCGGCGGCAAAACCGGCCGGCGAAATCAGCACTTCGCGCACGTCACGCGATTCGCCAAACAGCGCGCCCATGCGGGCAACAATGCTGGACGATACGAAATGGGTGTTCAGGTACGGCGTGATCTGCGTCTGCAGCATCAGATCGCGGCGGACATCAGCCTCGAAATCCTCTGCTGAGCGATAGCGACTCTTGATGAAATCGGCATAGCGCGCCTGGCTGAACTTGCCGTTCTCCTGGAATGCCGGGATCGTGGCAATCGTCCGCCGCAGCTGCTCCACGCTCGGTGCGATACCGTTGCGCTCCGCAGCAGCAATCAGCAATTGCTGACGAATCAGGTTTTCCAGTACCGCCTGCCGCGTTGCAGCATTGGCCGGTTGCCCCTCCAGCTGGCGCTCGACGTCGCGCGAAAAAATCTTGCTGTCGCCGACTTTGGCCAGGAATGGCTCGTCAACGGCAGCGGTATAGCTACCAACACCAAAGCCGACAAAGGTTAGCGCCACGGCACCAAGTATGACCTTGATCGCCGTTTGATTGCTCTGGACGAAATTGAACATGGATTCGGTTTGTTACCAAAAAAACAAGGTGAACGGTTTTGCCGTTCACCTTGCTGTTTGTCTGGCGGAGCCTGCGGCCGGAGCCGCGGCACTTGGGCTCGAACTTCCAAGTGCACTCCCCTTATCACAACACGACAGGACGGGAACCAACCTGTCTCCCGGCACCTCCGGGAATGTGCACCCTTAGAGTTAGAGTGCGTCTTTCAGTGCCTTGCCGGCACGGAATTTTGGAGACTTGGCCGCGGCAATAGTAATGGTCTCACCCGTTTTCGGGTTGCGGCCACTGCGCTCTGCGCGCTCGCCAACATAGAAAGTACCAAAGCCTACAACAGTGACTGTATCGCCAGCCTTCAGCGCATCAGTTACGGCATCAACCATGCCATCCAGCGCCTTGCCAGCAGCTGCTTTAGAAATGTCTGCTTTGGCAGCAATAGCGTCAATCAGTTCAGACTTGTTCACGTTTAAGTCCCCTTTCGTCGTTCTCGGTGTGCGGAGCACTGAAATAAACCGCTAGCTTTATAACAAGGCTAAAAACCTTGTGTCAAGCGGCTTCCAGCAAGGGCCGTACCTCATTTCACCCCTTCTGGAAGCCGATGCTAGCGCGCTTTTCCGGCCAAATCAAAACAAAGCGTCATCAGTGCGTTACAACAGGGGCATTTTGCACATCATCCGCCACCGGATTTGCAACAGTTGGTGCGATGCCAGTCAACGGCTCCGGCATATGTTCCAGCGCCAATGCCAATACCTCGTCAAACCACTTCACCGGATGGATATCCAGCTTGCTCTTGATGTTGGCCGGGATCTCGGCCAGATCCTTGACATTGTTCTTCGGGATCAACACATGTTTGATGCCGCCACGTTGCGCCGCCAGCAGTTTTTCCTTGAGACCGCCGATGGGCAGCACTTCGCCACGCAGGGTGATTTCGCCGGTCATGGCAACGTCGGCACGCACCGGAATACCAGCCAGCACCGAAACCAGTGCCGTAGCCATGGCCGCACCGGCAGACGGCCCATCCTTGGGTGTTGCTCCTTCCGGTACATGGATATGCATGTCGTGCTTCTCGTAGAAGTCCGGACGGATGCCCAGTTGTGCAGCCCGGCTGCGCACCACGGTCAGGGCCGCAGTGATCGACTCCTGCATCACCTCGCCCAGCTGACCGGTACGGATGATGTTGCCCTTGCCCGGCAAGGCCGCCGCCTCGATGGTCAGCAATTCACCGCCAACTTCAGTCCATGCCAGACCGGTGACCTGCCCAATGCGGTTCTGCTCTTCGGCAACGCCATACTCGAAGCGCTGCACGCCCAGATACTTGTCCAGGTTCTTTGGCGTAACCGTAACCTTGCCGGTCTTGCCATCCTTTTTCAACGATTGCTGCGTCACCACCTTACGGCAAATCTTGGCAATCTCGCGATCCAGACTGCGCACCCCGGCTTCGCGGGTGTAGTAGCGGACGATGTCGCGGATCGCAGCTTCCTGGATCACCAGTTCGCCTTCGGCAACGCCGTTAGCCTTCATCTGCTTGTCGACCAGATACTTGACGGCAATACTGACCTTCTCGTCCTCGGTATAGCCTGAAAGACGGATGATCTCCATGCGGTCCAGCAGGGCTGGCGGAATGTTCAGCGAGTTGGCGGTCGCCACGAACATTACGTCGGACAGGTCGAAATCTACCTCGGCGTAATGATCGACGAAGGCATGATTCTGTTCCGGGTCCAGTACCTCCAGCAGCGCCGACGACGGATCGCCACGAAAATCAGCCCCCATCTTGTCCACTTCGTCCAGCAGGAATAACGGGTTCTTCACGCCGGCCTTGCTCATGTTCTGCAGCACTTTGCCCGGCATGGAACCGATATAGGTACGGCGGTGGCCGCGGATCTCGGACTCGTCACGCACGCCGCCCAGCGCCATGCGCACGAACTTGCGATTGGTGGCGCGGGCAATCGACTGTCCCAGCGAGGTCTTACCCACACCGGGCGGCCCGACCAGGCACAGGATCGGCGCCTTGAGTTTATCGACACGCTTCTGCACCGCGAGGTATTCCAGGATCCGTTCCTTGACCTTCTCCAGGCCGAAGTGGTCCTCATCGAGAATGGCTTCGGCGGCATCAATTTCCTTGCTGACCTTGGTCTTCTTTTTCCACGGCAGATCGAGCAAGGTCTCAATGTAGTTGCGCACCACAGTGGCTTCAGCGGACATCGGCGACATCATCTTGAGCTTTTTCAGCTCAGCCATCACTTTGTCCTTGGCCTCTTTCGTCATGCCGGCCAGCTTGATTTTTTTCTCAAGTTCGTCGATCTCGCTGGCCTCATCGTCCTCACCCAGCTCTTTCTGGATCGCCTTGACCTGCTCATTCAGGTAGTACTCGCGTTGGCTCTTTTCCATCTGGCGCTTGACGCGACCACGGATGCGCTTCTCCACCTGCAGGATGTCGATCTCGCTTTCCATCAGGCCCAGAAGGTGCTCGATGCGAACCTGGACGTCAAACATTTCCAGGATTTCCTGCTTCTGCTCCAGCTTCAGCGGCAGGTGCGCGACGATGGTATCGGCCAGACGGCCGGCGCGGTCGATACCGTTGAGTGATGACAGTATCTCACTCGGAATCTTCTTGTTCAGCTTGACGAACTGCTCGAACTGGGCGAGTAGCGCACGGCGAAGCGCCTCCACTTCGCTGGTATCGACACCGTCCAGTGCCACCGGGGTGATGTCGGCCGTAAAAAATTCATCGGCATCGCCATGCACCAGATCAACCTTGGCTCTCTGCCGTCCCTCAACCAGCACCTTGACCGTGCCATCGGGCAGCTTGAGCATTTGCAGAATGGTCGCCACGGTACCGATGGCATGCAGATCCTCGGCTGACGGCTCGTCCTTGGAGGCAGAACGCTGCGCTACCAGCAGGATTTGCTTGCCATCTTCCATGGCCTTTTCCAGCGCACGGATAGACTTGGCACGCCCGACAAATAACGGGATGACCATGTGGGGAAAGACAACGACATCGCGCAGCGGCAGCAATGGCAGCGTGGCTTTATCAGTGAGTTCGGTGGTTTGGGGCATATCACCTAACCTTAACAGGGAGGAATTCAGTTGCGATTACAGATAAGGGCATGTTGACACTTATCAAGCATGCTAATGCAGATCGATGTACTTTAAAAATAAAAAACCGCCGGCAACGGCGGTTTTTCAGGGATCAGCCAGAAGATCAAGCAGACTGCGCCGCCTGCTCATCCGGGTCCTGATAGATGAACAGCGGCTTGTCGCCCTTCTCGATCACCTTTTCGTCGACCACCACGCGGGCTACGCCATCCAGCGACGGCAGCTCATACATGGTGTCCAGCAACGCACGTTCCAGAATTGATCGCAGGCCGCGGGCGCCGGTCTTGCGGATCAGCGCCTGCTTGGCGATGAGGCGCAGCGCGGAAGGACGCACTTCAAGATCAACCTTCTCCATCGAGAACAGGCGCTGGTACTGTTTGATCAGCGCATTCTTTGGCTGGGTCAGGATGTTGACCAGCGCCTCTTCATCCAGCTCCTCCAGCGTCGCCACTACCGGCAGACGGCCGATCAGCTCCGGAATCAGGCCGAAACGAATCAGATCTTCCGGTTCGACATCCTGAAACAGAGCCGACAGCGACTTGCCATCATCTCTGGAGGTCACTTCGGCACCAAAGCCGATACCACCCTTTTCCGAACGACGACGGATGATCTTTTCCAGACCATCGAACGCACCGCCGCAAATGAACAGGATATTGGTGGTATCAACCTGGATGAATTCCTGGTTCGGATGCTTGCGGCCACCCTGTGGCGGCACCGAGGCCACCGTCCCCTCGATCAGCTTCAACAAGGCCTGCTGTACGCCTTCACCCGATACGTCACGGGTGATGGACGGATTTTCGGACTTGCGCGAAATTTTGTCGATCTCGTCCAGATACACGATGCCACGCTGCGCCTTTTCAGGGTCGTAGTCGCACTTCTGCAGCAGCTTCTGGATGATGTGCTCGACGTCCTCACCCACATAACCGGCCTCGGTCAGAGTAGTGGCATCGGCGATCACGAACGGCACGTCCAGCAGCCGCGCCAGCGTTTGCGCCAGCAGCGTCTTGCCGGAACCGGTCGGACCGATCAGCAGGATATTGCTCTTCGCCAGCTCGACGTCATCCTTGGTACTCGCCGTATACAAACGCTTGTAGTGGTTGTACACCGCGACCGACAGGGTTTTCTTCGCCTGCTCCTGGCCGATGATGTGCTGATCCAGACTGGCACGTATTTCCTGTGGTGTCGGCAGCTTGACCGCCGCTTCCTCCGGCGTAGCCGTATCACCCAGCTTGGCTTCCAGCTCCTCATGAATGATATCGGTACACAGATCGACGCATTCATTGCAAATGTAGACCTGGGGCCCGGCAATCAGGCGCTGCACTTCATGCTGGCTCTTGCCGCAGAAAGAGCAATAAAGCAGTTTTTCGCTGTTCTTGTCAGCCATTCACACCATTCCTGAGTTAGGCTGCCACTTCGGCACGCGAAGTCAGCACTTTGTCGATCAGACCGTAGGCCAGTGCCTGCTCCGCAGACATGAAATTGTCACGCTCAGTATCCGCTTGAATCTGCTCCAGGGTCTGGCCGGTATGCTTGGCCAGTAACTCATTCATCAGCAGCTTGGTTTTTACCAACTCGCGGGCATGTATCTCGATATCGGTCACCTGGCCGCTCAGACCGCCGCCATACAGCAGCGGCTGATGGATCATTACCCGGCTGTGCGGCAGTGTAAAACGCTTACCCTTGGCGCCGGCAGACAGCAGGAATGCGCCCATGCTGGCAGCCTGACCAATGCAGAGGGTTGAAATGTCCGGCTTGATGAAATTCATCGTGTCGTAAATCGACATGCCGGCGGTAATCGATCCGCCAGGGGAATTGATGTACAGATAGATGTCCTTGTCCGGGTTTTCCGATTCAAGGAACAGCATCTGCGCAACCACCAGATTGGCCGATTCATCGGTGACTGGCCCGACCAGGAAAATGATGCGCTCCTTGAGCAGGCGGGAGAAAATATCATAGGCGCGCTCACCGCGACCACTCTGCTCCACCACCATGGGTACCAGCCCCAAGCCTTGCGGTTCAATCATCGATTTCATCGACCTCTCCGGATTGCGATTCATTATTAGCCGTTGTTGCCCATCAAGGCATCAAACGACAGCTCCTTCTCGACAACATTGGCCCGAGACAACACAAATTCAACCACATTGTCTTCCAGAACCATGGAAGTCGGGCCTTCCAGACGATCCGGACTGGCGTAGTACCAGCTCAGCACATCTTCAGGCTGCTCGTAGCTATCGGCAAACTCTTCAATCATGGTCTTGACCTGCTCAGGTTTGGCCTCCAGCTTGTTGGCATCCACCACTTCTGCCAGGATCAGACCCAACGCCACACGACGCTCGGCTTGCTCGGTGAACAGATCATCCGGCAGCGGCATATCTTTGATTGCCATGCCGCGCTGCTCCAGGTTCTTGCGAGCCTGATCCACCAAGCGACCAACCTCCAGTGCCACCAGTGATTTTGGCAGTTCGATAGTCGTTGCATCCAGCAGCGCCTGCATTACGGCTTCCTTGTTCCGGGCAGACAGGCGGCGCTTGACTTCACGCTCTACATTCTTGCGGATTTCCGCACGCATTTTGCCAACATCGCCGTCGGCAATACCCAGCTGCTTGGCCAATTCTTCGTTCACTTCCGGCAGCTGAGCCTCGGCCACGCTTTTCAGTGTGATTTCGAAAACTGCAGTTTTGCCGGCGACATCCTTGCCATGGTAATCGTCTGGGAAGCTCACCGTTACAGTAGCCGTTTCACCTTCCTTCAGGCCCTTTACGCCGTTTTCGAAATCGGCCAGCATCTGCCCTTGGCCGATCATGAACGGGAAGTTCTCGGCAGAGCCGCCCTCAAAGGCTACATCGTCGATGCTGCCCTTGAAATCGATGATCACGCGGTCACCCTCTGCTGCAGCACGATCCACGTGATTAAACCGGGTACGTTGCTTGCGCAGGATGTCGATAGTCTTGTCGATCTCGGCATCGGTCACCGGCGTATTTGCCTTTTCGATGTCCTTGCCGGCCAGATCACCCACCACGACTTCCGGATAAACCTCGAAAGTGGCGGCAAACTTGAAGCTTTCGGCATCACCGGCAGCATCGAGCGACTCGAAGCGCGGGTAACCGGCCACACGCAGCTTCTGCTCGATCACTGCCTTGTAAAAACCTTGCTGCACCTGCTCCCCCAGCACTTCATCGCGAATTTGCGGGCCATAATTGATTTCAACGATCTTGGCCGGGGCTTTGCCTGGACGGAAACCCTGAATTTTGGCTGTGCGTGCCACGCGCTTCAGGCGCTCGGCAACTTGTGCGTCGATTGCTGCCATTGGCAAGGCAATGCTCATGCGACGCTCAAGGCCGCTCAACGTTTCCAGTTGTACTTGCATGTCCAATCCTTAGATTTAAAGGTGTGGGAGGTTAAAGCCAGAGACAAAAGGCAAGATGGCGGAACATTTCACAAGAACCGGCTGAGTCTGCCTTTTGCACCAATTCATGAGGCACTGCCAAGCGGACCAATCAGGCATTAGCCTGCCTGCGCGCGCTCTGGCAACAAAAGCAAGGGATGAGTATAGCACGCAGCAACCAAATGAACAGCGCATTGCACTTGCAGCCCTGCCTCGCATATCCAGAGGCACTCGCAACATGCCCAAAAAGGCAAAAACCGCCAAACCTTTGCTGTGCTTGGGTTTGAGCGGTTTAGTGTTTTCCATGAAGCAATGTAGTGGTGCGAAAGGAGAGACTCGAACTCTCACGCCTCGCGGCGCTGGAACCTAAATCCAGTGCGTCTACCAATTCCGCCACTCTCGCGACTCACTGCCTTGCTTCAGCAGAGTGCGCATATTAGTGGACAAGCCCAAGCCAGGCAAGGTGCCGCTTCAAATATTTTTCATCAGGAAACTATCCGGCAGGTATATTGTCCATGACCTGCATTATCCGAATTACAACAGCAAGGAGCCCCTTCGCCATGCAACCCGATTTGCACACTGCCTACCAAAGCACCGCCCTGAGTGACAGCCACCACAAAGTGCTGCGCAATACCTACGCCCTGCTCGGTCTGTCGATGGTACCGACCGTCATCGGTGCGGCGGTGGGCGCCAATATGAGCTTTGCCTTCATGGCAGGCAGCCCGATCATCAGCATGATTGCCATTCTGGCGATTTTCTACGGCCTGACCTTTGCCATCGAAGCCAACCGCAACAACGCCCTGGGCGTACCGCTGATGCTGCTGTTTACCCTGCTGATGGGCGTACTGCTCGGCCCCTTGCTGCAGGCTGCATTCAAACTGGCCAACGGCCCGCAACTGATCATGGTTGCCGGAGGTGCGACCACGCTGGTCTTTGCCGTGATGGCCGGCATCGCCACCACTACCAAGCGCGATCTGAGCGGCATGGGCAAGTTCCTGATGGTTGGGGCCATCGTGCTGATGGTGGCCGTGATTGCCAACATCTTCCTGCAGCTGCCACTGATGTCGCTGGTAATTTCCGCCGCCTTCGCGCTGTTCAGCTCGCTGATGATCCTGTGGCAAGTCAAAATCATCGTTGATGGTGGCGAAACCAGCTATATCTCTGCGGCACTGGGTATTTACATCAGCATCTACAACCTGTTCACCAGCCTGCTACACCTGCTGATGGCCTTTGCCGGCGATCGTGACTGACATCCGGACAGGACACCACCACCCCTCGCAAACGCCGAAACCCGACTCCGTTTCGGCGTTCTTGCATCAAGCCCCATCCACAACCAGCCCGGACCGTTGCATGCAACAGCGCATGGCGTCAGAGCGCCTATAAATCAACTATCCAGCCCGTGATGGAGGCAGGCATGAAGCCGGTCCGGCGCAAGCAGTTTGTCAAATTCGGTAGCGACTCGCCGTGGCCACAGACCACGCCGTCGGCAATCGCCGCTCCGCTCTCGACCACGCTCGCCCGACCACAGCTGGGAGCGGAGTATCTGGCATGGGCACACTGGCTGGATGCGCTGCACAAGCGGGCCAGCCAAGGCAACGAGGCTGATGCCTGGGCCCTGGCCGAAGGCAAGCTGGCTTTCGTGCTGCGCCGCAGCCTGCTGCTGCGCGAAAAGCTCATGCTGGGCGGCAGCCCGTCCCGCGCAGTAACTGCGGAAACTGCGGTACTGGTGCAGGAACTGGAACAGGTTATCGGCGAGCTGACCGGGCGCGAGATGACTGCCGTGGATGACTGGCCGCTGCCATACCGGCTCTACCGCCGCCAGGGCGAAGCCAGCCGGCCGGCCGTCACCTCCGGTTCCAATCATGACCGGCGCCAGGGCAGCCGTCAGCGCAAGAACCTGTTATCCGCACAGGCGCAGCAGGATTGCCAGCAAGCGGTGGGCTGCCTGCGGCTGGCACTGGAAATCCTGCATCGCCAGCCGGCACTGGCCAAATCCGATGCCTGGCAGGCTGCCAACCTCGGCTTGGCGCGGGTGATAGTGCTTGGCCACCTGAGCAGCCTGCCGGGGCACAAGCTGGCCGGCTGACCTGCCCCTTGGCTTGCTTGCGGCCAACCTTGCCTCCTGCGCTGCTCATGATTCGACCGCCACCTCACGCGGCGCTAGAATCACGGGCCGTTCATGAGGAAAGTGCCATGCAGCAAATCATCGATTTCATCCTGGAGCTGGACAAACTGAAAGGCATTACCCGCAAGACGCGGCCGCTGGGTCTGGAGCGGCAGGAAAACTCTGCCGAGCACAGCTGGCAAATTGCAATGCTGGCAGCCTCACTGGCACCATACGCCGCCGGGCCGGTCAAGATCAGCCACGTAGTGGCCATGCTGCTGGTGCATGATATCGGTGAGATTGATACCGGCGACACCATCGTGTATGCCGAAGACGGCTGGGAAGAACGCAAAGCAGCAGAGCTGGCGGCGGTGACACGGATTTTCGGCCTGCTGCCCGCTACACAGGCACAGTATTTCATGGCGCTATGGCAGGAGTTTGAGGCCGGCGAAACCGCCGAGGCGCGCTTTGCCAATGCCGCCGACCGGGCAATGCCGGTGCTGCTGAACCTGGCCAACAACGGCCAGAGCTGGCGCGAGAACGGCATCAGCCATGAACGTGTGGTGCAGCGCATCGGCCCGCCAATCCGGAGCGGCTGTCCGGCGCTGTGGGACTATCTGGTCGAGCGGCTGGCGCATGCACAACAGCAGGGCTGGTTCGGCGCACCGTAGAAAGGAAAAGCATGCCGTTGCGGCCAACGTTGGCCGCAACGGCACGTCTTGCTCAGGCCCAGATACGGCGTATCACAGCCTCGACATTACGGCAATTGTCATAATCGACCCGCCCCTGAATACCGTAATCCGGCAATGCCGTATTACGTGCATCGGGCGACGCCATCGGCATACCCTGCCGGTTGTACAGGCAGCAGACTTGCGGCGCATTACCGGTGCTGCGTTTTTTCACCACGGCAATTTCACCATTTTTCAGCTTGACGATGGTGCCAGGCGGAATCAGCCCCAAGGCCTTGATCAGTTTCTGGATCAGCGCATTATCCAGCTGCTGGCTCTGCCCGACATACAAATCGCGCATGGCCGCCATCGGGAAATAGGCCTTTGGCCGGTATGGCCGGGGCCGCGTCATCGCGCAATAGACATCCGCCACGGCCAGCAGGCTGCCATGCAGCGAGATCGCACTTCCGGACAGGCACAATGGATAGCCGCTGCCATCCAGCCGCTCATGATGCTGCAGCACGGCTTCCAGCCATAGCCCATCATCGACGCCGACATCCTTGAGAGCGGCGCAGCTGGTAATGGGATGCTGATTGATCTCGCGCCGCTTTTCCTCGTTCAATCCGCCATCATGATTGGCGAGGCTGTAGATGCTGATATCGTGGGTGAGCGCCGCACAGATCAGCGAGTGCTGCTGTGCCTTGTCCAGGCGGCCATCAGCCTCGGCCAGCAGCGCGCTGACCACCGCCACCGACAAATGGTGGCGAAATGCGTACTCACCCTCGTGAAACAGGTGTATGGCCGCGATGGCCGCTTCCGGATCCCGCTGACAAGCAGCCTGCAAACGGCTAGCCAGCGAACGGATCCGTGCAACAAACTGGTCCCGGTGGATATCGGCCTGCTGGTCAAGCAGCATCGCATTCAGCGTTACCGCTGCTGCTGCACCAGCGCGAATACCGGTTCGCGCAACTGATCCGCACGCGGGGCGCTTGCCACACTCGTGGCGGTAGCAGCCCCGGCCAGCACCTCCTTGTGCCCCATGGCCAGCAACTTTTGCTTGGCACCGGGATCATCCAATACCGAACCCTTGTTCAGCAGCAGATGTCCATCCGCGTTATATACCGCCTGCTCCAGCGGCTTACCCAGCAGGACATCCGTGGGCGAAAGCTGTTTGAGTGCCATGGCAGCCACTTCCTGTCAAAGTAAAGCGGCATTATTAGCTCATGAATGGCATGACCTGCTTGATTTGCATCAGACACATAGCTGCAGTGTTGCGACATGGCAATGCGCTAGACGACTCTGCAGAAATCCCGCCTTGCGGCCAACCTTGCCGCTTCAACGCTGGCGGCGCTTGCTGCTGCGCTCGCCCGGGAAGGCCGGATCAAGATCGAACAGCATACCGGTACGCCCGGTCTGCGACTGGCAGGCAATGAGCATTGCGCGGTTGATGGCTTCTTTCTTGCTGACGCCCCACCACTCTATCATCTTGTCGAGTGCCTTTTGCGCATCGCGCGACAGCTCCACCGTCACCGACAGTTCCTGCAGGCGATTGCGACGCAACTCGCGCGAACGGCGCTTGCGCTCGGCGGCCGTCATGGCGCGCTCTCCCAGCGGCTTGCGTCCGGGCTTGGCGCGGCAGCCGCCGATCAGGTCCATGGTGTAGTGGTCGCAGGGGTCTCGCATGCCGGGGCGGGTAATTTGAAAGGGGCGCAAGGATACCATGAAGCCTGCCGTCTGTGCGAATGCCCGGATTTTGCAACTCTGGGCGCATCCTTGACGGTTACTCAGTCGTCCACCGGCAGCGGCGGCAGGCCGTGGCGCGCGCGGGCGCGGTTGCAGGCGCGCTCGTAGATGCCGACATCGGCCAGCGCGCCGAATTCGCGGCACGGCGACGGCCGGTCGGCGTAGATGCTGCAGCTGACCGACTCGCCGACGGTGCCCTGCAGCGCGACGCAGCGCAGGGTGTGCTCGTCGGTGCCGCACATGCGCATGGTGTTGCCGACCTCGACCACCGCCATGGCCGGCGGCACGCCGCGGCGCTCGGGGCCGGCCAGTTCGGCGCGGTGAAACGACACCCGGAACGCGGCGCAACAGGCGCCGCAGCTGGTACAGGAAACAGGATAAGCCGCCATCATCTATCTGGATTACCATGAAAATGGTAAAAATACAGCCATTATCGCAACCTGGCTATCGCCGCAAGTGACGCAACCGACCCGATCACAGCTGAGTGCCGCCGGCCTGGTGTTTCCGCATCCGGAGCACGGCATCGCCAACCTTGCCGCCCGCCTGCACGGCAGCGACAGCCCCTGCCCGCCGCTGCAGCACCCGTCGCTGGCACGGCTGGAGCAGGCGCAAACCATCATCCTGCTGGTCATCGACGGCATGGGCTGCCGGCAACTGGCCGAGCTGTCACCCGGTGGCTGGTTGCGGCAGCAACAAACGCTGGTGCTGACCTCGGTATTTCCCAGTACCACCACCAGCGCCATCACCACTTACCTTACCGGGTTGCCACCCAGCGTGCACACCCTCACCGGCTGGCATCTGGCGGCGCCGGAGGTCGACGCCGTGGTCACGCCGTTGCCGCTGACGGTGCGCCACCGCGGCAGCCACACCCCGGACGACCCGGCCGAACTGGCACGCCGCGTGTACCAGACGCCCTCGGCGCTCACTGGGCCGCGGCGCCAGATCATGCTGCAGCCGAACTACATTCTCGATTCCGCCTACAGCCTGCACCACGGCGGCAGCGCAGCGCGCCAGGGCTGGAGCTCCTACGAGGACCTGTTCCGCCAGCTGGACACGCTGCTGCACGAGGCGAGCGCGCCGCAGTTCGTCTACGCCTACATTCCGGACCTGGATTCGATCATGCACCACAAGGGCACCACGCACCCGCGTTGCCGCCAGCTGTTGCAGCGTATCGAGGCGCACTGCGCCGCCTTCGCCGCCGCGCTGACCGGCCGCGACGCCGTGCTGTGCATCAGCGCCGATCACGGCCAGATGGACATCCCGCCGCCGCGCCTGCTGCAGCTGCGCGATTTCCCGGAGCTGGCCGCCTGCCTGCGCCAGCCGCTGTCCGGCGAGCCACGGGTGGCGTTCTGCCACGTCAGGCCGGAGCGGCTGGCGGACTTCCCGCTGCTGGCCGAACGCCTGCTCGGCCATGCCGCCTGGTGCCTGCCGGCGGCGCAGCTGCTGGACGAGGCCTGGTTCGGCCCCGGTGCCGACGCAAACGACCCGAGGTTGGCCGCACGCGTCGGCGACTATGTGCTGCTGCTGAAAGAGGACTGGGGACTGCTGGATACACCGGTCGACGCCCCGCTGCCCAAACTGCTGGGCAACCACGGCGGGCTGTCTGCCGCCGAGATGATGGTGCCGCTGATCGTGATTGACGGAAAAGAAGGAGTAGCAAGTGATGAGTGACCCGACGATACGCCGCGCCGGACACAACGACCTGACCGCACTGGCGGTGCTGTTTGACGAATACCGCCAGTTCTACGGCGAAAGCAGCGACCGCGAGCTGGCACGGCGCTTCCTGCAGGCACGCATGACCAAGAACGAATCGGTGATCTTCCTGGCGGAACACGGCGACGGCGAGGTGCTTGGCTTCTGCCAGCTGTACCCGTCGTTCTGCTCGCTGGCGGCAGCGCCGATCTACGTGCTGTACGACCTGTTCACCCGGCCGCAGGACCGTCAGCGCGGCATTGCCAGCGGCCTGCTGGGCCACATCGAACGCTACGCCCGCGACAATGGCTTCGCTCGGCTGGAGCTGTCTACCGCCCGCGACAACCAGGCTGCGCAAAAGCTGTACCGCAATAAGGGCTGGACGCGTGACGAGGTATTCCTGCACTACAGCAAGACCGTCCAGCCACAGGGATGAGGTGCCGATGCAGCAAGCTGCCTATTGCGGCCAACGTTCGTGCCATTGCCGCAGATCGCGGCGGGTGACGCAACCCGGAAACACCACCCGTTCGCGCACGTCGTCTTCCTCGCCCAGCTTCATCAGGCCAAAGTCCAGCTGTGCGCCGCCTTGCTCCGGCGGCGTCACCACTCCCATGCGATCCAGCCACGTCGACTCCAGCCCGGCCTTGAGATAATGCTGTGGCTGGCGCAGCACCTGGCGCAGGTAATCCAGCTTGCCCGGCAGCGACAGTTGCTTGCCCATCACCGCCAGCTCGGCATCCAGTTGCTGCCGCCGCTGCGGCAGCTCGGCATCCTTGACATCACCATGATCACGCAGTGCGGCAGCATTGATCAGCGTCTGGCCACCTGCCGCCAGCCGTAACAGCACGCGTTGCCGCTCGGCCTCCAGTTGCTGGCGGCGGGCATCGAACAGCGCCACCCGCCGCGAGAGGTCACGACACAGGGCGTTGAACGCCTCCATACCGGCCAGTTGCTGCAAGTTTTTCAGGCTGTCGTAGGCCGCCACTATACGGTGCTGCTCGAAGCTGATCACCTGCTGCGGCACGTCGTATCGCACCTGTCCGTCGGGCAGCAGCTGACTGCCGAGACGCCGCCGCGCCTGCGGCTGCATCACCAGCAGCAGGTAGGCGGTGTCGGGATTGGCAGGACGGGAGAAGTACTGCCCCAGCACTTCGCTGTGATGCAGCATATGACACAGGCTTTCCGGCGATGAGAACAACAGGCCGACGCGGCGGTCGGTAGTGTAGCCGGCGGGGCTGAGATCCAGCGGCGCCGGCAGATGCCCGATCAGCTCGCTGGCATAGCGCAAGGTATCGCGCACGCCGCGCTGCAGCTGTTGCTGGCTGTGCGGCAGCAGCCGCACTTTGGGATCGACTTCGTCGATCAGCCGCTCTACCGCCTGCGACACCTCCTGCCGCCCCCAGGGGCCGCCGCCGCCCAACCACCGCTGCCAAAAGAAGCTCATCGCCCTGCCCGCTTTATCGTGACTGTGTGCCTGAAATGGCGGCCGACAAGGTTGGCCGCAAGGCCAGGAATCAGGAGAACTGCTCGTCCGCCGCCAGGTAGCGCCACTTGCCGGTCGGCAGGTCGCCCAGCATCACCTTGCCGATGCGGATGCGCTTGAGGCCGACCACGTGCAGGCCGACGGCCTCGCACATGCGGCGGATCTGGCGCTTCTTGCCTTCCTTCAGGATGAAGCGCAGCTGGTCGTCGTTCTGCCACCACACCTTGGCCGGGATCAGCGCCTTGCCGTCCAGTGACAGGCCGTGGTTGAGCAGGCGCAAGCCTTCGTCGGACAGCTCGCCCTCGACGCGCACCAGGTACTCCTTTTCCACGTCGGAGTTTTCGCCGATCAGCTCTTTCGCCACGCGGCCGTCCTGGGTCAGCACCAGCAGGCCGACCGAGTCGATGTCGAGGCGACCAGCCGGTGCCAGCCCTTTCATGTGGTCGCGCGAGAAGCGCAGCCCGGACTTGTCGTCTTCCCAGTGGTTGTCCGGCGTGATCAGCGCCGCCGCCGGCAGGTAGCCCATCTCAGCCTGGCCGGAGACGTAGCCCATCGGCTTGTTGATCAGGATGGTAACGCGGCGCTCCTGCGCCTGGGTCATTTTCTTGTCGAGCTGGATGTCGTCGCCGGTCACCACCTTCTGCCCCAGCACCGCCACGCTGCCGTTGACCTTGACCCAGCCCTGCTCGATATAGCTGTCGGCCTCGCGGCGAGAACAAAGCCCCATTTCAGCCATGCGTTTTGAAAGTCGTACGGGTTCCATTCTTCACTCCGGAGTAGCGTCAGGCCGCAGGCGGCGCCGCGCGTGTAATAACAGGCCGCGTATTGTAGTGAGCGCCGCCCGATTGGCAAAGCGCTGATTACGCAGCGCCGGGAGCCGCCGCCTCGCCCTGGCGCACGCGTTCGAACAGGCAGACCGTGGCCGCCATCGCCACGTTCAGCGACTCGGCGTGGCCGGGCATCGGGATGCGCACGCGGCGGTCGCAGGCGGCCAGCACCGGTGCCGACACACCCTTGCCCTCGTTGCCGAACACGAAGGCCACCGCACCGCGCAGGTCTTCGCTATACAGCGACACGCTGCCTTCCAGATGCGTCGCCAGCCGGGGGCCAGTCCAGCGCGCCAGCTCGGCGGCAAGATCGGCCTGCTCGTGGATCTGCAGCACGAAGTGGGCGCCCATGCCGGCGCGCAGCACCTTGGGCGAATAGACGTCGACGCAGCCCTTGGACAGATACACCTGGCGCACGTTGGCCGCAGCGGCGCAGCGCAGGATGGTGCCCATATTGCCCGGGTCCTGCACGTCGTCCAGCAGTACCGCCGCCTCCTGCCGCGCGGCGCTGCCCTGTGGCCGCGGACACAGCACCAGCACCTCTGCCGGCGTTGCCAGCGCGGTGACCTTGGCCAGCACCGCGGCGCTGACCAGGCTGCACGGCACGGCACGGTCGATGCGGCTGTGCAGCACCAGCCATTCCGGGTGCTGCTGCGCCGCCTCGTTGACGTACACCGCGTGCAGCGGCAGCCCGGCGTCCAGCACGGCCTGCAGCAGGTGCAATCCTTCCAGCACCAGCAGTTGTTGCTTGCGCCGCTCGCGGGCGTTGTCCAGCAGCCGCGCCAGCGATTTCATCTCGTCATTGGCGGTCGAGGTAATGATTTTATGGAATGTCATGCCTAGAAAGTGAGTTGCGACACCCGGAATACCGTTTCCTTGAAGCGGTGGTAGCTGTCGTCGTCGATCGCCTTGTTGCTGCGATAGTTGTCCACAAAGAAGACGCCGGCCAGCTTGTGACCGGAGAACACCGACATGCAGGCGAAGTGGCCTTCGCCGAGATGGGTGAAGAATTCGTCCTGGTATTTGCGTGCCAGCTGCGCGCACGTCGAGGCCGGCGCGTGGAAACTCTGCGGCCGGCTGGTGAGCAGCGCGAAGAATGAGCCCGGCTCCAGCGCCACAATGTGCTTGCGCAGCGGGTGCTTGTCTTCCAGCCCGATCTGGTAGCGCATTTTCAGCGAATGGCTGGGCTGGTCGTAACGCAGGAACATGATGCGCTCGAACTGGATGTCGTTGGCGAGGTGGCGCAGCGACTCCAACAGCGCCTTTTCCAGCTGCTGCTCGCCGGTGAGGGTGGCAACCTCGTCCTGTCTGTTTCGCTGCGGGAACGGGCCGGGAATGTACAGGTAGGCCCGCGCCGGGTAGGTGTAACCCGGCGCGCGCGGGTGGCGCGCCACCTGCAGGATCGCCTGCTGCACCACCTGCTGTGCGTTGTCGACCCGGCAGCCGATCAGCTTGGCCGCCGCCTCGATGCCGATATTCCACTGCGGCCGCCACCAGCCCTGGTCCACCGCATTGGCGGTGGCAATCGCCAGCTTCAGCAGCTGCTTGCGGCGGTTGACCGGCCCGGCGCCGAGGGTATCGAGCAAGCCGGACGGCAGCGGCATGCGCTGGATGAACTGCTCGACGATCTTGGGGTAGTCCAGCGCGAACACGTCCGCCACCTCGTGCAGCAGCGGCCCGGCCGGCAGGCGGTTGCGGTAAATCAGGTACAGGCAGGCCGGCAGGTTGTACACCAGCGCGGCGATGAAGCAGTCCTCGACCTTGTATTCACCGGTGATCGCCAGCCACTCCTTGATGATGAAGGCGGCGACCCGCGAACGGCCCAGCCAGTCACCGACCGCATCGACCACCTCCTGGTCCAGCTTGCCGTGCACGGTGGAGAGCGCCGGGATCTGGCGATAGCGCGCGGTGATCACCTCCAGCCCCAGCAGCATCAGCATCTGCTCGACGGTAGGATGCGCCTCGCTGCGCTGCAGTGCGCGCGAGGCGCCGACCAGGCGCATCAGGTCCAGCAGCAGGAAGGGGTCGGACAGGGTCAGGTTGGACAGCTCGGAAAACACGATGCGATCGCCAGGCAGCGACAGCATCTGCCGCACCTCGACCGCAGTGGCGGGCAGGATGGGCCAGCGGTTTTCCGACAGGGATGACAGCCAGTTAGCGATGTCCATGATTGTGTCCCCAGATGAGGAGTTCTTTTTGTAATGGCCCGTTCAGTGGCAGCCGTTGCTGCGGCAGCACCGCCGCGATCCCGAAGCTGTTGCTCACCAGCTGCGCATGGTTGGCCGCATGCTGCCGGAAATGCGCCCACACCCGCGCCATCGGCGCCGGTGACAGGAAGGCATGGATCACGTCGAAACGTGACCAGTCCATATCCCAGAAATTGCCGTAGCGCAGGCTGACATTGGCCGGCCGCCCGGCGCGCAGGTAGCGCCAGCGCGACCACAGCCACGGCAGCAGCGCGTTCTCCACACCGCACAGCTGCAGATCGGCACGTTGTCGCGCCAGCTGCAGCACCACCCGGCCGTCGCCGCTGCCCAGATCCAGCACCGCAGCCCCCGGCGGCAGCCATTGCGCCAGCGTGACAATGCTTTCCTGCGACGACAGGTACAAGGGCACCCGCTCGGTCAGCGCATTGCGGCTAAGGGCAAACAGCAGCACGAAGCCGCCCAGATACAGCCACGATGCCCACTGCTGCCACAGTGCCAGCACCACCAGCGGCATGAACAGCAGGTGCAGCAGGCGCTGCGGCAGCGAGCAGCGCAGCACGCCGGCCAGCAGTAGCGCCAGCAGGCACTGCGCCACGAGCCAGGGCAGCGGCGTAGCCAGCGGCGCCCAGAATACCCAGGCCAGCAACACCGCCAGCAGCTGGATACCGGCATGGCGCAACAAGGCAATCAGCCGTGTCATGGTGCTGCCGGCGCTCCCGCAGGCGCAGCTGCCACCGGCGCCGCTTCCGCCACCGGTTCCTGGCCGCGAATCTGGCTCTCGGTCTCCTCGTTCAGGATCACGATGGCGATACGGCGGTTTTCCGGGCTGAACACGTTCTGCTTGTTCAGCGGGTCCGCCGACGCCAGCCCCACCACGCGCAACACTTTCTCATCCAGCATGCCGCCGCCGATCAGCTCGCGGCGCGCGGCATTGGCCCGGTCGGCCGACAGCTCCCAGTTGGTATAGCCGGTGGCCGCCCCGGCAAAGCGGGTGGCGTCGGTATGACCGGAAATGCTGATCTTGTTGGTCACTTCGTTCAGCTCGCGGCCGATTTCCTGCAGCAGCACCCGCGTGTGCTCCATCGGCAGCGCGCCGCCGGACTGGAACATCGGCCGGTTCTGCTCGTCGATCAGCTGGATGCGCAGCCCTTCCGGCGTCATCTCCAGCTTGATCTGGTCCTTGAACGACTTCAGTACCGCACTCTGTTCCATCTTCTGCTGCAGCTTTTGCTGGATGCGCTGCTGCAGCTTGCTCAGTTCTGCCCGCTTCTGCCCGCTGGCCGGATCCGGATTGCCGCGTTTGACCTGGCCGGATTGCCGGGTCAGGTCGGTACCGCCACCGGGAATCGCCGCGGTGGCGTCGCCGGCCCCCTCGCCGCCCTGCAGCGCCAGCTTCAGCGGCATCTGGAAATACTGGGAAATCCCGCTAAGGGCACCGGCCGAGGTCGAGCCCAGCAGCCACATCAGCAGGAAAAACGCCATCATTGCCGTTACGAAGTCGGCATAGGCGATCTTCCAGGCACCGCCATGGTGGCCGCCGTGGCCTTTCTTGATGCGTTTGATGATGATGGGGCGTTGTGATTCGTCAGCCATTGTCAGTCGTGGCCTCGTTTTGAGTCTGGAGTATCAGGAAAGCAGCATGCCGTATCAGCATAACCAAAGCTGCCGGTGCTTGCCAGCCGCACAATCACGCCACGGGCATCATGGCCGGCCGGCAATAAAAAAGCGGGTTGATTGTATAATCAAACCCGCTTTGCTGCTTGCAAAAGCCACGCCGTCGCGGCTACGGCCTCAGGCCAGTCCGCGTTCCTTCAGTTTCTGCTCGAAGATTTCCATGCACTCGACCGCGGTGGCGATCATCTCGTCGATCTGGTCCTTGCTGATGATCAGCGGCGGCGCCGATACGATGTGATCGCCGCAGGCACGCATGATCAGGCCATGCCGGAAGAAGATGTCGCGGCACATCAGGCCGATCTCGCCCCAGTTGTCAAACAGCGTCTGGCTGGCCTTGTCCTTGACCAGGGTGAACGCCTGGATCAGGCCGACACCGCGCACGTCGTCGACATGCTCGAAGCGGGAGAACGCCTCGCGCCAGCGTTTTTGCATGTACGGGCCGGTGTCCTCGTGCACGGCGGCGACGATACCCTCGTCACGCAGCGCCTTGACGTTGGCGTGGGCCACCGCCGCCGCCACCGGGTGACCGGAGTAGGTAAAGCCGTGGTTGAAATCGCCGCCTGCGGCCAACGTTGCCGCTACCTCGTTACCCACGAATACGGCGCCGATCGGCAAATAGCCGGACGACAGGCCCTTGGCGGTGGTGAAGATGTCCGGGGTGAAGCCGAATTGCTGCTGGCCGAACCAGTGGCCGGTACGACCGAAGCCGCAGATCACCTCGTCGGCGACCAGCAGGATGTCGTACTTGCGGCAGATGCGTTCCACTTCCGGCCAGTAGCTGGCCGGCGGGATGATCACGCCGCCGGCACCCTGGATCGGCTCGCCGACGAAGGCGGCCACCTTGTCGGCACCCACTTCCAGAATCTTGTCCTCGATCCAGCTGGCGGCAAGCAGGCCGAACTCGTCGGCGCTCATGCCCTTGCCGTACTTGTAGTGCCACGGCTGCTGCACGTGCACGATGCCCGGAATCGGCAGGTCGCCCTGCTCGTGCATATAACTCATGCCGCCCAGGCTGGCGCCACCGATGGTGGAGCCGTGGTAGCCGTTCCAGCGCCCGATCAGGGTTTTCTTCTGCGGCTTGCCCTTCACGTCCCAGTAGCGGCGCACCATGCGGATCATGGTGTCCACCGACTCCGAGCCGGAGTTGGTGTAGAACACGTGGTCAAAGCCCTTGGGCGCCACTTCCGCCAGCAGGTGCGACAGCTCGACCACCGCCGGGTGCGAGGTCTTGAAGAAGGTATTGTAATAAGCCAGCTCTTCCATCTGGCGCTTGGCAATCTCCGGCAGGTCCTTGCGGCCGTAGCCGATATTGACGCACCACAGGCCGGCCATGCCGTCGATGATTTTGTTGCCCTCGCTGTCCCACAGGTAGATGCCGTCCGCATGGGTAATCATGCGTACCCCCTGTGCGTTCAGGGAGGCGGTGTCGGTAAACGGGTGCAGGTGGTGTGCGGCGTCCATTTCCCGCCATTGGGCGGTGCTGCGCTGATGCTTCATGAAATCTCTCCTGATTTGGATAACGGGAGGTCTGCGCCTCCCGCTTGCGGCTCGATTTAAACGTGTAACAGCAGGAACTTGCGTTCCCACGGGCTGATGACGCGGAAGTATTCGGCGAATTCCTTTTCCTTCATGCCGACATACATCTCGACGAAGCGCGGCCCCATCACCTCGGCCACGTCGCTGCAGGCCTTGAGGCGAACCAGCGCCTCCTCGGTGCCATGCGGGAACTGGAACGGCAGCTCGTAGGCGTCGCTGGCCAGCGGATCGCGCGGCTTGATCTGGTTCATCATGCCGAGGTAGCCGCAGGCCAGGGTGGCGGCCATCGCGATGTACGGGTTCACGTCCACGCCCGGCACCCGGTTTTCCACGCGGCGCGCAACCGGCGACGAGTGCGGCACGCGCAGGCCGACGGTACGGTTGTCGTAGCCCCACTCCACGTTGGTCGGTGCCGCGGTGTACGGCGACAGGCGACGGAAGGAGTTCACGTACGGTGCAAAGAACGGCATGCACTCCGGCAGGTAGTGCTGCAGACCGCCGATGAAGTGGAAGAAGTGCTCGGTCGGCTTGCCATCCGCTGCGGAGAACAGGTTCTTGCCAGTGTGCTTGTTCAGCACGCTCTGGTGAATGTGCATCGCACTGCCCGGCTCCGCCTCCATCGGCTTGGCCATGAAAGTGGCGTACATGCCGTGACGGAAGGCGGCCTCGCGCACGGTACGCTTGAACAGGAACACCTGGTCGGACAGGTCCAGCGCATTGCCGTGCATGAAGTTGATTTCCATCTGCGCGGTGCCGATTTCGTGAATCAGCGTGTCGACTTCCAGGTTCTGTGCGTGGCAGTAGTCGTAGATGTCCTCGAACAGCGGATCGAACTCGTTGACCGCGTCGATGGCGTAGGAACGGCGGCCGAATTCGGCACGGCCGGTACGACCGATAGGCGGTGCCAGTGGAATATCAGGATCAGGGTTGGGCGACAGCAGGTAGAACTCCATCTCCGGTGCCACCACCGGCTCCCAACCTTGGGCCTCATACAACGCCAGCACGCGCTTGAGCACGTTGCGCGGGGCGACCTCCACCATCGAGCCATCCGGACGCAGCGCATCGTAGATCAGCTGTGCGGTCGGATCGGTGGCCCACGGCACGAAGCGCATGGTGTTCGGATCCGGCATCAGCACCATGTCCGGGTCGGTCAGGTCCAGCATGCTGTCGTCGGGATAATCGCCGGTGACGGTCTGGATCAGCACGGCTTCCGGCAGGCGCATTTCCTGATCGGAAACAAACTTGTCTTTTGGGACGATCTTGCCGCGGGCGACGCCGGTCATGTCCGGAACGATACATTCCATTTCGGTGATGCGGTTGTCGCGCAGCCATTCAAACAATTGGTGATTCATGATGCATTTCCTCTTTTTTACCGGTCTTGCCGGCGGTTTTGCCGAGTACGTCTATTGGTTGCGACGCATACGGCGCTCCCGGCAAGCTGTGCCGAAAGCCTCGAAAATTGCTTGGGACACGTCGTTCTCCCAGTACTTCCATTCTGGATGCCACTGCACGGCATAGGCAAAGTTGCTGGCGCTGCCGACACGATAGGCCTCGATCAGCCCGTCCTCGGCCACCGCCTCGGCGATCAGGCCGTCGGCCAGCCGCTTGATGCCCTGCTGATGGATGGAATTGACCCGGGCGCCGTCGCGGCCTAGCCAGTGCTGCAGCCAGCTGCCGGCGGTGAACTGCACGCTGTGCGCCGGGCCGTACATCAGATCCAGATCCTCAGTCTGCGGCTCGCGGTGGTCATTCAGCCCCGGCTGCTCCTGCACGTGCTGGTGCAACTCGCCGCCCAGCACCACGTTGATCTCCTGAAAGCCGCGGCAGATGCCCAGGAGCGGGATGCCGGCGTCGATCACCCGCCGCACCAGCGGCAGCGTGGTGGCGTCGCGCGCCTTGTCGTGCAGGGTGCCGGGACGGCTGGGCACGCCCTGGTAGTGGTGCGGCTCGATATTGGACGGCGAACCCGGCAGCAGGATGCCGTCCACCAGGTTAATGATCGCGTCCAGTTGCGCCGCATCGCCCAGCGACGGGATCAGCACGGCCACGCCGCCGGCCGCCCCCACCGCCGCGGTGATGTACTTCTCGCCCACCGCGTGGAAGGGAAACAGGCCTATGGTTTTGACATCGCAGGGGATGCCGATAATCGCTTGCATGGTTACCTCGGTTGGTTTTACAGCGCCGCTTTCAGCGCGGTCAGCGGATCGACGTAGTCGTAACCGAGATCGCGCGCCACCGCCGCATGAGTCACTTTGCCACAACAGATGTTCAGACCGTGACGCAGGTGCGCGTTGTCCTGCAGGGCCTGCGGCCAACCTTTATCCGCCAGCTCCAGAGCATACGGCAGCGTGGCATTGGTCAGCGCCATGGTGGCGGTTCTGGCGACACCACCGGGCATGTTGGCAACGCAATAGTGCACGATGCCGTCAACAATATAGGTCGGGTGCTGGTGCGTGGTCGGCCGGCTGGTTTCAAAGCAGCCTCCCTGGTCGATGGCGACATCCACCAGTACCGCTCCGGCGCGCAGCTGTTTCAGCATCGCGCGATTGAGCAGTTTCGGCGCCGCCGCGCCCGGCACCAGCACCGCGCCGATGATCAGATCCGCGTCGCGCACCGCCTCTTCAATATTGCTGCTGTTGGACATCAGCGTCTTGATGCCGCTGCCGAACAGCATGTCGATCTCTTTCAGCCGCGCCAGCGACTTGTCCAGCAGGGTCACGTCCGCGCCCAGCCCCAGCGCCATCCGCGCCGCATTGAGGCCGACCACCCCGCCGCCCAGCACCACCACCCGCGCCGGCGCCACACCGGGCACGCCGCCGAGCAGCACGCCACGGCCACCCTGCGCCTTTTCCAGCGCGTGGGCACCGGCCTGCACCGCCATGCGACCGGCCACTTCTGACATCGGCGCCAGCAGCGGCAGGCCGCCGCGCTCGTCGGTCACCGTCTCGTAGGCGATGGCCACGGCGCCGGATTCCAGCAACAACTGCGTCTGTTCCGGATCCGGCGCCAGATGCAGATAGGTGAACAGCAACTGCTCCGGGCGCAACATGCGACACTCGGCCGGTTGCGGCTCCTTGACCTTGATGATCATCTCGGCCGTGGCAAAGATTTCTTCCGGCCGTGACACGATGGTGGCGCCGGCCTGCAGATACTGCTCGTCGGCAAAGCCGATGCCGAGCCCGGCCTGGCTTTGCACCAGCACCTTGTGGCCATGTGCCACCAGTTCACGCGCACCGGACGGTGTCAGGCCGACACGGTACTCATGATTTTTGATCTCCTTCGGAACGCCGATTAACATAGCACTCTCCTTTGGGTGATGTCGTGAAGCTCTGAGCCACAGTTGTTTAAAAAAATATACAACAAACTTGCATTCACACACTAATTTTGACTATAAAATGCACGGGTTGCAAAGAAATTTCGTTATTGCGGCGCAACAGACGGGCTCAAAGTAGTCAAAATCCTCATCGTTGTACGTCTAAAATTATTAACATACAGATTGGACAGGAAGCATGGATGTTGGAGCACGATTAAGGATGGTTCGCGAACGCATGGGTCTTTCGCAGCGTGAACTGGCCAAAAGAGCGGGCGTTACCAACGGTACGATCTCGCTGATCGAGCAGAACCGCGTCAGCCCGTCGATCAGTTCGCTGCGAAAAGTGCTGGAGGGTCTGCCGATGACCCTGTCCGACTTTTTCACCTTCGACGCAGACCCGCAAGCACCACGCGTGTTCTACGACAAGGACGAACTGCCCAACCTCGGCAACGACCAGATCCAGTTGCTGCTGGTCGGCACCTCGCACGAGCGGCGCGACATCGCCATCCTGCGCGAAGTGTACGAGCCGTTTGCCGACACCGGACCGGACATGCTCACCCATGACGGCCAGGAGGGCGGCGTGATCATTCGCGGCCAGATCGAGATCACCGTCAATAACGAAGCACGCATCCTCGGCCCCGGCGACGCCTATTACTTCGACAGTCGCCAGCCGCACCGTTTCCGCAACGTCAGCGACGAGTGCTGCGAGATCGTCAGCGCCAGCTCTCCGCCGACGTTCTGAACCGCCTCCTGCTACGGGGCGGACCCGACACAACAAAGGAGAAACACCATGGCTCGCACCCATGCAGAATGGCAGGCATTTGCCCGCACGCTCACCATCGAAGGCCGCGCCTTCATCGACGGCCAGTATGTGGCAGCAGCAGACGGGCGCACCTTCGACTGCATCAACCCGGCCAACGGCCAGCACCTGGCCAGCATCAGCTGGGCCGGCGCGCCGGAAGTAGAACAGGCGGTCAAGGCCGCGCGCCGCGCCTTCGACAGCGGCAAGTGGTCGGAGCTGGCACCGCTGGCCCGCGGCCGCATCCTGAAGCGCTTCGCCGCGCTGATCCGCGAGCATGGTGACGAGCTGGCACTACTGGAAACCCTGGACGCCGGCAAACCGATCGGCGATACCACCAGTGTAGACGTACCCGGTGCCGCCTACTGTGTGGAGTGGTTCGCCGAGGCCATCGACAAGATCGGCGGCGAAGTCGCCCCGGTGGACCCGAAGATCGTCGGCCTGGTCACCCGCGAAGCCATCGGCGTGGTCGCCGCCGTGGTGCCGTGGAACTTCCCCATCCTGATGGCGAGCTGGAAATTCGGCCCGGCGCTGGCCGCCGGCAACGCCGTAATCGTCAAGCCGTCGGAAAAATCGCCGCTGACCGCCATCCGCCTCGCGGCTCTGGCCAAGGAGGCCGGCATGCCGGACGGCGTGTTCCAGGTGTTACCGGGTGCCGGCGACGTCGGCAAGGCGCTGGCGGAACACATGGATATCGACTGCATCGCCTTTACCGGCTCCACCGGCGTCGGCAAGCTGATCGCCACAGCTGCCGCGCAATCCAACCTCAAGCGCGCCTGGCTGGAGCTGGGCGGCAAGTCGCCCAACATCGTGCTGCCGGACTGCCCGGACCTGGCCAAGGCAGCACGCGCGGCCGCCGGCGCCATCTTCTACAATATGGGCGAGATGTGCACCGCCGGCTCGCGCCTGCTGGTGCACCAAGACATCAAGGACGCCTTCATCACCGAGTTCAAGAAGGCGGCCGCGCACTACCAGCCGGCCGATCCGCTGGACCCGGCCACCAGCATGGGCGCCATCGTCGACCGCGTGCAGTACGACAAGGTGCTGTCCTATATCGACAAGGGCCTGACCGAGGGTGCGGAACTGGTGTGCGGCGGCAAGGCCGCGCATACCGACAAGGGCCTGTTCATCGAGCCGACCGCCTTTGTCTGCACCGGGCCGGACATGACCATCTGCCGCGAGGAGATCTTCGGGCCGGTGCTGGCCATCATCACCTTCAAGGACGTGGACGAGGCGATCCGCATCGCCAACGACAGCGAATACGGCCTCGCCGCCGCGGTGTGGACCAGTGACCTGAGCACCGCGCACAAGGTGTCGCGCCGCCTGCGCGCCGGCACGGTGTGGGTGAACTGCTACGACGAGGGCGGCGACATGAACTTCCCGTTCGGCGGCTTCAAGCAGTCCGGCAACGGCCGCGACAAGTCGCTGCACGCACTGGAAAAGTACACCGAGCTGAAATCGACGCTGATCAAGCTGTAACACCGGCGCGACGCCGGCAACGACAACGGGCCTTCGCGGCCCGTTTTTCATTGGCCGGCCGTAGCCGACACCCGCCCCAAAAGCATTGCGGCCAACCTTGGCGACAAGGTTGGCCGCAAGCCGTGAACGGCGCTGGCCGCGACGCGCAGACTGCTGCCGCGCTACGCCGGACGCTACCCCGCGCAGCTAGTCGCGGAACACCGGCCGCTCGCCGCTGACCGCCGCCATCACCGCCACCTGGATGTCTTCCGACATCAGCATCGCCGCGTTCCAGGTCGCCACGTAGTTCAGCCCTTCGGCCACGCTATGGTCGCGGCTGTAGTTGAGGATTTCCTTGGTGCCTTGCACCGCCAGCGGCGACTTGGCCGCGATCTGTAGCGCCATCGCCTCCGCCGCCTGCAACAGCGCTTCGCGATCCGGCAGCACGCGATTGACCAGCTGCATCGCCCGCGCCTCGTCCGCCGGCACGTCGCGTGCGGTCAGCGCCAGCTCGCGGGCATTGCCCTCGCCCACCACCCGCGCCAGGCGCTGCAGACTGCCGACGTCGGCGACCATGCCGACATCGACCTCGCGCACGCTGAACACGGCGCCCTCGGCGGCCAGGCGGATGTCGGCGGCCAGCACGATGTCCAGCGCGCCACCGACACAGGCGCCGTGGATGGCGGCAATCACCGGCTTGCGGCACAGCTCCAGGCTGCTGACATTGGCTTGCAGGCCGACGATCAGTCGCCGCAACTTGTCGCGCTTGCGCGCCTCGCAGCTATCCTCGATGGCGCGCTGCATGTTCATCAGCATCGCAAGGTCGATGCCAGCGCAGAAATGCTTGCCGTTGCCGGACAGCACCACGGCGCGTACCTGCGGCTCGGCGTCGCACCATTCCATCGCCTGCTGCAACTCCTGCCACATCGCCTCGTTCAGCGAATTGGCCTTGTCCGGGCGGTTCAGCGCCACGTGGGCGACCTGTTGCCGTACCTCGACGGTGATCGTGTCATAGCTCATCGTGTCGTCCTCAGTTGCGCTTCTTGGGCACCCACGCCCACACCATCTCGCAGCGGATCGGGGATTCGCCGGACTCGTCGGTCACCACCACATCCACCAGCACGTCGCCCTTCTCTTCCGTCGCCATGCGGCCAACCTGGTCGCGCCCCAGCGTCGCGACCGCCTTCATGTCGCCCTGCGCCCGCTTCAGGTACTCGACCTTCATCGATTTCAGCAGCATCAGCTTGTCGTCCGGCACGTTCATGCCGACCACGAAGCCGGTCGCCGTTTCCGCCAGCAGCGCCATCGCCGCCGCGTGCAGGCCCTTGATGTGGTTCTGCACCTTCTTGCGGTTACGGATGCTGACCACCATGCGCTCGCGGCTGACCTCGTCGAAACGCAGGCCAGCGGTCCCCAGGAACGGGACGAAGTTGCCGAATAGCTTGGTGATCGCCCAGGAGCGCAACCCGCCCGGCAGCGCCGCGGTCTTGTCCACCATGCGGCACATGCTGTTTTTTTGTTGTTCCATCAAACCCTCTTCTCGTGTTGTCGTGTTGTTATTTGCTTGTTGTTTGAATGACTACTGGCAGCCCAGCAGCTGCCGTATCTGCAGCTTGACCGATTGCAGCGCCTGCTGGTCGAAGCGCGCCAACTGCAGCGCGCCCTGCATCGCGGCGAAGACCACGTCGCCCATGCCCTCGGCGCTACCGGGATAGTGCATCACGCCGACGTCGCGGCCACGGCGCACGATGTCCGCCGCCCAGCCACGCATCAGCGCGACAAAGGCCTGCGTCTGCTGCCGCATGTCGTCGGGCAGGGTCTGCAGCTCGGCCGACAGGATGCCGCTCGGGCAGATCTGCTGCTGCCCGAAGTAGCGGTCGGCCAGCTCGAAGTACTGCTCCAGCTGCTCGCTCGGTGACAGTTCGGCCTGCGCCTGGGTGAAGCGCTCGAAGCGGCGGCAGTAGCGCTCGATCAGTGCCACGCCCAGATCGCTCTTTTTCGGGAAGTGGTAGTGGATGGCGGCATTGCGCACTCCCAGCTCGGCACTGATGTGCTGGTAGCTGAAGGCGTTGAACCCGCGCGAGAGCATTAGTGCTTCCGCCAGGTCGAGGATTTTTTTGCGCGTATCGGTAATACGGGCGTCGGTTTCAGGCTTCATTCCGCGACTCTACTTACTGGTCAGTAAGGTGTCAATGCACGCCATGTCGTGCTGCTGTTTGCTGCCAAATTATTCGGTTATGATGGCCTTTTACTTTGCCGTACCTCACACGCGTACCTCCCATGAAACTCAAGTTCAGCAAAATGCACGGCCTCGGCAACGACTTTGTGGTGGTGGATGGCATCCGCCAGACGGTAGGCCTGACGCCGGAACGCCTGCGCCAGCTTGGCGACCGCCACCTGGGCATCGGCTTTGACCAGTTGCTGCTGGTGGAAGCCCCGCACGACGGCACAAACGACTTCCGCTACCGCATCTTCAACAACGACGGCAGCGAAGTGGAACAGTGCGGCAATGGCGCCCGCTGTTTCGTGAAGTTCGTCACCGAGCAGAAGCTGACCAACAAGCGCGCCATCCGCGTCGAGACCGCCAAGGGCGTGATCGTGCCGGAATACCACGGCAACGGCCAGATCACGGTGGACATGGGCGTACCGCGGCTGAAATCGTTGGAGGTACCGTTCATCGCCGACGGCGACGCCATCACCCACCCGCTGGCCATCGGCGACGACTCGATCGACGTCACCGTGGTGTCGATGGGGAACCCGCACGCGGTTTGCGTCGTCAATAACGTGGACAGCGCACCGGTGGCCCAGCAGGGCCCGCTGGTGGAATCGCACCCACGCTTCCCGGAAAAGGTCAACGCCGGCTTCATGCAGATCGTGAACCGCGGCGAAATCCGCCTGCGCGTGTACGAACGCGGCGCTGGCGAAACCCTGGCCTGCGGCACCGGCGCCTGCGCCGCGGTGGTGGCCGGCATCCAGCGCGGCCAGCTCGACAGCCGCGTACTGGTGCATACTCGTGGCGGCGACCTGAGTATCGAATGGGGCGGCCCCGGCCATCCGGTGAAGATGACCGGCCCGGCGGTGACCGTCTTTACCGGTGAAATCGAAATCTGAACCTGACAGCGGAGTCGCAGCGTGCAAAACGACGATGTTCTTGCCTTTCTTGATGCCCATCCTGACTTCCTCAACCAGCACGCACCGCGCTTCGGCCTGAAAAGCAGCCACGATCGCGTGGTGGTGTCCTTCGCCGAGCGCCAGCTGCTGGAGATAAAAGACCAGAACCGCCAGCTGGAGGCACGACTGGTGCAGCTGGTCCGGCACGGCGAGCAGAACGACCTGATCCTGTCGCGCTGTCACCAGCTGAGCCTGGCGCTGATGCAGGCCGACACCCTGGAACAGGCTGCCGACGCCATCGTGCATACCTTCGACAAGCAGTTCGGCCTGCAGCGCGTGGCGCTGCGGCTGTGGCACGATGCGGCCAACCCCAGCCCGTTCTACAACGCCAAGCAGGACATCCGCCTGCTGGCCGGCAACCTGTGCGCACCGTACTGCGGCCCTTACGTCAACGACGAGATCCTGAGCTGGTTCCCGACCCAGCCGGTACTGCAATCCTTCGCCACCATCGCGCTGCGCCAGCAGGGTGAGGCCTTCGGCCTGCTGGTACTGGGCAGCGAGGACAGCCAGCGCTTCTCGCAGGACATGCAGACCCATTACCTGGCGCAGATGGGCGAGCTGATCGCCGTGGCGCTGCAACGGGTGTTGGCCGCGGCATGACACCCTCCCTCCCCAGCCTGATCCTGCTGTCGCCACTGCTGCTGTACCTGCTGCACGCGCTGTGGCGGCTGATCGCCAGCGACAGCATGACCGCCGTACTGGCCGTGGTGTCGGCCTACGTCATCAGCGCCGTCTTTTTCCGGCTGTACCTGCCGTCGCTGGCGCTGGTGCCGGTGTGGCTACCGCTGCTCTACGCCTATCTGTGGCTGGGGCTGGCCGGCGCACTGGCGCTGCTTGGCTGCGGCGAATTCCGCCGCTCCGGCATACTGTTGCGCGGGCTGCCGCTGAACATGGGCAGCTACTTCCTCAGCCAGACCTGCCTGCTGGCCGGCATGCTGCTGCTCAACCCGCTGCTGGCCGGACGCCCGCTGCAGGCACTGGCCACGCTGCCGCCGTTTGTCGCCCTTACCGGCTACGCGCTGTACCGCACCCTGCTCGCCATCAGCCGGCCGCAACAGCGCACGCCATGGTGGGGCATCCTGTTCGCGCTGCTGGTGCCGCCACTGCTGCTGGGCTGGATCGCCGAGATCCTGGTGCCGCTGTTCCTGCGCTACCTGTAAATGCAAAAAACCGGATGGTGACCATCCGGTTTTTTGTTGGCTCGCCATTCAGACGGCGGGCGACTTCAGTACCGTGCCGTCCGGATCCAGCACCGTCAGCGCGATGGTGATGCTCTGGCCGATGCTCTGCGACACGGTGCAAAAATCCTCGAAGCTGCCCAGCAGCCGCTCCAGATTGGGCTGCCCCTGCAGCGGCTTGCCACACTGCAGCGTGACATCGATGCGCGTCACCCGCAGCCGCTTGCGCTCGTTGCGGCTGACGGTGGCCACCGCCTCGCACGACAGCGGCGCGACATCGAGGTGGTACTTACGCGACGAGAACAACAGGCTGGCACACAGACAGTTGGCCGCCGCGGCCACCAGCAATTGCGCAGGTGACGGCCCGCTATTGTCGCCCAGCGGCGCCGGCTCGTCGGTCAGCAGCCGGTAGTCCCCGCCCTCGAAGCGATTGTCGAAGCGGTAGTTGTCGATCTGGGTCAGCCTTACGATTTCCTGCTCTTGGTCACTCATCACGCCCCCCTTATGCCAAGCTGCGGCCCAGCACCTGGGCCAACGGGCGCAGCTGCGCCATCAGACTGCCAAACGCCGCGCCATCCAGCGCCTGGTCACCGTCACACCACGCCTGCGCCGGATCCGGATGCACCTCCAGCATCAGGCCGTCGGCGCCCGCCGCCAGCGCCGCGCACGACAGCGCCGGCACCAGCCAGGCCTTGCCACCGGCATGACTGGGATCGACGATCACCGGCAGGTGCGTCTCGCGCTTCAGCAGCGGAATCGCGGTCACGTCCAGCGTGTTGCGCGCCGCCGGATCGAAGCTGCGCACGCCGCGCTCGCAAAAGATGATGTTGTGGTTGCCACCGATGGCAATGTACTCGGAGGCCATCAGCCACTCGCTGACCGTCGCCGACAGGCCGCGCTTGAGGATCACCGGCTTGTTGATGCGGCCAACCTCTTTCAGCAGGTTGGTATTCTGCATATTGCGCGCGCCGATCTCGATCACGTCGATGTCGTACTCGAGGAAGGTATCCAGCAGGCGGATGTCCATCAGTTCCGACACCACCGGCAGCCCCTGCTGCTGCGCCGCCTCCTGCAGATAGTCCAGTCCGGCCACGCCCAGCCCCTGGAATCTGTACGGGCTGGTGCGCGGCTTGAAGGCGCCTGCGCGCAGCAGGCGGGCACCACCCTCGCGCACCAGCCTGGCCGCCTGCTGCATCTGCGGCGCGGTCTCCACCGCGCACGGCCCGGCGATAATCTGCACCGCCGCGCCGCCGATGGCCAGCCCGCGCACGTGCACCACCGTATTGTCCGGCTGCACCTCGCGCGACACGATGCGATAGTCCTTCAATACCCGCAGTGCGCGCTCCACGCCCGGCATCATCTCGAACATGCTCGGCTGCAGCGAGCGCTCGTCGCCGACGGCGCCGATAATGGTGCGCTCGGTGCCGCGCGAGACGTGCTCGCTCAAGCCCGCCGCACGGATCTTGCCGATCACGTCGTCAATGCTTTGCGCACTGGCGGCTGGCGACATCACGATAATCATGAAAACCGTCCCCGTATAAACAGAAAAGCCGGCGAGGCCGGCGACAAACTCAGATGCGGTCGTGCGACAACCACTTGTTGACCGGTGCCGGCCGGTAGGCGTTCATCCTGACCAGCAGCTCGTCGATGGTTGCCGCCACCACGAACAGCTGCAGATTGCCTTCCGCGACAAAGCCCTCGGCCACGCCGTGGCGGATCATCGCCAGTAGTGGGTCGAAGAAGCCGTCCACATTCAGCAGCCCGATCGGCTTGCTGTGCACCGACAGCTGGCCCCAGGTCAGCATCTCGAACAGCTCGTCGTAGGTGCCGAAGCCGCCGGGCAAGGCGACAAAGCCGCCGGACAGGTCTTCCATCAGCGCCTTGCGCTCGTGCATGGTTTGCGTGACATGCAGCTCGGACAGGCCCTGGTGCGCCAGTTCCTTCTCGCGCAGAAAGCCCGGAATCACGCCGATCACGCGGCCACCGGCGGCCAGTGCCGCATCCGCGGCCGCCCCCATCAGGCCGACGTTGCCGCCACCGTACACCAGCGCGATGTCACGCTGCGCCAGCGTCCGACCCAGCTCGACCGCCGCCTGCTCGTAAGCGGCGCGCGTGCCCTTGTTGGAACCACAAAACAGGCAAACAGACTGGATAGTCATGGAAGGTCATCCATCAACGGCCGGCGCAATGCCGGCCTGGCAATATTTCAGAGAACGGCTTGCGGGTAGGCGCCGAGTACCTTGACGAAGGAGGTGCGCTCCATCAGCCCTTGCAGCGCCCTGGCGACATTCGGGTCGTCGTGGTGGCCTTCGACGTCGATGAAGAACACGTAATCCCACAGCCCGGCGCGCGATGGCCGCGATTCGAACTTGGTCATCGACACGCCGTTGTCGGCAATCGGTGCCAGCAGGTAGTGCACCGCGCCGGGACGGTTCGGCGCCGACACGATCAGCGAGGTCTTGTCCTGGCCGGTCTGGCCGACATCCTGATGCCCCAGCACCAGGAAGCGGGTGGTGTTGTTCGGCTCGTCCTCGATGTTTTCCGCCAGTTTCAGCAGATTGAAACGTTCCGCCGCCGCCTGGCCGGCGATCGCGGCACAGCTGCCATCCTCTGCGGCCAACCTTGCCGCCTCGGCATTGCTGGCCACCGACACCCGCTCGACATCGGCCGGCAGGTTCTTGTTCAGCCATTCGTGACACTGTGCCAGCGCCTGGGCGTGGGCGTAGACGCGGCGGATGCCGTCGATGCCGGCGCTATTGCGCAGCAGATGGTGGTGAATGCGCAGCACCACTTCGCCACACACCTTCAGCGGCGTGCTGACCATCAGGTCCAGCGTGCGGCCAACCGCGCCCTCGGTGGAATTTTCCACCGGCGCCACCACGTAATCCAGCGCCCGCGCTTCCACCAGCCGGAAGGCTTCGTCGATGGAGGAACAGGCGACGGTGCGTGCGGCATGGCCGAAGTGCTTCAGCGTCGCCAGCTGGCTGAAGGTGCCCTCCGGGCCGAGATAGGCAATGGACAGCGGCTTTTCCAGCGCCAGGCATTCCGACATGATCTCGCGGAACAGGCGTGCCACGGATTCGCCGGGCAGTGGCCCGGGGTTCTGCTCCTTGATGCGGCGCAGCACCTGCGCCTCGCGCTCCGGACGGTAGATGATGCCGCCCCCCTTGATCTCGCCGATTTCACGGGCGTGCTGGGCGCGCTGGTTGAGAAGGTGGAGAATCTCGATGTCGATGCGGTCGATGGCATCGCGGTGTTGCTTGAGCTGTTGTTCCGACACGATTTACAAGTCTTTCAGTATGACAAACTGGCCTTTTCCGATGGGGTAAGTTTCCGCGAGATAGCCACGCGTAGCAAGCACTGCTTGTACAAAAGGCGCACATTCTTCGACATGGGACAAGGCGTTGTCCATCACCAGCAAGGCACCGGGCGCCAGGATGCGCGTGATCTCCGGCCAGTAACCGGGATAACGCTGCCGGTCGGCGTCGAGAAACAGCAGATCGACCGATTCGTCGGCGGTATTGGCCAGCACCGCGAACGCATCGTCGGTGTGCAGCGTTACCACCGGCTCCAGCGCGAATGCCTGCAGGTTGGCGTGCGCCAGTGCGATCTTGTGCGCGGAATGATCGACCGACACCACCTGCCCCTTGTGCGCCTGCGCCGCCAGCGCCAGCCACAGCGTGGAATAGCCGCTGGAGGTGCCGATTTCGAGGGTGATGCGCGCACGGCGGGTACGTGACAGCTGGTACAGGAAACGCCCGGTCTGCGGCGTAATGGTCAGCCGCTTCTCGGCACGCGCGGCCGCATGGCGGTCGTGCGCCTCGTTGCCTTCCCACAATTGCTGCAGCCGAGCCAGCCGCTCCCCAGTCAACATGTCATCCCTTTCAGAAACAGGCGGCAATCAGGTTTGCCGCATCGACCACGAAATCGGGGCGCAGGTACGCCCACAACCCCGCCGCCAGCACCAGCATGCCACACGCCGCCGCCAACCAGCTCATGACTGAGTCGCTACCGCCGGCACCGGCTGCTCGCGCACCGGAAGGTTGGCCGCAGCCGCCAGCAGGCCCAGCAGCACAGTCAGCCACCACACCACGTCGTAGCTGCCGGTACGATCATACAGCAGCCCGCCCAGCCACACCCCGAGGAAGCTGCCGACCTGATGCGAGAAGAATACCGCGCCCGACAGCATGCCCAGGTGGCGCACGCCGAACAGGCTGACCAGCACGCCATTGGTCAGCGGCACCGTCGACAGCCACAGGAAGCCCATGGCGGCGGCAAACAGCGCCACCGACCACGGCGTCAGCGGCGCCAGGATAAAGGCGGTGACCACGATGCTGCGCAGGAGGTAGATCCCGGCCAGCAGCATCGGCTTGGGCCGGCTGCTGCCAAGGTGACCGGCGACGTAGGTACCGCCGATATTGAACAAGCCGATCAGCGCCAGCGCCAGACTGGCCACCTCGCCGGACAGGCCGTGATCGCGCAGATAGGCTGGCAGGTGCACGCCGACGAACACCACCTGGAAACCGCAGACAAAATAGCCGGCCATCAGCAGGCGGAACGAGCGCTGCTGCCAGGCCATGGCGAAAGTGTCGCGCATACCGCGCAGCATGCTGCCCTGCAAGACCGGCAGCGCCGGCGCCCGGCGGTAGGCCTTTTCCAGCGGTGCCGCCAGCGGCAGCAGCAAGCCGGCGGTGACCGCCAGCACCAACAGCGCCGGCATCCAGCCCAGACCGTCGATCAGGCCGCGCTCGATCGGCACCATGATGAACTGGCCGAAAGAGCCGGCCGCCGCCGTCAGCCCCATGGCGCGGGAGCGAAATTCCGGCGCCACCGCCCGCACGATCACCGAGAACACCACGCTATAGGTGGTACACGACAGGGCAAGGCCGATCAGCACGCCGGCGGAACCGGAAAGCAGCACCCCGCTGCTGGACAGTGTCATCAGCGCCAGCCCGGCCGCGTACAACACGCCACCGGCCAGCAGCACGCGCCCGGGGCCGTGCCGGTCGGCCAGCGCCCCGGAAAACGGCTGCGCCAGCCCCCACACCAGGTTCTGCAACCCCAGCGCGAAGGCAAAGGTTTCACGGGTCCAGCCGAAGGACTGCGTCATCGGCGGCAGGAAAAAACCGAAGCCGTGGCGGATACCCATGCTGAGGGTGACCACGGTGCCGGCGGCAAGCAACAGGAACATCAGGGGACGGTTGGCTGTCATGGAAAACTCCGGGGCAAGAACGACATGATGCGTGCTTAAGGCGGCAGCGACCAGTCGTCACGGCAAAAACACTGATCCGGATCGCGAACAATGAAAAAACCCGTCCGGAGACGGGTTTTGCGTTGCGGCCAACCTTGTCGCTCAGCCGTGCTGGCGGGCGAAGTCTTCCATGAAGTGCACCAGCGCCTTCACGCCTTCGATCGGCATCGCGTTGTAGATCGAGGCGCGCATGCCGCCGACCGAGCGATGGCCCTTGAGCTGCATCAGGCCGTTCTTTTTCGCCTCGGACAGGAACACGTCTTCCAGCGCTTCGTCCTTCAGGCGGAACACCACGTTCATCTTCGAGCGGTACGGCGCCTGCACATGGCTGAAGTAGAAGCCGTTGCTGCTGTCGATCATGTGGTAGAGCAAGCCGGCTTTTTCGTCGTTGCGCGCCTGCATGCCCTTGATGCCGCCCCGCGTCTTCAGCCACTTGAACACCAGGCCGGCGATGTAGATCGGATAGGTGGCCGGGGTATTGTACATCGAGTCGGCGTCGGCGTGCACGCGGTAGTCGAGCATGGTCGGCGTCTGCGCCTGGGCATGACCGAGCAGGTCTTCGCGCACGATGACCACGGTCAGGCCGGACGGGCCGATGTTCTTCTGTGCGCCGGCGTAGATTAGGCCGAATTTGGACACGTCCACTTCGTGCGACAGGAAGTCGGACGACATGTCGCACACCAAAGGGGTATCGCCCACTTCCGGCACGAACGGACACTGCAGGCCGCCGATGGTCTCGTTGGAGGTGTAGTGGAAGTAGGCGGCATCCGGCGTGCGCTGCCAGCTGGCGACATCCGGCACCACGGCGTAGTTGCTGTCGCTGCTGCTGGCCACCACGTTGACGCCGGTATAGCGGCGTGCCTCCTTGACCGCCAGCTTCGACCAGTGGCCGGTATCCAGCACGTCGATATGGCCATCCACCGGTGCCAGGTTCAGCGGCACCATGGAGAATTGCTGCGAGGCACCGCCTTGCAGGAACAGCACCTTGTAACCGGCCGGGATCGCCATCAATGCGCGCAGATCCTGCTCGGCATCGTGGATGATCTCCATGAACTCCTTGCCGCGATGGCTCATTTCCATCACGCACATGCCGGAGCCGTGCCAGTCCAGCATTTCCGCCTGGGCGGTTGCCAGCACTTCGTGGGGCAATACGGCAGGACCGGCTGAGAAGTTGTACACCTTGGCCATGACTATCCTCTATTTCTCGTCAAAATCAGGAAGGAGTGCTGAGCAGGAAGTGCGCACGGGCGACAGCGACCGGCTTGCGGCGATCTTCCTGCCAGGCCTCGATCAGCACGTGCGCCACGCGCTTGCCCTGCTTGGTGATTTCGCACTGCGCATACAGCGTGGTGGCCTTGCCGGAGCGCAGGTAATCCAGCGAGAAGTCCACGATCTTGGGCGCTTCCAGCGACTCGCGGTTCCACATCAGGTGCAGCAAGGCTGCATTCTCCAGAAAGCCGCCGATCAGGCCGCCATGCAGCGCCGGCAGCGTGGTGTTGCCGACGTTGCGCTCGGCGAACGGCAGCGAGAACAGCAGCTCGCCGTTCTCGTCTTCGCCGCACGCCACGCCCATCAGCCGGGCGTACGGCACCGCGGCGATGATGTCGGCGAAGCGCTTCTCGTCGCGTAGCGCGAGAAAGGTTTCCATGAACTGGCTCATGCCGCGCCCTCCGCCAGCATCGGTTTCGGGTTGGAGTCGCGCATGAAGGTAGCGACGCCGTGGGCGATCGGGTCATCCGGGCTGTCGTGGTAGCACACGGCACGGGTGAACGCGATCTGGCTGGCCAGCCGGTAGCACTCGGCGGTGCAGTAGATGGCCTTGCCCGGCGTGGCCGCCTTCAGGTAGTCGATGCGCAGGTCCAGCGTGGCAATGGTTTCCAGCTCGGTCATGTGCGCGATCACCGCGATGGCGCTGCAGGTGTCGACGATGGAGGTGATCACCCCGCCATGCAGCACGCCACTGGCCGGATTGCCGACCAGATCGTCGCGCCAGTCCACCTTCAGCGTCGGCTTGCGGCCAACGCTGCCGAGGTATTGCATGCCCAGCGTCACGCAGTGCGGGAAGGACACGAACAGCGCGCCCGCCGTTGCCAGCAGCTTTTCGTTGGCCGGTGCCTGCTCCGTCATTCTGCCGCGCCCTCGCCCGCCTCAAGGTTGGCCGCAGCCTCGTCGCCCTCTTCCGCGGCGTCGTCTTCGCTTTCGGCCACCTTCACCAGGCAGATCAGCTTCTCGCCGTCGTCCAGGTTGATCAGGCGCACGCCCTGCGCCGAGCGGCCGGTTTCGCGCACCTGGTCGACCTTGGTACGGATCAGCACACCACCGGTGGTGATCAGCATCACGTCGTCGCTGTCTTCCACCAAGCTGGCGGTCACCAGCGCCAGGCCGGTCTTGTCGGTCAGGTCCATGGCGATCACGCCCTGGGTGCCGCGGCTGGTGTGGCGGAACTCGCCGACACGGGTACGCTTGCCGTAGCCGCCGTCGCTGGCGGTCAGCACCTGCTGCTCGTCGCTGTTGGCCACCAGCAGCGAAATCACCTGCTGGCCTTCGCCCAGCGCCATGCCGCGCACACCGGTGGCGTTACGGCCCATGGCACGCACATCGCTCTCGTCGAAGCGCACCGCCTTGCCGGCATTGGAGAACAGCATGATCTGGTCGTTGCCGCTGGTCAGCGCCACACCGACCAGCTTGTCGCCCTCGTCCAGCTTGACGGCGATGATGCCGGCCGCGCGCGGACGCGAGAACGCTTCCAGTGGCGTCTTCTTCACGGTGCCGTTGGCTGTACACATGAACACGAACGGGCCCTTGACCTTGTCGCTGACCTCGATGTCGTCGTCCAGCTCGGCCTCGTTGCCGGTAAACGCCTTCACCGGCAGCATGGCGTTGATCTTCTCGCCTTCCGCCAGTGGCAGCACGTTGACGATCGGCTTGCCGCGACTGGTACGGCCGCCCTGCGGCATGTCGTAGACCTTGATCCAGTAGCAGCGGCCGAACGAGGAGTAGCACAGCACGTAGTCGTGGGTATTGGCCACGAACAGCGTGTTGATGAAGTCGTCGTCCTTGGTCGCCGCCGCCTGCTTGCCGCGGCCGCCCCGGCGCTGCGACTGGTAGTCGTCGACCGGCTGCGCCTTCAGGTAGCCGGTGTGCGACAGGGTTACCACCATTTCCTGCGGCGTGATCAGGTCTTCGATATTGATGTCGCCGCCGAACGGTTCGATCTCGGAGCGGCGCTTGTCGCCGTACTGCAGTTTCACTGCGGTCAGCTCGTCATGGATGATCTGGTTGATGCGTTCCGGACGCGCCAAGATGTCGATCAGGTCCAGGATGGTGTCCATGATCTCGCGGTATTCGCCGACGATCTTGTCCTGCTCCAGCCCGGTCAGGCGCTGCAGGCGCAGGTCCAGAATCGCCTGGGCCTGCACTTCGGACAGGCGGTAGCCGTCGCCGTGCAGACCGTACTCGGCCGCCAGGCCATCCGGACGGGCGTAGCTCTGGTCGACGCGCGACAGCATGCCTTCCACCAGCTCCGAGCGCCAGGCGCGACCCATCAGCGCGGCCTTGGCCTGCGGCGGGGCTTCGGAGGCCTTGATCAGCGCGATGATCTCGTCGACGTTGGACAGTGCCACCGCCAGACCTTCGAGGATGTGGCCGCGTTCGCGGGCCTTGCGCAATTCGAAAATGGTACGGCGCGTCACCACTTCGCGGCGGTGGCGCAGGAATTCGTCGATGATCTGCTTCAGGTTCAACAGGCGCGGCTGGCCGTCGACCAGTGCCACCATGTTGATGCCGAAGCTGTCCTGCAGCTGGGTCAGCTTGTACAGGTGGTTGAGCACCACCTCCGGCATTTCGCCGCGCTTGAGCTCGATCACCACGCGCATGCCGGACTTGTCCGACTCGTCGCGCAGGTCGGAAATGCCTTCGATCTGCTTCTCGCGCACCAGCTCGCTGATGCGCTCCAGAAGGCGCGACTTGTTCACCTGGTACGGGATCTCGTCGACGATGATGGCCTGACGGTCACCCTTGCCGATGTCCTCGAAGTGCACACGGGCGCGCATGATGGCGCGGCCGCGACCGGTGCGATATGCCTCCTTGATGCCGGCGGTACCGTAGATGATGCCGGCGGTCGGGAAGTCCGGCGCCGGGATGATGTCGATCAGCTCGTCGATGGTCAGCTCGCTGTTGGCCAGCAGCGCCAGGCAAGCGTCGACCACTTCGGTCAGGTTGTGCGGCGGGATATTGGTGGCCATGCCCACCGCGATGCCGGAGCTGCCGTTGATCAGCAGGTTCGGGATGCGCGTCGGCATGATCAGCGGTTCCTGCTCGGAGCCGTCGTAGTTGGGGCCGAAATCGACGGTTTCCTTGTCGAGGTCGGCCAGCAGTTCGTGCGCGATGCGCGCCATGCGGATTTCGGTGTAACGCATCGCGGCGGCGTTGTCGCCGTCGATGGAGCCGAAGTTGCCCTGACCGTCCACCAGCGGGTAGCGCAGCGAGAAATCCTGCGCCAGACGCACGATGGTGTCGTACACCGCGGTATCGCCGTGCGGGTGATACTTACCGATCACGTCGCCGACAATACGCGCCGATTTCTTGTAGGCACGGTTCCAGTCGTTGGAAAGCTCATGCATGGCGTACAGCACCCGGCGATGCACGGGCTTGAGGCCATCTCGGACATCAGGAAGGGCGCGGCCGACGATCACGCTCATCGCGTAATCGAGATAGGAACGGCGCATCTCCTCTTCCAGGCTAATCGGGAGTGTTTCCTTGGCAAAAAGCTGGTCGGTCATGGAAATCCGTAATCATGGCAAAATATTCGATATTCTAACACGAAATGACACCAAGACGCCCGCCAGACAAGCAAAAAGGCCGCTGTCGCGGCCTTTTTACCAAGCAGCAGGAAACGCTCAGCGCGCGCCGATCTGCAGCTTTTTCTCCAGACGGGAAATCCCCCACGCCATCAACATCGTCAATGCCAGATAGATGAAGGAAATGGTCAGATACGGTTCCCAGTAGCGCGAGTACACCCCGGCCACGGTGCGCGCGGCGAACGCCAGCTCCGCCAGACCAATCGCCGACACCAGCGAGCTGTCTTTCAGCAGCATGATCGCCTCGTTGCCCAGCGGCGGCAGCATGCGGCGGAACGCCTGCGGCACGATCACGAACTTCATGGTCTGGCCGTAGGAGAGCCCCAGCGAACGCGCGGCCTCCATCTGCCCCTTGTCGATGGACTGGATGCCGGCACGGAAGATCTCGGTGATGTAGGCGCCGGCATTCAGCGTCAGTGCCAGCAGGCCGGAAATGAAGGCGCCGTAATTCTGACGGATGTCACGGGCGATATCGCCATTGATCACCAGACCGTCCACCGGGTGGATCAGCAGCGGCATCAGCGCAAAGTGCACCAGCAGGATTTGCACGAACAAGGGCGTGCCTCGGAAAAAGGTCACGTAGGCACCCGCCGGCATGCGCACCAGATAGCGCACAAGATAGCGGCCAAGCCCGTGCGGCGCATCCGCCAGCCGCGCCATGCCCATGAACAGGCCGATCAGGGTGCCGAATACTACCGCCACCAGCGTAATGATGATCGTCATTTGCACGCCTTCCACGAACAGTGGTGCGTAGTCGACGATCATTCCCCAGCGAAAATCCATATTGCTTCCCCCTGCAAAAAAACCGGGCCGGCTCGAGGCGGGCCCGGTTCTTCATGCAGCCAATTGATTACTTGGTGCCAAAATACTTGTTGAAGATCTGATCGTAGGTACCGTCGGCCTTGATTGCCTTGATGCCGGTATTGATCTTGTCCAGTAACTCCTGATTACCCTTCTTCACTGCAAAGCCATAATATTCCGGCGCGAAGCTCTGCAGGTCTTCCACCGTGGCCATGCCGTGCTGCGGGTTGTTCTTCACGTAGTTGATCACCACGCCGTTGTCACCCACCGCCGCGTCGACACCGCCGGTTTCCAGCTCTTTCAGCGCCAGCGGCATGCTCTCGAAGCGCTTGATGCTGGAGCTGGTCTTGCCCAACAGCTTCTGCACCACTTCGTCGCCGGTGGTGCCGGTCTGCACCGCCACCTTCTTGCTCTTCAGATCCTGGAAGGTCTTCACACCGGTCACAGCCTTGCCGACCGCGATCAGCTGGCGCGCCTCAAAGTATGGCTCGGAAAAATCCATGCTCTGCTTGCGCTCGTCGGTGATGGTGATCGCCGATGACAGGATGTCGCGGTCGCCCTGTGTCAGGGTGGCGAACATGCCTTCCCACGGCGTATTGACGAACTTGACCTTGAAACCGCCCTTGTCCGCTACCGCACTCAGCACCTCGACATCGAAGCCGACGATCTGGCTCTGGTCGTTCTGGAATTCGAATGGTGCGTAGCTGGCGTCGGTGCCCACCACATATTCGGCGGCCTGCGCCACTGCCGGTGCCGCCTCGCTGGCCGCCGATGCAGCCGGCTCTTCCGCTTTCTTGCCGCAACCCACTACGGCAAAAGCGGACAACAACATCCCCGCAAGCAGCGTTCTTCTCATGTTCTTCATGCTTGTAATCTCCGTTGACCCTTGTCTTGACCGTTCGTCCTCTGGATACGGTGCGCGTGTTAATATAACAAGCCCGTTCCGGTGCCACAACGCACCGCAGCCGGTTATTTTCATGGATCCCATTTAGCCAACGACATTACCGACCATGCCATTGTCCCGTTTTTGCGCTGCAGCACTTGGTGCCATCATGCTGATTTGCGCCGGCAACAGTTTTGCCACCGGCGAAGACGCCCCGCTGCCGGGCGACTTCCAGCCGCCACGCCAAGGCAAACCCGCCAGCAAGACACTCCCTGCCACTGGTGGCAGCAACAAGGCAAATGACGTGCCTGTGCGCAATATTCAGCCTGAATCTGCGCCCCGCACTGAAGATAGCGCCCGCAAGCGGCAAGCCCAGCCCCATCGCGACAGGGCCGGATTACGCCGCGGCAAGCACGGCAAAGCCCTGTCGGCAGGCAGGAAAGCATCACGCCAGTCAAAACTGGCGACCGCCGCGAAACGTACCGGCAAGGTGCGCAAGCAGTTGCATGACGGCAAGCAGAGCGTGCGCAGCAACAAGGTGGCGCGCATCAGCAAAAAAGCCGCAATCCGCCAGCGTGCGGTGAGCAAACGCACCAAGGCCGGCAAGGTGCTCAGCAGCCGCAAGGCCGGCACCGGCCAGCGCAGCCTCGCCGCCCGCAAGCGCCAGAAAGCGGCCGCGAACACCGCCAAACGCGGCACCCACGCAAAGACCAAGGCCAGCCGTACCGGCAGCAAGCAAACCCTCAAGCAGCGCAAGGCACGCAAAACCGCATTGACCGCCAGCGGCAAGCGCGGCCGCGTCGCCAAAGCCAAGCGCAACAAAAGCAGCGCCAAGGTGCGTCGTCACAGGCAACCGGCACACTGAGCCGACCGGAAATAGCAGACAGACGGCCCGCCAACAGGCGGGCCATTTTCATTTCGCGCCATCCGCGCCAAGCTGCCCCAGTGTGTGCCGCGCGCTCAACACACCTGCCGCACGAAGTCGCCGAATGCCGCCACCAGCCGATCCACATCCGCCGCGGTGGTGTCCGGGCACACCAGGATCATGTTGTGGAACGGGGTGATCAGCAGGCCGCGGTTGAGCAGGAACAGGTGCACGATGTGCTCCAGCTCGCCGTCCAGAATCTTGTCCGCCTCGCTGCCGTTGACAGGTGGCATGGCGGTGAACTGGAACTCGGTACGCGCGCCGATCTGTGTCACGCACCACGGTAGCCCGTGCTGCGCGATCACGCCACGCAAGCCTGCGGCCAACCTTTCCGCCAGCCCGAACATGTACTGGTAAGCGCTGTCGGTCATCACCTCGGCCAGATTGGCGCGCATCGCCGCCATCGCCAGCAGATTGGCGGTGAGCGTGGTACCGATGCCGCTATGGCCGGGTGGCGCGCTGCGCTTGGCATCTTCGGCGCGGCAGGCCACTTCGGCGCTGAAGCCGTACACCGCGCACGGCACGCCGCCGGCCACCGGCTTGCCGACCACGAACAGGTCCGGCTGCAGGCCGTGGGCGCGGGTGTAGCCGCCGGGGCCGCTGCTAATGGTGTGGGTTTCGTCGATCAGCAGCAGCGTGCCGTAACGCTGGCACAGCGCCTGCGCCGTCTGCCAGAAGCCCGGCTGCGGCAGCACCATGCCGATATTGGTCATCGCCGGCTCGGCCAGCAGGCAGGCTACCTCGCCATCCTGCAGCGCGGCTTCCAGCGCCGCCAGGTCGTTGAACTCCACGCTGCGGGTGTGTTGGGTGATGTCGTACACCTGGCCCAGCAGGCTGTCGCGGGTCTGCGGCTGGCCGTCCACCAGATCAACGAATACATCGTCCACCGTGCCGTGGTAGCAGCCGTTGAAGATCAGTACCTTGCTGCGCTTGGTAATCGCCCGTGCCCAGCGGATGGCAAAGCGGTTGGCGTCCGATGCCGACAGCGCGAACTGCCAGTACGGTAGGCCGAAGCGGCGCGCCAGCTCCTGCGCCACCCACACGCCGTCCTCGCTGGGCAGCATGGCGGTGTAGCCGCGCTGCGCCTGGCGGGCGATGGCCTCGGCTACCGGCTTGGGGCTGTGGCCGAACATGGCGCCGGTGTCGCCGAGGCAGAAATCCACGTAGTCGTGGCCGTCGGCGTCGGTGAAGCGCGCGCCCTGCGCGGCTGCCACGTACAGCGAAAACGGTGTGGACCAGTCGTTCATCCAGTGCAGCGGCACGCCGAACAACAGGTGGCCGGCGGCGCGCGACGACAGTTCGCGCGAGCGTGGCATGCGGCCGATGAATGCATTGCGTTCGGCGTGGTACAGCGCCTGGGCCTTGTCCCAGTCGATGCCGTGGCGGGTGGTCATGGGTGTCTCCTTGTCTTTCTAGATCTGTTGCGGCGGCGGCCAACGTTGGCCGCGCGCCGGATGCCTGGCATATGGTCGCGTTATACGTGCAGTTGCAGGTGCTCGCGCTCCCAGGCGGTAATGCCGCGATTGAAGGTTTCGAATTCCTTCTCCTTCACCGCGCAGAACGCCTGCACGAACTCCTCGCCCAGGATCTCGGCCAGCTCCGGGCAGTCCTGCATCAGCTCCACCGCGTCTTCCAGGCTGCGCGGCAGCTCGTAGTCCAGGTCGTAGGCACTGTCGTTCATCGGCGCGGAAGGCTCGATCTTGTTCACCATGCCCAGGTAGCCGCAGGCCAGGGTGGCGGCCATTGCCAGATAGGGGTTCACGTCCACGCCGGGTACGCGGTTTTCCAGCCGGCGCGCGGCGGGGCCGGACGGCGGAATGCGGATGCCGCAGGTGCGGTTGTCGTAGCCCCAGCGCACGTTGATCGGCGCGGCGGTGTGGCGGCTCAGGCGGCGGTAGCTGTTCACATACGGCGCCAGCATCGGCATCGCCTGCGGCAGGTATTTCTGCATGCCGCCGATGTGGTGGAAGAACAGCTCGCTGGCACTACCATCGGCGTTGGAGAAGATGTTGTCGCCACTTTCGCTGTGCACGATGCTCTGGTGGATGTGCATGGCGCTGCCCGGTTCGCCCTCCATCGGCTTGGCCATGAAAGTGGCGAAGATATTGTGACGGTAGGCGGTTTCACGCACCGCGCGCTTGAACAGGAATACCTGGTCGGCCAGCGCCATGGCGTCGCCGTGGCTGAAGTTGATCTCCATCTGGCAGGCACCCACTTCGTGGATCAGCGTTTCCACATTCAGCTTGGCCGCCTCGCAGAAGGCGGACAGCTCCTGAAAGAAGGGGTCGAAATCATTTACCGCGTCGATGGAGAACGACTGGCGGCCAACCTCGGAGCGGCCGGCGCGGCCGGATGGCGGGCGCAGCGGCTCATGCGGGTTGTTGTTCTGGCGGATCAGGTAGAACTCCATCTCTGGCGCCACCACCGGGCGCCAGCCGCGGTTTTCGTACAGCTTTAGCACCTTGCGCAGCACCGCGCGTGGCGAGATGCCCACCGGGCGGCCATCGAAATCCTCGCAGTCGTGAATCACCACCGCCACCGGCTCGATCGCCCACGGCACCAGGCGAATGGTGGACGGGTCCGGGCGGCACACCATGTCCGGGTCGTTGGCGCCAGCAAAACGCTCGAACTCGGCAAATTCGCCGTTGACGGTGATGGTCAGCACCGCCTTCGACATTTTCATGGTGTCCTCGGCCAGAAACAGCCCCTTGGGCACGATCTTGCCGCGCGCCATGCCGGTCATGTCCGGTATCACGCACTCCACTTCGTGAATGTTGTGCTCGCGTATAAACGCGGCCAGTTGCTCGTTCATGGTCGTTCTCCTGCGGGCTGTCCCGATTATTTGTAGCCTGTCCCCCGCCGTTCTTGCCCGCTTCGCTCATCGCCATGACGGCCAGGAACGCCGCAGTAAAACGCAGCTCATGCCGCGCATCGTAAATTTGATCAAATATCCATGTCAACATTTGATCAAATATTTGCAGTAGCCACAAAAAAGGCCGCACCCTTGCGGCCAACCCTGCGCCAGAACGGCGACATCGGACCCGCACCCAGGCCACAGCCGCCTTCTGCTATGCTTGCCGCCAATTTGTCCTGACTGCGCACCATGAAAACCAGCACCGCCTCCACCCTGCAAGACGAGACCTACGACACGCTGCGCCACTGGCTGATGCTGGGGCGATGGCTGCCGGGCGAGCGGCTGAAGATCCGCCAGCTGGCCGAGGAGCTGGGCGTCAGCCAGATGCCGGTGCGCGCCGCACTGCAAAGGTTGGCTGCCGAAAAGGCGCTGCTCAACATCCCCAACTGCGGCGTGCAGGTGCCACAGCTGACGGAGACCCAGTTCGACGACATCCTGGAAAACCGCATCCTGCTGGAAGGCGAAGCCGCCTTCCGCGGTGCGCAAAGGTTGGCCGCAACGGAGCGCGAGCAGTTGCTGCAGCTGTGCCACGCCATGGACAGCGCCATCGCCGCGGACGACATCAAGGGCTACCTCGACGCCAACGAGCTGTTCCACCTGCAGCTGTACCGCGCCAGCGGTTCGCCGCTGCTGCTGTCGCTGATCGAGACGGTGTGGCTGCACGTCGGCCCGATCTCCAACCAGCTGCATCAGGATCTGGCTGTGTGGAAGACCATGAACGACGCCCACCACGCGCTGCTGGACGCGCTGCAGGCCGGCGACGCCGACGCGGTGCACCGCGCTATCGAGCAGGATTTGCGCACCGCCGGCAGCTACCTGCGCCTCAGCTGCCGCCCCGGCTGAGAGCCACGAACAAAACCCCTGATCCTGCGTTGCGCCTCCTTGCCGTACTACGTGTACTGTCTGCGTCGGCGCGCCTAGTCTCAGGTGCGCTGCGTGGTTTTGTTAGCGGCGCTAAGCACCGTATTTGCCGTGGCCGGCGGCGGCGCTTGCGCCAGATCAAGCCGGCCGGCCAGCCCTCCTTGTCGTTTGCGCCAACGGGCACTATACCGTGGGTGAGCAGCCACCTCGGCCGCCCTAAGCATCTGATTATCCAAGGAGAGTACGATGAGCCTGCTTCCTTCCCGCAGCACCCTGTTTGACGACCTGTTCCGCGACTTCAGCGGCCACGGCTTCTTCATCAAGCCCCTGCACGGCGATGCGCTGCCATCGCAGATCAAGCTCGACGTCAAGGAAACCGACACCGGTTTCACCGTGCTGGCCGAGCTGCCCGGCGTCTCCAAGGACGACATCCACGTCGAAATCGAGGGCGCCCAGCTGA
>NZ_BMYP01000006.1 GCF_014652335.1 Vogesella fluminis | reverse complement strand
TCGTCGATGGCCTCCTACCATCTGTCTGCATTTACACCACTTCCGTGGACTCTATCGCTTGCCGAGCTTTCTGGCGCTTCCGCTGACTTTCTGAGCTGCCTGTCCGGCAGTGAACGTGCTGGGTGGTGACGTGCAGCGCGCTGAACATTTCTGAGCTGCCTGTCCGGCAGTGAACGTTTTCTTTACCCAGAAGTTCCCGCTGCCTTGTTTCTGAGCTGCCTGTCCGGCAGTGAACGACATGTGGACGCCGTACCGGGATGCGGTGCATTTCTGAGCTGCCTGTCCGGCAGTGAACATCATCTGTGGGGATTACAAAGACGTATTGCGTTTCTGAGCTGCCTGTCCGGCAGTGAACACGAACAGGTATTCCTGTACCGCATTGTTGTTTTTCTGAGCTGCCTGTCCGGCAGTGAACCACGCCCATCGACTCATCGGCGACTTCCTCCATTTCTGAGCTGCCTGTCCGGCAGTGAACGTCTCGGTGTGCGTGGGTCGGGGCCGGCCATTTTTCTGAGCTGCCTGTCCGGCAGTGAACGACCAGCCGACCATCCGGCCACTGCGCTGGCATTTCTGAGCTGCCTGTCCGGCAGTGAACAACATTTCTGAGTAGTCCGAAGTAGCTGTTGATTTCTGAGCTGCCTGTCCGGCAGTGAACAAACAGCACGCCTTCCAGCTGGTGCTGTACCATTTCTGAGCTGCCTGTCCGGCAGTGAACCGCAGCAGCCGGCGGCCAGCCATGCCGCCGTATTTCTGAGCTGCCTGTCCGGCAGTGAACATCAAGAAGACCTTCTCCGGCATCGCGGACGATTTCTGAGCTGCCTGTCCGGCAGTGAACCGGCGGCGGCTGAATTTGACCCAATCAGAAATTTTCTGAGCTGCCTGTCCGGCAGTGAACATGTTCGCGGCGCCGGTTTCCAGTTGCTCGATTTTCTGAGCTGCCTGTCCGGCAGTGAACCGCGCCGCGCGACTGGTAGGTCATGTCGGGCATTTCTGAGCTGCCTGTCCGGCAGTGAACTCACGTCGCGGCCTTCCATTTCATCCGCAGTATTTCTGAGCTGCCTGTCCGGCAGTGAACGGAATCGCCAAGCCTACCGTGGCGAGTAACGGTTTCTGAGCTGCCTGTCCGGCAGTGAACAGGAACTGCAGCGTAGCGGAACGCATGGATGTTTTCTGAGCTGCCTGTCCGGCAGTGAACTTTCCGTTACTGTCACAGTGAAGTGCTTCATTTTTCTGAGCTGCCTGTCCGGCAGTGAACATCAAGCGCCGGTAGGCAGCATCTTCCAGCATTTTCTGAGCTGCCTGTCCGGCAGTGAACCTTGCCTGGCTGGGCTTCGGTCTTGACCAGCCTTTCTGAGCTGCCTGTCCGGCAGTGAACATCCGCCTCTACCTCATGACCCTTGGCCAGCATTTCTGAGCTGCCTGTCCGGCAGTGAACTTAGCTCCAGGTCGGGGCGCATCTGGTGGGCGATTTCTGAGCTGCCTGTCCGGCAGTGAACATCTTGTGGCGTACCGTCGTGACGTTCGTTAATTTCTGAGCTGCCTGTCCGGCAGTGAATGAGATTGCGAAGGCAAGACGCAGCTCCGGCAATTTCTGAGCTGCCTGTCCGGCAGTGAACGATTGAACCTGGCATCCTTGGAAAATGCAAAATTTCTGAGCTGCCTGTCCGGCAGTGAACTTTTTACGACAGCAACCGGCTTGACGGCAGTTTTTCTGAGCTGCCTGTCCGGCAGTGAACGCCTCGCCAAAGTTGACCATGGCGTTGGTAAATTTCTGAGCTGCCTGTCCGGCAGTGAACGCAATGACCGGGGTCGATCTTGTCCAGCAGGCTTTCTGAGCTGCCTGTCCGGCAGTGAACTTACCAGCCCGTCGCCCAGGTCGACGTCGATCTTTCTGAGCTGCCTGTCCGGCAGTGAACATGCAACGGCCCGCCGGCGTGCGCGCGCTGCTTTTCTGAGCTGCCTGTCCGGCAGTGAACATTGCAGCGTCGGCTGTTCCGGGATTTCGGTCTTTTCTGAGCTGCCTGTCCGGCAGTGAACCAGTCCTCTGCGTTTTGCGGGAAATCCGTGAATTTCTGAGCTGCCTGTCCGGCAGTGAACGCGGCATGGGCGGCGATGATGGGGGCCAAAGATTTCTGAGCTGCCTGTCCGGCAGTGAACTTGAGGACTGGCGGGAGCGAGTTAAGCCGAATTTTCTGAGCTGCCTGTCCGGCAGTGAACGTGGTGTTTCTGGATGACGCGCACAACCTCAGCTTTCTGAGCTGCCTGTCCGGCAGTGAACGCCGATGGGTGGCGATCTTGTGGGCGTACCGTTTTCTGAGCTGCCTGTCCGGCAGTGAACCAGCCGCCCCGGACATTTGGGGCGCGAAGCACTTTCTGAGCTGCCTGTCCGGCAGTGAACAATGGAAGGCACCACCGTGGCCGGCTCTCGAGTTTCTGAGCTGCCTGTCCGGCAGTGAACGTCTTCGACTTTTCCCATCGCTTGGCGCCGGTTTTCTGAGCTGCCTGTCCGGCAGTGAACGCGGCGGCTGGCGCTTGCGCCTGCTGGAAGATTTTCTGAGCTGCCTGTCCGGCAGTGAACGACCCCACGTTGTACTGGCGCGTGCATTCCAATTTCTGAGCTGCCTGTCCGGCAGTGAACGCATCAATGAAGGCTTCGTGGGCGAAGTAGTATTTCTGAGCTGCCTGTCCGGCAGTGAACATTTCGCGGCCAACCTTCTCTGCCAGCTCGCATTTCTGAGCTGCCTGTCCGGCAGTGAACGCGCCGTTGATGCGCAGCCGGTCGCCCTCGGTTTTCTGAGCTGCCTGTCCGGCAGTGAACTAGAGGCCTTCCGGCTGTTTGCCTTGGCTGGCAAGGTGTGCAGCGATTTTACAGCTAAAAACCCTTTTTTGGGGCAACCCCCTAAGCATCTGATTTTTAAAGAACTAGCCATACCCGCCAGAAAAAGGGTTGCGGCCAACGTTGAAGGTTGGCCGCAAGGCTCTGGCTTACCACGCCGGCAGGGTAGCGGTCTGGCTCAGGCCGTAGGCGTTGAATTCGCCGCTGGCCGCTTGCGTTGCCGTTTGCTGCACGATGAACAGCAAGAAGCGCTGGCCGGTGCTATGGCTCGTCAGCGTCAGGTATGGCAAGTCCAGCCATTTGGCCTTGTCGTCGGGGATCAGCCTGAGCGCCTCGGCTTCGCTCACGCCTTTGCGCCGCATCAGCCGTTCACGCTCACGGGCCGGGTTGCTTTTGGCCTGTTTGCGCTGTACGCGGACAAGGTTGGCCGCAGCCGGTACCGGCAGGATGTGGCCCGGCGTGACATGGTCGCGCATGCCGGCCAGCCAGTTTGCCGCCATCAGGCTATCCAGCGCGGCGGCGCTGCCGTGCAGGCGCAGCGTGTCGCCCAGCGTGGGTGGCGCGATTTTGCCTTTGTCGCTTTTCACCGCCAGCGCGTAGCCGGGGAAGCTTGTGCCGATGTCGCGGCACTGCTGTGCGGCCAGTGCGCGGTGCAACTTGGCGTACAGCGCACCGAGCAAGAGCGGCAGCGCGAATTCCGGGTCCGGATGGATGCGGATATCCAGATAGTGGTCCATGGCTTAGCCCGCCTCGCCGAACACGCCGCCGCGAATCAGGGTGGCGATGACGAAGTGCTGCTGCTCCGGCGCCGGGGCGACGTCTTTCAGCACCCAGTTGTCGAGCAGGGTGTAGAAATCCTGCTTTTGCCTGGGCTGGCGGTAGGCGCGGCCCTGGGTGGTGACCGAGCCGTACGGCTCGATGGCGATGGGGCCATTGTCGGCGGCGCCGTCGTACCAGGTGTCGATGGTGCGCAGCGCGTTGCCGATTTTTTGCGAGTGAATGGCGGCGATGCGCTGCTCGCGCTGCTGCACGAAGTACAGCGTCTTGCTCTTGTCGCCACGGCCACGGTCCAGAATCAGCTCCTGGCTGGGGAACACCTCCTGCCCGGCGCCCACACGCACGTAAGCGGTAATCTGCAGCAGCACGTGCTGGCGGCCGGACAGGCCATCGGCAATCAGCGAACCCAGCTCGGCAATATTGCCGCCAGTGGGCAGCTGGCGCAGGCCCAGCGCCAGCGCGTCGAAAGTCCAGCCCTGCACCGCCTGACCGTCCTGCAGCTGGGTGACGCGCACTTCCACCTGTTCGGCGCCGACACGGTTGCGCCACAGGAAGCGGCCATTGGCCAGATTGGCCGCGTAGCGGCACGCCAGCTCGCCAAAGCCGTGCGCCTCGCGGTAGGCGGCGACGGTGTCCAGCAGCTTGGCGCGGTAGTCGGCCTTGTTGCAGGCGGAGGGTTCGCCGACGCCGGCCAGCACGCGCAGGGTGAAGCTGATTTTCAGGGTATCGGCGTCGTGCGGCAGGGTGGCGACGTCCACGGTTTGCGGATTAGGGTTGGCAATATTGGCATTAATCTTAAGCGGGTCTTGATCCGTGGCTACCAAATCGTTTGAGATTGTGCCGCGCACCGATTTTTCGCGCACTGCGACGTGCGGCCAAGCTTGGCTGTTGCCACGCTCGGCCCAGTTGCCGGCGTAGAACAGCGCGTCGGACGGGTCCAGCTTGCGTTCGAAAGCAAGCACTTTTGCTCGTTTATCCAGTTTGCTCATGCTTCTACTCCCAAAGTATGGTGTTCGGTCTGGTTGGCTGCTTGGTAATCGTTGCGGCAGCGGTAGACGCCGCTGTCTGCGTCGTGCGTCGGGTACCACAGCAGCTGGCGGTAGTCGTGGAGGCGGTGCGGGCTGAGCCATTCGCCCAGCGTATACAGGCTCTCGACAAAGCGCAGCGGCGTGCTGTCGTCGCGGGCGCCGGCCACCGTCCCCGCCTCGTACAGCGGCGAGAGCGCGCCGTAGCCCACCGGCAGCGGCACGATCCAGCCCCTACCCTGCTGGCGCGAGTGTTGCCATGCGGTATCGCCGTTGTCGTCGGTGACCGGGAAGTGGTTGATACGCGACTGGTCGAGCCAGGCGTCCAGCAGCGTGGCGTCCGGCGCCTGTGCACGCAGCGTGGCGTGATGGGCGTGCAGCAAGTCGTCGCGCGCCACCAGCGCATAGCCGGGCATCAGGTAACGGCGCAGCAGGCGGAATTGCCGCGCCCGTTCGTCTTCACCCTCAGCCAGTCGCGTCAGCCTGGGCTTGAGCGCGGAGCGGCCGGGCAGCACGCTGCCACCAGCAATGCGCAGGGTTGCCAGCGTGCTGCCAATCTGTTGCGCCAGCGCGTTCAGTTCCTCATCGCTGGCGGCTGCGCGCTGTTGATCCAGTTTCAGACCGAACAGCAGCGACAGCTGCAGGTGGATGCGGCCTTCCTCGACGATGGCGGCGGTGCTGCCATCCTTGCCGACCGGGTTGCGCGTCAGATTGAAGCGCTGCACATAGTCGCCATTGGTCTGCGCCTGATAGCCGTGGCTGACGATGCCGACGGCGGCAAAATGCAGGCCGCTATCGCTGCCTAGCTTGCGTTCCAGCGCCGTCATCAGCCCGGTGAAATGAGTGGGGCCGGGGTGGCCCCAGCTGTGCGGGCCGCTGATGGCGTTGGCGTTTTGTACCGACAGCTGCGGGATGTGCAGCAGCGCGTCGAGTGTGGGTAGCTTAGGCTGGCGCATGCTGCACCTCCGAAGTACCGGCCGCGGGCAGCAGGCGGTGGTCAAGGTCGCGGCGTTTGCTGTCCAGATCGCGCTGCCAGGCCAGGTCGTGCGCCAGTTCGCGCCGCCAGTAGTCGAACTCGGCCTCGTTCAGCGACAACTGGTGTTTGCTGAGGCGCTCCACGCCCAGGCTGCCGTTCAGCCAGCGCGCAAAACGCTCGGCCAGCTGGTACGGCCAGTCCTGCCACTGGAAAGCCTTGTTGAAGTCTGCGTCGTCTTCGGCGCGATAGGGGTCTAGCCAGCATTGCTCGTCCAGCGGCAGCCGGCAGTCGCTATCGGCCGTCCAGCCCTTGGGCAAGCCGTTGCTGAACGCCGCGCCGAACTGCAACAGCTCGGTGAAGATGTCCTCCAGCCAGGCATCGCGACGGTTGCGGATGTGGATATTGTTGGCTTCCGGCTTTTGCTTGCCCAGATAGTCGCGCAGCTCGCGCAGCAGGCGGCGCACCTGCGGCAGGCTGCCAAAACGCACGAACAGGCTATCCACGCCATACAGCGGGCGGGTGGCGCTGCTGTCCCACTGCGGCGGCAACGAGGCGAGCAGGTAGTTGTGCCCCCTTCGTACATGGTTAAGCCATGAGATATTTTTCCAGCCGTTTAAGGACTCGCCACCTTTCCTTTCCATCGCCAGCAAGGGGTAGTCGTGATAACCGTGCGGATGCTGCACGCCCTCGCGCCGCGCCTGCCGCGCGGCCTTGGCGTCGTCGCCGAAGCGGTGCGCCTGGATGCGGCCATACAGCCAGTGCGACAGCGCGCTGGAATGCAACACCGACAGCAGGTGAAAGTGGTCATTCACATGCACGTTCGGGCGCTTGCCGGCGGGCGTCACCGGCCAGTAGACCTGCTTGGCCAGCGCATGGCTGGCCGGGCCGCCGGCCGGCTCGGTAATGCTGCAAAATGCCTCGCGCCAGGCTTCGGCCTGTGCGGCATCGTCACTGAGCGCCGCCACGGCGTCGGCATCGCCCGCTTGCAGCAGCTGCAGCAGGCTGTGCCCTTGGTACTCCAGCTTGAGGAATTTGTAGACATCCAGCGCGGCGGCATTGCCGACCACATCGCTGGCAAAACCGGCCAGCGCATGGCTGCCGACCTCCTGCCGCGCCGGCAGGCTAGCGGGCGTGACAAACAGGCTGCTGCCACGCGCGTCGGGGTGGCTGGCTTTCAGCGGGTGGGTGACCAGCTGCAGTTGCGACACGCGGCGGGCGGCGTCTTCCAGCCATGCTGCCGGCTGGAACTGGGCAAGCAGCGCGTCGCGCTTGGGGTCGTCCGCGGCAAGCTTGTCCAGCTTGTCGGCGAGGCGGCCGTTGATGAATTCGGCAATCAAGGCCGTGATAGCCTTGCTGCGGGATGTGTGTTCGCTCATATCCTCCACCTGCAAAGGGTTGGGAAATCCAGGACAGCGCCAGCTGCCAAGAGTGATGGCAACCTTATCATCCCAAATGGGTAATGACAAATGCAGAACTGCTGCGACCTCTGCATGTCTGATCTGGCTTAAACAGGGCGCCCCAGCCCCACTGCGGCCAACCTTTCAAGGTTGGCCGCAAGTCTTTTCCCGCCCTCAGTCGCGCTTGCGACAAAAGCCCAGCGCCGGGTGAAAGTGCCAGCCTTGCAGATTGTTGCTGTCCACGCGCAGGGTGAAGGTGCCGTAGCGGCGGGCGCAGTCGCTGTCGCTCATATCCAGGCTGGCGGCCAGCGTCGCCAGTTCGACCAGATAGTCTTCGTTGCCCCACGGGCGGATGCCCCGGCCTTGCAGTAGCTCGGTATCGCCGATGGGGTGGATCAACTGATTGTTGTCCCGCTCACGGGTTTCGCCCTTACTGTCGCCCTGCTCCCGTCTTTTCAGGCTGATGCCGCCGTCCTCGCCGGGCAGCAGCACCATGTCCCACTCCTCGCCGTGGCTTAGCCGGAACGGCTGTTTTCTTTGTAGCGCGCCGTGCAGGCTGGCGCGGGGCATGGCCCAGCAGCTGGCGGCGCACAGGCGCGGCACGGGCGGCTCGTCGTCGTATTCGGCGGGCGTGTGCGTCTGGTTGAGGTCGGCCTGCAGGCGCGCGTGTTCGAGATCCACCAGATTGCTGCCGGCCTGCAAATCTGGCCGGGCCAGCAGCCGCGGGCGGGCGTCGGGGTGGCGGTAGTCGCCCTCCGGCAGGATGTCGGCCAGATCATGCTTGGCTAGCGGAAAATCGCCACTCTCGAAACCGGGGCGGCAATAGGCCGGCTTGCCGCCCAGCCAGGCGGCGAGGCTGTGCTGCAGGATCAGCAGGTTCTGCGCAGCGTAAGGTGCCGGCCAGTGGCGACGCACGCGGCCGGCGAGCTGGATCAGCGAGCGCATGGAAGACGGCTCGGCGATCGCCCAGTTATAGGAATGGTCGCGGCCAACCTCGCTGACCGGCGAGGACAGCACGATGAACAGGTGATCATCTTCCGCGCTGCCGTCCAGCTTGTCGCGGATGTCGGACAGGCTGAACAGCGCCTGCGGGTCGTGGCGGGTGAGCGCGGCGTCCAGCCGCCGCTCGATGGCGGAGCGCAGCAGCAGCGGGTATTGCGAGTGGTAGACGCAGAGGTGTACCTGCACGCCATCCGGCACGTCTTGCGAGTACAAGGCGCGGGCCAGCGGGTAGATCATGTCGATATGGGCGAGGCGGATCAGGCCGATGCTGACGCGCTTGCCGCTCCCCGGGTCGATGTCGTGGTTGGCCGCGTGCAGTCGCAGCGCATGCTCGCGCAGCAGGCTGGCCAGCGGCGCGAACATCTGCCGTTCGCTGCGCGGCACGCCGGTCAGCGGCAGCAAGGCCGCCGTGCGGCGCGGTGGCTGCGTAGCCAGCCAGGCGCTGCGTTGCTCGGCAAACGCCCGATGGGCTGTCTGAAAACTGGCGCCGTCGGCGCAATCGGCGACGTGGCGGTCGTGCTCATCCAGCCACAGGCAGCACACCTGCAGCGGCAAGCCGACCTGGCCGCGATGTTGCTGGTACTGGGCGCGGCCGGCGAGGTAAGCGTCGAACAGGCATTGCACCAGCGCCGGCGGCAAGGTGGCCGAGGACAGCAACACGCGGCTGCCGAGCAGCCCCGCCCAGTGCACGAGGCGGGTCAGCGCCGGCAGGTCTTCCACCGAGAAATCGTCCGGCTCGTCCAGCACCAGGTCGGAACTCATCAGCCGCAGCATCGGCGCGATCTGCCGCCCGCCGCGCGTGCCTTCGGTCGCCGGCGTCAGGTAGTCGATGGTGCAGACCAGCAGCGGCGCGGCCAGCAGCGCGTTGAAGCGTGGATCGTGGCTGAGCTGCTGCAACAGCGGGTGATCCGGGTTGCCTTCGAAGTGGACTGCGCAGTCTTCATCCAGCAGCGCCTCGCTGGAGGCCGAGCCGCTGGCTTCGGCCTGCGCGGCCTGATGCTCGAACAGCTCACGACTGGCCGCGCCGCCGACACGGATGGCGAGTTGGTCGTCATCCAGCTTCAGTCTGGCGCGAAAGGCGTGGCCGGTTTGCAGCGTCAGCGTGCGCAGGCCCAGCGCAAAGGCGCAGCGCAAGCCGGTATCCGGCCGTGCCAGCGCGTACATGATGCGGGCGTTGGCCAGCGTCTTGCCGCAGCCGGTGGATGCCATATTGACGATAAAGGCACCGTGTTGCACCGCCCGTTCGCGCACGCTGGCGGCCAGATCGTAAGCCTTGTCCTGCCAGGCGAAGCGCGGGTCGGCGCTGCGTTTTTGCAGCAGCGGGTGGCGGCCAAGCGGCGGCAGCGCCCGCGCGATATCCGGCAAGGCGCGGGCGGTCAGCAGCGCGTGACGCGCGACGCCGATCAGGTGTTCGGGCAAGGTCTGGTTGAAGTGGCGGCCTTGATGTTTCAGGTCGTCTTTAAGCGTGTTGGCGAAGGCGGTTTCATGCTCCTTGCCCGGCTGCCAGCCTGGCTTGACGGCCTGGCTGGAGAAATGGTGATCGGCCAGCATCAGCGTCAGCCGCGCCAGATGCAGCGGGTAAGGCTGATCCAGCCACGCGGTCGCCGCACCTTGCCGTGCGGCCAACTGCCTGGCGATAGCAGCCACGCGCTCGCGCCACAGCCGGTCGCCACAGGGCAGGCCATACGGAAAGCGCCAGTACGGCTCGGCCTCTTTGGCGCTGACGCCGTCGAAGGGCTGGTTCCATTGGCTGTTCAAGTCGCTCAGGCCGGTTGCGATGCGGCTGGCGGTCAGGGTTTGATCGTTACTCACCGGCAGGCGATGGTGGCTGAGCACCAGCCAGCACACCGCTGCGGCCAACGGTGGCAGCACGCCGTCGGCAAACGGCTTGTTACCTTTGGCTGCCGCGTCTTCGCCATCGCGCAGACCGGCTTGTTTCAGGCATGTTTCCCAATGCGCCGTCGTCATCTGTTGCGGGGCTTGCAGCCGCGCCAGCCAGCCGGCGTCGTCATCGCTACCGACAAAGGCCTGGATCAGCCGCAGCGATACCCATTCGTGACGGTAAAGGTTGGCCGCCAGTTTTTCTTTGCTGCGCAAGCGCGTCTGGAATGCGTCACAAGCCTTGCCGAGGTCATGAAACAGCGCGGCGAGGGTGGCGATGAGGCGGATGTCCTCGCCCGTCAGCCAGTCGTTTTCGTCGTGATCGCGCAAGATGTCGTTTTCGGTGCGGTTGGTCGGTGCCGCGCCTTCGGCATTGAAACGGCGCGCATCACCGACGATCCACAGCAACTCGCTATGGTCGCGCCCGCGCAGCCAGTGGCAGGCGACGGCGGTGTTCTTGCGCGCGGTCTTGCGCAGCAGTTTGCGCAGGGTGTCCAGCCCGGCCTGGGTGATGGGCGTCTGCCACACGCGGTCGCCGCGGCGCTCGGCAAACTGGTCGAGGATGCGGCGCGTCTCGGTCAGCGCCCGTTTATCGCACTGCGAAACCAGCAGGATGTTCATGCCGCCCTCCCCTGCTGCTCGGCAATGGCCTTGAGCTGGTCGATCATGAAATCCAGCGCCTCGCTGCGGGTGAGCTGGCTAATGCACTGCTGGCGGAAGGTCTGTTCGTCGTCGCCGTTCATGGCGCTGACAAAGGCCTGCGGCAGGATGATGGCGTCTTTGACCAGATCGGCCGCGTCGAACACCAGCCCGCCGCGCCGCGTCTTGCCGTGCAGGATGGCGAGGCCGTGCGGCAGGCCGAGCACCCAGGTCGCCGTCGCGCCCAGGCCGTAAGCCAGATAGTTGCCGTGGTCGAGGAAGCGGTTGGCCGGGTCGGCGCCGCTGCCGCGTTTGGCACGGGTGAACTCGCCGTAACGCGTGGCCTGCGCCGCGAGGCGGAACAGCTGCCTGGACAGCCGCGCCTCTGCGGTCAGCAGGCTGGTGTGATCGGGCGCGTGGCCGATGGCGTGGCTGGAAGCGGCCAGCACGGCGTCAAGGTTGGCCGCATCCACGCCGAAGCCGGCATCGCGCAGGCCGCGGTCATCCAGCCAGTGCTGGCGGATGCGCTGCAGCCGTGCCTGTTGCAGCAACTTGGCTGCGGCCAACCTTTTGGCTTCGTCAAACCAGAACTGCACCCACCATTGCAGGTATTCGGTGGGGCGATATTCGGACTGCGGCGATTGCCAGGCGATGTCGATTTCGCGCTCGCCCGCCGCAAACAGCGGCGTGCCGCCGCCGCCGCAAAAGCCGACCATCACCCCGGCACGGGCCAGCTCGCGCATCGCCGCTTGCGTGACCGAGGTGCCGGTGCCCAGCAGCAGCGTGGTGGTGTTGGCGATGGGGATGTTCCAGTACAGCGATTGCTTGCCTTGCTCGGTGACGTACTCGACGCGCCCGCCGTTGACCAGTACGCGGCAGTGTTCGAGGTAGTACAGATTGGCACGCTTGGAGTGCAGGATGGTTTTGAGATCGGAAGACGGGATTGTGTCCATGGTCATGGTAATGCCGGCATAAAATATAACATTCGCATTTACAGGTCGCGGTGGCAACTCTGCCAGCGCAGCACCCCCGGCGCCCTGCTTCGCACACGGGCCATGCTGTTGGCCCGGCGCTCCCGCCACCAGGCCTGCTTATCATCCGCCATACCCCTCGGCAGCCATCATGTCAGCCGCTACACTACAGCCCCCAACACACCGGATTGTGCCGGATCGCCATCATGCCCGACTGCTACCAGCCGTTGCGCCTGCCGCGCAGCGAGCATCACCCCCTCAACGGCCATCCCTGCCACGTGCTGCGCTGGGGCGAGGCCGACGCGCCGGCGCTGTTCATGCTGCACGGCTGGATGGATTGCGCGCACACCTTCCAGTTCGTCGCCGACCTGTTGCCACAGTGGCAGATCATCGCCCCGGACTGGCGCGGCTTCGGCGACAGCGGCTGGAACAGCGGCAGCTACTACAGCGCCGACTACCTCGCCGATCTCGACGCGCTGCTGCAGCACTACAGCCCACATGCCGCGGCCAACGTGGCCGGCCACAGCATGGGCGCGATGGTCGGCGGCCTGTACGCCGGCATCCGTCCGGAGCGGGTGGCGAAGCTTGCGCTGGTGGAGGGCTTCGGCCTTGCCGACAGCCGGGCGGCCGAGGCGCCGGGGCGCTACGCGCGCTGGCTGCGCGAGAAGCAGCAGCCACCGGCCTACCAGCCGCTAGCGTCACTGGCGGCGGTGGCACGCCGGCTGCAGGAGCGCAACCCGCACCTGGGCGCCGAGCGGGCCGCCTTCATGGCGCAGGCGCTGACCACGCAGCGCGACGGCGTGCTGAGCTACCGCGCCGATCCGCGCCACAAGATGGTCAACCCGGTGCTGTACCGGCTGGAAGAGGCCAAGGCCTGCTGGCGCCGCATCGCTTGCCCGGTGCAGTGGGTGATCGGCGGCGAGATGTGGGATCACCCGATGGCCAAGGGCGTGTTCGACACCCTGGACGAGCGCCGCGCCTGTTTTGCCGACCTGCGCGAAGCCGTCATCGCCGACGCCGGCCACATGGTGCAGTGGGAGCAGCCGGCAGGGTTGGCCGCAACGCTGCAATCGTTCTTTGCTCAGGAACAATCCGTCTAAGCCGGTGCTGGATTTCGGGCTGCCCTTAACGTAAGGTAAACGCCATTGTTGTTTTTACCGGAGCCCGCCATGACCCGCTACGCCCGCCATCTGCAACAGCGCACCATCGTCAACCCGTTCCAGGGCCTGCCACGGCTGGAGGCCGCCATCGGCCGCCGCATCGTGTCGCGCATCGGCTCCAACGAGAGCATGCCGATCGCCGGCCACCCGCTGGCGACGCAGTGGGGCGAGGCGCTGTACGAGCTGGCGCGGCTGTATCCGGACCCGTACGCCGGCGCCATCCGCGAGCGCGCCGCGACGCTGAACGGCGTAGATGCGGCCAACGTGGTGGTCGATGCCGGCGCCGACAGCCTGATCGCGCTGTTCCTGCGTGCACGGGTATCGCCCGGCGATGTGGTGGTGTGCACCGCCGGCACCTATCCCACCTTCCGCTACTTTGCCGAGGGCGTCGGCGCCGAGATCGTCGAGGTACCGTACGCCGAGCACGACGGCGTGCCGGTCAACGACCTGCCGGCGCTGGCCGCCGCCGCCAACGCGCACCAGGCGGCGCTGGTCTACCTCGCCAACCCGGACAACCCGACCGGCAGCTTCCATGCGCGTGACGCCATCGCCAGCCTGCGCGCCGCGCTGGCCGACGACACCCTGCTGCTGCTGGACGAGGCCTACATCGACTTCTGCGCCGCCGCCGAGCGCCAGGGCGTGCTGGCCAACACCGTGCGCCTGCGCACGCTGTCGAAGGCGCACGGCCTTGCCGGACTGCGTGTCGGCTACGCCATCGCGCCAGAGGAGTGGATCGCCAAGGCCGACCAGATCCGCACCCAGTTCGCCGTCTCAAGCTTCGCGCAGGCGGCGGCAGCGGCGGTGCTGGATGCGCCGCACTGCGCCGACACCATCATCCGCGACACCTGCCTGCTGCGCGAACGGCTGGACGGCGCGCTGCGTGACGGCGGGCTGACGGTGCTGCCGTCGCACACCAACTTTGTCTGCATCGTGTACCCGGACGCCGACAGCGCGCTGCAGCGGCAAAAGGCGCTGTTGCAGCAGGGCATCGCGGTGCATCGTCCGCCGCATCCGGCGATGCAGCACATCCTGCGCGTCACCGCCCATCCTGACGCATGCCGCGATACGGTTATTGCCATGCTGGCACGGGCCTAAAACGGGTACACTACACGGCATCATTCTTTGCCCCTCATAAAAGTTGCCCACCATATGAAGGTTCCCCATTTCGACCAAGACACCACTGCCACGCTGGTACGCAATCTGGTGATCCCGCCACGTCCGGCATTGCTGGACCAGCTCAGCGCGCTGCGCAACAATCCGGAGATGAGCCTGCTGGATGTCGCCGGGCTGATCGCCACCGACGTCGGCCTGTCGGCGGCCATTCTCAAGGCCGCCAACAGCCCGCTGTTCGGCACCCAGCGCAACATCACCTCGGTGCAGCAGGCGGTCAGCCTGCTCGGTATCCGCAACACCATCACCCTGGTCAGCGGCCTGCTGCTGCGCCTGGCGCTGACCGCGGAATCGCCGCCGGCAATCGAACAGTTCTGGGAACGCAGCATGCAGGAGGCGGCCACCGCCGCCGCGCTGTGCGAACGGCTGGGACGGCCGGCGGAGGAGTGCCAGAGCTTCGCGCTGTTCCGCAGCTGCGGCATCGCGGTAATGCTGATGCGCGATGCACGCTACGAACGCACGCTGCGCCTGATCGGCCAGGCGCGCGACCGCCAGATCAGCAAGATCGAGCAGGAATTCCACAATACCAGCCATGACATCGTCGGCTATCTGGTGGCACGCACCTGGAACATGCCGGAGCCGTTCTGCCAGGCCATCCTGCTGCAACACCAGCCGGAGCTGTTCCAGATAGGCAGCACGCCGCTGCTAGACCACGAACACAAGATGATGGTGGCGGTGGCGCGCGCGGCGCAGTATGTGTGGCGCACCAGTACCGACCACAACGGCGACGGCGCCTGGCGCGAGCGTGCCGACGAGATCGTCGGCTATCTGGGCATGCACATGACCGAATTCGAGGACTGGGTCGACGGCATGCACCACCAGCTGCACCACTGAGCCCGGCGGCTTGCGGCCCCGATGAAAAACCGGACGACCGCGTCCGGTTTTTGTTTGTGCGGTGCCCTGTTCAGTGGCGCGCTTCGCGCACCGCCGCCATCACGTCGAAGTTGAACAGGCGGTTGACGTCGTCTTCGTCGAACACATAACGTTGGCCGCAATACTCGCAGCCGATCTCGATGCTGCCCTGCTCCAGCACCACGTCGGCCGCCTCCTGGCCGCCGAGCAGCTTCAGCATCTCGCCGACGCGCTCCTCGCTGCAGTTGCAGGCAAAGCTGACCGCCTCCGGATCGAACACGCGCACCGTTTCCTGGTGATACAGCCGGTACAGGATGTCGTCGGCGCCCAGCGCCAGCAGCTCGTCCTGCTGCAGGGTGTCGGCCAGCGCCACCACGTGCGGCCAACCTTCGACGTCGCCGTGGCCGTCCGGCAGGCGCTGCAGCAAGAGGCCGGCGGCGGTGTCGTCGTTGCAGGCCAGGATCAGGCGGGTGTCCAGCTGCTCGGAGCGCTGCATGTAGTTCTCCAGCATCTGCGCGATGCTGTCGCCCTCCAGCGCCACGATGCCCTGCCACGGCTCGCCCTCTTTCGGCTCCAGCGTCACCACGAAGGTGCCGCCCTCGCCCAGCAGCTCGGCCAGCGGCGCGTCGGTGATGGCCGCGTCGAAGCGCGCGGTGGCGCGCACGGTGCGCTCGTTGGTGCACTCGGCCACCGCCAGGCGCAGCGCGCCCTTGCCGTGCAGCTGCATGATCAGCGTGCCGTCGAACTTGAGGTTGGCCGCCAGCAGGCTGCTGGCGGCGATCATCTGCCCCAGCACGTGGCGCACCGCCGCCGGGTAATTGTGGCGGCTCACCACCTGTTGCCAGGCACCGTCCAGGCGCACCAGCGCGCCGCGGACCGGCACACCGTCGAACAGGAAGCGCTGCAGGGTATCGGCTTGGTTCATTTGTCAAAATCCTTATCAATCGAAACAGTGTAGAGCGACATCGGCAACGCGCTGCTGGCGTCGAACTCGGTACCGGCATGCACCGCCGCCTCGGCGATCGCCCTGGCGTCCAGCGCGCTGTCGTACAGCGCGTGCATCGCACCCATCGCGAACTTGCGGCCGGAGCCGATGGCCCAGAAACGGGAAAATTCGTACACCTCGCGCATCGGATAGACACCGAAGATGCCGTGGCCATTGGCGACCAGCACCATCATCTGGCTGGACTCGTACGGGTCTTCCTCGTCTTCTTCCGGGCGCAGGAAAAAGTGGTCTTTCAGCTTGGGATGGATCTTGCGAAAGGTCTCGAACAGGCCGCTGCGGCTGGACAGGTCGCGCGATTTCGTTCCCTTCAGCGCACCCTGCAGCACCAGGTCGTGCGCCGCCGAGCCGGCAATGGCCAGGTAGCTGTCGCCCAGGCGGAATATCTTGTCGTGAAACACGTCATAGGCCGCCGGCAAACGCTGGTCGTCGCCAAACGTGGTCTGACTGTCCGCCGCGATGGCGATCTGCCCGTTCTTGCGTACTACCACGATGGTGGTCATCGCCATCTCCCCCGGAAAAGAAAGCAAAGGTGGTGATGTTACTGCAAATTGCAAGCCCTGCCCGCACCCGGGGTGGCAACGGGCTTGGCGCGCACGCCGCTGCATGAAACAATGGGATCTTGTCCATCCCCCGGCAACACCGCAGAAACGGACTCGCCATGTGCCAGCTGCTCGGCATGAACTGCAATACCCCGACCGACATCCTGTTTTCCTTCGAGGGCTTCCACCGCCGCGGCGGGCTGACCGACCATCACGCCGATGGCTGGGGCATCGCCTTTTTCGAGGGCAAGGGCGTGCGCCTGTTCATCGACGACAAGCCGTCGGCCGATTCACCGGTGTCGGCGCTGGTGCGGCAGTACCCGATCAAGTCGCAAAACGTGATCGCGCACATCCGCAAGGCGACGCAGGGCGTGATCAACCTCGCCAATTGCCACCCGTTCCAGCGCGAGATCTGGGGCCAGTACTGGATCTTTGCCCACAACGGCGACCTGAAGGATTTCCACGCCCGCCCCGGCTGCTACTACAACGCGGTAGGCAGCACCGATTCCGAGGCCGCGTTCTGCTACATCATGGAAGCGCTGCGCGCCAAGTGGTGCACGCCGCCGGACACCGCCACGCTGTTTGCCGAGATCGCGCGCCTGGCCGCAGAGCTGCACGGCCACGGCGTCTTCAACTTCATGCTGTCCAACGGCGACTGGCTGATCACCCACTGCAGCACCAAGCTGCACTACATCGTGCGCCAGGCGCCGTTTCCGGCCGCGCACCTGGTCGACGAGGACGTCACCGTCGACTTTGCCACCGTGACCACCCCCGACGACCGTGTCGCGGTGATCGCCACCGTGCCGCTGACCGACAACGAACAGTGGACGGCGATGCAGGCCGGCGAAATGATCCTGTTCCGGGACGGCGCACCGCTACTGCAACACCAGTCCTGACCGGCACGCACACGGTCACTGCCGCCGGCGCCGCAAGGTTGGCCGCAATCAGGGCTCGAACATGTGCCAGCGGCCATCATCCAGCCGCTCCAGCGGCCGGTAGCGCGTCTTGTACGCCATCTTTGGAGATTCAGCGATCCAGTAGCCGAGATAGAGATAGGACAGTTGCAGCCGGCGGGCAAGATCGACCTGCCACAGCACGTTGTAAACGCCGTATGCGGTACGCGGCTGGTCCGGATCGAAAAAGGTGTACACCGCCGACAGGCCGTCATCCAGCCGGTCGATCAGGCTGATCATGCGCAGCACGCCCTGCTCGCGAAATTCTACCAGCCAGCTCTCGACCCGGCTCTTCAGGATGAACTCCGCGTACTGGCCCGGATCGTCCTCCGACATGCCGCCACCGTCGTGGCGCGCCTGCTGGTAGCGGCGGTACAGCTGGAAATGCTCGTCGACAAAGCTGAGCGGCAGGATCTGCGTACTCAGCTCGCCATGACGGCGCAGTGCACGGCGCTGGCTGCGGTCCGGCACGAAGCGCGCCACCGGGATGCGCACCGGCACACAGGCATGGCAGCTGTCACAGTACGGCCGGTAGGTAAAATGGCCGCTGCGCCGGAAGCCCAGCCCCACCAGCTGGCTGTAGACCGTGCTGTCGATCGCATCTGCCGGCACCGCAACCTGGGAGCGCGCCTGGCGGTTATCCAGATAGCTGCAGGCATATGGTGCCGTGGTATAAAAATGGATGACGGCAATGGCGTCGTTATCGCGATGGCTCATGATCGTAGACGTAATCCCACACGGTATCCGGCAGTGAACAACGCAGCAATTGCTGCACCCGGGCGACAAACGGCTCCCGCCCGATCAGGTGTGCGCCAAGGCTGGCAAGATGCGCGGTCGGCATCTGGCAGTCGATCAGCCCGATACCGCAGGCGAACAGATGCCGCGCCATGTGGATGAAGGCGATCTTGGAGGCGTCACGCCGGCAATGGAACATCGACTCGCCATAAAACATGCCGCCGATGGCAACCCCGTACAGCCCGCCGGCCAGCTCGTCATCCATCCACACTTCAAAGGAATGGGCATAACCCTGCCGATGCAATTCAGTATAGGCGGCGATCATCTCCGCGGTGATCCAGGTGCCGCCCTGCTCGTCGCGCAGCACGGCACAGGACCGCATCACGGCACCGAAGGCGTGATCGGTGGTCACGCGGTAGCGGCGGTTGCGCAATACCTTGGACATCGAGCGCGAGACCTTGAGGGCACCCGGCTCCAGCACCATGCGCTGCGACGGCGACCACCACAGGATGGGATCATCCACAGAAAACCAGGGGAAAATGCCGTGAGAATAACCGGCAAGCAGGCGGGCAACGGACAGGTCGCCGCCGGCGGCCAGCAGGCCATCCGGCTCGGCCATTGCCTGCGATACGGGCGGGAATTGCAGACTCCGCCCCAGCCAGGGGATCATCGACGGAAAGGCTTGCGCTCACTCTTGCTGCAGTCTTCGCATTCACCGTACATATAGAGCGAGTGATCCTGGATGCTGAAACCGTGCTGTGCGGCAATCTGGTTTTGCAGTTCCTCGATTTTCGGGTCGTAGAACTCGGTTACCTTGCCGCAGCGGTAGCACACCATGTGGTCATGATGACCGCCCTCGTTCAGCTCATAGACAGCCTTGCCGGATTCGAAGTGATGGCGAATCAGGATGCCGGCCTGTTCGAACTGCGTCAGCACGCGATAGATGGTGGCCAGACCGATGTCGGCATCCTCGGCAATCAGCTTCTTGTAAACATCCTCAGCCGACAGATGGCGATCCTTGCTGCTCTCGAACAGTTCCATGATACGCAGGCGCGGGCCGGTTGCTTTCAGGCCGATGTCTTTGAGATGGCTGGCTTTGTTCATCATGGCAGGGTGGGTATCTTTGGTTAGTAGTCTTACAGTATGATAAAACCTTTTCCAGGATTCCCCAACCCGTACGGTGGTGTGGTCAAGATGTTCAAGACAATTTCTACGTTTTTCATAACCAGCCTGCTGTTGTCGGCCTGCTCCTCGGTCAATCCGATGACCTGGTTTTCGCCTCACCGCATGGTGATCCAGCAAGGCAATTACGTGACCGAGGATGCGGTCGCCCGCGTCAAACCGGGCATGACCCGCTCGCAAGTGCGCTTCCTGCTGGGTACACCGCTGCTGAACGACATCTTCCATGCCGACCGCTGGGATTACCCTTACCGCATCGAACGCCAGAGCCAGCCGGCGGAAGAAAAACGCCTGACCGTATTCTTTGACAAGGACACCGTCACCCGGGTGGAAGGCAACGCCTTCCCTGCCGCCCGCCCCGCCATCGACAACCCACCACCTGCCGGACAGAATTGATGAGCCTGAACATTGTCATCGTCGGCGCCGCTGGCCGCATGGGCCGCACGCTGATCGAATCCGTACTCGACACCCCTGAAACCCGCCTGCACGCAGCGCTGGAACGCGAAGGGTCGCCGTTTGTCGGCCAGGACGCCGGCCTGTTCATGGGCCGCGACACCGGCGTCAGGATCAGTACCGACTTCAACGCGGCACTGGATGGCGCACACGTGGTGATCGACTTCACCCGCCCGGAAGGCACGCTCGCGCATCTGGCCGCCTGCGTCGAGAAAAAGGTGCAGATGATCATCGGCACCACCGGTTTTGACGACGCCGGCAAGGCCGCCATCGCCGCTGCCGGCGAGCAGATCGGCATCGTGTTTGCGGCCAACTTCAGCGTGGGGGTGAACCTTACCTTCAAGCTGCTGGACATGGCCGCCCACGTGCTGAACGAAGGCTACGATGTCGAGATCACCGAAGCGCACCACCGCTTCAAGGTCGATGCCCCGTCCGGCACTGCGCTGCGCATGGGCGAAGTGGTGGCCAATGCGCTGGGCCGCGACCTGAAACAGTGTGCCGTCTACGGCCGCGAAGGCGTCACCGGCGAGCGTGATCCGGGCACTATCGGCTTTGCCACCGTGCGCGCCGGCGACGTGGTCGGCGATCATACCGTGTTGTTTGCCGCGCTGGGCGAGCGCGTGGAGATCACCCACAAGGCTTCCAGCCGCGCCACTTTCGCCAACGGTGCCGTGCGCGCCGCCAAGTGGCTGGCCGCCAAGCCGCGCGGCGTCTTCGACATGCAGGACGTGCTGGGCCTGCACTGACCGCTACACACGACCGCCGGCCCATGCCCCGCCCGCAGGCCAGCCTCACCGGCTGGCCTTGTCGTTTCATGGCCGCATGCCGGCACCCGGCCGGTCGCTCTGTCGTGGCGACATGATCACGCCACCCGATGGCCATGCCAACGTCGGCCAAACCGCCTTACCCCAGGCACCGAAGTAACATACCGACAACACAAGAAAAGCTTATCGAAGACCATCGGCATTGCTTGCACACAATTGAAAATGTCATAAAATACTGCCGCAGTAATGCGCCTGCAGGCTACAATCGGCAAATTATTTATCGTTGCCAACAGCTCCTGCGTACCGCAGCGTCTTATCCCCTACGCGTTGCGTGTATCTACAGTTACCGCATGAAAGACAACTTCTCCGTCACATCCAGCCGCCCTGCCATGATTCTGGCCGGTGTGCTGATGCTGCTGATGACGATAGCAGCCGCCTTATTGCTGCCCCATGCCAACCAGCCGGTTATCAGCAGCAATCTGCGCCCGGTAATGATCACCGCACAGGCACTCAACAACAGCATCATTGCCTACCTGATCCTGCTGCATTTTTATGTCAAGCGCCGCCCCGCCACCGGCCTGCTCGGTACCGCCTTTGCCTTTTCGGCACTGATGGCGATGTATCGGCTGCTGATACTGCCGGGGCTGCTGCCGAAACCATATGGCATAACTCCCGGCTCGCACCTGAGCGTCTGGCTGTGGTTTGCCCGTCTTGCCGGCTTTGCCTTGCTGATCATGCTGGCAATGCTGTGCCTGGCACGACAGTCGAAGCGGCCATTATCCTTGCATCAGAGCGGCAGCTTCCTGCTTTGCTGCCTGCTGCTGACCATCACTCTGATATGGCTTGCCATACAAATCCTGCCGCCATACCTGCCGGACTTGGGCCGGCTGATCAGTGACCAGGGCGACTACCATGCACTACACAGCAGCGGCCTGCTCCTGGTCCTGCTGCTGTGCTGGACCGGGGCGCTGGCCAGCGTGTTGCTGGCGACCCGGCTGCGCAGTGCCTTTCACTGCTGGCTGGCGCTGTGCTGCTATGGCTATGTGCTGTATCTGGTGCTGATCTTTTCATCCAGCCACCGCCTGACTGTTGGTTGGTATGCTTCGAGGTTTTTCGAGCAGTTTGCAGCTACCGTCATGCTGGGCGCGCTACTGTTCGAGGTGTTCCGTCTGCAAAAGCGGCTGCAAAATTCCTACAGCCAGGCGTACGAGACCTCGATCCGCGATAGCCTGACCGGCCTGTTTTCACGCCGCCATTTCGACAACGTGCTGGACGCCATCCGCCATCGCCCGCCGGAGCTGGCGCGCCCGTTTACCGTACTGATGGCCGATATCGATCATTTCAAGCGTTTTAACGACAACTTCGGCCATGTACAGGGCGACAACTGCCTGCGCCAGGTTGCGGCCTGCATTACGCAGCAGCTGCGCGATGGCGATACTCTGGCACGCTACGGCGGTGAGGAATTCATTGCGATCCTGGACGGCTGCAACGAGCCGGATGCGATGCAGATTGCCGAGCGCATCCGCAGCGCGGTGGAGCAGCTGGCCATTCCGGCAGCCAGCGACAATCCGGCACAGCGCGCGGTAGTGACCGTCAGCATCGGGCTGTATTGCCAGCCGGCAACGGCATTACCCGAGGAACACCAGCTGATCGAACACGCCGACAGGGCGCTGTATCTTGCCAAGCACCGGGGCCGCAACCAGACATGCCTGCTGCCGGGGTGCACGGTGCCGGCAGGCCGGTAATCCTTGCAGCGCGTGGCCGCAGCCGCGAAAAGACCTTGAACAGGTTCTGATATCGCCATGCAACCCGAACGGCGCATATGACTTGCGGCCAACGTTGGCCGCAAGTTTTTCACATCGGCGGGCAAGTCAGAGACTGGCCTGTGCCGCCTCCGGATGGCAGTCGAAACGCTGTTGCACCGCGCCGTCGCCGTCGACACTTTCCAGCTTGACACCAAAGCCCCACAGTTTGGCGACATGCTTCAGCACCTCCTGTGCGCTGGCCTCGTCCAGCGGCTTGCGGTTGTGGCGGGTATGGCGCAGCGTCAGGCCGCGGTCGCCGCGCACGTTCACCGACCACACCTGGATGTTCGGCTCGCGCGAGCCGAGGTTGTACTGCTCCGACAAGGTGGCGCGAATCGCCTGGTAGCCCTGTTCGTCGTGAATGGCAGACACCTCCAGCTTGTCGTCGCGGTCGTCGTCGCGGATGGCAAAAAAGCGGAAATCGCGGATCAGCTTGGGCGACAGGTATTGCGAGATGAAGCTCTCGTCCTTGAAGTTCTTCATCGCGAATTCCAGCACCGGCCGCCACGGCGTGCCGGCGATATCCGGGAACCACTGCCTGTCCTCGTCGGAGGGGGCTTCGCAGATGCGCTTGATGTCCTGGTACATGGAGAAACCCAGCGCGTACGGGTTGATGCCGTTGTACCAGCGTGCGGTCACCGGTGGCTGGTACACCACATTGGTGTGACTCTGCAAGAATTCCATCATCGCGCCATCGGTCAGCATCTCCTTGTCGTACAACCGGTTCATCAGCGTGTAGTGCCAGAAGGTGGCCCAGCCCTCGTTCATCACCTGGGTCTGGCGTTGCGGATAGAAATACTGCGCCACCTTGCGCACGATGCGCACGATCTCGCGCTGCCACGGCTCCAGTAGCGGCGCCGATTTTTCGATGAAATAAAGGATGTTTTCCTGCGGCTCCGACGGGAAGCGCGGCGCCGCCCGGCTGGCACCGTCCTTTTCCCGGCGCGGAATGGTGCGCCACAGGTCGTTGACCTGCAGCTGCAGGTAGTTTTCACGCTCGACCTGCCGTGCCTGCTCCTCAGCCAGCGACAGCTTCTGCGGCCGCTTGTAGCGGTCGACACCGTAGTTCATCAGCGCGTGGCAGGAATCCAGCAGCTCTTCCACCGCATCGATGCCGTAGCGCTCCTCGCAGCGGCTGATGTACTGTTTGGCGAACACCAGATAATCGACGATGGCCGAGGCATCGGTCCAGGTGCGGAACAGGTAATTGCCCTTGAAGAAGCTGTTATGACCATAGGCGGCGTGGGCGATTACCAGCGCCTGCATGGTCATGGTGTTCTCTTCCATCAGGTAGGCGATGCAGGGATTGGAATTGATCACGATTTCATAGGCCAGCCCCATCTGGCCGCGCTTGTAGCCCTTCTCGGTCTGCACGAAGTGCTTGCCGAAGCTCCAGTGCTGGTAGTTGACCGGCATGCCGACCGAGGAATAGGCGTCCATCATCTGCTCGGCGGTGATGATCTCCAGCTGCACCGGGTAGGTGTCGAGGTGAAACTCGCCGTGCGCGATCTCGCGGATAGCGGCGTCGTAGCGTTCAATCAGGTCAAAGGTCCATTCGGAGCCGGTAGAGATCGGTTTCATGATGCCTCGCTCTCCATAGTGTGTGCTGCCGGGGGCTAGCGGGTGGCTGGCTGGCGCTTGAACAGCTCGCGGAACACCGGGTAAATGTCCGCCGGCGAGCCGATCTTCTGCATCGCAAAGTGCTTGTAGTGCTCTGCCACTTTCAGGTACTCGTACCACAGGTTTTGCGGCTCGCCCTGGGTGATCTCGATGTAGGCGAAGTACTGGCACCACGGCAGCAGGCTTTCCTGCATGATGCGGCCGCAGTTGGCCGAGTCGCTGTCCCAGTTGTCGCCATCGGAGGCCTGTGCCGCGTAGATGTTCCAGTCGCGGTTGGCGTAGCGCTTCTGCACGATGTCGTGCATCAGGTTCAGCGCCGACGACACCACGGTACCGCCGGATTCGCGGGAGTGGAAGAAGTCCTCCTCGCTGACCTCCACCGCACTGGTGTGATGGCGGATGAACACCACCTCGATTTTTTCGTAATTGCGCTGCAAAAACAGGTACAGCAGGATGAAAAAGCGCTTGGCCATGTCCTTTTTTGACTCATCCATCGAGCCGGACACGTCCATAATGCAGAACATCACCGCCTGGCTGGTCGGCTTGGGCTGCTTGACACGGTTGTTGTAGCGCAGGTCGTAGGGGTCGATGAACGGGATGCGGTTGACCTTCTCGCGCAGCGCGTGGATGCGCTTGCGCCGCTCGCGCACCTCCGGGCCGTTGTCCGCATCGGACTCCAGCAGCGTGTCGAGGTCTTCCTCCGCCTCGCGCAGCTGGCGCAGCGTCGGTGCCGCCATCGCCACCCGCCGCGCCAGCGCGCCGCGCAGCGAGCGCACGATGCTGATATTGGCCGGGGTACCGTCATTGGTATAGCCGGCGCGCACCGATTTCATCTCCTCGATGCCCATCAGCTGGGTCTTGATCAGGTTGGGGAGTGCCAGGTCCTCGAAAAACACGTTCATAAATTCTTCGCGCGACAGCTGGAAGGCAAAGTCATCCTCGCCCTCGCCTTCGTTGCTGGCCTTGCCGCCGCCCCCGCCCCCGCCGCCGCCGCCGCCCTGCGGACGGTTGATGCGGTCACCGCGGATGAACTCCTCGTTACCGGGGTGAATCTGGTCGCTGCGGCCACCGCGGCCATGGTGAAAAGTCGGCTCGGAGATGTCCTTTACCGGGATGGACACGCTCTCGCCGCTGTCGATATCGGTGATGCTGCGCCCCTTGATGGCCTTGCCGACGGCCTCCTTGATCTGGGCCTTGAAGCGGCGCAAAAAACGCTCGCGGTTAACCGCCGACTTGTTCTTGCCGTTGAGTCTTCTGTCGATGATATTCGACATGATTGTCTCCTAGCCTTGTGTGCGGCACGGACGTTGGCCGCAGGCCCCGCGGCCAACGTTGGCGCCGCTATTGCTCAGGACGACTTGCGCACCCGCAGATACCATTCGCACAGTAAACGGACCTGTTTCGGGGTGTAGCCTTTGGTCACCATGCGGTTGACAAAGTCTTCGTGCTTTTTGGCCTCGTCGGCACTGGCCTTGGCATTGAAGCTGATCACCGGCAGCAGCTCCTCGGTATTGGAGAACATTTTCTTCTCGATGACCGTGCGCAGCTTCTCGTAACTGGTCCAGGTCGGGTTCTTGCCGGCATTGTTGGCCCGTGCCCGCAACACGAAGTTGACGATCTCGTTGCGGAAGTCTTTCGGGTTGGAGATGCCGGCCGGTTTCTCGATCTTCTCCAGTTCGGCATTGAGCGAGTTGCGGTCAAAGCTTTCGCCGGTATCCTGATCGCGATACTCCTGATCCTGAATCCAGTAGTCGGCAAAGGTCACATAACGGTCAAAAATGTTCTGGCCGTACTCGGAGTAGCTTTCCAGATAGGCGGTCTGGATTTCCTTGCCAATAAATTCGACATACTTCGGTGCCAGAAACTCCTTGATGAAGGTGAGATATTTCTGCTCCAGTTCCGGCGGGAACTGCTCGCGCTCGACCTGCTGTTCCAGCACGTAGAGCAGGTGTACCGGGTTGGCCGCCACCTCGGTGTGGTCGAAGTTGAACACCTTGGACAGGATCTTGTAGGCGAAACGGGTCGACAGCCCGCTCATGCCTTCGTCGACGCCGGCGAAATCGCGGTACTCCTGCTGTGACTTGGCCTTCGGATCGGTGTCCTTCAGGTTTTCGCCGTCGTAGACCTGCATCTTGCTGAACAGGCTGGAGTTTTCCGGATCCTTCAGCCGCGACAGCACCGAGAACTGCGCCATCATCTTCAGGGTACCCGGTGCGCACGGTGCGCCGCCCAGCGACGAGTTGCGGATCAGCTTGTCGTAGATGCGGGTTTCGTCGGTGACGCGCAGGCAGTACGGCACCTTGACGATATAGATACGGTCGAGGAAGGCTTCGTTGTTCTTGTTGTTGCGGAACTGCTTCCATTCACTCTCGTTGGAGTGGGCGAGGATGATGCCGTCGAACGGGATGGCGCCAAAGCCTTCGGTGCCCTTGAAGTTGCCCTCCTGGGTGGCGGTCAGCAGCGGGTGCAGCACCTTGATCGGCGCCTTGAACATTTCCACGAATTCCAGCAGCCCCTGGTTGGCCAGGCACAGGCCGCCGGAGTAGCTGTAGGCATCCGGGTCGTCCTGGGCGTAGCTTTCCAGCTTGCGGATGTCGACCTTGCCCACCAGCGAGCTGATGTCCTGGTTGTTTTCGTCGCCCGGCTCGGTCTTGGCCACCGCGATCTGTTTCAGCACCGAGGGATAACGCCGCACCACGCGGAACTGGCTGATGTCGCCGTTGAACTCGTGCAGCCGCTTCACCGCCCACGGGCTGGGAATGCCGCGCAGGTAGCGGCGCGGAATGCCGTACTGCTCTTCCAGGATCGGGCCGTCCTCGTCGTAGTTGAACAACCCCAGCGGCGATTCGTTGACCGGGCTGCCCTTGATGGCATAGAACGGCACCCGCTCCATCAGCTCTTTCAGTTTCTCGGCGATGGAGGACTTGCCGCCGCCGACCGGCCCCAGCAGGTAGAGTATCTGTTTCTTCTCTTCCAGCCCCTGCGCGGCATGGCGGAAGTAGGACACTACCTGCTCCACCACTTCTTCCATGCCGTAAAAGTCACGGAATGCCGGGTAAACACGGATGATCTTGTTGCTGAAGATGCGTGACAGGCGGGGATCATGGCGGGTATCGACCACTTCCGGCTCGCCCACCGCCATCAGCATGCGTTCGGCCGCAGACGCATAGGCTGTGCGATCCTGCTTGCACAGTTCCAGGTACTCCTGAATGGTCAATTCTTCTTCGCGAGTGCGATCGAAACGGGAAGCGAAACTGCTGAAGATGTCGGGGCTCATGGCTTAACCCTCCTGCTGGAGGCAAGCGGAGCGGGAACGGTGCCAATCGCACCGTTCTTCCCCCTTGCCAAGTTATCAGTGGACTAACAAGCTGCATCTGTTTTTTTGGGTATAGCACAGTAGCGCTACTGCAAATGAAAAAAGCCGCCATTCCAGCGACTTTTTCAGGACAAGCAATTCATGCAAATGAATTAACTAGCGTTTGATAATTTTTGCGCCGATTTCATATAGCTTGCCGCGCTCCACCTCATTGCAGCGCCGCACTTCCACCACCGCCTCGAACGGCTTGCTGTACACCGCGCCGACCGGCGGCACGATGATGGTGACCTCCAGGATCTCGCCGAATTGCGGTACAAACGCAGAGCGGATGGCGAGGCCATCCACCGACAGATCCACGCATTCGCCATAGTAGGTTTCGCCGGTATGGCGCGATTTCACCTTGGCACGGCAGCCCATGCGCAGGCGTTTGCCGCCGCGACGCTCGTGATGCGCGTCAAAGGGCTTCACAACGCAGCTCCCCGCGTTGCCATGCGGCCAACCAGTGCAGGCCGACCAGGCTCTTGCTGTCGCAGATGCGGCCATCCAGTGTCATCGTCATTACCTCGGCCAGTGGCACAGTCAGCACTTCCAGGAATTCACCCTCGTCCAGCTGCCGCTCGCCGGCGGTCAGCGCGGTTGCCAGATAATAGTGAATCACCTCGTCAGAATAGCCGATGCACGGATACGCCTTGCCAAGATAAAACCAGTTTGCTGCCCGGTAGCCGGTTTCTTCCAGCAGTTCGCGCCTGGCGGTAGCCAACGGCGCCTCTTGCGGATCGATCTTGCCGGCCGGGATTTCCAGAAAAGTGCGCGCCAGCGGATAGCGGAACTGGCGCTCCAGCAGCAGCTTGCCATCGTCGGACAGCGCCAGCACCGCCACCGCGCCGGGGTGGCGGATGTACTCACGCCATGCCGTGCTGCCGTCCGGCAAGGACACGCTATCGCGCTGCACCTTGATGAAACCGCCGTTGAACACCTGCTCGCCAGCCAGTTTCTTTTCAGTCAGATCCACGGACTTCCTTTCGTCTGCGCCACTGCCGCAACACCACGCATTGCCATAACAGCATCACGATAACATATCCGGCAAGGCCGAAGGTCAGCCCCAGTGCCGGCACCCCCACCAGCAGCGGCCACCCCATGTGCAGGGTCCATTCCATTACCGCATGCTGCCATTGCCACAGGTGTTCACCATCGAACACCGGGAACGGCGGCATCACCAGTTCGCCATTCATCCCCAGCAGCAGCTTGCCCAGCTCGAAGGCCAGGTAGTACAGCGGCAGATAGGTCAGCGGATTGGTATACAGGGTGCAGGCCAGCGCCACCGGCAGGTTGATGCGAAAAAGCAACGCCAGCAGCGCCGCCGTCAGCATCTGTGTCGGCCCCGGCATCAACCCGGAAAACAGGCCGACCGCGACCGCCAGTGCCACCTTGCGTCGCTGCAGGCTCCACAGCGCGGCATGGCCCAGATACGGCGCCAACGGCCGCAGCAGGGGCGAACTGGCCAACCGTACCCCCGGATGCGGCATATGTCGCAATAACCAGCGCTTGATACTCATTGCTTACTTGCGTCCTTTCCGCGGCCGGCACTGCCATGCCTGTCAAAAAATAAAACAAGCGTTTGACTTAAACGCATATCACTGTGCACACTAGGCCCCAGCACACGGTTTTGTGCCGCCACCCCAACACGATACGAGAAACGACCCGTTGCATCCGGGCCGTGCATTAATACGGAGACCATCATGCCCGCTTATCAAGCACCGCTGCGCGATTTCGACTTTGTCCTGCACGAACTGATCAAAGTTCAGGATACCCTGCCCTCGCTGCCGGGTTATGAAGAAGCCACACAGGACATTTTCTCGTCTTATCTGGAGGCGGCGGCCCAATTCTGCGAAAACGAGCTGGCACCGCTGAACCGCCCGGCCGACGAAGAAGGCTGCACCTTCGACGCCGCCACCAAGTCGGTCACCACCCCGGTCGGCTTCAAGGAAGCGTACAAGCAGTTCTGCGAGCTGGGCTTCACCGCGCTGGACTGCGATCCGGCCTACGGCGGCCAGGGCATGCCCAAGACACTGTCCTTCCCGATCATCGAGATGCAGTGCTCGGCCAACGTCGCCTGGTCGATGTACCCCGGCCTGAGCCACGGCGCCTACTCCGCCATCCACGCCCACGGCAGCGATGAACAGAAGGCCACCTACCTGCCGCACCTGGTCGATGGCAGCTGGACCGGCACCATGTGCCTGACCGAGCCGCACTGCGGCACCGACCTCGGCCTGCTGAAAACCCGCGCCGAACCCAACGGCGACGGCAGCTACAGCATCACCGGCACCAAGATCTTCATCTCTGCCGGCGAGCACGACATGGCCGACAACATCATCCATCTGGTGCTGGCGCGCCTGCCGGACGCACCGAAGGACGTGAAAGGCATTTCGCTGTTCATCGTGCCGAAATTCCACGCCGACGGCAGCCGCAACAGCGTGTACTGCGGCAGCCTGGAACACAAGATGGGCATCAAGGCCAACGCCACTGCCGTCATCAACCTCGACGGCGCCCGCGGCTACCTGATCGGCGAGGCCAACAAGGGCCTGGCTTGCATGTTCACCATGATGAACGCCGCGCGCCTCGGCTGCGGCATGCAGGGCCTGGGCCTGGGTGAGGCCGCGTTCCAGGGTGCACTGACCTATGCCCGCGAGCGTCTGCAGATGCGCGCCATGGCCGGCGCCAAATTCCCGGAAAAAGCCGCCGACCCGATCATCGTGCACCCCGACGTGCGCCGCATGCTGCTGACGCAGAAGGCCTACACCGAAGCCGGCCGTGCACTGGCCGCACTGCTGGCGCTGCAGCTGGACATCGAAGAAAAGCATCCGGACGCCGACGCGCGCACCGATGCCGCCGACCTGGTGGCGCTGCTGACCCCGGTGGCCAAGGCCTTCATGACCGACAACGGCTACACTGCGGCCAACCTTGGCATGCAGGTATTCGGCGGCCACGGCTTCATCCGCGAGTGGGGCATGGAACAGCTGGTGCGCGACTGCCGCATCTCGCAGATCTACGAAGGCACCAACGGCATCCAGGCCCTCGACCTGCTCGGCCGCAAGGTACTGCTGGATCAGGGCCAGAAGCTGCGCAAGTTCACCAAGCAGATCCACAAGTTCTGCCAGGCCAACGAGAGCAACGCGCAACTGGCCGAATTCGTGGCCCCGCTGGCCAAGCTACTGAAGGACATCGGCGACATCACCATGGGCATCGGCATGGCGTCGATGAAGGACCGTGACGAAGCCGGCGCCGCCGCCAGCGACTACCTGCGCCTGCTCGGTCACCTGACCTACGCCTGGCTGTGGGCGCGGATGGCGGAAGTGGCCTACGCCAAGCTGGAAACCGGCAGCGACGATTTCTACAAGGCCAAGATCGCCACCGCCCGCTTCTACTTCGCCAAGCTGCTGCCGGAAGTTGAGGCGCTGAAAGCCACCATCAAGGGTGGTTCCAAGCCGCTGATGACGCTGGCGGACGAGCATTTCGCCTTCTGATCGCGCACAGGCGGTCACGACAAAAGGCAGCCTGCGGGCTGCCTTTTTTGCGTGTGGCTCACGGCAAACGGCGGCAGCCACGTAAAAAAGCACTATAACGTCAAGGAGATAGCCACGCCCAGCCAACCTGCGGGAGTTTGCCATGTCCTTGTTTCCCACCCCGGGGATGTCGTCGCTGACACCCGCCGCCCAGAACAGCCAGGCCAGCAACGCGCCCGGCCGCCTCAACAAGCCGTCGGCGCTGGAGCGCAGTGCGCGCGACGAGATGAACGCCCAGGTGATCGACAGCCTCAACGTCTCGATCGGCGCCGGCAACAAGTCGCAGCAACTGCTGTACCGCAGCGCCATCGACAAGATCAACGAGCTGCTGGCGCCGGATTTCGGCCCCGATGCGTTGCAGACGGCCGCCGACAAGCAGGACAACAGCGCGGCGGCCACCGCCGAGCGCATCCTGTCGCTGTCGCTCGGTTTTTACGACGCCTACGCGCAGCAGCATCCGGAAATGAGCGAGGAAGAGCGGGCCACCAGTTTCGTCGCGCTGGTGCGCGGCGGCTTCGAGCAGGGCTTCAACGAGGCCAGGGATATTCTGGAAGGACTGAAGGTGCTGGGCGGCGACATCGCCAGCGGCATCCAGCAGACCTTTGAACTGGTGCAGCAGGGCTACGACGACTTCCTCGCCGGCAAGCTGCAGCCCAAGAGCGACAGCAGCAGCGCCTGATCAGCCGCTCCGCCAGAAACACTGCGGCCAACCTTGCAAGGTTGGCCGCAATGTTTTCAGGGCCTGTTAACCCATGTTTTGTCGCGGCACAGGCTGGAGAAGGCACAAAGGCAAGGCGGAGGGGCCACGCCTGATAATTCCAGGCGCAAACCCGGCAACACCGCAGTTAGCGGCTTGTCCGTACCCTTCAGGGCCGGTTTTGCCCGCCGCATCGCCCGCCGGCCGCAGAGCCAAGCATGGCGGATAAAGTCCGGTACCGCCGCCGGAAATGCGGCCGCGTCAGGCGCCGCCTTTTTGCTGGCGGTAGGCGACCACGGTCTGCACCAGATCGGCGATCGAGCGCACCCCCATCTTGTCCATCATCTTGCCGCGATGCGCCTCGACGGTCTTGATGCTGATGCCGAGGTCGTCGGCGATCACCTTGTTCATCTTGCCCTCGAGCACCCGCTCCAGCACCTCGCGCTCGCGCGTGGTCAGCGTCTGCAGCCGCGCCTCGCACTGCTGCGCCAGCGTGGTGCTCTGCTGCAGGCTGGCCGCCGCCTCCAGTGCGCTGTTCACCGCCAGCAGCAGCGCCTCCTGGTTGAACGGTTTTTCCAGGAAGTCATAGGCGCCGCGCTTCACCGCCTGCACCGCCATCGGCACGTCGCCGTGGCCGGTAATGAAGATCACCGGCCAGCGGTTGCCGCGCGCCTGCAGCTCTTCGTACAGCTCCAGCCCGCTCATGCCCGGCATGCGGATGTCGAGGATCAGGCAGCCGACGCTCGACTCCGGGCGGAAGCCGGCGAGAAAGGCCTCGGCATGGTCGTGGCAAATCACGCGGTAGTCGTGGCTTTCCAGCAGCCAGACCAGCGAGTCGCGGAACGCCTCGTCGTCGTCAACGATATGGATGGTGATGGATTTGCTCGCAGTCATGGCTCGTATACCGGCAAAGTGAATCGGAAAATGGTACCACCCAGCGGATGGTCTTCCACCGAGAGTTGACCCTGATGGAATTCGACGATCGAGCGGCAGATGTTCAGTCCCATGCCCATGCCTTCGCTCTTGGTGGTGAAGAAGGCGTCGAACAGCTGCGACTTGATGTCGTCCGGCACGCCGTGGCCGCAATCGACGATCGCCACCTCCACCCGCTTGCTGCTGCTACGCTGCACGCTGACCTGCAGTTCGCGCTGCGCCGGCGGCAGCTGCTGCATTGCCTCCATGCCGTTCTTGATCAGGTTGAGCAGCACCTGCTCGATCAGGATCGGGTCGACGTTGACGGCGGGAAGGTTGGCCGCAAGGTGCACGTTGATCACCGAGCCGAGGCGGCGCGCCTCGATCTCGGCGATCGCCAGCGCGGCGTCGATGATGTCGGACACCTGGCACGGCTTGCACACCGGCTCGCTCTGCTTCACGAATTCGCGCACCCGGCGCACGATCTTGCCGGCGCGCTCCGCCTGTGCGGTGATCTTTTCCATCACCGGGATCAGCGATTCCGGCGTGGCGCGGCCCTGCCGCAGGCGCTCGACGCAGCCGGCCTGGTAGTTGGCGATCGCCGACAGCGGCTGGTTCAGCTCGTGCGCCAGCGTCGATGCCATCTCGCCCATGGTGATCAGGCGCGAGGTGGCCTGCAGCTTGGCCATCTGTTCCTGGTAGCGCTGCTCGGCGTCGTGCTGCTCGGTGATGTCGGTGAGGATCAGCATCTGCGCCATCTCGCTGTCGACCCAGCGCACCGGGCGCGAGCGCAGCAGGAACCAGCACTGCAGGTCGTCCAGCCAGATTTCCTGGTCGGCGCTGGCCTGTTGCAGCAGGCGGTACAGGCGCAGGTCGCAGCACTCCGAGCTGTCCTCCGTGGCCGGTGCGGCCAACCATTCGCGGTAGCGGTGGTTGCAGAACAGCAGCTGCTGGCTTTCGCCGCGCACCACCGCCACCGCCGCGTCCAGGCCCTCGATCACCGCGATGAAGCGCTCGTTGGCCGCCTCCAGCATCTGCTGCGCGTGGCGCTTCTCGGTCATGTCGGTCAGCGCCGCCATCCAGCCGGTCTGGTGGCCGTCGGCGTCGATCAGCGGCGAAATCAGCATCTGCGCATAGAAACGCTCGCCATTCTTGCGCTGCATCACCGATTCGAACAGCTGCTGCGACTGCTCGCCGGACAGCGTCTGGCGCAACGCGTCATAGTTGTGGTGGGCGATATCCGGCGACCAGTACGGGTACGGCGGCAACAGCCCAATCAGCTCCGCCTCGCTAAAGCCGGTGATGCGGCAGAACGCCGGATTGACGTAGGTGATGCGGCCGTCCAGCGCGATGGCGCGGATGCCGACCACCAGCGAATCCTCCATCGCCTTGCGGAACATGTACTCGTGGCGCAGCGCCTGCTCCGCCTGCTTTTCGGCGGTGATGTCGCGGCCGGACAGGTACACCACGCCGGCATCCGGCAGCGGGCTCATCGCCCAGGCGATGGCGCGCACCTCCTGCGCGCGGTTGATCACCCGCGTCTCGACGTAGCGGTCGACACTGCCGGCCTCGATCACCTGCCGCAGCAGCTGCTGCGTCGATTCGCGCTCGTCCGGGTGCAGGTAATTGAGGATGGAGGTGCCCAGCAGCTGCTCCGCCGGATAGCCGAGGCCGCCGACAAAGGCCGGGTTGACGTGCAGCAGGTAGCCGTCCTCGCGCATCACGCCTAGCCATTCGCGCGACAGGCCGTAGACACGGTCGCGCTCGCGCTCGGCGTCAACGCGGCGGCGGATGTGGCGCGACAGGCTCATCAGGCTGAGCAGGGTCAGCAACGACAGGCCGACGATCAGCCCGAGCTGGATCACGCGGCTCTTGTTATGATCGCCGCGCACTGGCCGCGCCACCAGCCGCAGCGGCGTACCGCCCAGCACGATGGTCTGCGACAGGCGCGACGACGGCGCGCCGTGGCTGTTGCGCACCAGCGATTGCTCGCCGTTGTTCAGCTCCAGATAGTATTTCTCGGCAAACCAGCTCGGCGGCACGCGGCGGATGAAGACATTGGCCTTGTAGATGCCGATCACCATGCCGCGGAACTGGGTGTCGCGGAACACCGGCACCATCAGGTCGAAGCGCCACTCGCCGGATTCCAGCTGGTAGGGCTGGCTCATCACCGAGCGGCCGTCGGTGCGCGCCTGCAGGTAGGCCGAGGCGGACACGCCGCTGAGGCCGGAGCCGACGGTGAGCCGGCTTTCCTCGTACGGCGCGATCCAGCGCAGGGTAAAGCTGTTGTCGGCCCACACCACCGCCGCCATCTCCGGGGTATTGGCGAGAAACTCCGAGGCCTGTACCAGGAACTGGTCTTCGTCGATCGCCTCACGGCCGATGTCGCGCGCCAGACGCGACAGCTCGTCCTTGTGCTCGTCCAGGCGCAGGCGCAGCGTCTGCTCCGCCCACAGCGTGTCCTTGGCCAGATCAAGGCGCAGCTGCTCGGTCTCGCGCGCATCCAGCGTCCACAGCATCACTGCCATGGTCAGAAAGAACAGCACGATGGTGCTGTTGGGCATCAGCCGGTAAAAGCGGCTGCGCCTGAGGGACTGGTAAAAACGTTGGGTTCGCATGGCGGCTACGGGCAAAGGTTGGCCGCAAGCGGGGCCAAAGTGTGATAATAACGGGGATTGTCACCGCCTAGCATCAGGAATCCCCCGTGTATCGCACCCTCCGCCTGCTGTTGCTGTGCCTGCCGCTGGCCGCTGCCGCCGCCGAAGCGCTGCGCATCGGCGTTCCCGGCCCGTTCACCGGCGGCTCGTCGCCAATGGGCATCAGCATGCGCAACGGCATCCGCCTGGCGGCGGCAGAGATCAACCGCCAGGGCGGCATCCACGGCCGGCCGCTGCTGCTGATCGAGCGCGACGATATGGGCCGCTCCGATATCGGCATCCGCATCGCCCGCGAGCTGACGCTGCACCAGCGCGTGATCGCCAGCGTCGGCTTCGTCAACAGCGGCGTGGCGCTGGCCTCGCAGGGGCACTACCAGCAGGCCGGCATCCCTGCGATCACCGCGGTCGCCACCGCACCCAGGGTCACCGAGCAGTTCGCGCCGCCGAAATACCCGCTCAACTACGTGTTCCGCGTCTCGGCCTCCGACGCGCAACAGGCGCCGCTGATCGTGCGCGAGGCGAAACGCAGCGGCCTCACCCGGCTGGCGATTTTCCACGACAAGACCAATTACGGCCGCACCGGCAAGGACGAGCTGCTCAAGGCGCTGCGCCAGCAGGGGCTAAGCCCGGTCTATACCGGCCAGTTTCGCCTCGGCGAGCGCGACATGATCGCGCAACTGCGCCGGGCGCGTGATCTCGGGGCGCAGGCAATCCTCACCTATGCCATCGGCCCGGAGCTGGCGCAGATCGCCAATTCGCTGGCGCAGCTGGACTGGCGCCCGCAGCTGATCGGCAGCTGGACGCTGTCGATGTCCAACTTCATCGACGACGCCGGCCCCAATGCCGAAGGCGCACGCATGGTGCAGACCTTCATCAGCGACAGCTCCGACCCGCTGCGGCAGGACTTTGTCGCGCGCTATCTGCGCACCTTCGGCGGCCGGCGCATTCCATCGGCGGTGTCGGCAGCGCAGGGCTACGACAGCCTGCTGCTGCTGGCGGCGGCGCTGCGCCACAGCGCCAGCACCGACGGCAAGGCCATCGTCCGTGCGCTGGAAAACCTGCCCGCCCCGGTCAAGGGCGTGATCACCACCTACCATAGGCCGTTCTCCGCCAGCGACCACGACGCCATCGACCTGGCAGTGCCGGTGATCGGCAAACTGCAGCGCGGCGAAGTCGTCCACGCCTACAGCAACGAGCGCACGCAAAAACGCCGTCCCTAGCGCAGGCCGGGAACGGCGTTTTGCATACAAAAATGACGGTTAGCGGCGCTCGGCGGAGTTCATGTACGACTCCAGCGCATGACCGGCAGACTGGATGTGGAAGCGGATGAACTCCGCCGCCTCGTCCGCCTTGCCCTCGCGGCACAGCTGCAGCAGCTTGCTGTGTTCCTGGTGCGCCAGCTCCATGGTACGGGTGAACAGGATCTGCATCCGCGTGTAGCGGTCGGTCTTGTTGTGCAGCTGCTCGATCAGCGCCAGCGTGTTCGGACGCTTGGCGGCACGATACAGCGCCAGGTGGAAGCGTGCGTTCAGCTCGCCCCAGTGGCGGATATCGTTGCTGACCAGCGCCTGCTCGAATTCCTTCAGCGTGGCCTCGGCGGCGGCGTGATCCGCCTCGTTCTGACAGGGAATGGCCGCCCGCAGCAGCTCGCTCTCCAGCGTGGCGCGGATATCCAGCAATTCCAGCACGTCATCCAGCGACAGCTTGGACACCAGCGCGCCCTTGTGGTCGATGATCTGGATCAGCCCCTCGGCCTCCAGCTGGCGCAGGGCTTCGCGCACCGGCACGCGGCTGACGCCGTATTCGTTGGAGAGGGCCTCCTGGCGCAACTGCTGCCCGTCGGCAAATTCGCCGGACAGGATGCGCTGGCGCAAGGATTCTGTAACCGCACTGGTCAGGGTCTGGCGTTTGATCGGCTGCAAGGTGGTCATGGTCACGCTCTGGCTATCGGATACATGCAAATGTATTCGATTATACGGTGAATTTCACCGGCCACAAGCGGCAAACAGGGAAGAAATGGAAAAACCCGGCACAAAGCCGGGTTTTTAACTGGGGTGGATGATGGGGCTCGAACCCACGACAACAGGAATCACAATCCTGGACTCTACCAACTGAGCTACATCCACCGCTGAGCGGTGCGCCTTGCCGCATTGCTGCGACAAGGCAAATAGTGGTGGGGTGGATGATGGGGCTCGAACCCACGACAACAGGAATCACAATCCTGGACTCTACCAACTGAGCTACATCCACCACAGATAAAACATGCTTGGCGCACCCGACAGGGTTCGAACCTGTAACCCCCAACTTAGAAGGTTGGTGCTCTATCCAATTGAGCTACGGGCACGTTATGCCGGGTTGTCTGTGGTCGGGGCGGTGGGATTCGAACTCACGACCCTCTGCTCCCAAAGCAGATGCGCTACCAGACTGCGCTACGCCCCGACGACAGGAGGCGAACTATACGTGACCCAAACCCGCCTGTCAACGCCCGACATGCAATAAATCCGGAACGGGTACACACCCCCCCGCTCCGGCCGCCACACACCGGCAGCCGTCACCGATACCGCACCGCACAAAAAAACCCGCCCGACGCGCTAAAAGATTGAGCACCACCCCGGAAAAATGAGAAAATCCCGCTTTCGTTTACATCAGACCTTAACGGTGGATAGCAGCATGGCGGCACAACTTATCGACGGCAAAGCCGTCGCCGAAACCCTGATCAACCGTGTGCGCGAAGGCGTGGACGCCCGCGCGGCCGCAGGCAAGCGCGCTCCGGCGCTGGCCGTGATTCTGGTGGGCGACGATCCGGCCTCCGGCATCTACGTCAAGAACAAGAAACGTTCCTGCGAAAAGGCCGGCGTGCGCTCGGTAGCCTACGACCTGCCCGGCAGCACCAGCCAGGAAGAGCTGCTGTCCATCATCGACACCCTCAATGCCGATGACAGCGTGGACGGCATCCTGGTGCAGTTGCCGCTGCCCAGGCAGATCGACCCGCAGCAGGTGATCGAGCGCATCAACCCGAAAAAGGACGTGGACGGCTTCCACCCGTACAACGTCGGCCGCCTGGCCACCAAGATGCCGCTGCTGCGCCCGTGCACCCCGCGCGGCGTGATGACGCTGCTGGAAGAGTACGGCATCGACCCGAAGGGCAAGAACGTGGTGATCGTCGGCGCCTCCAACATCGTCGGCCGCCCGCAGGCGCTGGAAATGCTGCTGGCGCGCGCCACGGTGACCGTGTGCCATAGCGCCACCGCCGATCTGGCGACCGAGGTTGGCCGCGCCGATATCGTGGTCGCCGGCGTCGGCATCCCGAAATTCGTGAAGGGCGAATGGCTGAAGCCGGGCGCGGTGGTGATCGACGTCGGCATCAACCGCCTGGACGACGGCAGCATCTGCGGCGACGTCGATTTTGCCGTAGCGCGCGAAGTGGCCAGCTTCATCACCCCGGTGCCGGGCGGCGTCGGCCCGATGACCGTGGCCACGCTGTTGCAAAACACGCTGGATGCGGCCAACCTCAACGCTTGATCGCAGACTGCATCCCTTTCGACGCCACAGTCTGCCTGCCGACTGTGGCGTTTGTTTTCCGAAAACCAATAACAAAGAGCGAACCATGAGCAACAAGCATTCGGCCACCCTGCTGGTCAGCTGTCCCGACAGTCAGGGGCTGGTGGCGGCCATCGCCAACTTCCTGCTGACCTACAACGCCAACATCCTGCACGCCGACCAGCACCAGGATCCGGTGGAAAACCTGTTCCTGATGCGGATCCAGTGGGATCTGCACGGCTTCAGCCTGCCGATGGCAAGCTTCGCCGCCGCCTTTGCCCCGATCGCGGAAAAGCACAATATGAGCTGGGAAGTGTCGCTGTCGTCGCGCAAGCCGCGGATGGCGATCTTCGTGTCGAAGTACGAGCACTGCCTGGTCGACCTGCTGCACCGCTGGCGCATCGGCGAGCTGGACTGCGACATTCCGCTGATCGTGTCCAACCACGACGACTGCCGCGGTCTGGCCGAGTTCCACGGCATTCCCTACCACGTGATCAGCGTGAACAAGGACAACAAGGAGCAGGCCGAAGCCGCGCAGTGGGCGCTGCTGGAAGCCGCCGAGGTGGACCTGATCGTGCTGGCGCGCTACATGCAGGTACTGTCGCACAAGTTCGTCGAGCGCTACCCGCACCGCGTCATCAACATTCACCACAGCTTCCTGCCGGCGTTTGACGGCGCCAAGCCCTACCACCGTGCCTTTGCCCGCGGCGTGAAGCTGATCGGCGCCACCAGCCACTACGTGACCGAAATCCTCGACGACGGCCCGATCATCGAACAGGAGGTAATGCGCATCTCGCACCGCGACGATGTCGACGACCTGATCCAGAAAGGCCGCGACCTGGAGCGCGTGGTGCTGTCGCGTGCGGTGCGCTGGCATCTGGAGAACCGCATCCTGGCCTACAACAACAAGACCGTCATTTTTGACTGAACCATGAACCTGCCCCTCATCAACGATGCGCTGGCCATGCTGCGCCTGCAGTTCCAGCCGCTGTCGCACTACCAGTACCCGGCCCGGCACCTGGCCGCTGCCTTGCTGCTGCTGGGCGTGGTCGCCGCCGCCGGCGCACCGGCCGGCATGGGCGAGCCGCTGAACGTGATCCTGTTCTTCACCGCCTACGTCACGCTGGAAACCCTGCTCTACGGCCGCTTCATGCAATGGTGGCTGCACCGCGCCAGTGTTGCCGACGTGCCGTCGCTGACCGGCACCATCGTCGCCGCCAGCGCCATTCAGCTGCTGGACCCGCTCAGCAGCTGGCTGCCGGACGACGTCGCCAGTGTGGCCAGCATGACCATCGGCATGATCGGGCTGTGGCTGCTGGTGTCGGCGCTGTCCTTCGGCAGCGGCCTCACCAAGCTGCGCATCCTGCTCGGCACCCTGCTGTTCGCACCGGTGGCGCTGTTCCTGTCCTTCGTGCTGATGAACGGCGCCACCGGCCTCGGCCTGGTGACGATGCCGGAGGAGCTGCAACGCGCGCTGCAGCAGGCGGAACGACAGGCCGACGCCAAGCCGGCCACCGGCAGTACACAGGCGCGGTAAACGCACCCGGCCTTTTGCCATGCCGGTGCGCCCCGGAACGGCTGGCCAGCCCCGCATGCGGGCGATATCGGCATGAAACGGCGGCCGCGCCATGGCTGCCGGCCATCAATCCACCTTGGCGATATAGCGTGCCAGCTTGAGCATGGCGCGCACCGCCTCGCTCTTGGCCCCCTCCTCGCCGCGCAGCTTGGCGTAGCGCCGCAGGATGGCGCGCGACTCGATGTGGATGTCCATGTCGGCATCCGGCGACGTCACCAGCGTCAGGCGGCTACCACCCTCCTGCAACCGCGGCTGGCCCTGCGCGATCACCAGGTACACCTTGTGCGCGTTGTGCTGGGTGATGTGGTCGAACAGGTAGAGCATGGAGTTGATGCGCAAGCCGGTCTGGTCGCGGATCTGGCGGATCAGCGCCTGCGAGCGCAACTCGCCGCGTTGCGACACGCCGCCGGGCAGGCAAAAACGGCTGTTGGCCGAGGCCGTCATCAGCACGCCATCGGGCAACTCGATGATGGCGGTGGCGCGGCGCGGCAAGGTGGGGCACAAGCGGGTGTCACGCGGATTCCGTTCTGAAACAATCTGCATATTTTTAAAATTCAATTCTCGAAAAATTCAACAAAACAATTAAAAATCAATACTTTCGCCGGCGTGGCGAGCAATCGGCAATTTTAAACAGCCACTTGGAATATCTGCAAACGCCGTATGCATGAAATGTCAAAATAAAAAAAGGCCGCGCCGGCCCGCCACACGGCCAATGCCCCTCACGACGTCCAAGGTTGGCCGCCACTGCCCGGCCACCCGCGTCCGCTGCAATGCGGCTGCTGTGGCGGCCGCCATTTCGGTACAATGCCGCTCTTTCGTTGCGGCCAACCTTTGCAGACGTTCCGACCATGCCTGATTCCAACCCTACCCGCCCGCGCGTTGCCATCATCGGCGGTGGCCCGGCCGGCCTGATTGCCGCCGAAACCCTGCTCGCGCACGGCCTCCACGTCGAGCTGTTCGATGCCATGCCCTCGGTCGGGCGCAAGTTCCTGCTCGCCGGGGTCGGCGGCATGAACATCACCCACAGCGAACCGCGCGCGCCATTCCTGGCGCGCTACGGCCAGCGCGAGGCTGAGCTGACCCCGATCATCAATGCCTTTGACGCCGCCGCGCTGCGCGACTGGGTGCACGGCCTCGGCATCGCCACCTTCGTCGGCAGCTCCGGCAAGGTGTTCCCCACCGGGATGAAGGCGGCGCCGCTGCTGCGCGCGTGGCTGACGCGGCTGCGCGACGCCGGGCTGCGCATCCACGTGCGCCACCGCTGGCTGGGCTGGGATGCCGACGGTGGGCTGCGCTTCGCCACCCCGGACGGCGAGGCCGTGCGCCACGCCGATGCGGTGCTGCTGGCGCTGGGCGGCGGCAGCTGGGCGAAACTGGGTTCGGACGGCAAGTGGCTGCCGCTGCTGCAGGACAAGGGTGTGGCGGTCGCTGAGCTACAGCCGTCCAACTGCGGCTTCGACGCGCAGTGGAGCGCCCATTTCCAGGAAAAATTTGCCGGCAGCGCGCTGAAGAACGTCGCCATCACCTTCCGCGACACCTGCGGCCAAGCTTTGACCCGCCGCGGCGAGTGCGTGGTGTCCGCCCACGGCATCGAGGGCAATCTGGTGTACGCGTTCAGCGCCGCCATCCGCGACGAGATCAACACCCACGGCAACGCCACCATCCTGCTCGACCTGGCACCGGACCGCGATCCGGCGCGGCTGCGCGCCGAGCTGGAACGCGGCCGCGGTGCGGCATCGCTGGCCAACCACCTGCGCAAGCAGTGCGGCATCGACGGCGTGCGCGCCGGCCTGCTGCGTGAGCTGCTGGACAAGGACGGCTTTACCGGCATGGCGCGCCTCGCCGCCGCGATCAAGGCGCTGCCGCTGACGCTGCACGCGGCGCGGCCGCTGGACGAGGCGATCAGCAGCGCCGGCGGCGTGCGCTTCGACGCCGTCGACAGCCGGCTGATGCTGCGCGCGCTGCCCGGCGTGTTTGTCGCCGGCGAGATGCTGGACTGGGAGGCGCCGACCGGCGGCTACCTGCTTACCGCCTGCTTTGCCAGCGGCCGCGCCGCCGCGCAGGGCGTGCTGGGGTGGCTGGCGTCGCTGCGCTGAGCGCGCATCGCAACAACATCCACGCATAAAAACATTGCGGCCAACCTTGTCACCAAGGTTGGCCGCAGCGTCGCCCAGACAGCGTTACGCGCTCAGGCGGCCGCCTGCAGCGCCTGGTGGATGTCGGCGAGGATGTCGTCGACGTGCTCGATGCCGATCGACAGGCGGATCATCTCCGGGCGCACGCCGGCACGGAGTTGTTCTTCCGGCGACAGCTGGCGGTGGGTGGTGGACGCCGGGTGGCAAGCCAGCGACTTGGCGTCGCCGATATTGACCAGCCGCGTCACCAGCTGCAGCGCGTCGATGAAACGGCCTCCGGCTTCCACCCCGCCCTTGATGCCGAAGGACAGGATGCCGGAGGCGCGGCCGCCCATGTATTTGTCCACCAGCGGTTTTTGCGGATGCTCGGCGCGGCCGGCGTACTCCACCCACGCCACCGCCGGGTGCGCGGCCAGCGCATTGGCCACCGCCAGCGTGTTGTCGCAGATGCGGTCCATGCGCAGCGCCAGTGTCTCGATGCCGAGCAGGATCTGGTGCGCGTTGAACGGCGAGATGGCGGCGCCCATATTGCGCAGTGGCACCACGCGAGCACGCGCGATGTAGGCGGCGGCGCCCAGCACCTCGACATAGTTGACGCCGTGGTAGCTGACGTCCGGCGTGTTCAGGCGCACGAAGCGCTCTGCGTGCTCGCCCCACGGGAACTTGCCGGAGTCGACGATGATGCCGCCGATGCTGCCGCCGTGGCCGCCGAGGTATTTGGTCAGGCTGTGCACCACGATATCGGCGCCGTGTTCGAACGGGCGGCACAGGTAGGGCGACGGCACGGTGTTGTCGACGATCAGCGGCAGGCCGTGGCGGTGCGCCTCGGCGGCAAAGGCGCCGAAATCGACCACGTTGCCCAGCGGGTTGCCGATCGACTCGCAGAACACCGCCTTGGTCTTGTCGTCAACGTTGGCCGCAATGTCCTGCGGCCGGGCCGGATCGATGAAGCGCACGGTGATGCCCAGCTGCGGGAAAGTGTGCGCGAACAGATTGTAGGTGCCGCCATACAGGGTGCTGGTGGCGATGATGTTGTCGCCGGCTTCGGCAATGGTCTGGATCGCGTAGCTGATCGCCGCCATGCCGGAGGCCACCGCCAGCGCGCCGATGCCGCCTTCCAGCGCCGCGACGCGCTTTTCCAGCACATCGGTGGTCGGGTTCATGATGCGGGTGTAGATATTGCCCTGCACCTTGAGATCGAACAGGTCGGCACCGTGCTGGGTGCTGTCGAAGGCGTAGCTGGTGGTCTGGTACAGCGGCACCGCCACCGCCTTGGTGGTCGGGTCCGGGCTGTAGCCGGCGTGTACGGCGAGGGTTTCCAGTTTCATTGCTCTCCATCCTGTGTTTATGGTTGCAAAACCGTTTAACTTTATCGTCATTTTTTGCCGCCGCAAAGCAGGATTACCGCCAACAACCCCGCACCAGGCGGGGTTGTTGGCCACGGCTCACGCTTCCGGCGGCATTTCCGGCGGCGGCGCCGTCACCAGCAGCTTGTCGACACGGGTGCGGTCCATGTCCACCACCTCGAAGGTGAAACCGCCCCACTCCACACGGTCGGCGGTGGCCGGCACGCGGCCGAGCATGAAGATGACGAAGCCGGCCACGGTCTGGAAGTCGCCGGTTTCCTCGCCCTCGATCATGTCGAGGTCGAAGTGCTCCTTGAAATCATCCAGCGACATCATGCCGTCCACCAGCCAGCTGCCGTCGTCGCGCTGCACGATTTCCTCGTCGCTGTCGGCGGCCTCGGTCGGCAGGTCGCCGACAATCGCCTCCATCACGTCGTTGATGCTGACCAGGCCCTCGATCTCGCCGTACTCGTCCACCACCAGCGCGGTGTGGTTGCGGGTGCGCTTGAACTGCTCCAGCAGCTGCATCGGGCTGATCGCCTCCGGCACGTACAGCGGCGGGCGCACTAGGCCTTCCAGCGTCACCGACTTGTCGTCCAGCAGGCGGTGCAGCAGGTCCTTGGCCTGGATCATGCCCAGCACGTTCTCGAAGCCGCCCTTGCACACCGGGTAGCGGGTGAACACACTCTGCTTGATGATGCGCAGGTTGTCTTCCAGCGGGTCGTCAATGTCCAGCGCGATGATGTCCTTGCGCTGGGTCATGATCGAGACCACCTTTTTCTCATCCAGGCTGAAGATGTTTTCCACCAGCTCCTGCTCGGCGCGCTCGAAGATGCCCTCTTCCGCGCCCTGCTCCATCAGCACCTTGATCTCTTCCTCGGTGATCGACGGCTCTTTCGGCTTCTTGACGCCCAGCACGCGCAGCACCGTCTCGGTGGACAGGCTGAGGAAACGCACCAGCGGTCGCGTCGCCCTGGCCAGCAACAGCATCGGCGGCGCCAGCACCGTGGCCAGCACTTCCGGGTTCTGCATGCCGATGCGCTTGGGCACCAGCTCGCCGATGATCAGCGAAAAATAGGTAATCAGCAGCACGGTAATGCCCAGCGCCAGCGGACGGGCAAATTCGGCCAGCAGCGGCACGGCGGCGAAATAAGGAATCAGGCGATCGGCGATGGCGGCCTCGCCGAAGGCACCGGACAGGATGCCGATCAGGGTAATGCCGATCTGGATGGTGGACAGGAAGCGGGTCGGCTCATCGGCCAGCTTGAGTGCGGCAATGGCGCCGCGGTGTCCTTCTTCCGCCCACTGCTGCAGGCGTACTTTGCGCGAGGAGACGATGGCGATTTCCGCCATCGCAAAGATGCCGTTCAGGAAAAACAGCACGAAAATTATGAATATGTCCATTGGACTGTGGGGTCACCCCGGAAACAAGGAAGCCCCGATTCTACATCAGGGCGTGCCGGATTCAACTTTTTCGCGGCCGGGCATGGCGGCCTGCGCCCCGCACCCGGCCGCAATGGCCGCTCAGCCGCGCAGCAGGCGCCAGCCGCGCTGCCCTGCCGTCACCAGCAGCAGCACCAGCGCCCCGGCGACAATGCCCAGCAACGCATCCAGCAGCGTCGGCGTCAACAGCGCCAGCATGCGACCCACCAGCGGCAGGTTGCCGGCGATGGCGGTGGTCTGCTCGATGGCGTGGTGCAGGAAGGGCAGGCCGTGGGTGAGGATGCCGCCGCCGACCATGAACATCGCGGCGGTGCCGACGATGGCCAGCGTCTTCATCAGGTAGGGAGCGGCATTGAGCATCAGCGCGCCCAGCCATTGCAGCGCGGTATTGTCCTTGCCGCTGAGGTACAGGCCGCCGTCATCGAGCTTGACGATGGCGGCTACCAGACCGTAGACACCGGCCGTCATGATCAGCGCAATGCCGGAGAGCACCGTCAGCTGCGACAGGAACGGCGCTGTCGCCACCGTGCCCAGCGTGATGGCGATGATCTCCGCCGACAGGATGAAGTCGGTGCGGATCGCGCCCTTGATCTTGTCGCGTTCGAACGCCAGCATGTCGGTGGCCGGGTCGCTCAGCGCCGCCGTCAGCGCCTGGTGGTGCGCCTCGTCCTCCGCCGCGCTGTGCAGCAGCGGGTGCGCCAGTTTCTCGAAGCCCTCGAAGCAGAGGTAGGCACCGCCCAGCATCAGCAGCGGCGTGATCAGCCACGGCGCCACCAGGCTGATCAACAGCGCCGCCGGTACCAGGATCAGCTTGTTGCGCAGCGAGCCCAGCGCCACCGCCCACACCACTGGCAACTCGCGCTCGGCATGGACGCCGGCCACCTGCTGCGCGTTGAGCGCCAGATCGTCGCCCAGCACGCCGGCGGTCTTCTTGGCGGCGACCTTGGTCATCACCGCCACGTCATCCAGCACGGTGGCGATATCGTCAATCAGGGTTAACAGGCTTGCTCCTGCCATCATCGGCTCCTGTCGCCTCGCACTGGCGGGCGGTCGTCAATAAGTGGGAAAAATTGGCTGGCATGGTAGCAGCTTTCCGTGACTGGCCACGACACCAACCCGGGTGCACCATGAAAAATGCCCTGCAAGGAACAGGGCATTGGCAGCGCCGGCGACGGGCGGGGCGATCAGCCGATGCGCATGCCCGGCTGGGCGCCGTCGTCGGCATCCAGCAGGAACAGGCCTCCGTTGTCCTCCATGCCGGAGGCGCACACGATCATGCCCTGCGACACGCCGAAGCGCATCTTGCGCTCGGCCAGGTTGGCGACCACGATCACCTTGCGGCCAACCAGCGCTTCCGGCTGCTGATACGCCGCGCGGATGCCGGAGAAGATGTTGCGCGTCTCGAAGCCGAGGTCGACGGTGAACTGCAGCAGCTTGTCGGAACCGTCGACAAAGTTGCAGGCCAGCACCTTGCCGACGCGCAGGTCGAGCCTGGCAAAGTCGTCGATCTTGATGGTGTCGGCCAGCGGCTCGTAGTTGGCCGCAGCGGCCGGGGCTTGGGTTTCCATGCTTTGCTTGTTCGCTTCGATGAGTTTTTCCACCAGCAGCGGGTCGATGCGCTGCATCAGGTGCTGGTACGGTTTGATGGTGTGGCCCAGCAGCAGCTGCTGCGCGTCCGCCCACTGCAGCGGCGCCACGTCGAGGAAGGCTTCCACGCCTTCGGCCAGCTTCGGCAGCACCGGCTTGAGATAAATGGTCAGCAGGCGGAAGGCGTTGATCAGCACGCTGCACACTTCGTGCAGGCGCGCGTCCTGCCCTTCCTGTTTGGCCAGCTCCCACGGCTTGTTGGCATCGACGTAGCCGTTGACGATGTCGGCGATGGCCATGATCTCGCGCAGCGCCTTGGCGTACTCGCGCGCCTCGAAGGCGGCGGCGATGTTCTCCGCCTCGTGGGCGATATTGCCCAGCAGGCGGGTTTCGTCCTCAAGCTTGGCCGTCAGCTGGCCGCCGAAGCGCTTGCTGATGAAGCCGGCGGCGCGGCTGGCGATGTTGACGAACTTGCCGACCACGTCCGAGTTCACGCGGGCGACGAAGTCACCCAGGTTGAGGTCGATGTCCTCGATGCGGCCGTTGAGCTTGCCGGCGATGTAGTAGCGCATCCATTCCGGATTGAGGCCGCAGTCGAGGTAGCTCTTGGCGGTGATGAAGGTGCCGCGCGACTTGGACATCTTGTGGCCGTCCACGGTCAGGAAGCCGTGCGCGAACACGCCGGTCGGCGCGCGGTAGCCGGCGAAGTGCAGCATCGCCGGCCAGAACAGCGCATGGAAGTACAGGATGTCCTTGCCAATGAAGTGGTACATCTCGGTCTTGCTGTCCGGCTTGAACCACTCGTCGAAATCGATGCCGGTGCGGTCGCACAGGTTCTTGAAGCTGGCCATGTAACCGATCGGCGCGTCCAGCCACACGTAGAAGTACTTGCCTGGCGCGCCGGGGATCTCGAAACCGAAGTACGGCGCATCGCGGCTGATGTCCCAGTCCTGCAGCCCGCCTTCGATCCACTCGTTCATCTTGTTCAGCGACTCGGCCTGCAGGTGGGCCTGGCTGCCGCCGTCACCGCGCAGGCTGCTGCCGCCGGTCCAGTCTTCGAGGAAGCCGGTGCACTCGCCGAGGCGGAAGAAGTAGTGCTCGGAGGTCTTCAATACCGGCTTGGCGCCGGACACCGCCGAGTACGGGTTTTTCAGTTCGGTCGGGCTGTAGGTGGCGCCGCACTTCTCGCAGTTGTCGCCGTACTGGTCGGCCGCGCCGCACTTCGGGCATTCGCCCTTCACGAAGCGGTCCGGCAGGAACATGTTCTTTTCCGGGTCGTACAGTTGCTCGATGGTGCGGCTGGCGATCTTGTCGTTGGCCTTCAGCGCCAGGTAGACCTGCTCGGAGAACGCCTTGTTTTCCGGGCTGTTGGTGCTGTAGTAGTTGTCGTAGCCGATGTGGAAGCCGCTGAAATCGGCCAGATGCTCGGTATTCACGCGCTCGATCAGCTGCTCCGGGGTGATGCCCTGCTTTTCCGCGGCCAGCATGATCGGGGTGCCGTGGGTATCGTCGGCACAGACGTAGTAGCACTCGTGGCCACGCATCTTCTGGAAGCGCACCCAGACATCGGTCTGGATGTGTTCAACCATGTGCCCCAAGTGGATGGCGCCGTTGGCGTACGGCAGTGCGCTGGTAACCAGAATCTGGCGTTTAGTCATGAAATGCATCCCGATAAGCAATACGAAACCGTCGATTATAACGACAAAGGTTGGCCGCAACAGCGTTGCGGCCAACCTTTATAAGCCGTGTGCGCGAAACATCAGGCTGCCTGCACCACCGGCGCCGCGCGCAGCTTCATCGCGTGGCGCACCCGCGGCCGCGCCACCAGCACGAACAGCAGCGAGGTCAAGAGCGACATCAGCGCGAAGCCGATCATGCCGCCGGCGATATAGGCGTGGCGGAACAGCTCGATGCCGAGCGCGTAGCCGGCCATCGACAGCATGCTCATCGCCGCCGACACCGTGCCCTTGCTCACCGTGCTGGCCATCAGCGCGAAGCGGTACAGCACCGCAAACGACAGCCCCTCGCCGAACGCCATCAGGCTCATGCCGGCCACCATATAGATGTGCGGCACAGAGCTGAACTGGATGCCGCACAGCATCAGCACCAGGCCGCCGACGATGGGCCACATGCCCAGCAGCACCGAGCGCCCCAGCGCCAGGCGCTCGGTGAGCAGCACCAGCGCGAAATTGCCGGCGATCAGGCCGCCGAACACCGGCAGCTGCCACAGGCCGTACTCGACGGTGCTCATGCCCAGGTCTTCCACCAGCAGCACCGGCGACAGCGCGATCCAGCCCATCAGCGGCATCGCCAGCAGCGGGATGCACAGCAGCGACAGCACGAAGCGGCGGTCGGCCAGCAGCGCCAGGTAATCGCCGCCCATGCGGCGCAACGGTGCGCGCGTGCGGCCAACGTTGACCGTTTCCGGCATCTTCCACCACAGCCCGAGCAGCGCCAGCAGCGACACGCCGGCGATGAACAGGAAGCAGCTGCGCCACGGCGCGAACTCGATCAGCGCGGCGCCGGCCAGCGGGCCGACCATCGGCGCGATCAGCGCCACGTTGGCCATCAGCGCGGTGACCTTGACCGCGGTCTTTTCCTCGAACGCCTCCTGCACCGCGGCGTAGCCGACGGCATTGATGAAGCACAGCCCGACGCCCTGCAGCACGCGCAGCGCCATGAAGGCCTCGATCGAGCTCACCAGATAGGTGGCGAGGCAGGCGATGATGAAATACACCACCCCGCCCAGCAGCACCGGGCGGCGGCCGATGCGGTCGGACAGCGGCCCGGTCAGCCACGGCATCAGCGCGCCGCCGAGCAGGAAGGCGGTCATCGCCATCGGCACCCACTCGATGCCGACGCCGAACTCCTGCACCACGCGCAGCATCGCCGGCTGCGCCATGTCGTTGGCGATGTAGACCGCAAATTCAAACAGCACCAGCGCCAGCGGGAACAACATCCGCGCCGGGGTCAAACGGGAAATCTTGGTGAATTCAGACAAAACGTAACCTCGGAAAAACCACAGCGGCGCAGTCTGCCACCCTGCGCCGGTTCAGAAAAAAGGCGTCGATTCTACGCCGAATCAGTCACTTGCACCAGCCAATCTGCCCACACCGCCGCCATGACAAAAAAGTAGGCGCCACGCTGCGTCCAAGGTTGGCCGCAAGCACGGCCGACGGCGGCATGCACGACGCCGGCGCAGCGCTTATCATGGCGGCTGCGGCCAAAACGGCGGGCAAGCCTGTTCGCCCGCGGCAAACCCGATTAAAATAGTCGGCTATTCATCCCGCTCAAGATCACCATCATGCTTTCCCGACTCGGCAAACTGTTTGGCGTCCAAGGCGACGCCGCTTCCTGGACTACTGACATGGCCCTGACCGACACCGACATTCTCGATGCCATCGCCGACCTGATCGACGAGGACACCCACAAGCCCTACCGCAAAGGCGTCAGCGTGCAGCAAAACGATGCCGCCCACCTCAATGTGCGTGTGGCCCTGCCCTACCCGGCCAAAAGCCGCTTCGCCGCCATCGCCGAGCTGTTCCGCGAGCGGCTGGCGCCGCTGGCCGGCGAGCGCAAGCTGAGCATCGACGTGGTCAGCGAGATCACCAGCCACTCGGTACAGCGCGGCGTGCCGCTGCTGCCGGGGGTGAAGAACATCATCGCGGTGTCGTCCGGCAAGGGCGGCGTCGGCAAATCCACCACTGCGGCCAACCTGGCACTGGCGCTGGCGGCGGAAGGCGCCTCGGTCGGCATTCTGGACGCCGACATCTACGGCCCGTCGCAGCCCTTGATGATGGGCCTGCAGGGCCAGAAGCCGGAGGTGATCGACGGCAAGCTGGTACCGCTGCCGGCGCACGGCGTGCAGACGATGTCGATCGGCTACCTGGTCGACGAGGACCAGGCGATGGTATGGCGCGGCCCGATGGTGAGCCAGGCGCTGCAGCAGCTGCTCAACGACACGCTGTGGAACGAGCTGGACTATCTGGTGATCGACATGCCGCCGGGCACCGGCGACATCCAGCTGACGCTGTCGCAGAAGGTGCCGGTCACCGGCGCCATCATCGTCACCACGCCGCAGGACATCGCGCTGCTGGATGCCAAGAAGGGGCTGAAGATGTTCGAGAAGGTCGGCGTGCCCATCCTCGGCATCGTCGAGAACATGGCCATGCACGTGTGCAGCAACTGCGGCCACGAAGAGCACATCTTCGGCCACGGCGGCGCCGAGCGGATGAGCGCGCAGTACGGCGTCGACGTGCTCGGCTCGCTGCCGCTGGATCTCTCCATCCGCCTGGCCACCGACGACGGCTGCCCGACGGTGGCGGCAGCGCCGGACAGCGCGCTGGCGGCACGCTACCAGCAGATCGCGCGCAAGGTGGCGGTCAAGGTCGGCGACAAGGCACGCGACTTCTCTGGTAAATTCCCGAAAATCGTCATCCAGAACAGTTAATCCCTCATGATCGGCATGTTTGATTCCGGCCTAGGCGGCCTTTCGGTGTGGCGCGAGCTCACCGCCCAGCTTCCCGACGAACCGGTGATCTACCTGGCCGATCAGGGCTACTGTCCCTACGGCGGGCGCAGCGACGACGAGCTGATCGCCCGCGCCGAGCTGATCGCCGACTACCTGCTGGCACAGAGCGCCACCCTGCTGCTGATCGCCTGCAACACCGCCACCAGCGCCGCGGCGCGGCACCTGCGGCTGAAGTATCCGACGCTGCCCATCGTCGGCATGGAGCCGGCGATCAAGCCGGCGGCGCTATCGACGCAGAGCGGCAAGATCGGCGTGCTGGCGACGCAGGCCACGCTGCGCGGCGAGAAATTCCGCCAGCTGGCGGCGCAGCTGCACGACCACGCCGAGATCTACAGCCAGGCCGGCACCGGCTTTGTCGAGCTGGTGGAAAGCGGCGAGCTGGACAGCGACAACGCCCGGCGCACCGTCGGCGCGGCGCTGGCGCCGCTGCTGGCGCACAACGTCGACCACGTGGTGCTCGGCTGCACCCACTATCCGTTCCTGGCGCCGCTGATCCGTGAGCAGCTGCCGCCGCACATCGACATCATCGACCCCACCGACGCCGTGGTGCGCCAGACGCTGCGCCTGCTGCAGCACCACCAGTGCCGCAGCGGCCCGCAGACTCCGCCGCAGTACCGCTTCGTTACCACCGGCGACGATCACAGCATGCAGCAATTCCTGCGGCAGATCCTGCAGCGCGACGACCGCGTCGAGACCCTACTGCCGGCCTGATATTGCGGCGGACATTGCGGCCAACGTTGGCCGCAGCGCAGCACGCACCAATAGCGCACATCAGTCCGCACCAAATCAAGGCAAACGCCGCCCTCCACACCAGCAGCCGGCGCAAGGCATCGTCATGACGCCTTGATGCACAAGGCTGGCGCCCGCTGGCACCCTTTTTGCAAGAAAGCGCCCCAATCACAGGCATTCGTATCCGCAGCGCGCCGTGCTGCACCACGGATACGCACCATTGGAGCGCAGGCATGACGCAAACAAGTGCAAACGACGTACTGTTCTTACTGATCGGGGCCATTCTGGTGCTGGCGATGCACGCCGGCTTCGCCTTTCTGGAGCTGGGCACCGTGCGCAAGAAAAACCAGGTCAACGCCCTGGTCAAGATCCTGACCGACTTCGCCATCTCGGCGCTGGCCTACTTCTTTGTCGGCTACGGTGTCGCCTACGGCGTGCACTTCTTCAGCGATGTCAGCCACATCAGCCAGGCCAACGGCTATGAGCTGGTGAAGTTCTTCTTCCTGCTGACCTTTGCCGCCGCCATCCCCGCCATCGTCTCCGGCGGCATCGCCGAGCGCGCGCGCCTGCACCCGCAATCGGCGGCCACCTTCCTGCTGGTCGGCCTGGTGTACCCGTTTTTCGAGGGCATCGTGTGGAACGGCCACTTCGGCATCCAGGACTGGCTGGCGGCCAACTTCGGCGCGCCCTTCCACGACTTTGCCGGCTCGGTGGTGGTGCACGCCGTCGGCGGCTGGATCGCGCTGGCGGCAGTGCTGCTGCTCGGCGCCCGCCGCGGCCGCTACACCAAGGAAGGCCGCGTCAGCGCCCACCCGCCGTCGTCCATCCCGTTCCTGGCGCTGGGCGCCTGGATCCTGATCGTCGGCTGGTTCGGCTTCAACGTGATGAGCGCGCAGAAGGTCGGCGGCATCTCCGGCCTGGTGGCGGTCAACTCGCTGATGGCGATGGTCGGCGGCACGCTGACCGCGATGTGGGCCGGCCGCGACGACCCCGGCTTCATCCACAACGGCCCGCTGGCCGGACTGGTGGCGGTGTGCGCCGGCTCCGACGTGATGCATCCGCTGGGCGCGCTGGTCACCGGCGGCGTCGCCGGCGCCATGTTCGTGTACCTGTTCACCCTCACGCAAAACCGCTGGAAGATCGACGACGTGCTCGGCGTGTGGCCGCTGCACGGCCTGTGCGGCGCCTGGGGCGGCATCGCCGCCGGCCTGTTCGGCCAGCACTGGCTGGGCGGCGCCGGCGGCGTCAGCCTGACCTCGCAACTGATCGGCACCGCGGCCGGCGTCGGCATCGGTTTTGGCGGCGGCTATCTGGTGTACGGCGTGCTGAAAAAAGTGGTCGGCATCCGCCTCAGCGACGAGGAGGAATTCAACGGCGCCGACCTGTCCATCCACAACATCACCGCCACCCCGGAGCGGGAGAGCAACTGGTAGGTGATAGTGATAGGAAACAATTAAATCTGTCGGGCTTGAATACATAAAAGGGAGCAGGGCTCCCTTTTTTCATTTTCCACATCCACAAGAGGTGCTACTTTAGCGGATAGGGTTAAGCAGTGCCGGCTTACCGAATTCTGCCAGTTTGCCCCCCGACTTCTCGAAGTAGCTACGCCAAAAAGTTTCTAGTGATTGCATGGTGATGGGGTCGCGATAGACTCCTTTTATCTGTTTCTTGTCTTCGATAATCATGCCGGCACCAATAACGTAGACCCGCGTACCGGCAAAATTGCCGAGCAGTTTTTCACGCTCGGCCTTGGCCAGCTCTGCGGTCGGGTCAAGTTTGCGCACAGTGCGTTTGGCATAAAAACTCGACACACTGGAATTCTCCAACATATCTGAAACCAGCAGTAGTACACGATTTTTCGCACCGGACTGGGCGATACGACCAGAAATTTCCTTCAGGCTGGCCAGCACGTCAGATTTGACAAAACTGTCCGAGCTGTTGCCCAGCGCCCGCTGCAGATGCTTACCCAGCAGCTGACCAGCATAACGTTGCTGACCGGCCATGCAGGCGTCGAACTGGCTGAGTGTCTTATTGCCAGTGTCATCGCGAACTGTAGCAGGCAAGTTCTTCTCCAGTTCACCGCGACTGAGCATGTTCAGGTAGTTACCCTGACTGTAGGCCGAAAAGGTAAACAGGCTATAGGCGCTGCCGGGCTTCATCTGTGCGCCAATGATCTCAATCACTTGCCGTTTGAGGTTGTCATCCAGTGGTGTCGTCTGGTCAATGGCGACAAACAGTTCCAACGCGGGAGCTGGCGACGGATTAGCCAGATTGTTGGCCTGGTAGCAGCTCGGAATGTCGTTGATGACTCCGGCACTGGCATTCAGAGCGACACCCATCGCAGCAATGAGCAGGGGCTTGTGTGTTAGTTTCATGGCTAGTCCAGCAGGGAGTCCAGTTCGGCGTCGCGTTTTGCCTTTTCGGCGGCTTCAGCGGCCTTACGCTGCTTGATGCGGGCGATAACTTCATCGGTGACCCCTCCCGGCAGGCTGTCTAGCCATGCTTTTTTCGCTTGTTTGTCGCTGATGCTGTCCAGTATTTGCAAGGCTTCATCAGCGCAGACAGTCTGACTGTCTGCTTGCGCCGTGGCCGAGCTTACCGGTGCAACTGCCGGTGTGGCCACAGGGGCTGCTGTAGCTGGTGCAGCGGCAGTGGGTGCAACGGCTATGCTGGTGACTTGCAGTGCCGCAGCAGTGGCCGGGCTGGCATCAGCTTTCGGCACAGGCTGGTGGAATTCAGCCTTGCTCTGGCGATCTTCCAGCAGGTAATCGCGGAAGGTCTTTTCGGTTTTGCGATCGCCGTTGATGGCGTTGGCCGCCATCTTCTGCTGCATGCTTTGCAGCATGGCCTGGGCGGCGTCGATGCGCGGGTCGTAGTAAGCAATGAACTCTTCATAGGTGGCAAAGCCGCGAGTGGCTTCGAAAGCACTCTTGCTTTCCTTGCCAGCAAAGCCCCACTTGTAACCGGCAAACATACCGACGATCTGGGTCACGACAAAGATGATGGCAAGGGTGAGGAAGCCAGCTATGCTTCCGCTCTTCATTGCATCCTGGCTATCGGCAATACCTTGTTGTTGCGCTGCTTTCTGCGAGTCGGCAACTTCGTTCGGAATCACCAGCCCTTCACTGCCGGCAGCACCTGTGGCAAACGGATTGCCATTAGCGGCACCCTGTTCGCTTACACCCATGGTTTGCTCGGTTTGATGCTCTACGAAATCAAAGTAGCGCTGCCCAGTGGAAAGAACGGCAATACCGGTAATAGCTATCACAGCAATAATGACCATTGCATAGCTGTAATTGCGGCCGACTCTGGCCAGAACCTGTACGTAGTCCGGTAGCTCGTCGTCCTTGTACTGGTCGTCCTGCAGACCGAGGCCGATACGCGACAGGTCAGGCTTAGGGTTGGCCTGCGCCCAGCCGATCAGGCTGCGCTTGACCAGACTGGTGCGGTAGAGCTGATGGCCTGCGGCATGGGTGATGAAGGCAAGAATGGTGGCCAGCACGAATACGATGGCCCACATCAGCAGGTTATGCGTATTGGCACTACCTTCACTATTCAGTATCTTGGCGAGCATGTAGGAGAACCCTAGGCCCTCTGCCGCGACCAGTACCACCATGATCAGCATGATGATCAACGGGGTCGGCGTGCGGCCGTTGTCTTCGGCCTTGCGCAGATATATCTGGTATTTCTCGAACTCTTCACGCGATTTAAAGTGGATGAACCTTTTGTAGTCCTTGCATAGGGTACGTTCGGCATTGAACCAGCCAGATTGCGAGGCTTGTGAGTGGTCTTTGCTCAGGCGGTGGGCCTTGCCAATAATGGGTATGCCGTACCAGAAATTCATCCACCAGAAGTCGATTTGCTGGCGGTAGGCGAAGTACACCGCAATCATGATGGCGGTACCAATGCCGTAGAGAATCAGTTGCAGATTGGCTGCAATCAGTTCGCTCATATTAACTCCCTAGTTTGTTTTGACTTAAAGTGTGCGCCGCCCTGGGGCGGGCGGCGGGAAACCGATATGCAGGTTGTAATCAGGAGCCAACGATCTTCGGGACATAAGAGGCACGGTACAGACCATCCGGCTTTTTCTGGTAGACATAGCCGCCGCGTGCGGCAAAGGGCGGACTGTATGGCAGTACAAGATCAATACACTGCAGGCCGGAGCCATGATTGACAAACACGCGGTACAGCAGACCCTTGCTGCCACGGTAGGTATTGACCCGCGGCGTCAGCCGTACTGCCGCTTTGGCGTTCGCGTTATTCTGGTAGTTTGGGTAAACCAACAGCTCGGGCAGGCGGGCAATCTGAGCATCCTGGCGTAGCACAGCCAACTTGTTCAGTGCCACCAGATGACCATTGACCTTTTCAACCCAAGAGGTGTTGTAGAGACCGGGCATATAGTCGCTGGTAGCGTAGGTCTTGCCTGTGATGAGCACTTTTACCTGACCGCTAACGCGTGGCCGGTCACCCGCACAGTTACCAGCCAGTGGCACATCATCGGCCCACGCTTTACTGATAAAACCACCGGTATTGGTAACTGTCATACGGCCAAAATCCAGCTCGACACTTTTGCCACTCACCGGGTTACCCCCAAAATCCAATCCGGTCTTGCCACTGGTCTGACTAACGTTTTCACTATTACTGGCGGGTAGTGTCACTATGGTTACGGGCTGAGTCACCTTGCCTATTGCCACTTTCCCTGCTTTTCCGGTTGGCGGTATAGCAGGCGTGTTCTCGACCTCTCTGCCAACCACCACTGCTACCGGTTTGTTCTTGCCGGCAGCTTTGCCGTCTGTCTTTGCCTGGTCATTTGTACCAAGAATTTTGCCGGTGTTTGCCAGCGTTTCATTGCCGGCCTTCTTGTTATCAGATGGCTTAACTGTGGCCTGGCTATTATCCGGCTGCTTACTATTATTCCGCTCTGGGTTTTCGTTGCGGTAAAACTCGTAGCGTGGCGTGCGGGTTTCGAGATAGGTGCGGAAACGGTTTTCGTCACCCAACTCTACCAGTTCAACACGACGGTTTTGCGCGCGGCCACTATCCACTCGGTTGTCTGCTACTGGAAAAATTTCGCCGGCACCCTGATAGTACAGCATGTATTCCGGGATGCCGTAACGTGACAGAAAGCGTGCCACGGCTCGTGCACGGCGCTCAGACAGCACGGCATTGAAAGCCGAACTGCCAGTGTCATCGGTATGGCCGATCAGCAGTAGTTTTCTTTGCAGTGCCAATTTTTTCAGATCAGCACGTTTGCTGGTGTCAATTTCCTCTTCGCCTACCCGCTCAGGATTGTAAATACGGGCCAGTTCAACGAAATACTGTTCGGCTCGGCTGGTCAGCTTGTCCGAACCGGGCTGAAAATGGCCACCGTGGTTTTCTTTGTCGGTAATGCTGATGGTAACACCGAGGATGCTATCTTCGATTTTGCTGCTTTTATCCGCTTCGACCAGTTCGCCGTTATTATTGATGGTGCTGACTGTCAATTCAAGCTGGTGCCTTTGCGCCAACTTAGCCAATTCGCAGCGTTTCTTGTCCATGCTATAGCCAATCAGGCCACCAACTGCACCACCTAAGACACTGCCAATTAGTGCACTATTCTTTTTGTTGTTGCCAGCATAGTGACCAAGGAGAGCCCCGCCGATCGTGCCCACGGCGATACCGATATTACGGCTGGTATTGGCGCATGGATCGTCACTGACAAAAGGATTGGCGATACCGTTTTTGCTTCTACCTCCTTGCGGTGAGGCACAACCAGCCAGCAAACTGGTGATGACAAGAGACAGGGCAGAGGTGCGGAATACACTCTTCAGTTGCATTATTAGACCTCATGCATATGAGCAGTGAAATATCAAACCAAACTTCACTTAAGAATTGACACAAAATTGCATTTGGCAACACATTTTGCATTTTATTGATATTAGATACTACTTTCGTATGGCTTTCAAGGCGCTGTGGCACAAATCAGCAGGGTACAAGAGTTTGGTAAGCATGGCGGCATGGCCAAGCCCATTCATGCGGCAGATTCAAATTTTGTGTAATGCCCGCAATATGATTTCTATCCATGACTACCTACCCAGCCACGCCCCTGCCGCCACACACCCAACAGCAGCCCGTTTACCAAAGCCAGTTTCATCTTCCGCCCTCTCTGTCCGGATGCGCCGGCGCGCGCGCCAGCTGGCGGTAAAGCTGCCAGCCGGCCACCGCGCCGCAGGCGGCCAGCGCGTACCAGATGACGACCGGCGGTGTGCTGCCCGCCGCCCCCAGCAGGCTGCCGATCAGCACGTTACCCAGCAGCGCCACCACGCCGCCCAGGCTCGCGTAGAAGCCGTAGTAGCTGCCCAGCCGGCCCGGCGTGGCGTAGTGCGGCAGGTGGGCCGAGAACAGCGGGTAGCACAGGATGGAACCCAGCGACAGGCAGCCCGCCAGCAGCAAGGTGGCCGGTACCGGCCATGCGGCCAACCACGGGATGGCCAGGTAGCTGCAGCCCATCAGCCCCAGTCCCAGCCCCATCGCGCGTGCGACGCCCAGCCGCCGCTGCACCAGTTGCGTCGCCGGCAGTTGCAGGGTGACGCCGATCAACGCGGTGACGGTAAACACGCTGCCCAGCAGGCCGGTGGCGTGCTGCTGGCTGTGGATGAAGGCCGGCACCGCCAGATACAGCTGGTGGAACAGCAGCGAGTAGGCGCTGGCGCACAGCGAAAAGCGCAGGAACGGCCGGTTGTGCACGATGGTGCGCCACTGCGCGGTGACGCTCGCGGAGGCCGGCGCCGGTCGGGCCGGCTCCTGCCGTTCCTGTCCATGTCGTGCCTGCTGCGGTGGCAGCATGCGCCATTGCAGCCAGGTCAGCAGCAGGAACACGCCGCCGGACACCACGCCGGTGACGGCGTAATCCAGGCGGGTGAGCAGCATGCCGAGCAGCGGCCCCAGCAGCATGCCGGCCTCGCTGGCGAGGTTGTGCAGGGCAAAGGCCTGCTGGCGCTGGCCCGCGCTGCGGCATTCGGCGGCCAGGTAGGCCTGGGCGCAGGGGGTGAACAGCGCGCCGGCAAAGCCGGTAAGAAAGGCGGCCAGCAACAGCAGCGGCAGGTGTTCGGCCCAGCCCAGCAGCGCAAAGCCCAGGCTGCGGATCAGGCAGCCCCACACGATGGCCGGACGGTAGCCGATGCGGTCGCCCAGCGTGCCACCCAATAGAAACAAGCCCTGCTGGCTGAACACGCGCATGCCCATCACCAGCCCGGCGGCCCAGCCGGCCAGCCCCAGCGTGCCGCCCAGGTGCTGCGCCAGGTAGGGCATCATCATGTAAAAGCCGAGGTTGAATGCCAGCCCGTTGGCCACCAGCAGGCGGGCGGCCGGGCTCAGTTCGCGCCAGCCGTGCAGGCTGGCCTTCAGTGCCGCCAATTAGCGTACCTTGCCCAACAGCTCGTCGATGCGCTGGCTGTTGCTGTACATGCGGCCCTTCTGCGCCAGCATCCTGTCGCTGGCGGCCTGCTTGTTGACGGCCTCGCCCACCTGTATCAGCCCGATCATGCCCATCATCAGGTGTGGCGGGCAGATGTAGAAGTACAGGCCGGGCTGCTGCAGGGTCACGGTAAACGGCTGGTCTTCGGCGCTGTTCCACGGCGTCACGCCATCAGGCGTGGTCAGGCTGCGTACGTAGTGGCCGCTGTTTGTCGGCTCGAAGCGTACGCTGTCGCCAGCCTGGGCGTGGACGAAGGCCGGCTCGAATACCATGGTGGCGCCGTCGCTGCCGATATTGAGCATGCGGATCACGTGTTCGGCGGCGCTGGCCGGCAGGCTCAGGCAGAGGCCTGCGGCCAACGTTAGCAGGGTACGGGTGAGGTAAGTCATGCGGTAAGGCTCGCTTGTCGTAGGGTTCGGATATAGGGTTTACCGTCGCGGTCCTGGTGGATGTCCACCGGCACGCTGTACAGGCGGTGGATCAGCGCCGCATCCAGCACTTCGGACGGCGGGCCGAAGGCCTGCAGCGTGCCGCCGGCCAGCACGATCAGCCGGTCGGCAAACTGCGCCGCCAGGTTCAGGTCGTGCAGCACCACCAGACTGACCCAATTCTTGGCGCGGGTCTGGTGGTGCAGATGCTCCATCAGTTGCAACTGGTGTTGCAGGTCGAGCGCGCTGACCGGCTCATCCAGCATCATGATTTGCGGATCGCGCAGCAGCACCTGTGCAAACAGCACCATCTGGCGCTGGCCGCCGCTGAGCGAGTGCATGGCGCGGTCAGCCAGATGGGCGATGCCCAGCGCCTGCAGCGCCGACAGCGCGGCCAGGATGTCATCATCGGACAGGCGCATGCTCAGGCTGTCGAGGCGGCCCAGCACCACCACCTCCAGTACGCTGAGATCCAGCTCCAGCTGGATGTTTTGCGGCATGTAGCCGAACTGGCGGCGCCAGCTGGCACCGTGCAGCCGCGACAGCGTGTGGCCGCCGAAGCGGATCTCGCCCTGCTGCAGCGGCAGCTCGCCGAACAGCGCGCGCAGCAGGCTGGTCTTGCCGGTGCCGTTGGGGCCGATGATCACGTGCAGCTGGCCGGGTTGCAGTTGCAGGTTCAGCTCACGCACCAGCGACTGCTTGCCGATGGAGAGCGACAGGTTATCCAGTTCAAGCACGTTTGCGCCCTTTCCCCAGGATCAGCCAGATAAAGAACGGCACGCCGATGATGGCGGTGACGATGCCGATGGGGAACAGCGCCCCGGGGATGATGGATTTGGACATCACCGACGACACCGACAGCATGCAGGCGCCGCACAGCGCCGACAGCGGGATCAGGAAGCGCTGGTCCTCGCCGATCAGCATGCGCGCGATATGCGGCGCCACCAGCCCGATGAAGCCGATGATGCCGACGAAGCTGATGGCGGTTGCCGTCATCAGCGCCACCAGTACCAGCGTCTTCAGCCGCAGCCGGGAAACGTCCACGCCCAGGCTGCGGGCACGGGCTTCGCCCAGCCGCAGGCAGGTCAGCTTCCACGCATCGCGGTACAGCAGCAGCGCACAGACCACGGTCACCACTGCGGTAATCAGTAGTGAATCCCAGGTACTACGCATCAGGCTGCCGAACAACCAGAACACGATCTGCTGGTTGAGTTCGGGCGAGGACAGGAACTGCAGCAGCGACAGCAGCGACTGGAACAGGAACAACAGCGCGATCCCGGCCAGGATGATGGTCTGGCTGCTCACGTGCTGCATCAGCGCCAGACCGAACAGCAGGCCGGCGGCCAACATGCAGCATACGAAGGCGCCAACGGGGATGGCGATCAGCGGCGGCAGGCCGAAACCGCCGCTGATCAGCGCCAGTGCCGCGCCGAAACCGGCAGCGGCGGCCAGGCCCAGTGTGAACGGGCTGGCCAGCGGGTTGTCGAGCAGGGTCTGCATCTGCGCGCCGCCAAGACCCAGGGCCGCGCCGACCACCAGCGCCATCAGGGCAATCGGCAGGCGCATGTCCATGACAATGGCGCGGGTCATCGCGTCGGCCTCACCGGGCGACAGCAGCGTGGCGGCGACCTCGCGCAGCGAGAGCAGCGACGGGCCGGTGGCCACATCCAGCAACAGGCTGGTCATGATCAGGACAATGAACAGCAATAAAAAACGCCAGCGGCGGTGTTCACGCTGCCGCTGGCGGGTAAGCGCCGTATGCAGCGCAGTGGTATCGGTCATGAAAACTGTCCGTGAAACAATGGCAAACGGGCAGGCGGCTTGCGGCCAACCTGCCCGGCAGGAAAACCGGGCTTACATGCCAGCGGTAAAAGTACCGCCGGCAGCAACCGGCAGATAACGCTTGTAGAAGTTCAGATAATTGGCCTCCGGATTCATATCCTTGAACAGGCTGGGGTATAGCGCCTTGGCCATGAACTGCACCATGGTGTAATCCAGCACGGTACGCGAGGCGCCTTGGTACACGCCGTACACACGCTTGTTCCGGACGGCAGGCAGGCTGCTCCAGCCGCTACGCTGTGTAAAACCTTGCAGGCGCTGGCTGGCCACCGTGCGATCCACACCCTGCCCCAGCAGCATGGAGGTCGGGTTCTTGGTGGATTCGGTACCGGCGATGAACACTACTTCCGGCTGCGCAGCCAGTACCTTTTCCGGGTTCATCGGCCCGTACCACTCCACGAATGGTGCGGCGATGTTGTCGCCACCGGCCAGGCTGCCCAGCGGCCCCCACATGCCTTTGCCATAGCTGAAGCTGTACTCGGCCGGGCCCTTGTTGCCGAACTCCACATAGAAACGCGGCTTGGGCAACTTGGCCTTGGCGATGCGGCCTTGCACCTGCTCGACCGCGTGCTTGTATTCGTCGGCGATCTGCCGCGCACGTTTTTCCTCGCCGGCAATCTTGCCCAGCAGTACGGTGCTGGCGTAATGGTTGGCCGGCAGCTCCATGTTGTAATCCACCACAACCACCGGCAGACCGGCGTCTTCCAGGCGTTTCACATCCGGACCCAGACCCTTGTACTGCCAGTCGGCCAGCACCACTACATCCGGCTTCAGTGCCAGCACTTTTTCGACCGAGAAGGTCTGCACCTCCACCTCGCCCACATCGGCCACCGTTTTCAGTGACGGACGTTTGGCGGTAAACAGCGACCAGTTCGCCGGGCGCCAGCCTTCCCAGGCTTCACGCGAGATGCCCACCACCTTGTCGAAGGCTTTCTCGCCGCCGATCGCCATGTAGTCCTCGAAGTAGAACGCCAGCACCACGCGCTTGGCCGGCAGATCCACTTTCACCTGGCGTCCGAGCACGTCTTTTACGGTTTGCGGTGCGGCGTGGGCGGCGGCAGGCAGCACCAGCGCCAGAGCAAAAAATAGAGGGCCGAGCTTGGGAAGGCATTTCATGGCTTCATCCTGTACGTACGATTAACTAAAGATGCGAATTATTCTTGTTTATTCAATGGTAATCAATCATCATTATCAGAAAGCATAAAAAAAGCTGCTTTCTTCCACGCCACAGTGCCATCCATAAAAAATCATGCCCCGATTTCCAGAATACACGGCACGATCCGGAGCACCGAACAGCTGACCACCGGACAAACACCAGCCCTGCTCCTTTATCCATGTCGATGCATTGGCAGCCCGGAAGTACAAGACCGGGACTGTCCGGCCTGCCATCGGCAGCGGCGCAAGCCTTGACTTTGCCAACATGATTAGTAATGATTTTTGTTTTTATTAATCATCAAGGATACGCATGTCCTGGTTAAAGACGCTAAGCCGTACGTCGATGGCACTCGCCTTGTGCACCACCGCAACCCTGGCCATGGCCAAACCCGTGGTGGTCGAAGACGTACTCGGTCGCAAAGTAAAGATTGACGCCCCCGCCAAGCGCATCCTGCTTGGCTTTTACATTGAGGATTTCTTTGCGGTCGGCGGCGACAAATCATTCGACCGCGTAGCCGGCATGTCCCGCGGCTGGTTCGTGAAATCACGCCCGGCTTGCTGGCCATGTACGTGGCCAGCAAGCCGCAACTGGCACGCGTACCCGATGTAGGCAATGTGCAGGACCAGACCTTCTCGGTGGAAAAAGCCCTCGCCACCAAGCCCGACGTGGCGATTCTGGCGGACTGGCAGTACAAGGCACTGGGGGCGGACCTCGCGCGACTGGAAAGCGCCGGCATCCCCGTGGTGGTGATCGACTACAACGCGCAGACGCTGGAGCGGCACCTGGCCAGCACCCGCGTGCTGGGCGAGGTCACCGGCGAGACGGCGCGGGCGCAGCGCATCGCCGCCGACTACCGCCAGGTGGTGGACACCATCACCCAGCGCGTTGCCAAAGCCAAACGGCCGCAACCGCGCGTGTACATCGAGCTGGGCGACAAGGGCCCGGCGGAGTACAGCTACACCTACGGCAAGAACATGTGGGGCGCCATGGTGCAGCTGGCCGGCGGCAACAATGTCGCGGCGCCGTTCGTGGAGTCGTGGGGCGCCATCCACCCCGAGCAGCTGATGGCCAGCAAGCCGGAGGTGATCCTGATTGCCGGTTATGAGAACGTGAGCAGCCCGACCGCGATGCAGATCGGCCAGGCCATCCCGGCCGGCAACGTGCAGCAGCGCCTGAAAGGCTTCACCCAGCGCGCGGGCTGGGCCGGACTGCCGGCCGTGAAAAACGGCCGCGTCCATGCCGTGTACCACGGTGCCACCCGCAGCATCATGGATGCGGCGCTGCTGCAGTACCTGGCCAAGACGCTCTACCCCGACCTGTTCAAGGACCTGGACCCGACGGCCACCTACCTGGGCTTCTACCAGCGCTACCTGCCGATCCGCCCGCAGGGCACCTTCATGCTGGGCATCAACGGCAGCGACAAGCCCTGAGCGGATATCTGCAGACTTCAATGCCGGGCCGGTATGGCCGGCATTCTCAGAGCACGCACACGACAGGCATGCCGTACAAAAAGCTGCACCGCCGGTGGGTGCGACACCATGTCGCAGGCATTGCGGCCAACCTTTGCCGATAATGCGCGCTTTGCCGCCATCCGGAGCACCCCATGCTTAGCCCCATCCCCCGCATCCTGCTGGCCACCCTGTGCCTGCTGCCTGCCACCACCCTGCTGGCCAAACCGGTCATGTTCACCGATGTCACCGGCCGCGAAGTCACCGTCGACGCCCCGGCCAAGCGCGTGGTGCTGGGCTTCCATTTCGAGGAGTTCACCGCCATCGCCGGCGCCAAGGCGTGGCAGAACGTGGTGGGCATCAGCAAGACCGGCTGGGCCGGCTGGCGCACCGGCAACTGGACGCGCTATGCGGAAGCGATTCCGCAGTTGAAGAACATGCCGGATGTGGGCTTTACCGACGACAACAGCTTCAGCGCCGAAAAAGTGATCGCGCTGAAGCCCGACGTGCTGATCCTGCCGGAATGGGGCTACAAGACACTGGGCCCGGCTGCGCAGCAATTGAGCGCCGCCGGCATCCCGGTGGTGGTGGTGGATTACAACGCGCAGACGCTGGAACGCCATCTGGCCAGCACTCGCGTGCTGGGCAAGGTGATGGGCGCCGACCAGCGCGCCGAAGAGCTGGCCCGCCTGTACCAGCAGAAATACCAGGACGTGATGGCCCGCATCGCCCGCGCCAAGGCCAGCGTCAAACCCAGGGTCTACGTGGAGCTGGGCCGTGACGGTGCCGACGCCATCGGCAATACCTACCGCGACACCATGTGGGGCCAGATGCTGGACAACCTGGGTGCCGACAACCTCGCCAACGGCCGCATCACCGCCAACTGGGGCCCGCTGAACCCGGAAGCCGTGCTGGCGGCCAAGCCGGAGCATGTCATCATCGCCGGCTCCTCGTGGCAGAACCGCCCCAAGGCGGTAAAGCTGGGCTACGCCTCGGACGACGCCACCGCCCGCGCCACGCTGCTGCCGTACACCAGGCGCGCCGGCTGGGACACGCTGAAAGCCGTGCAGCAACAGCATGTGTACACGCTGGACCACGGCCTGGCCCGTACCCTCACCGACTACACCGCCATGCAGTTCATCGCCAAGCAGCTGTACCCGGCGCAGTTTGCCGACGTCAACCCGGTGGCCGAACTGCGCCAGTTCCACGAACGCTACCTGCCGGTGAAGTACAGCGGTAGCTGGATGGTGACGCTGAAACCATGAGTACCCTGAGCCTCGCCCTGCCCGCCGCCGGGCGCCGCCTGGCCCCGGCGGTGACCGGCCTGCTGCTGATGACCGGCCTGCTGTTGCTGTCGCTGCTGCTGGACGTGGCCAGCGGCCCGTCCATGCTGCCGCTGCGCGAGGTGGTTGCGGCGCTGACAGGCAGCACGGTCGAGCGCGGCACTGCCGTCATCGTGTGGGACATCCGGTTGCCGGTGGCGCTGATGGCGCTGCTGGTCGGCGCCGCGCTGGGCCTGTCCGGCCTGGTGATGCAGACCGTGCTGCACAACCCGCTGGCCAGCAGCTACACGCTGGGGGTGTCGGCCGGCGCCGGCTTCGGCGCTGCGCTGGTGATCGTGCTGGGCAGCACCTTGCCGCTGCCGGAAACAGTGGCGGTGCCGCTGGCGGCCTTCCTGTTTGCCGGCATTGCCTGCAGCGCAGTGCTGGGCATCGGCTACGCCAAGGGCGGCCAGGCCGACAGCTATGTGCTGGGCGGTATCGCGCTGCTGTTCCTGTTCCAGGCGCTGCTGTCGCTGCTGCAGTACCTGGCCTCGCCCGAGGCGCTGCAGGCCATCGTGTTCTGGCTGTTCGGCAGCCTGTACAAGGCCAGCTGGCCCAAGCTGGCACTGGTGGCGGCAGTACTGGCGCTGTGCCTGCCGCTGCTGCTGCGCGATGCCTGGCGCTTTACCGCGCTGGGCCTGTCCGACGAGCGCGCGCTGAGCCTGGGCGTCAACGTGCCGGTACTGCGCTGGCGCGCGCTGGCCATCGTGTCACTGCTTACCGGTGCGGCAGTAGCCTTTGTCGGTACCATCGGTTTTGTCGGGCTGATCGCCCCGCACATCGCGCGCTTCCTGCTGGGCGAAGACCAGCGCCTGCTGCTGCCCGGTGCCGCGCTGTGCGGCGCGCTGCTGCTGTCGTTATCGTCGCTGCTGGGCAAGTGGCTGTCGCCGGGTGAGCTGATCCCCATCGGCATCGTTACCGCCACCGTCGGAGTGCCTTTCTTCCTGCTGCTGGTGATGCGCAGCAAACCGGGAGCCTGGTAATGCTGCACGCTCAACACCTGCATGTCAGTCTGGGCCGTCAGACGGTGCTGCAAGACATCTCCTTCGAGGCCCGTCCGGGCGAAGTCACCGCCCTGCTCGGCCCCAACGGCAGCGGCAAGACCACACTGCTGAAAACCCTGGCCGGCCTGCTGCCGGCGCGCGGCCAACTGCAGTGGCAGGGCCGGCCGCGAAACCTGCAACACGGCGGCCAGCTGCACCCGTCCTGCGGCTACCTGCCGCAGGACTGCAGCACGCGCAGCCGGCTGACGGTGGAAGACGCGGTGCTGCTGGGCCGTCTGGGCACGCTGGGCTGGCGCGTCAGCACCGAACAACGCGAGGCGGTGCGGCAGCAGTTGGCCACACTGGGCCTGGCAGCACTGGCCGGGCGTCGCCTGTGCGAACTGAGCGGCGGCCAGCGCCAGATGGTGTTCCTGGCGCAGGTACTGCTGCGCGAACCCAGCCTGCTGCTGCTGGACGAGCCGATCAGCGCACTGGACCTGCAACATCAGGTGCAGGTGATGTGCACCGTGCGCGAACAGACCCGCGAACGCGGCCTTACCAGCGTGGTGGTGCTGCACGACCTCAATGCCGCGCTGGCCTATGCCGACTGCGTACTGTTGCTGCGACAGGGCCGGCTGGTGGCCACCGGCAATACCGTCGACATCCTCACCCCCGCCACGCTGGCACCGGTGTTCGGTGTGACCATCCATCAGGCACACACCGCCACCGGACACAGCGTGCTATGCCCGCACACCGGCTGATATCGCCACCACCCCCCGTTTGATGCCCTGCCCGGCCACAGCTTGTGCGCCGGGCGGCTGTCTTTGCTGCGACTTTGCGTCCCTGTTGCAGTGCGTCAAACCACTCTTGCCAAATAAAATGTTACTGTATATCATTGCCATCACAAACAATTCTCGATAAGACCAGAAATCAGCCATGCACCCTCTGCGATCCCCTCTGCTTACCGGCAGCCTGCTGCTGGCCATCGGCCTGTCTGCCCAGGCCAAACCGCTGAACCTGATCGGGCCGTGGGAAATCCACAGCCTCGACCCGTCCTCCAGCAGCGGCATCCTGTTCAGCCGCCTGCAGATTGCCGAAACCCTGGTCGATGCCGATAACCTGGGCACGCTCAAGCCTGGTCTGGCCAGCCGCTGGCAAGCCAGCAGCGACCAGCTGAGCTGGCGCTTCACGCTGCGCGACGGCGCGCGCTTCCACGACGGCAGCGCGGTAACCGCGGCCAACGTGGTGGTGGCGCTGGAACGCGCGCGCAAGAAGCCCGGCATGCTGGAGAACGCACCCATCAGCGCCATCCTCGCCGACGGCAAGGACGTGGTGGTGGTGCTGGGCAAGCCGTTCGCGCCGCTGCCGGCGGTATTCGCCCACAGCCATACCCAGGTGCTGGCGCCCGCGTCCTACGCCGCCGACGGCAGCGTGACGGGCATCATCGGCAGCGGCCCCTACCGCGTTACCCGGCTGCAGCTGCCGCAGCGGGTGACGGTGCAGGCCTTTGCCGGCTGGCAGGGCAGGAAACCGGCCATCACGGATGCCAGCTACCAGGCCATCGGCCGCGCCGAAAGCCGCAGCCTGATGGCCGAAAGCGGCCAGGCCGACATCGCCTTCGGCCTGGACCCGGTCAGCATTGCGCGCCTGAAAAGCAGCCCGCGCGTGAGCATCGTGTCCGCCACGCTGCCGCGCGCGATCCAGATCAAGTTCAACGCCGGCCACAAATGGCTGAACAGCCCGGCCATGCGTCTGGCCATCAGCCAGAGCATCAACCGCCAGGCCATCGCCACCGCGCTGCTGCGCGATCCGGAGATGGCGGCCAGCCAGCTGTTCCCGCCGACCATGCAGGCCTGGCACCAGGCCACGCTGCCGGCGCTGGCCTACCAGCCCGAGCAGGCCCGCCGCAGCTTTGCCGCGCTGGGCTGGAAACCCGGCGCCGACGGCCAGCTGGTGCGCAACGGCGAGCGTCTGGCGCTGACGCTGCGCACCTACCCCGACCGCCCGGAGCTGCCGCTGCTGGCCACCGCGCTGCAAGACCAGCTGCGCCAGGCCGGCATCGCGGTGCAGGTGAAGGTCGGCAACTCCAGCGACATCCCGGCTGCACACAAGGACGGCACGCTGGAGCTGGCGCTGTACGCGCGCAACTACGCGCTGGTGCCGGACCCGCTGGTGACGCTGCTGGGCGATTTCACCGACGACGGCGCCGACTGGGGGGTGATGAAGTGGCAGAACGCCGCGCTGTCGCAGCAGTTGGCCGCACTGGGCCGGGGCGGGCTGAGCGCGCCACAGGCCGCGGCGGCGCGGCTGAAGGTGGCCGCCGTCCTGCAGCAGCAGTTGCCGGTGCTGCCGGTGGCCTGGTATCGCCAGAGCGCGGCGGTGAGCAAGGCGCTGCGCGGTGTCAGCCTGGACCCGCAGGAGCGCAGCTACCGCCTGAGCAGCATGAGCTGGGGGCGCTAAATGGACAGCGCACGTCAACGCGCGCTGGCGCGCATCTGCGGCCAACGTTTGCTGCAGGCCGCCATCGTCTCGCTGCTGGTCGCCGCGCTCTGCTTCCTGCTGGTGCAGCAATTGCCGGGCGACATGGCCTTCCGCATCGCTGCCGGCCGCTACGGCTATGACTACGTCGATGCCGCCGCCGCCGACGCGGTACGGCAGGAGCTGGGACTGGCGCGCCCGTCGTGGCAGCAGTTTGCCGGCTGGCTGGGCCAGCTGGCGCAGCTGCAGCTGGGGCAGTCGCTGGTCACCGGCGGTGCGGTGCTGGCCGAAATCGCCCACCACCTGGGCGCCACCGTCCAGCTGGCCGCCGCCAGCGTGGCGCTGGCGCTGGGCGTGGGCCTGCCGCTGGGCCTGGCCAGCGGCCTCGCTCCCGGCGGCTGGGCCGACCGGCTGACCCTGGGCTACAGCGTGCTGCTGCGCGCGCTGCCGCCCTTCCTGCTGGGCCTGATGCTGATGCTGGGGCTGTCGGTACAGCTGGGCTGGGCACCGGCCGCCGGCCACGGCGAGGGTGGCAACCTGCTGCTGCCGGCGCTGACGCTGGGGCTGGGCCTGTCCGGCCTCACCGCCCGCATCGTGCGCGACAGCGTGCTGGCGGTGGTGCAGGCCGACTACTACCGCTTTGCCCGCAGCAAGGGGCTGGCGCCGTGGCGGGTCTTCCTGCGCCACGGCCTGCGCAATATCGGCGTCACCGTGGTGGCCTACGCCGGGGTGCAGCTGATCCTGCTGATCGAAGGCGTGGTGGTGGTGGAAAGCCTGTTCGCCTGGCCCGGCGTCGGTCACGCGCTGGTGCACGCCATCTTCTGGCGCGACGTGCCGATGATCCAGGGCTGCACCCTGCTGCTGGCCTGGCTGTTCGTGCTGATGAATACCGCAACCGACCTGTTATGCCTGGCCATCGATCCGCGTGGCCCGGCGGAGTCCTGAATGACACCATTGACTTCCCGCGCCTGGCCGCAACGGCTGGGTTATCTATTGCTGGCCGCCGTGCTGCTGTTTGCGCTGGCCGGCCCGCTGCTGTGGCCGGACTACGCCGGCCAGCAGCTGATGCGCTTCCTGGAAACCCCCAGCCTGGCCGAGCCGCTGGGCCGCGACCAGCTGGGCCGCAGCGTGATCGCCCGCCTGGCCAGCGCCGCCCGCCTGTCGCTGTGGCTGGCCGGCCTGTGCGTGCTCAGCGCCGCGCTGCTGGGCTGCCTGCTGGGCGTGCTGTCGGCGTGGCGCGGCGGCTGGACCGATACCGTGCTGCGCGGCCTCGCCGACGGCGTGCTGGCACTGCCCGGCCTCTTGATCGTGCTGATTTTCTCGGCCATGGCACAGGGCGGTTTCCTCACCCTGTATATCGGCCTGGCCCTGGCGCAGTGGGTGGAATACTTCCGCATGACGCGGGCGCGCAGCCGGCTGCTGCTGGCCAGCCCGCACGTGGAGGCCTCGCGCCTGCTGGGCTTTGGTCCGGCCCATATCGTGCGCCGCCACCTGTGGCCGGAGCTGGCGCCCATGCTGCTGACCATGATGAGCTTCGGCCTCGCCACCGCCATCCTGGCGCTGTCGACGCTGGGCTTTGTCGGCGTCGGCATCCAGCCGCCCACGCCCGAGCTGGGCCTGATGATGACCGAGGCGCTGCCGCACTACAGCGAGGCGCCGCAACTGCTGCTGGCGCCGGTCGCCGTGCTGGCCCTGACCTTGGCCGCACTGGTGCTGCTGCGCCCGCTGGAGGTAAACTCATGAGCACGATCCACCTGCACGGCCTGGCCGTGTACCAGCAGCAACGCTGCCTGCTCAATCCGCTGGACCTCGACCTGCACCCCGGCGAGGCGCTGACCGTGCTGGGCGAAAGCGGCTCCGGCAAATCGCTGCTGGCGCACGCCATCATAGGCACCCTGCCCGCCGGCCTGCGCGCCGAGGGCGAGCTGCGCACCGACGGCCGCCGCTACCCGCTGCACGATGCGGCCAACCGCCGCCACCTGTGGGGCGAGCTGCTGGCCATCCTGCCGCAGGAGCCGGTCACCGCGCTGGACCCGACCATGCGCGTGCTGCCGCAGGTCGCCGAAGGCTGGCGCGGCGACGGCCACCTCGCCCGCGACGCCGCCCGCCGGCGCCTGGACCGCCTGGGGCTGCAGGCCGCGGAGCACCACTACCCGCACCAGCTATCCGGCGGCATGGCACAGCGCGTGGCCTTTGCCGCCGCCACCCTAGGCGGCGCCCGCCTGCTGCTGGCCGACGAGCCCAGCAAGGGGCTGGACAGCGCCGCCTGCGACACGCTGCGCCGCTTGCTGCAACAGCATCTGGACAGCGGTCAGTGCCTGCTCACCATCACCCACGACATCGCGCTGGCACGGGCGCTGGGCGGCCAGGTGCTGGTGATGCAGGGCGGCGAGGTGGTGGAGCACGGCCCCGCCAGCCGCATCCTGAGCCAGCCGCATCATCCGTATACGCTGGCACTGTTGGCCGCCGAGCCGCAAGCCTGGCCAGCCATCGCCCATCCGGCCGCCGGCGACTGGCTGCTGCAGGGCCGTGGCCTGGCCAAGGCCTACGGCAGTCAGCAGCTGTTCCGCGACGTGGACATCGACCTCGCCGCCGGCGAGCGCGTGGCGCTGCTGGCAGCCAGCGGCGCCGGCAAGAGCACGCTGGGCAATATGCTGCTGGGACTGACCGCGCCGGATCACGGCAGCGTGCGCTACCGCGACGGCCTGTCGCGCACCGCCTGGCAGAGGCTGTATCAGGACCCGGTGCAGGCCTTCGCCCCACACGTCCCGCTGCATACCGCGCTGCACGACGTGCTGAAGCGTTGCGGCCAACCTTGGTCCGCCCTGGAGGCGCTGCTACACCGGCTGAAGCTCGGCCCGGCACTGCTGCAACGCCTGCCCTCGCAGGTGTCCGGCGGCGAGCTGCAACGGCTGGCGCTGATCCGCACCCTGCTGCTGCGCCCGGCGCTGCTATTTGCCGACGAGCCCACCTCGCGGCTGGATCCGGTCACCCAGCGCGACACCGTGCACTGCCTGCTGGACGAACTGGCACGCATCGGCTGCGCCTTGCTGCTGGTCACCCACGACGCCGCGCTGGCGGACAAGGCCACCGTGCACCGGATCAGGCTGTAGCCCGGTATGCGGCCAACAGTGTGCCGGCCGGCGCCCCGGCCGTTTCGGCAGGAGCAACATCCGTGCAAACGGCGGGCACGGCCAGCCCGCCCTCGCAATGCTGCGCATCCGGCCTAGAATGGAGAGATGAACGCGTCCGCTGCTTGCACGGCGCGCCGGGTCCATGGCCACGCGGCCTGTTGATCCTGACCGGAGAACCGACATGCGCTATCTCCTGCTTGCCTTATCCCTGCTGCTGTTACCGGCGGCCCCTAGTGTAGTGTTTCACGCTATTTGAAACATATGAAAACCAATATCCATGCGGGTTTCAAGCTGATTTCAAGTTCCATCAAGAACGCAGCACTACACTAGCCAGGCCCAGCTCAGTATCGGCATTGGCATCGAACTGCCCGGCATCAGCCTGGGCATCAACCTGCCGGCGCACCCGGCGATGGTGCGGGTGCCGGGTTATCCGGTCTACTACGCGCCCCGCCTCAATCTGAACTTCTTTTTCTACGACGGGCTGTACTGGGTCTACTCCGACGACCGCTGGTATGCCAGCGACTGGTACAACGGCCCGTGGTGGGAGGTGGAGCCGGCCTACATGCCGCTGTTCGTGCTGCGCGTGCCGATCCGCTACTATCGCCGCCCGCCGATGCACTTCCGCTACTGGCGTGCCGACCGCGCGCCGCGCTGGGACGAGCACTGGGGACACGACTGGAGCCGGCAGCATCGCGATTGGAACCGCTGGGACAGGCATACCACTCCGGCCCCCGCCCCCCTGCCCGACTACCAGCGAAAGTTCCCGGAGCGTGACTATCCCCGTGCCGCCGAACAGCGGCAGACCATCCGCGAGCAGTTCTACCGCTACCAGCCACGCGAAGCGGTAACAGGGCAGCATTTCCAGCAACGCAGCGGCCCGAAAACGCCACGGATCGAGCAGCAACAGCGCCCTGACGCGCAGCGGCAACCGCAGGACGGTGCCGACTACTCCCGCGCCGAACCGCGACGGCAGCACCCGGAAGGCGGGCCGCCACCGCAGCAACGGCAACCATCCCGGGGCAAGCCGCCATCCGAAGAGCTGCTACTTGAAAGACAACGGCAACGCGACCGCGACCGGCACAACTGAAGCACACCGTCCGATGACAGCACACACCGCCGCCCTCGCGGCGGTTTGCCTGTGCAGCCCCCGTTGCGGCCAACCTTTGCCGGTTGCGCTACCACGTCATGGGTCTCAGAACCTGTTCACGATCTCAGGCCGGCTGCAGCCGGCTGGCCAGCGGCATCGCGAACGCCGTGTCGCGCGCCGGCGCACTGGCGGCGGGCAGCGAGAAGAAATCGATCGCGGCTTTCAGCTCGTGCGCCATCTGTTCCAGCTGGCCGGCCGAGGCCGCCGTCTGCGCCGCGGCGCTGCACGTCTCCTCCGACATCTGCGCCACCTGCTCGACGTTGCCGGCGATGCCGCTGCCGGCCGCCTGTTGCTGCACAAGCGCCACCGAGATTTCGGCAATGGCGTGGTTGATGCGGCCAACGTTGTCACCGATGCCGGCCACCACATCCTGCGCCTGCCGGCTCTGCTGCAGGCCGTCCTCCATCTGCCCGACCGTGCCGTGTACGCAGGCAACCACCCGCTGACTGTTGTCCAGCATCTCACCGATAATGCTGCTGATCTCGGCGGTGGAGTGCGCGGTGCGCTCCGACAGCTTGCGCACCTCGTCGGCGACCACGGCAAAGCCGCGGCCCTGCTCGCCGGCACGGGCGGCCTCGATCGCCGCGTTCAGCGCCAGCAGGTTGGTCTGCTCCGCCACGTCGCGGATCACCTGCACCACGTTGGCAATCTGCTGCGACTTGTTGCCGAGCAGGTCCGCCTGGCGGCTGGCGTCGCGCGCCTGCTGCGCCACCTGCTGGATTGCGTACACGGTGCGCTCGATGACGCCCTGGCCCTGCTGCGCCAGGCTGCCGGATGCCTGCGCGTCGGCGGCGACGTCGCGGGCGTTGTCGCTGACCGACGCGATGCTCACCGACAGCTGCTCCACTGCGGCGGACATCGACGCCGCGGAGCGGGTCTGCTCCTCGGCGCTGACCGCGACCTGCTCCGAGGCGGCCGCCAGTTCGGACGCGTTCACCGTCAGCCGCGCCACGATGCCGTCCAGGTTGCGCACCAGCGCGATCAGTGCCTGCTGCATCTGCGCCATCGAGGCGACGATGCTGTGGCGGTCACCGGCGCGCACCGGCAGCTGCTGGCTGAGGTCGCCGTTGGCAATGCGTCCGGCCAGCGCCACCACGTCGTCCGGCTCGCCGCCCAGCTGCGACAGCAGGCGGCGGATGATGGTGTAGCCCAGCGCCGCGCCCAGCACCATGCCCAGCAGCATCAGCGCCAGCGACACCCGCGCGCAGAAGGCGGCGTCGGCCTCGGCCGCGGCGTATTCCTGTGCCGCCACCTTCAGCTGCAGGTCGATCAGCGCGGAGATGCGCCCCGACACCGGGTCCAGCCCAGGGTAAAGCTGTGTGTCATTAAACATCTGCAATGCCGCGTTATCGCCGGCCACCACCAGTTCGCGCAGGCGGTCGACGGTATGATCCGCCTGCTTCATGCTGGTTTCGGCATCCTGCGCCAGCTGCAGCTCCTGCGCGGTCAGCTCGGTGGCGTGGTAAGCCTGCCACTGCTGGCGGATCTGGGTGCGGGCCTGGTCCAGGCTGGCGAGGAAAGCGTCGCGGTTCAGCGCGCCGGCGCGGACCTTGTGCGCGGCGTCGACAATGCTCACCGCGTAGCCGTCCGCCACCAGCTTCAGCTGCTGCAGCGGCACCACGCGGTCGTGGTAGGTTGTTGAAAAATCGGCAAGAATCTTGGATTGGGTATACATGCCGTAGCCGCCGAGCAAGGCGGCGATGGCGAGCAGGACGACGACCAGAAAACTTAAACGCTGACCAATGGTGGGATTGCGCAGCATGAGGGTGGCTCCGGTGGGTTGAGCGCGGCACCAGGGGTGGTCCTGATGACATCACTGTTGATGTCTAGTGCCAAGCCGGCCGCAACGCAACGTGATTCTGCCCCACTCGGTATTTCTACCTAGTTGCCAAAGACATGGGCTATAAGCAATTTTATGACGATATTCGATCGCTGCAGCGCACAATCAACAAGCCCTGCCCGGCCCAAAGCACATCGAACCGGCTTTCATGCCAACCCGGAACGATTAAAGCCGCGATCCAAGCAGAAAACCATGGCAAAAAGCTGTAACACCATGTCGCAATTGAATAAAAAAAGCCTGCTCGCGGGCAGGCTTTATATTTCATGCCGATGACAATCAGGCGTAGTTCTCCGGAAACAGCGCGCGCTCCACCGACTCGATCAGGATGTGGATCACCTTGATGTGCAGCTCCTGCACGCGATCGGCGTACTGGCCGCCGGGGGTGCAGACGTCGATGTCGGCCAGCTCGCCGATCACCGAGCCGGGGCGGCCGGTCAGCGCCACCACGGTGACGCCCAGCGCCTTGGCCGCGTTCACCGCGGCGAGGATGTTCTTGCTGCTGCCGCTGGTGCTGATCGCCAGCAGCACGTCGCCCTGCCCGGCGTGCGCCTCCAGATAACGCGAGAAGATCGCCTCGTAGCCGTAGTCGTTGCCGACGCAGCTGATGTGGCTGGGGTCGCTGATCGACGCCGCCGGCAATGCCTTGCGGTTCAGGCGGTAGCGACCGGACAGCTCCTCGGCAAAGTGCATCGCGTCGCACATCGAGCCACCATTGCCGCAGCTGAACACCCGTTTGCCCTGGCGGAAGGCGTTCACCAGCGCATCACCGGCATCGCCGATGGCAGCCAGCGCCGCCGGATTGGCCAGCAGCGCGTCCAGCGCGTTGCGGGCTTGGTGAAGGGTGTCGAGAATATGCGGCTTCATGGTGCGTTCTTTCTGCAATTATCCGGAAACAGGCGTGGCAGTTTACACCAAAAGCCGCGCCCGGCACCTGTTCCGCCTCAAGCCCGGCACCGGCCGCGTGCCGCACAAAAACGCTACCAGCGCAGCAGCGCCGCGCGATCGACGCCCACCGCCAGCCGGCCGCCGCGCTGCGGATACGGCTGCGCGGCCAGCTCGCGCGCCGACAGCGACAGCACCCAGTCGCCGCCGTCGCCGGCCACCACCACGCGGCAGCCCTCCACCCGCGGCTCGACCAGCTTCACCGTGCGCAGCGGCTGGCCGTCGCCGAGCAGGAAGGCCGCCGGCGGGATGGCGTGATCGGCGGCGACATTGTCGAAACCGACGAAGCGCGCCACCCAGGCGCTGGCCGGCCGCGCCAGTACCTCGCCCGGGGTGCCGACCTGGATCAGCCGTCCGTGCTGCAGGATAGCGACGCGGTCGGCCAGCGCGAACGCCTCGTGGCGGTCGTGCGTCACCAGCAGCGTCGGCACCGCCATCGCGGACAGCCGCTGGCGCAGGTCGTCGATCAGCTGCTGCTTAAGGTGGGTGTCGAGGCTGGAAAACGGCTCGTCGAGCAGGAACAGCGCCGGCTCGCCGATCAAGGCCCGCGCCAGCGCCACCCGCTGCTGCTGACCGCCGGACAGCTCGTGGCAGGCCGCCGCGCCACGGCCGGCCAGGCCCACCGCCGCCAGCGCCGCCTCGGCACGCAGCCGTGCGGCCGCGCGCGGCACGCCGCGTTCCTGCAGGCCGAAGGCCACGTTGGCCGCGGCGTCGAGGTGCGGGAACAGCGCGTGGTCCTGGAACATCATCGCCAGCTGGCGCCGCTCCGGCGGCAGGCGGCTGATGTCGCGCCCGCCCAGCCACACCTGGCCGTGCTGCGGCCGTAACAGGCCGGCGATCACCGCCAGCAGGCTGGATTTGCCCTCGCCGGAGGGGCCGAGCAGGGCCACGGTTTCGCCGGCGGCCACCTGCAGCGACAGGCCGTCCAGCACGCGGCGGCCGGCAAAGGCCAGCGCCAGGTCACGAAGTTCGAGCATGGGTCTTCTCCGGCCACTCGATGGCCATGAATGCCAGCAGCGCCAGCAGCAGCAGCACGCTGGACAACACCAGCGCCGCCTCAAGGTTGGCCGCACCCGGGCGGCCCAGATGCTGGTAGATCAGCGTGGTCAGCGTCAGCCATTCCGGGCGCGACAGGAACAGGCTGACCGCGAATTCACCGACGGCGGTGGCGGCGGCAAACGCCATGCCGCGCCGCAGCGCCGGGCGCATCAGCGGCAGGCTGACACGCCAGAACACGCGCCACGGCGACGCGCCCAGCGTACGCGCGGCATTGGGCAGCGCCGCCGGCAAGGCATCGCGGGCGCTGACCACCGCCTTGGCGACAAACGGATAGGCCAACAGCGCATAGGCGGCCACCAGCAGCGCCAGCGTCGCGCTGTAGGCGGGATAGGCCAGCAACAGGCCGAAGGCGACGCACACCGGCGACACCATGAACGGCAGGAACATCAGCGCGCGCAGGCCGGCGCTGCGCTGCGCCGCCAGCCCATGCAGCAGGCCCAGCAATGTGGCCAGCAGCAGCGCCAGCAGCGAGAAGCGCAGCGTGTTGCCCAGCGCCAGCTGGGTGTCGTCCTGCAGCAGCACCCGCCACGCGGCGGCATCGGCCAGCAGCGCGCGCAAGAGCACCGCCAGCAGCGGCGCGGCGGCGAACAGCGCCAACAACAGCAGGCTGGCCAGCAGCAGCAGCCGTTGCGGCCAACCTTGCACCGGCTGGCGCAGCGGCGGGCTGCGCTTGTCCGGCCGCGCCAGGCGACGCTCGATCAGCGCGTACAGCAGCGCGATGACGGCGCCGAGCAGCAGCATCAGCAGCGCCAGCGCGCCGGCGTCGGCCAGGTTCAGCTCGTAGGCGACCAGCGAGTAAATCTCGACTTCCACCGTGGCGTAACGCTGACCGCCGAGCAGCAGTGCGAGGCCGAAGCCGGAGAAGCAGTACAAGAAGATCAAGCACAGCGCCGACGCCAGCCACGGCCGCACCACCGGCCACTCCACGCGCCAGAACGTGCGCCAGCGCGAGGCGCCCAGCGTGCGCGCCACCATCAGCCGGCTGGCCGGCACGTGGTCGAAGCCGTCCACCGCGGCGCGGATCAACAGCGGCAGGTTGTAGAACAGGTTGCCGTACAAGAGCAGCCACGGCGTGTCCTGCAGGTTCAAGCCGCTGAGGCCGTGCGGGCCGAACAGCGCCAGCACGCCGAGGCCGGCGACCAGCGTCGGCATCACGAAGGGCAGCATCAGCACCCGCAACAGCAGCGTACGGCCGCGAAATTCGAAGTGCGCCAGCACCCACGCCAGCGGCAGCCCCAGCAGCAGCGTCAGCGCGCAGGTGGCCGCCGCCTGCAGCAGCGACCAGCCGAGGCGCCACTGCAGGTAGGCGTCGCCCAGCAGCGCCGGGCTGAACGCCAGCCCACCCTCGTACAGCAGGCGCGACAGCGGCAGCCCGACCAGCAGCAGCAGGAATGACAGCGGCGGCAAGGCCAGCCAGCGGTAATCAGACAACGGCAACACTTTCTGCATCACGACAATGGAAAACGGTAACGGCTGCTGCCGTTACCGTCATTTAGTAATAGCCACTGCCGGCCGGCGCCGGCAGCCCGCCGTATCACGGTGCGTTCTTGATCACCAGTCGCGTCCAGCGGCTGACCCAGGCGGCGGTCTTGTGCTGCATCGCCTTCAGGTCCGGGTTGCTGAAGCTGGCCGGCTGCGCGGCGTGCTTGAACACCGGCGCCAAGGCCACGCCGGCCACCGCCGGATACATCCACATGCTGGTCTGCAGCTCCTTCTGTACCGCCTCGCCGCGCAGGAAGTCGACGAACTGCTGCGCGAGCGCAGGCTGCAGCCCGCCCTTGACCCGGGCCACGCCCTCCACCTGCATGAACACGCCGCCTTTCAGCAACAGGTTGGCGGTCGGCGATTCGGCCAGTTTTTCCTTGCTGTAGAACACTTCCGCCGCCGGGCTGGTGGCGTAGCTGACCACGATAGGCCGCGCGCCGCCGTTGCGGGTGAAGTCGGTGTAGTAGGCCTCGCTCCAGCCCTTGGCCACTTTCAGGCCGTTGTCGCGCAGCTTGCCCCACCACTGGAAGGCGCCCTCCTCGCCCTTGCCGGCGATGGTCGCCAGCAGGAAGGCGAGACCGGGGCTGGAGGTAGCCGGGTTTTCCACTACCAGCAGGTCCTTGTAGGCGGGGCGGGTCAGGTCGTCCAGCGTCGCCGGCAGCGGCAGCTTGCTGCCCGCGAACCAGGCCTTGTCGATGTTGAGGGTGACGTAGCCGTAGTCGATGGCCACCGCGCCCGGCAGGCTGGCCACCGCCACGTTGCGGCCAACCTTGCTGCTGGTTGGCTCCAGCACGCCGGCGGCGTTGGCCTTGCCGATCAGGGTGTTGTCGATGCCGTACACCACGTCGGCCACCGGATTGGCGCGGGTCAGGATCAGCTTGTTGAGCATCTCGCCGGCATCGCCGCCCTTGATGATGGCCAGCTTGGCGCCGCTCTGCTTCTCGAACTCGGCGATGCGCTCTTTCGGCAGGCTGAACGAGCTGTGCGTCATCACCCGCAGTTCGGCGGCCAGGGTGGTCAGGGACACGCCGGCCAGCGCCAGCAGCAGTACGGACTTCTTGAACATTGCAGACATCCTCTTTTGGTAGTGGCGCGCACCAAAAGAAGAAGCGGGACGCGGACTGGCCGCGCATCACGCTCCCTCCGCTGGCATGACCCAGATCAGGTTCTGGGGTCTCTCTCAGTCTGCCTCGGCAGACACCCCCGGTGGTCGAAGCGGCGAGTATAGCGCGTTGCGCGGCACGGGCAGCGCAAAAAAAATCACCGCCCACGGTCGGTACTGCCAAGCGGCTGCTTTGCCGCTATAACAAAAATCACCCTTGCCATGGCACCGACACGGCAGCCACTGTGGCATGGCCGCCACAATCGATAGCAAAATTCTAACAAGTCAAAAACAACAATCAATTTAACAAATCAACAGCCGGCATCCATAATCCGCTCATCCACCGATCTGCAAGGAGCCACACCATGAAACGTTTCTTCCGCCAGCGCATCACCCTCGACGAGATGTGGGCCAATCTGGTGTGGATGCAGCAAACCGCAACGTTGGCCGCAGCGCGCGGCATGGCCCGTACCGGGCCGCCGCCGGCCACACCGCTCATCCCGAACACTCAAATTAATCCGGACAAGCCGCAACGGACACGCCACCTGGCGTGATCCGCCGGCCATCAAAAGCAACAGGAGAAAACCATGTCGACAGAAGCCAAGTGCCCGTTCTCGGGCAGCGCCGCCCCGCACACCGTAGCCGGCGGCCCCTCCAACGCGGACTGGTGGCCGAACCAGCTCAAGCTCGGCATCCTGCACCAGCACGGCGCCGAGTCCGACCCGATGGGCGCGGACTTCGACTACGCCGCCGAATTCAAGACCCTGGATCTGGACGTCGTGATCCGTGACCTGCACGCGCTGATGACCGATTCGCAAGACTGGTGGCCGGCGGACTGGGGCCACTACGGCGGCCTGATGATCCGCATGGCGTGGCACGCCGCCGGCACCTACCGCATCGCCGACGGCCGCGGCGGCGCCGGCACCGGCAACCAGCGCTTCGCCCCGCTCAACAGCTGGCCGGACAACGGCAACCTCGACAAGGCGCGCCGCCTGCTGTGGCCGGTCAAGCAGAAATACGGCCGCAAGCTGTCGTGGGCCGACCTGTTCATCCTCGCCGGCAACGTGGCGCTGGAATCGATGGGCTTCAAGACCTTCGGCTTCGGCGGCGGCCGCGAGGACATCTGGGCGCCGGAAGAAGACATCTACTGGGGACCGGAGAGCACCTGGCTGGGCGACAAGCGCTACAGCGGCGACCGCGAGCTGGAAAACCCGCTGGCTGCGGTGCAGATGGGCCTGATCTACGTGAACCCGGAAGGACCCAACGGTAACCCGGACCCGGTCGCCTCCGGCCGTGACGTGCGCGAGACCTTCGCCCGCATGGCGATGAACGACGAGGAAACCGTGGCGCTGATCGCCGGCGGCCACACCTTCGGCAAGGCGCACGGCGCCGGCGACCCGGCCCTGGTCGGCCCGGCACCGGAAGGCGCGCCGATCGAGGAAATGGGCCTGGGCTGGGTCAACCAGTTCGGCAGCGGCAAGGGCGAGCACGCCATCACCAGCGGCATCGAGGGCGCGTGGAAACCCCACCCCACCACCTGGGACCACGGCTACCTCGACACCCTGTTCGGCTACGAGTGGGAGCTGACCAAGAGCCCGGCCGGCGCGTTCCAGTGGGTGGCCAAGGACGTGAAGCCGGAAGACATGATTCCGGACGCGCACGACCCGAGCAAGAAGCACCCGCCGATGATGACCACCGCCGACCTGTCGCTGCGCTTCGACCCGATCTACGAACCGATCGCCCGCCGATTCCACCGGGACCCGCAGGCGTTTGCCGACGCCTTCGCCCGCGCCTGGTTCAAGCTCACCCACCGCGACATGGGCCCGCGCGCCCGCTACCTCGGCAAGCTGGTGCCGGCAGAAGAACTGATCTGGCAGGACCCGGTGCCCGCCGTGGACCACCCGCTGGTCGACGCGCAGGACATCGTCGCACTGAAGGCCAAGGTGCTCGCCTCCGGCCTGAGCACAGCGCAACTGGTCGGCACCGCCTGGGCCTCCGCCGCCACCTTCCGCGGCAGCGACAAGCGCGGCGGCGCCAACGGCGCCCGCATCCGCCTGGCCCCGCAGAAGGACTGGGCCGTCAACCAGCCGGCGCAACTGGCGCAGGTGCTGCAAACGTTGGCCGCAATCCAGCAGGATTTCAACGCCAGCGCCGCCGGCGGCAAGCAGATTTCGCTGGCCGACCTGATCGTGCTCGCAGGTGGTGCCGCCATCGAAGCCGCGGCCAAGCAAGCCGGCCAGCAGGTGACCGTGCCGTTTGCACCGGGACGCACCGACGCCACGCAGGAGCAGACCGACGTGGCCTCGTTCGCGGTGCTGGAGCCACGCGCGGACGGCTTCCGCAACTACGTGCAGCCGGGGCTGGAAAGCGCGGCGGCCGAGCTGCTGATCGACAAGGCGCAGCTGCTGACGCTGAGCGCACCGGAAATGACAGTCCTGATCGGTGGCCTGCGCGTACTGGGCGCCAACGCCGGCCAGGCGCAGCACGGCGTATTCACCCAGCGCCCCGGAACCCTGAGCAACGACTTCTTCGTCAACCTGCTCGACATGGCCACCAAATGGCAGAAATCCGCCACCGACGGCGTACTGGAAGGCCATGACCGCGCCAGCGGCGCGCTGAAATGGACCGCCACCACCGTGGACCTGGTGTTCGGTTCCAACTCGCAGCTGCGGGCACTGGCGGAGGTGTACGCCTGCAGCGACGCGCAGCCGAAGTTCGTCAACGACTTTGTGGCGGCGTGGAGCAAGGTGATGAACCTGGACCGTTTCGATCTGGCATAAGCGGNAAGGGCAACCGGCTGCTTCCGGTGACGGAACCATCCGTTTTTCACCGCGGCGCCGGCTGGCCCTGGCCGGCACACAAAGGTTGGCCGCAAGCATGCCGGGCACGGCGGGACCGAGACTTGCCGGCCCGCAGAAACCCGGGCATGCCCGCCAACCCGCCCACGACTCCACTGCCGGGCACGACTCCACTACCGGGCACGACCAGCCACTGCTGCCGCGTCACGAACTCATTGCGGAAATAGCCCAGACGGGCCCAGGCCCGGCCGGAGAAAGATTTCGAGACATCGAAAACAATGGCATGCCTGCCGGGCGGCTGAGTGGGCCGCAGACCCGAGCGCCCAGGAGTAGCTCCGCGCGGCTCCGTCAAGCCGCCGCAACACTTGCAGCGAGGGCCTCGCGCAGGTCGGCAATCAGATCCTGCGGGTGTTCGATCCCCACACTGAGCCGGATCAGCCCCTCGCCGATTCCGCTTCGCGCCCTTGCTTCGGGCGAGATGAAACTGTGCGTGGTACTGGCGGGATGGCAGGCAAGGCTGTCCACATCGCCCAGCGACACGGCCTGTGTGAAAAGCTTCAGGTTATCCAGCAGGGCGGCCGCCGCGCGGCGAGTCCCCTGTGCCAGCTCAAAGGAAACGATGCCGCCGTATCCACCCTCCATCTGCCGGCGGGCCAGCGTGTACTGAGGATGGCTTGGCAGCCCGGGATAGTGCGTTGCGACGACCGCAGGGTGCGTGGCCAGGAAGGCGGCGACCTCGGCTGCGCCTTCGCAGTGCGCTGCCATGCGCAGGGGCAGGGTCTTCATGCCGCGCAGGAGCAGGAAAGCCTCGTGCGGTGCCAGATTGCCGCCGACGTGCCCGAGGCCGGTCGCCCGTACCGGTGCGATCAGGCGTTTTGCCCCGGCCAGGACGCCGCCGGTGCTGTCGCCGTGGCCGCCGAGGTATTTCGTCATCGAATGCATCACGAGATCGATACCATGTTCGAGCGGACGGGTCAGACAGGGCGAGCAGAAGGTGTTGTCGGCGACGGTCGTGATGCCGCGGGACCGTGCGAGTGCGGCCACTGTCGCCAGATCATGCAGGTGGAGCGTGGGGTTCGTCAGCGTCTCGACCCAGATCAGGCGCGTGGCCGGGGAAAGGCTTGCTTCTAGCCCGCGCTCCGCAGCATCGACGACACGGATGCCGAAGCGGGTGCCGAACGCGTTGAGCAGGCTTTCCGTCCCGCCGTATAGCGGCCCGAGGAACACGATCTCGTCGCCGGGAGCGAGCAGCGCAAGCACGGTCGACGATACCGCGGCCGTGCCGCTGCTGAAGGCGACCGCCGCCTCCGCACCTTCCAGGTCCGCGACCTTGTCTTCAAGCGATTTGACCGTCGGATTGGCGAAGCGGCTGTAGCGATAGCCGTCCGCCTCGCCGGCAAAGATTGCGGCACCGTTGTCGAGCGTGCCGTACGCAAAGGCGGAGGTCTGGTTGATTGGTGTGGCAATCGCACCGCTTACCGGGTCAGGTTTCTGGCCGGCATGAACGGCACGAGTACGCAGATGAGTCATTGCAGGGGCACTCCAACGGGGAAGAATCTCCGGATTGTTGACGGCAGCCAACCGATACGGCAAGGCAAACGACCTACATCAGCACGACCGCCACCTTGGCCCACCCTCCGACCGGAGAGACAGCACGTTCGGCCGGGTGCCGCGGCTCAAGTGCAATCGACGATGTCGTAGCGAGAAGTTCCTGTAACGCGATGCGCATTTCCAGTGTTGCCAGCCAGCGCCCGGGGCAGGCGTGCTTTCCGATGCCGTACACCAGGTTTCGGTCGCCGTTGCGCTCGGGGTCCAAGGCGTCCGGATCACCGAAGGCCGCCTCGTCCCGGTTTGCGGACGTCCAGCTCAGCTTCACGCGTGCGCCTTGCGGCAGTTGCACGCCCCCGAGCGTGACCGGACACGTCGTCACGCGGCGGTTGGACAGGAACGGGTCGTCGATCCGCAGGATTTCATCGATGATGGCATCGATTTCGGCGTCGGGTACACCGGAGCGCAGGTGCTCCTGCACGGCGGGGTGCGTCGCCAGATAGTGGACCAGCACGCCGACGCACTGTGCGATGGAACCCAGGTCGCCGCCCGTCCAGTTCCGCAGAACCGACACGATCTCCGCATCGCTCAGGGGACGGCCGTTCACTTCGGTCCGCATGAGCCGGGCGGTGACATCGTCGCAGTCGCCATCGCGCGCCGCACGGCGCGGCTCGAGCACGGACCGGATCAGGTCGTCGAATGACTCCGCCACCTGCCGTGTCCAGGACTTGTCGCCCGAGCGCGTGGCAGCATGATTCTCGGCAACCCAGTCCACGAGGCGATCTTCGAGATCGGCCGGCCAGCCCAGCCACGCGCTTTGCGCCCGGACGGCAAACCGGACGCCCATTTGGGACACCGCGTCGACGGCAACACCCTTGGGCAGCGATGTGACCAGATCGGCCGCCACCCGACGGAATTTGTCGTGGAAGGGAGCGAGTGCCTCCGGGGTGAGGAAGCGATCCAAGGCCTCCCGGTATGCCGTGTGCTCGACCGAGTCAAGGCCGTTCGGGATATGGAGATGGCTCGACACCGCGCTGGAAAACAGCTCATCGTTCAGCGCCGCCTGCACGACCAGTTCATGCCTCAGCAGCACCCACTCGCCATCGACGTTGCGCACCACGCCGTGGCGGGGACGGAGCTCATCGGTGTAGGCCCTCATGTCCCTGCCGGCGGCAGACAGGTCGTCAGGCATGTGATCGGTCATTCTCATATCCTTCCTGTGCCCCCGACAGACCGAGGTCGATACCGGAGTCATTGATCAAGCGGCACCTGCGCAACCACTCCTTTCGTTGGCGGTCGCTTTACCAGGTAAGTCCTGGACGGGAACCGGACCAGCACCAAGGCTACAGTCTACCTGAAGCGGATCCAGTCCAGTCGGCTATCGCAGTTTGGCAAGCGTTATCTTGAGCATGGCGACGCGGATGAAACTCTCCGCAGTCGCCGTCAAGATTTCGACATCGTTGGCCAACCGGCGAAAGCCCCCCAGCCAGGCAAAAGCACATTCGACTACCCAGCGTTTGGGCAGAACCGCAAATCCATGATCCATGTGGAGATATGGCACTGCCGTTTCAGCACTTGCCGGACAAACTGGACGGTCGTGCCTCGATAGCCGGCATCCGCTGAAAAAGCCTTTATCGTCCACCTCTTGGCAGTCGTACATGCCAGCAGTTCCGGTGCGGCCTTGGTGTCGTGGACATTGGCCGCATGCACCATTACATGGAGCAAATTGCCCAGTGTATCGATGACGATGTGGCGTTTCCACCCGTTGACCTTCTTCCCGCCATCGATGCCGATTCCCTCACCGGCTACCACGGTCTTGACGCTTTGCGAGTCAACGATACCGTAGCTGGGCATCGACTTTTTTCTCTGGCGGCGGTGGGCTCGGGGTGAGTTCATCACTTGCCTTGTCGTGACGCAGGCCGGAGGTCGTACCGCCACTGTTCGGCGGCTACGCTGCCGTGGGTCAATCCGGCTTCTGCCACAGCACGAACAGTTCACGCTTGTCGCGGGCGCGGTTGCCGCGCCAGCGCTCCTGCCAGCCCGGCAGCGGTGCCTCGGCGCGGCGGTCGCGCACCACCAGCAACAGCTTGCAGGCCGGTGCGGCACCGTCGGCCACCGGCTGCAGGCGCAGGCCGGCGTAATACGCCCAGCTGATGCGCGCCAGCTGCTGGCTGGCCGATACCGACACGCAGTGCTCGCCGGCCGGCATCGCCCGCATCATGCTCTGCACCACCGGCTGGTAACTCTTGGCGGCATCGAGGAACGGCAGCCACAGCGTCATCAGCAACCCCCACAGCAGCGCCAGGCCGGCGGCCCAGTTGGTCACTGCCTGGCGGCCGCGCAGATGGCGCCGCGTCACCGCCCAGCCCCACAGCGCGGTGGCGACCAGCGCCAGCAGCAGCGCCAGCCACGATACCTGCGGCTCATAGTAGGGGCTGAAATAGCTGGCGCGCTGCGCCAGCTTGGCCGGCCAGCCGAAGTTCATCGCCGCCCAGCCCAGCCACACCAGCAGCGAGAACAGGCCGAACGCCATCAGGCCGAACCAGTTGAGGAAGGCAGCAGCGCCACGGCGCAGGCTGTCCAGCTCCACCGCCGCCAACACCGCCAGCGGCAGCAGCAGCGGCATCGCGTCCTCGGTATGGCTGCGATTGGAGAAGGTCAGCAGCAGCAGGATCACCGCGAAGAACAGCAGCGGCAGCTGCAGCAGCGGCAACTCGTAGCGGCGGTTTTTCCACAGCGTCCATGCCGCCAGCGGCCACGCTGGCCAGCCGTACCACAGCACCAGCTTCGGGTAGTAGCCGAACTCGTGGAACAGGCCCAGGCCGCCGAAGCCGTCCAGCGGCCCCAGCGCGTGGAACTGCCACCACGCGTAAAACACCTCGGGCGCGCCACGATACAGCGCCAGCGGCCACAGTGCCGCCAGCGGCAAGGCGAACAGCAGCGCCATCATGAGCGTGATGGCGTAACCCTTGTTGCGCCAGCTGGCGAAGGCCGGCAGCATCAGCGCCACGCTCCACACCAGCAGCACCGGCAACAGGCTGGTAGCCAGAAACAGCACCACCGTCGCCGCGCCGAGGATGGCGCCGGAGAGCGCCGGCGCCCGCCGTGTCAGCACCAGTGCGTACAGCGCCGCGGCATAACCGGCAAAGCCGGCCACCACCGGGTTCATCTCGTGGCCGGTGACGATCAGCCCCAGGCAGCCGATCAGGATCAGCACCACGCTGCGGCCATGCCGCCCCCCGATCAGCTCGCGACCAACGCCGCCGGCAAAGGCGAGGCCGATGGCCATGAACAGCGGCGTCGCCAGCCGCGCGGCGTCGTGCAGCGACAGCAGCCACGGCGACAGCAGCCGCGCGAACAGTGTAGCCACCCAGTAGTACAGCGGCGCGCTGTCGAGATACGCCTGGCCGTCGATCGCCGGCAGCCACCACGGCCCGCCGGCCAGCATGTGCTGCACCACGGCGGTGACGTAGGGCTCGTCCGGCTTCCACGGCGTGTGCCCCAGGATGCCCGGCCACAGCCAGGCAAAGGTCAGCAATAACAACAGCCACGGCTTTTCGGTGGCGGCAGGCAGGCGGGACGGGGAGGAGTCGCTATAGGTCAGCATGGGACAGCCGTACTCGGACAATGGGCCTCAGGATAAACCGGAACAACAAAAAAGGCAGCCGTGGCTGCCTTTTTCCGGACTGCTGCAAGCGTGATCAGCGCTTGAAGAAGCTGCCGAACTTCTGGTTGAAGCGGTCAACACGGCCGGCGGTGTCAACGATCTTCTGCTTGCCAGTGTAGAACGGGTGGCACTCGGAGCACACTTCGATGTGGAAGGCGTCTTTGGCCATGGTGGACTTGGTGGCAAAGGTGTTGCCGCAAGAGCAAGTCACGTTAACTTCTTTGTAGTTCGGCTGGATGTCAGCTTGCATGGTTTTTTCCTTTTCAATCGGGCGCAGGGGTTTTGCCTGCGCTTCATCTAAAACGCGTCATTATCCGCATCTGGTCATGGTTTGGCAAGGGAAAGCTGGCTGCGGCCAACCTTTCCCCGTTCCGAGACAATCAGGCTCGGCGCCAGCTGGTGGTGCCGGCGCTGTCTTCCAGTACGATGCCGGCGGCGGTCAGCTCGTCGCGGATGCGATCGGACTCGGCCCAGTTCTTGGCGGCACGTGCATCCTTGCGTGCCTGGATCAGCGCCTCGATCTGCGCTGCCGACAGGCCGTCGCCCGCCTCGCCCTGCAGGAAGGCTTCAGGATCGCGCTGCAACAGGCCCAGTACGCCGGCCAGGTCTTTCAGCAGGCGCGCCTGCTGCACGTCGCGGCTCTTGTTGACTTCGCCGGCCAGCTCGAACAGCACGGAGATCGCCTCGGAGGTGCCGAAGTCGTCGTCCATCGCCGCCTTGAAACGCGCCGCGTAAGGGTTGTTCCAGTCGATGCCGGCGGAGGCCGGCAGCTCCAGGCCACGCAGCGCGGTGTACAGCCGGGTCAGGCCCTGCTTGGCGTCATTCAGGATGCCGTCGGTAAAGTTGACCGGGCTGCGGTAGTGGCTGCGCACGATGAAGAAGCGGATCACCTCGCCGTCGAAATGGCCCAGCACGTCGCGGATGGTGAAGAAGTTGCCCAGGCTCTTGGACATCTTTTCGCCGTCAACGTTGATAAAGCCGTTGTGCAGCCAGTAGTTCACGTACTGGTGGCCGTGCGCGCCTTCGCTCTGCGCGATTTCGTTCTCGTGGTGCGGGAACTGCAGGTCCTCGCCGCCGCCGTGGATGTCGAAATGCTCGCCCAGGTGGTGGCAGCTCATCGCCGAGCACTCGATGTGCCAGCCCGGACGGCCGGCGCCCCACGGGCTTTGCCACTGCGGCTCGCCCGGCTTGGCGGCTTTCCACAGCACGAAGTCGTGCGCGTCGCGCTTGTTGGGATCGACCTCGATGCGCTCGCCGGCACGCAGGCTGGCCAGCGTCTTGCCGGACAGCTTGCCGTAGCCGTCGAACTCGCGCACCGCGTAGTACACGTCGCCGTTGGCCGCCGGGTAGGCCTTGCCGCGGGAGATCAGCTTGCTGATGATGTCCTGCATGCCGCCGATGTGGGCGGTGGCGCGCGGCTCGAAGGTTGGCCGCAACAGGCCCAGCGCCCCGGTATCGGCGTGCATGTCGGCAATGGTTTCTTCCACCAGCGCCTCGGCGCTGATGCCGCGCTCGGCGGCGCGCTTGATGATCTTGTCGTCGATGTCGGTGATGTTGCGCACATAGGTGACGTCATAACCGGAAGCGGCGAACCAGCGGTAAATCACGTCGAACGCGGTCAGCATCCGCGCGTGGCCGATGTGGCACAGGTCGTAAACGGTCATGCCACACACGTACATCTTTACCTTGCCGGGTTCGATCGGGTGGAATGCTTCTTTCTGGCGGGTCAGTGTGTTGTAAAGACTAAGCATGACTGGATGAGCCTGTGCAGTTGGTTATCGGTGAACCGCCATTGTAGCAAAGCTGTCAATCCCCCCGCAGCGGAGTTTGCCGCTGCCCCGCCCATACAAAAGACGCTATGCTGGCGGCCATATCTAACCGGGATTTGCATTACCGCACCATAAGGAGAACCGATGAACTGGAGTCAGGAACTGCTGTTGAGCGCGATCTGGCTGGGCGAAGCCACCGCCATCACGCTGGTGGCATCACTGCTGCTGGGGGTCATGCTGGCACGCACCACGGTATGGGGACGCCAGTTCTGGCGGCTGGCGGCACCGTTTTTCACCCCGCGCTTCAGCGGCTGGAGACCGCTGCTGAGCCTGGGCGCCATCCTGCTGATCACGCTGGCCGGGGTGCGCGTCAACGTGCTGTTCTCGCGCTGGTACAACGATATGTACAGCGCGCTGCAACAGCTGAACGTGAAGCTATTCTGGGCCTCGATGCTGATTTTCGGGGTGCTGGCGGCGGTGCACGTCGGCCGCTCACTGCTGGAGTATTACCTGCGCCAGGTGTTTACCATTCACTGGCGGGAGTCGCTCAACGAATACTTCCTCGGTAAGTGGCTGGACAAGCAGGGCTACTACCGCAGCCAGCACCTGGCCAGGCCGGCGGATAACCCGGACCAGCGTATCCAGCAGGACATCAGCAGCTTCGTCGGCTCCTCGCTGTCGCTGGCGATGGGGGTGATCGACGCGCTGGTGTCCACCTTCGAGTTCACGCTGATCCTGTGGGGGCTGTCCGGCATGTTCGCGCTGTTCGGCGTCGAGATCCCGCGCGGGCTGGTGTTCATGGTCTACATCTACGTGATCGTCGCCACCGTGCTCGCGTTCCGCATCGGCAAGCCGCTGATCCGGCTCAACTTCCTCAACGAGAAATTCGGCGCCGACTACCGCTACGCGCTGGTACGGCTGCGCGAGTACGGCGAGAACATCGCCTTCTACCGCGGCGAGAAGGTCGAGGGTACCACCCTGCGCCATCGCTTCCGCCAGGTGATCGGCAACGCCTGGGACATCGTGCACCGGACGCTGAAGCTGTCCGGCTTCAACCTGATCGTCAGCCAGACCGGGGTGATCTTCCCGTTCATCCTGCAGGCGCCGCGCTTCTTCTCCAAGCAGATCACGCTCGGCGACATGGTGCAGACCTCGCAGGCCTTCGGCCAGCTGCAAAGCAACCTGTCCTTCTTCCGCAGCGCCTACGACGAATTCGCCGGCTTCAAGGCGGTGCTGGATCGTCTGACCGGCTTCATCGACGCCATCCACAGCGCCGACCAGCTGCCGACGCCGGAGCTGACACCGCAGAACGAGGGCCTCAGCGTGCGGCAGCTGACGATCCGCACTCCCGACGGCCAGACGCTGCTGGCGCAGCTCGGCTTCAGCCTCGGCGCCGGCCAGGCGCTGCTGATCCGTGGCCCGTCCGGCAGCGGCAAGACCACGCTGCTGCGCGCCATCGCCGGGCTGTGGCCGCACTGCGACGGCCATATCCAGCGCCCGCCGCAGAGCGAGGTGCTGTTCCTGTCGCAACGCCCCTACCTGCCGCTGGGCAGCCTGCGCGCGGCGCTGCACTACCCGCATCCGGCCACGGCCAAGAACGAGCACGCGGCGGAAGTGCTGCGCTCGGTGCAGCTGGGCCACCTGGTCGACAAGCTGGACGAGGAGGCCGACTGGGGCCGCATCCTGTCGCTGGGCGAGCAGCAGCGCCTGGCCTTCGGTCGCCTGCTGCTGGCGGCGCCGAAGGTGGTCTTCCTCGACGAGGCGACCTCGGCGATGGACGAAGGGCTGGAAGAAGCGCTGTACCGCCTGCTGCGCAGCCGCCTGCCACACGCCACGCTGGTCAGCGTCGGCCACCGCAGCACGCTGCTGATCCACCACCAGTTCGCGCTGACGCTGCGCAGCGGCGGCGAGTGGAAGCTGGAGTCGCTGAGCGAATAAGCCGCACCAAGGTTGGCCGCAACGCCTTGCGGCCAACCTTGCCTTGTTCTGGCCTCGCGCCCCTGCGCGGAGACCGGACAAGGCCGGCTGACAGCATGCAAAAGGCCGCCGGCACCTATCGGTGCGGCGGCCTTTTTGCGCGGCGATCGGACTGCCGGCGCCGTGCCTGTCTTAGCGGCTGGCGACGATGCGGATCTCGATCTTCCAGTCCGGATGGGCCAGTTTCGCCTGCACCGTGCAGCGCACCGGCGCATTGCCTTCCGCCACCCAGGCGTCCCACGCCTCGTTCATGGCGTCGAAATCGGCGAGGTCGGTCAGGAAGATGGTGGCTTCCACGATCTTGCTCTTGTCGCTGTCCAGCTCGGCCAGCACGGTGTCGATCAGGCCCAGGGTCTCCGCGGTCTGCGCGCGGGCATCACCCTGACCGCTTTCCGGCACCTGCACGGTGTAGATCAGGCCGTTGACGACCACGGCTTCCGACATGCGCTTGCCCGGTTTGTGACGATACAGACTCATTGCGACTCCCGAATAAATGGATGATGGGTACTGGTACTGCGCGGCAGCACCAAACAAAACGCCGGAGGGTCGCTCCGGCGTTGGGTCAGACAACAGGGTTCTCAGGCCACCGAGGCACGACGCAGACTCTGCGAGAAACGCTGCAGCGATTCGATACCGCTGGTCTCGGCGCGGGCGCACCAGTCCTGCAGTTCCTTCAGCAGTTCGTCACGGGTCAGCGACGAACGCTCCCACAGGCGCGACAGCTCCTGACGCATCGAGTACACGGTATGCAGCACCTGGCTCTTTTCCAGTACCACCGCCAGCTGCTCGCGTTCCTGCGCCGGGGTGTCCTTGGCATCCTGCTTCAGCCACACCTTCATCTTGCGCAGCAGCTGCGGCGCCTTCAGTTCCGGCAGGTGCAGCTTTTCCACCTCGGTGCGGTACACGTCCTTCAGCTCACGGGCATAGCGCGCCGCCACCGCATAACGGTTGGCGATGATCGCCTGCAGGTGCTCAGGATCCAGCTGCCGGGCGCGCGGCGCCTCCACCAGCCGCGGCGCCACCTTGCGCACCGAGGCCAGGCCGGCGATTTCCAGCATGCGGATATACATCCAGCCGATGTCGAACTCGAACCACTTGTACGACAGCTTGGCCGAGGCACCGAAGGTGTGATGGTTGTTGTGCAGCTCTTCGCCGCCGATCAGGATGCCCCACGGCAGCACATTGGTGGCGGCATCCTCGTTCTCGAAGTTGCGATAGCCCCAGAAGTGGCCGATGCCGTTGATTACGCCGGCGGCGAAGAACGGGATCCACGCCATCTGCACCGCCCAGATCGACAGACCGGCGGCACCGAACAGCACCACATCGATGGCCAGCATCAGCAGGATGCCCTTGCCGGTGTGCCTGGTGTACAGATTGTGCTCCAGCCAGTCGTCAGGCGTGCCGTGGCCGAATTTTTCCATGATGCCACGGTCCTTGCAGGCGGCGCGGTACAGTTCGGCGCCTTCCCACATGACCTTCCTGATGCCCAGCACTTGCGGGCTGTGCGGGTCTTCCGCCGTTTCGCAGCGCGCGTGGTGCTTGCGGTGGATCGCCGCCCATTCCTTGGTAATCTGGCCGGTGGTCAGCCACAGCCAGAAACGGAAGAAGTGGCTCGGAATCGGATGCAGGTCCAGGGCGCGGTGCGCCTGGTGCCGATGCAGGAAGATGGTTACCGACACGATGGTGATGTGGGTCAGGGCCAATGCCACCACGATATACCCCCACCAGGGCAGGTCGATCAGACCGTTAAGCCATTCCATTCGCAGTTCAAGCCTCTTGGTTTCAGCAGAAATAACACTCTATTTTACACAATTGACCGCCGTAGCCCGCAAAAGAATCGACAATCGCCAGCGTGCCGATTCGTCACACCGGCGCGGCTATTGTAAGATATGCAGTCATTTCGTCACCCAGGCCGGATCGTGAACGCCAACAAGCACGCTATCAAACTCACTGCCGCCGCTGTCGCCGGCACTTTTGCCTTCTATGGTGCCTTTTCCTACTGGGCCGGCATCAAAGCCGAGGAAACACTGGCGGAGCAACACCAGATGATTGCGGCGATGTCGGTATTCAAGGTCAAGTCGCACCAGTACCAGCGCGGCTGGTTCTCGTCGCAGGAAAGCACCGAGCTGGAATTCAACCAGGAACTGCTCGGCCCCTACATCGGCCTGCTGCCGGAAAACGTGCGCCCGCTGTTCCAGGGCAGCATCCGCTACCACCACGACGTGGCGCACGGCCCGCTGCCAGGCCTGCTCAGCGGCCACTTCAGCCCCGGACGCGCCCGCGTCGAGACCACCTTCGACATGAGCGAGGGCACGCGCAAGACGCTGCAACGCTTCTTTGGCGACGCCGAGCCGATCACCATCGTCAACCGCCTCGGCCTCGCCGGTGGCGGCGAACTGAGCGTGGCGGTACCGCAATTCGACTACGAGGAAACCCTTGCCGGCGTAAAAATGAAGTGGCGCGGCTTCAACCTGCACCTGAACTACGCCGCCGGCTACAAGGAATACCAAGCGGAGTCGGTATCGCCCGGCTTCGTGCTGGAAGCCGGCCCCAAGGGCCGCTTCAGCTTCGACAATATCCGCTACCTGTCCGACGTGCGCCCCGGCAACACCGGCGTCAAGCTCGGCACCGGCGAGCTGTCGGTGGCCAATGTCAGCCTGAAGTGGAACGAGAGCATTCCGTACAGCATCAAGCTCAACGAGCTGATCCACCTGGTCAGCCGCGTGCGCGTCGGCGAGTTCATCAACCCGAGCGGCGAATTCCGGCCGTCGAATGTCGAGCTGAAAAACCTGAAGTACCAGATCGTCACCAGCGAGCAGGAAGAATTCATCAACACCCGCGGCAAGCTGGATTTCGACACCTTCAGCTACAACGACAGCGTGTACGGCCCGCTGAAGCTGGACATCTCCGCCAACCACCTGCACGGCCCGACGCTGGTGAAGCTGGACCAGGCCTTCACCCGCATCCCGTTCGAGGAGAAGGACCCGACGCAGCTGCGCAAGCGCTACATCGAGGCGATCACCAAGCAGGGCCTGCCACTGCTGATCAACGATCCGAAGATCATGATCAACACCTTCTCGCTGCGCATGCCGACCGGCGAGGCCAAGCTTGACGGCCAGATCGCGCTGCAGGGGCTGCAGGAAAGCGAGCTGAAGACGCCGCTGGAATTCATCAAGCGCTTCATCGCGCTGCTCAATATCGAGCTGCCGCGCCAGACGCTGGAAAACCTGGTGGTGGCGCAGGCGCGCAACCTGTTCACCGTCGACGCCAGCGCCGAAGAGCAGCCGGATCTCGGCGAAATCGACAACCTGGCCAAGAGCCTGCTCGACGCCCAGCTCAGCGAATGGGAAAGCCAGAAGCTGATCACGCAGCAGAACGGCCAGCTGGCCACCAGGATCGACTTCAAGAACGGCACGCTGCTGGTCAACAGCACCCGCGTCGCCTTGCCGTGGGAAGAAGAGGAAGATCCGGCGCCGCCGGCCGCCTCGGCCGCCCAGTAAGAGCCTGTTCAAAGTCTCGCGAGCTAGAGCGAGACAAGGCGAAAGCGCCTGAGGAAGCGGAGTTTACAAGTCGTAAATGAGCATTCCGAAGGCGCTTTTAACGCGGTATCGCCGAAGCGCAGCAGACATTGAACAGGTTCTAAGGCCAGCGGCCCCGTATCACGACACGGGGCCTTTTTCTTGTCCCCTGCCCCGCCATGCCAGGCCATTAAAGCGGTAGCGAGCACGCAATGAATCCAGCCGCCTGCCACCCTTGGACTAGGCTGAAAGCAGAGACCCACCGGAAGACCCACCATGAGCATGCCCCTGAATGTCGCCCTGATCGGCTACGGCTACGCCGGTCGTACCATCCACGCCCCGCTGCTGCATGCCTGCCCGGATCTGCGCCTGCACACCATCGTCAGCAGCAAGGGCGAACAGCTGCTGCACGAGCACCCGGACAGCCGCGTACTCAGCGACGTGGCGCTGGCGCTGGCCGATCCGGACATCGACCTGATGGTGATCGCCAGCCCCAACGACAGCCACTTCCCGCTGGCCGCCGCGGCGCTGGCCGCCGGCAAGCACGTGGTGGTGGACAAGCCGTTCACGCTGAGCACGGCCGAGGCGCAGGAGCTGCAGGTACTGGCCGGCATTTACCAACGTCTGTTGTCGGCCTTCCACAACCGGCGCTGGGATGCCGACTTCCTCACCGTGCGCCAGCTGCTGCAGGATGGCACGCTGGGCGACATCGTACTGTTCGAGTCGCGCTTCGAGCGCTACCGGCCGCAGGTACAGGCGCGCTGGCGCGAATCCGCCGGCGCCGGCGGCGGGCTGTGGTTCGACCTCGGCCCGCACCTGCTGGACCAGACACTGCAGCTGTTCGGCCGGCCGCGCACCATCCACGCCGACTTCGCCGCGCAGCGCTGCGGCGCCGTTGCCACCGACTACTTCCACGTGCAGCTGCACTACGGCCGGCTGCGGGTGCGGCTGTCGGCCAGCAGCCTGATCAGCGGCGGCGTGCCGCGCTTCGCGGTGCACGGCACGCTGGGCAGCTACGTGAAATACGGGCTGGACACCCAGGAAGCGGCGCTGAAACGCGGCGAGGCGCCAGGCGGTCCCGGCTGGGGCGAGGACCCGCTGCACGGCCTGCACTACTGGCAGCAGGATGGCGAGGAACACGGCGACGTGGTGCCGACCCTGAGCGGCGACTACCGCCACTACTACGCCGCGGTGGCGGCGGCGATCCGCGGCGAAGGCGCCAACCCGGTGCCGGCGGACGACGCGATCGCGGTGATGCAGCTGATCGAGCTGGGGCTGGACAGCGCCCGCAGCGGCTGTGAGCTGCCGGTATAACGGCCAATGTCAAAATACTGCGGCCAACCTTGGCATCAAGGTTGGCCGCAAGCGTTTTCCCCTGGCGCGAACGCGCTATTCCCACACCACGCTGCTGACGAACAGGTAGCCGGCACCGTACACGGTCTTGATCAGACGCGGGTTGCAGGAATCGTCCTCCAGCTTGCGCCGCAGCCGCGAGATGCGCACGTCGATGCTGCGGTCGAACGGCGAGATGTCGTGCTGTCCCAGCAGCTGTTCGCGCGGCAGCACGCGGTTGGGCCGCTCCAGGAAGCGCAGCAGCATCAGCCCCTCGCCGGCGCTGAGCGGGCGCTCGCCGCCGTCCGGCGCGTACAGCGACAGCCGCGCCACGTCGAAACGCCAGCCGGAAAAATGCGCCACCCGCTGCCGCGCCGCATCGCCGGTCTCACCCGGCGCCTCGCAGCGGCGCAGGATGCTGCGCACCCGCGCCACCAGCTCGCGCGGCTCGAACGGCTTCATGATGTAGTCGTCGGCGCCGCTTTCCAGCCCCATCACGCGGTCGCCGACATGGCCGCGGCCGGTGAGGATGATCACGCCGCAGCGATGGCGTTCGCGGATCTGCCGCAGCAGCGCCATGCCGTCCATGTCCGGCAGGCCGAGGTCGACGATGCACAGGTCTGGCGCCTGCTGCCGCAGCCGTTGCAGGAAGGCCTGCCCGGTGCGGAACGACTCGTGACGGAACTGGTACTCCGCCAGCACGCCGCTGATTAGCCGCGCCACCGCCAGGTCGTCTTCCACCACGTAGATCAGTTTTTCGGGCGGCACCGCCGCCGTCAGTTCGTTCTGGGACACAGCATCACCTCGTCGAGCATCCGGCCCAGTTGGGCCTCGGTAAAGGGTTTGGCCAGCAGCGGAATGTCGCGGGTGCGGTCATCCTCCGCCTCCGCCGGCGCGGCGTAGCCACTCATCAGCAGGATGCGGATCTCCGGCCGCTGCTGCCGCGCCAGCGCCGCCAGACAGCGGCCGCCGAGCCGGCCCGGCATCACGATGTCGCTCAGCAGCAGGCCGATGTCGGCGATGCTGGCCAGCAGCGTCGCCGCCTCGTCACCGTTTTCCGCCTCCACCACCGGATAGCTGAGCGCGCTCAGCTGCCGCTGCACCACGCGCCGCACCTCCGGATCGTCCTCCACCAGCAGCACCAGCGGCCGCTCGCGGCCGCCGGCCCGGCCGCTGAAATCGAGCCGGCCGTGCGGCTGCGCCGTCGGCGTGGTACGCGGCAGGCGCAGGCTGAATACGCTGCCGCACCCCGGCTGGCTGCTGACGCTGACCTGGCCGCCGGACTGGCGCGCAAAGCCGTACACCATCGCAAGCCCCAGGCCGCTGCCGCTGCCGAACTGCTTGGTGGTGAAGAAGGGCTCGAACACGCGCAGCTGCACCTCCGGCGTCATGCCGCAGCCATTGTCCGTCACGTCGATGCGGATATAGTCGCCGGCGGCCAGCTGCCACTCGGCGGCGGTGCGTGCATCCAGCGTCTCGACGTTGGCCGCAATCTGCAGCCTGCCGCCGTCCGGCATCGCGTCGCGCGCGTTCAGCACCAGGTTGAGGATGGCGCTTTCCAGCTGGTTGGCGTCGGCCATCACGTAGTCGTGCTCCGCCGCCAGCTGGCAATCCGGCACGATGTTTTCCGGCAGCGAGCGCTGCAACAGCTGCATCATGCCGCGGATCAGCCCGCCGATCTGCACCGGCTGCGCCAATAGCGGCTGCTGGCGGGCAAAGCCCAGCAGGCGCCGCACCAGCTCCACGCCGCGTCCGGCGGCGTGCAGCGCCGGGTCGAGATAATCCAGCAGCGCCGGCTGCGGCGGCAGGCGGCGGCGCAATTCGCCGAGATTGCCCAGCACCACGGTCAGCATATTGTTGAAGTCGTGTGCCATGCCGCCGGACAGCTGGCCGATGGCTTCCATCTTCTGCGCCTGCACCAGCGCCGCCCGGGTCTGTTTCTGCTCGGTGATGTCGAAGGACAACACGAAGCAGCCCAGCACCTCGCCGCCGGCAGCGATCTCCGGCACCAGCGTGCTGCGCGCGAAGATGGTGCTGCCGTCGTCCTTTTCCATCGAGTACTCGTAGCTGAGCTGCTTGCCGGTCAGAGCCTCCTCGACGTAGCGCTGCACCGCGGCGTAGAACTTGCTGCCCAGCGCCTGCGAGATGTGGCGTCCGCTCATCTGCGCACTGTCGCGGCCGAACCAGTCGGCGTAGCCCTTGTTGGCGTAGCGGTAGATCTGGCCGTGGTCGAAATAGGCGATCAGCGCCGGGATGGTGTCGGTGATCAGCCGCAGCCGCTGTTCGCTGCGCTGCAAGGCGGCGGCAAGCTGCTCGTTGGCCAGCTGCACGGCATACAGTTGCTGGCGCGCCTGTTGCAGCCCGGCGGCATGCCCCGCCGGATCGGGCGCCGGTGCCTGCCGATGGCGCGCGGCGGCCTGCCCTGCGTCCAGTGCGCTATACAGCGTGATGAAACCACCCTGCGGCAAGGGCGCGCCGCGCACGCGCAGCAGCGAGCCATCCGGGCGCCTGCGTTCGAACTCGTGGCGCTCGAAGCGCTGCGCGCGCACCACCCGCTCCGCCACCTGCAGTTCCGCGTCGCCGGGGCCGTACTCGCCGCGGCAGGCGTTATAACGGATAAAGGCCTCGAACGGCGTGCCCACCGCCGCCAGCTGCGGCGGAAAATCCAGCAGCGTCAGAAAGCGCTGGTTGCAGGCCACCAGCCTCAGCCCGGCATCGAACACGGTGATGCCCTGCTCCAGCAGCTCCAGCCCGGACAGCAGCGTGGCGCCGAGTGCGGTGTCTGGCGACGGGTGTTGCATCATCACGACGCTCCTTGGCCAGAAAACACTGGCATAGCGGGTAAAAGCCCCATTTTAGAGCAGCACCACCACAAAATGCCCTGTGGCAACGATTCGTTACATTTGACACAAAGTTGCGCAAGGTTTTGCCGTAACCATCACCCGGATAACAGTTGACGCCTTCCTGCCCCGGGCCGGGAGGCACGATATAAAGCAGCAACACAGGAGAGCCGGATGTCACAAGCAAGCAAGCCCTACCAGAGCGGTCTTTGCAAGACCGCCGCCAACTTTACCGCGCTGTCGCCGCTGGGTTTCATCGAGCGCACCGCCAGCGTCTACCCGGAGCACATCGCCGTCATCCACGGCAGCCTGCAGCGCAACTGGCGCGACACCTACAGCCGCAGCCGGCGCCTGGCCTCGGCGCTGCAACGCCACGGCGTCACCGCCGGCGACACCGTGGCGGTGATGCTGCCCAACATCCCGGCGATGGTGGAGTGCCACTTCGGCGTGCCGATGTCGGGCGCGGTGCTGAACACCCTCAACACCCGGCTGGACCCGGAGGCGATCGCCTTCATGCTGCAGCACGGCGAGGCGCGGGTGCTGATCACCGACCGCGAGTTCAGCTTCACCATCGCGCCGGCGCTGGCGCTGCTGGCGGCGCCGCCGCTGGTGATCGATGTCGACGACGCGGAATACGACGGCCCCGGCGAACGCCTGGGGCAGATGGAATACGAGGACTTCCTCGCCGGCGGCGACCCGGAATTCGCCTGGCAGCTGCCGGCCGACGAGTGGGACGCCATCGCGCTGAACTACACCTCCGGCACCACCGGCAACCCGAAAGGCGTGGTCTACCACCATCGCGGCGCCTACCTCAACGCCATCAGCAACATCGTCGACTGGGGCATGCCGCACCACGCCATCTACCTGTGGACGCTGCCGATGTTCCACTGCAACGGCTGGTGCTTCCCGTGGACTGTTGCGGCCAACGTCGGCACCAACGTCTGCCTGCGCCGCGTCGACCCGCGCCTGATTTTCGAGCTGATCAAGCAGCACAAGGTCAGCCACTACTGCGGCGCACCCATCGTGCACACCATGCTGATCAACGCGCCGGCGGAGTGCAAACAGGGCATAGCGCATACCGTCAACTGCCTGGTGGCCGGCGCTGCGCCGCCGTCAGCGGTGATCGAGGGCATGGAGAAGCTCGGCTTCAACATCACCCACGTCTACGGCCTCACCGAAACCTACGGCCCGGCCGCAGTCTGCGCCAAGCAGCCGGCGTGGCAAGAGCTGGACCTGTCCAGCCGCACCGAGCGCAACGGCCGCCAGGGCGTGCGCTACACCATGCAGCACGGCATGACGGTGCTGGATCCGGAGACGATGCAGGAAGTGCCGCACGACGGCGAGACCATGGGCGAGATCATGTTCCGCGGCAACCTGGTGATGAAGGGCTACCTGAAGAACGAGGCCGCCACCGCCGAGGCGCTGGCCGGCGACTGGTTCCACAGCGGCGACCTGGCGGTGATCCAGCCCGACGGCTACGTCAAGATCAAGGACCGCTCCAAGGACGTGATCATCTCCGGCGGCGAAAACATTTCGTCGCTGGAAGTGGAAGACGTGCTGTGCCGCTTCCCGGACGTGATCGCGGCAGCGGTGGTGGCGCTGCCGGACCCGAAATGGGGCGAGGTGCCGTGCGCCTTCATCGAGCTGCGCGAGGGCGTCAGCGGCGACGAGACGGCGGTGATCGAACACTGCCGCGCCCACCTCGCCCGCTTCAAGGTACCCAAGCGCATCATCTTCGGCCCGATCGCGCGCACCTCCACCGGCAAGATCCAGAAATTCCTGCTGCGACAGCAGACCAACGCCATCGCCGCCATCGAGTAAGACACAAGCTTGGCCGCAACGCTGCGGCCAACCTTGCCCCGCTTCCCCTTCACCCGGCCCCGGCCGGGATTTTTTTGGCTCCGGCCCGGATGGCAGGCCTGCCTCCGGGCAAGGCCGGCCGCCGCGCCAGAGCCGGCATTGAGCATGACCGTGGCACACCTGCACTGCCGTGCGATAAATCCTGCGCTGGCGTGCTATCTGGCCACCCTGCCGCTTCCTACGATGGTGACAGCCAGAAGGCTTACAACCATAAGGGAGAGACATCGTGGCAAGCATCATCAATGAAAGCGGGGCGCACGGCGACCCGGACTTTACCCGCGGGCCGGTTCCGGCCGAGGCCCGCATGGGGCGGCTGGGCCTGAGCATGGCGTGGTGGTCGGTGTGCAGCGCCATGTTCTGGCTGGTGGTTTCCGCCACCCTGGCGCTGAACTACGGCACGGTGAACACGCTGATCGGCCTGGCGCTGTCGGCAGTGTGCTACAGCGTGATCAATGCGGTGATCAGCCGCTACGCGATTCACAGCGGGCTGTCGGTAGCGCTGTTCTCGCGCACGCTGTTCGGCCAGTCCGGCTCGGCGCTAGCCACGCTGATCTTCTTCGCCACCGCCATCTACTACGCGGTGTTCGAAGGCTCGGTGATCGCGGTGGCGATCCAGGACTATTTCCCCTCGCTCAGCATCGAACAGGCCTACCTGCTGGTGGTGGTATACAGCGTGCCGCTGGTATTCGGCTCGGTGCAGCGCTGGCTGGACAAGCTCAACGGCGTGCTGCTGCCGTTCTACCTGCTGGGGTTGGCCGCAGCGGTGATCCTCACCATCAGCGAATTCGGCTACAGCAACGCCTGGCTGCAGCTGGCACCGGCCGGCGGCGCACCGGCCGACGGCTGGTGGAGCTGCTTCAGCTACTTCATGGGGGTGTGGATCCTGATGATGTACACCTGGGACTACGCCCGCTTCGGCAAGCCGGAAGACAGCGACTACCATGCCCGGCTCAACTTCGGCCTGCCGTTCTATCTGTTCACCTTCCTGATCAACGGCATGGCCGGCATCTTCCTGGCCAGCAGCATCCCCACCACCGGCGGCGTGAGCGAGGTGTCGGTGGTGCTGGCGCTACTCAAGCTGATGGGCTTTGCCGGCCTGGCTTTCGTGTGGGTCAGCCAGACGCGCATCAACACCGCCAACTTCTACCTGGCCACGGTAAACATGCAGAGCTTCTTCGACCGCGCCTTCGGCATCCGCCTGCCCAAGGCAGCCTGGGGCGTGGTGGTGGGCGCCATCGTCTACCTGCTGATGCTGGGCAATGTGTTCAGCGTGATCCTGCAGGCGCTGGCCTACCAGGGCATTTTCGTGGTGGCCTGGGTGGGCATCGCGCTGGCGCACATCCTGCTGGGGCTGGGCGCCAGCGTGGACGACAACACACCGGCCATCCGCCGCGAGGGCATTACCAGCTGGTTCGTGGCCACCGGTGCCGGCATTGCACTGATGGAAGTCAGCGGCACGCTGGCCGGCTTCTCCGCTCCGGCGACCTTCATCGTGTCATTGCTGCTGTACCGCTACCTGCAGCGCGGTGCCCCTGCCGGTGAGACAGCGTTCAACCGGGCACCATAACGTTTCGCTCACTCCTCATTGGCCCCGTCTCGTGCGGGGCATTTTTTTGTCTGCCATGGCTGTGCACCCACAGGCCAAGCATCCTGCACTGTGGTGCAAGAGCCGTGCGCGGCAAGGGCATAAGGTACAGACACAGGCCGGTGCAGCAGCGCCGGACCAGCCCCTTGCGGCCAACCTTGCAGGCCGACGGATAAACGGAGACACACCATGACGCAAGCCCCTCACCACGCCGGCCGGGTAGACCCGATCACGCTGGCCGTGATACGCGGCGCGCTGGAAACCACGCAGCGGGAAATGACGCTGACGCTGGAAAAAACCGGCCGCTCCAGCGTGTTCAACCTGGCGCACGACTACAGCAATGCGCTGTTCGACCACCTGCCGGAGATGATCCTGCAGGGCCAGGACATCCCCATCCACCTGGGTTCGCTGATTCCGGCAATGAAAGCCGTGGCCGGCTATTTTGGCGACGACATCCACGAAGGCGACGTGATCTACCACAACGACCCGGCCTACCAGGGCAGCCACATCCTCGACTGCTGCATGTACAAGCCGGTGTTTTACCGGGGTGAACTGGTGTTCTGGGCGGTGTGCAAGGGCCACCTCACCGACATCGGCGGCCCGGTGCCGGCCGGCTACAACCCGGACGCGAAAGAGATCTACGCCGAGGGCCTGCGCATCCCGCCGGTGAAGCTGTGGGACAAGGGCCGCCGCCGCGACGACGTGGTCAACCTGCTGCTGTGCAATATGCGCGCCCGCCGCGATCAGGAAGGCGACCTCAACGCCCAGTTCGGCGCCTGCCGCGTCGGCGAGCGCAACCTGCTGGCACTGCTGGACAAGTACGGCCTTGCCACCGTGCGCGCCGCCATCGCCGAGCTGAAGGACATGGCCGACCGCCACATGCGTTCGCTGATCCGCTCCATTCCCGATGGCACTTACCACGGCGAGGCGGTGCTGGAAGACGCCGGCCACGGCCTGGGCGCGCTGACCATCCGCGCCACCGCCACGGTGAAGGACGACAGCGTGCACATCCGCGTGGACAGCCCGCCGCAAGTGCCCTACTTCATCAACTCCTACGCCGGCAACTCGATGTCCGGCATCTACCTCGGGCTGATGATGTTCGCGCAGGTGCCGCCGCCGTATAACGAGGGCCTGTACCGCTGCGTAAGCGTGGACCTGGGCGCCAAGGGCACACTGTGCAATGCGGTAGAACCGGCGCCGCACGTGAACTGCACCACCACGCCGATGGAAACGCTGACCGACGCGGTGCGCATGGCGTTCGAGGCCGCCGCGCCGGAGCGTGTCACCGCCTCCTGGGGCCACGCCAGCGGCATCAACATCGCCGGCATCAACCCGGCCACCGGCGAGCAATACGTGACCATGGTGCTGGCCTCCATCATCTCCGGCGCCGGCGCCACCCGCTACATGGACGGCTGGCACGCCTGCGGCCCGCTGTGCTGCTTCGGCGCGCTCAGCTCCGGTGACATCGAGCTGCTGGAATACGCCTACCCCATCATCATCCACCGCTACGGCCTGCTGCAGGACAGCGGCGGCGCCGGGCGCTACCGCGGCGGCAGCGGCACGGTGTGGGAGGTGGAACCGATCGGCCACGAGATGACCATCATCGCCTTCGGCGAAGGCCGCCAGATCGGCACCATGGGTGCCGCCGGCGCGGTGGACGCGCTGCCGGAACGCAAGCTGGGCCGGCTGGAAATCGACAAGCCGGGCGAGCACATCGTGCACCGCCACAACGTGATCACCACCATCCAGCCGGGCGAGCGCGCCCGCAACGTCAACCCGGGCGGCGGCGGCTACGGCCTGCCGTGGCAGCGCCCGGCCGAGGAAGTGCTGCGCGACGTGCGGGGCGGTCTGGTGTCCATCGACGCCGCCGCCACCGAATACGGCGTGATTCTCGATAGCTGCGGCCAACATGTGGATGCCGCAGCCACCGCCGCTGCCCGCCAGCGCATGAACCAACAAGGAGTACAGGCATGAAACAGCGATTCCGACTGGGCGTAGACGCCGGCGGCACCTTCACCGACTTCGTACTGGCAGAAAAAGACGGCCCGCTGCGCCTGTTCAAGAGCCCGTCCACCCCGGACGACGGCACCCGCGCCATTGCCGCCGGCCTGCAGCAGATGGCCGAGGCACTGGACATGTCCGCCAGCCAGATCGTGCAGAACTGCGACCTGTGCATCAACGGCACCACTGTGGCGCTGAACGCGCTGATCGAGCTCAAGGGCGTGAAAGTGGGCCTGCTGTGCACCGCCGGCCACGAAGACAGCATCGAGATCCGCCTCGGCCACAAGGAAGAAGGCTACCGCTACGACGCCAGCTACCCGCCGGCACCGCAGCTGGTGCCGCGCCAGCTGCGCCGCGCGGTGCGTGGCCGCGTGCTGTCCGATGGCAGCGTGCATGAGCCGCTGAACGAAGACGACATCCTGGCCGCCATCGAGGTGTTCCGCGCCGAGCAGGTGCAGAGCGTGGCGATCAGCTTCGTGTGGTCGGTGCGCAACCAGGCGCACGAACGCCGCGCCCGCGAGCTGGTGGAGCAGCACCTGCCCGGCGTGTTCGTGTGCTGCGGCAGCGAGGTCTACCCGCAGGTACGCGAGTACACCCGCACCTCCACCACGGTGGTGAACGCCTACCTCAGCCCGGTGATGGGCCGCTATGTGCAGCGCATCGACCAGTTCTTTGCCGAGCACGGCGCCCGCGCCCCGGTGCGCTACTACCAGAGCAACGGCGGCCTGGCGCTGGGCACGGTAATGCGCGAACGCGCGGTGAACGCCATCAACTCCGGCCCGGCCTCGGCGCCGCAGGCCGGGCTGTACATCGCCAAACCGTTCGGCATCGACAACGTGATCACCGTGGACATGGGCGGCACCTCGTTCGACATCACCCTGGCCAAGGGCGGGCAGACGCAGCTGAACCGCAATTTCGACTTCCTGCGCCACCGCATCGGCGTGCCGATGATCCACGTGGAAACGCTGGGCGCCGGCGGCGGCTCCATCGCCCATATCAACACCTTCGGCATGCTGGAAGTGGGCCCGCACAGTGCCGGCGCCACCCCTGGCCCGGCCTGCTACGGCAAGGGCGGCGAGCAGGCCACCGTGACCGACGGCAACCTGGCGCTGGGCTATCTGCGGCCGAACGCGGTGCTGGGCGGCACCATCCGCCTGGACCAGGACAAGGCGCGCGGCGCGATTGCGGCCAACGTGGCCGAGCCGCTGGGCATCAGCGTGGAAAAAGCCGCATTCGGCATCAACACGCTGGTGAACATGAACATGGCCAACGGCATCCGCCGCATCTCCATCGAGCAGGGCTACGACCCGCGCGACTTCGCGCTGATCTGCGCCGGCGGCGCCACCGGCATGCACATCACCGCGCTGGCCGAGGAGCTGGGCGTGGAAACCGTGCTGGTGCCCAAGTCCGCCTCCTGCCTGTGCGCCTTCGGCCAGGTGATCTCGGACGTGAAGTACAACTTCCTGGCCAGCGCACCGATGCGCCTGCACCGCGAAGCGGACCTGGCCGAGCTGAACCGGCTGTTCGCGGACATGGAACAGCGCGGCCGCCAGCTGCTGCTGGACGACGGCTTCGACGCCGCCGACATCCGCGTGCACCGCAGCGTGGAAATGCGCTACATGGGGCAGATCCACGAATGCACGGTGGACATTGCCGGCGGCGAGCTGACCGCCACCAGCGTGGACGCCATCCTGGCCGCCTTCCATGCCCGCCACGAGGCGCTGTTCACCTACAGTGAGCCCCACAATCCGGTGGAACTGGTCAATCTGGAATGCACCATCACCGGTCTGGTGGACAAGCCGGCCTTGCCCAGCCTGGCGCAGGACGCCGACAGCATCCGCGAGGCGCACGACGGCTTCCGCCCGATGCTGTTCGACGACAGCGGCCGCTGGGTAGAAACCCCGGTGTACCGCGGCGACAAGCTGCTGGCCGGCAGCCGCATCGTCGGCCCCGCCGCCATCGAGGAACCCACCACCACTGTGGTGATTCGCCCCGGCTGGCAGGCGGAATTGCACGCCTCCGGCAGCTATCGCCTGACACGCTGGACGGAATAGGCAATGATGCAATGTCGACTGCGGCCAACGTTGCAGTCGGCCCATGTGATGAGCGCCGGCAGCCTGCCGGCCGCCACACCCGCGCATCCTGTCGCAACGACGACGGGCGGACTCGATCCCGGGGTGGCACCAGAGGAGACGACACATGATGCAGCACTACTCGACTTCCGCCGCCGCGCCGGCGGAGCGCCATCGCCGCTGGCAGGAAATCATCGGCCAGACCTATTTCAACCTGCAGCTGGATTTTCTCGATCCGGCGCGCTTCGAGGGCGACCTCAGCTGCTGGCAGCTGGGGCAGCAGTCGCTGTCGCGGCTCAGCAGCGGCCCGCTCAGCTACCGCCGCGTGCGCGGCGAGATGCACGACACCGCCGAGGAGCAGTTTCTGGTGTCGCTGCCGCGGCAGAGCGCCATCTTTTTCAGCCAGATGGGGCGCGAGGCGCACTGCGGCGCCGGCCATTTCATCCTCGAACGCAGCAACGATCCCTACGAATTCCACCACACCCGCGCCAACAACCTGTGGGTGCTGAAGATCCCCGGCCACCTGCTGCGCGCACGGCTGCGCAATCCGGAACGCTACTGCGCGGTGACCTTTGACGGCAGCCACAGCATCGGCGCGCTGTTTGCCGACTACCTAGGCGCGGTCGGGCGGCGGCTGGAACAGGGCGACGACTGCCTGCACCCGCTCGTCGGCCAGCAACTGCTGGAGCTGTTCGTCGCCGCCACCGAAGGCAATCCGGCGGTGCTCGATTCGCAGTCCTCCTGCGTGCGCGCCGCGCACCTGAGCCGCATCGAGCGCTATGTGCGCGCCAATCTGGCCGACACCCGCCTGGCCCCGGAGCAGATCGCCGCCGCCTGCCGCATCTCGGTGCGTTACCTGCACGACCTGTTCCGCGACACCGGCCAGACCTTCGGCCTGTGGCTGCGCGAACAGCGGCTGGCGGGCGCACGCCAGGCGCTGGGCAGCCCGCAGCCGCAAACGCTGGCGCAGCTGGCCTACCAGTGGGGCTTTACCGACCAGTCGCATTTTTCACGGGTATTCAAGCAGCGCTACGGTTGTACCCCGCGCGAGGAGCGCGAGCGGCTGCAGGCGGCGCGGCAGGGCAAGGCGCACCAGGTCTGCCTCTGAATATCAGCAGCCATTGTTCTTGCACTCGGCGAACGCATTGGCATGGCTCGCCTGGCAACCGCGCACCACCCGGTCAATCCGATGCCGCTGTCGCATTGCCAAGACAAACACGCCCAGCATGGCCAGAGTCAGGCTCGACAGCATGCCTGCATACCCGAAGCGGTCGAGTATCACTCCGGCCAGTGGCAGCATGAGCAGGCGACTGAGGGTGAACAGGCTGGCTTGCGTCCCATAGTCGGCTGCCTGGTATTGCGGCCGGGTGAAACCCATCATCAGCCCGAACGCGAGCGCCGATGTCGCCCCCATGGTGCAAGCCAGCACCATCACCCCGGCGGCGAAGGCGATCTGCCCCGCCTCGATACATGCCAGCAGCGTCAGCCCTCCCAGGGCCAGAATGTTCAGACCCGCGAACAGAGCAAGGGCATGAGCCACGCCGATGGCTTTGATCAACCTTGCCGCCCCGATACTGGCAAGCGCACCGGCTGTACTGCCGAGCACCCCGGCCACCCATGCCACCTGGTTGGCCGCAAATCCGTGGTCCAGCAACAAGGGTTTGAGATAAATCCATGCCGCCCCCACCAGCGGGAAGTAGGACAGCAGCAGTAGGGTCCAGGCATTGGCACCCGGTTGCCTGAAGTATCCCGCCAGCAGGGCTGTTTGACCGGTAATGCCTTGCGTGCTTGCCGCAGAGGGCTCGGTCGCAGGTTCCTTGAACACGACAAGCAGGCCGATCCCGATCAGGACAGGTATCGTCATCGCAACAAAAGGCGCTTGCCACCCCCAGCGCTCGTGCACCAGAAGCATCAGGCCACCGCCGATGATGGCCCCCAGGAAGATCGCCGCCGAGCGGAAACCACCAGCACGCATCCGTTCCGAAGGCGGCAGGACCTTTATGGCAAGTGCGTTCACTGGAATATCGGCCCAGGTAGCCATCAGCCCCGCCCCCAACGCTATGAGAAACAGGCGCCCGCCACCGGCTGCCAGGTCTTGCTGCCCGATGGTGAGCAGAAGCGCCGCATAGGCCAGGCACACCCCTATCGCCCAGATCTTGTAGTGACCGGCCGCCCAACGCATGCGCTCCACGGGTACCGCCAGCATGAACTTGAATACTGCCGGCAGCCCCGCCAACTGGAACAGGCCGATTTCGGTACCCGACCAGCCGTGCTGGCGCAGCACGAGTGGCAGGCCCAGCACCAGATAGGTACTGGGTGCAATCAGGGCCAGATGCAGAAAACCAAACATGGTCTGCCGCGCGCCGTGTTGGGTACCATCATTCATTACGGCCAGCGCCGGACTCCGATCCCCGGCGCTCATCGGCACACCTGCACCTGCACTGGCGCCAACGGGAACAGGTCGCTCTCGAAGGTACCGACATGGTCGAACCCTGCGGCAAGCAGCGCCCCGGCAAGTTCGCCCTGGCGTCCGACATGATGGCCACGCATCAGCAATGGCAGGTAGTACGCCAGTACCGTGGCGGCCTGCGGTGCCAGGGGCGGAATCTCGGCATGGATGCTGATGAGCAGCCCGCCCGGCGCAAGCGCGGCACGAATCTTGCGCAGCGTCTGCGCCAGATCCGGCACGAAGTGCAGAACCGAAGCGCACCAGATGAGGTCGTAACCGTGGCCGATATCATCGCGGGTCAGGTCACCTCCCAGCACCGACAGGCGTGCACCAAGTTGCGCCGCTTCGATGTTCTGCCTTGCCACTGCGGCGGTCGGGGGCAGGTCAAACACGGTGCCATGACTCTCGGGAAGGGCGTGCGCCAGTGCAATGGCGACCATACCGGGACCACAACCGAGATCCAGGAAATGTCGGACGCGCTTTAGTTCCGGCAGGCGATCGACTATCGCCAGCGCGGCCCCGGCCGTAACCGCCGCTTGTTCCTGCACGATTTTCGTCCGGGCGAGCGTGGCCCAGCATTGATCGGTCGGCACCGATGGTGGCGGTTCCTCCTTGTTGGCCCGTAATTGCAAATGGTCCGACAACTGCGCGCCAAACTCGCGTAGCGACCGAAGGCGAAAGGCCCAGGCATCACCGCAGTAGTCGGGAGAGTGCTTGGCGAAATACCGCTTTGCACCGCTGCTGGCGCAGTAGCGTGGCGTCGACGCTGTGCCAGCATGGATCTGGATCAGCTCAAGCAGATCCATGCTCCACAGCAGCTCCAGAATATGTTCCAGCTTGTCCGGGTCGAGACCGAGCCGCGCTGCGATTTCCGGGGCGCCGGATTGCTCGGTCAGTACATCGAACAGGCCGACATTCAGTGCGGTAGCCAGCGCATCGGCCTGCACAGAGGCAAGGGCGAGATCCCAGCAGGGTTGCAGAGGATGGGGATGTTGAAATTGCATGATGGTTCTCACAGGCGATGGGTCAATCGAAGGCCTACTTCGCGCGGCGGGCTGTAGATTGTGGTTGTACCGTTCAGAAAGCCGATGGTGTCGTACTTCCTGTTCCCGGCGTTATGAACATAGGCGGACAACTCGGTGTGTCCGAAGGTGCGGCCTGCCATCAGGTCGATAACACCGTACCCGGCACGGCCGTATTTGTTTGCGGCATCAAGATAAATCTTGCTGGCGCCATTGAGGTGAGCCTGGGCATACCAGCCTTGCGGTGCGTCGTAACGCACGCCGAGGTGCCCGGTGGCGTCCGATGCAAGCGGGTTGTGGTTGCCCTTCCAGTCGTTGGCGCCGTCCCTGAACTCGCGAAAGCGGGTGCGATTCAGTCCAAGGGCAGCCTGAATTTGCCAGCCCGAACCAAGCAGGTACTGCAATTCCGCCTCGACGCCCACCGGACGCGCCGATGCCGCATTGGTGAGGAACATTTGACCGGGCAAGCCGATCTGCTGAACCTGCATGTCCTGCACGTCCATCAGGTAGACCGAAGCGCCGTAGCGAAGCCGCCGGTCCAGAAGCCGCCCCTTGGCGCCGAGTTCAAAGGAGCGCACCCGCTCCGGCTGGTAGCGCCGGTAGGCCTCGGGCGCAAACGCATTGAAACCGCCGGCACGAAAGCCGTCGGCAACGCTGGCATAGACTTGCGCATCCTGCTGCCATTGGTATTGCAGGGCCAGCTTGGGCGAGAAGCGGGTCCACTCGCGCGACTGTTCGCGGCCTCCAGCCAGGGCGAAGCGCACCTCGTCCCGCTCGATGCGACCACCGGCCGTGACCGTCCAGCGATCCGCCAGCGGGATGTTCCAGTGGGTGAAAAATGCCGTCGAGCTGCCTTTCTGCGTGGCGGAGGTCGTTGTCGAACCCAGCGGAATCTTCTGCCCGAAGCTCAGATCGTGATCATCACGGTCTGCGTAGAAGCCCGCCAGCCATTGCGTCTGGCCAAACCTGCCATCCAGGCGGAACTCCTGCGACAGCGTACGAAAGTGGTGATCGCGACTCACATGCAGCACGTCCGCAGGCATGAAATCGATGTCCTGCAGGATGCGGTCGATGAATTCATTGCTGGCCGTGATCGAACGCAGGCGCAGGCCGGGTGCCAAGTCGTGCGATACGTCAAGCGACACGGTGTGCGCGGTCGAGTCATTCCAACTGTCGGTGCCGGAGCGAACCGTGCCGCGCGGCGCCATTACCGCCCCCCACAGCGAGCCGGCATCACGATAATCCCGCCGGGCATAGCGGAGCGTGGCATCGGTTCGCTCATCAGGCGTCCAGCGCAGTGCCAGGCGGCCATTGTGACGTTCGCGGCCATCCTCCTTGCGCCCCTTGAAGGTGTTGTCGATGAAGCCGTCCTGCTCGAAGTACTCGCCGGCCACACCCAGGTAAAGCGAGTCTTTCACCAGCGCGTGGCTCGCATCGAAGCGCAGCACACGCTTGTCGCGACTGCCGGCTTCGGCGGAAACAACGGCATAGGAATCGTTCCCCGGCTTGCGAGTGACGATGCCGACCACACCAGCCTCGGCGTTGCGCCCGTACAGCGTGGACTGCGGCCCGCGCAGCACCTCCACCCGCTCGATGCCCAGTAGGTTGTCGTCGAAGCCCTGTCCTCTCAGAGTCGGCACACCGTCGACCACCAGCGCAACCGAAGACGAAAACCCCATGATGTTGGCCGTCAAACCACGCATCACCGGCGGCTGCAGGCCCGACTGCCCCGACGCCTGAAAGGTGAAGCCGGGTGTCATCCGGGCTACGCCTTCAAGGCTGTCGATTCCGGCAGCTTCCAGATCGTCACCGGCAAACACGGAAACGCCGGCCGCCACCGCCTCGAGTGACTGCGCCTGCTTATTGGCCGTCACGGTCACCGCCGGGAGTTCAATCTCTGCATGTGCCGCTGCGCCGAGGCTTGCCAGCAGAACCGGCAGCCAAAGTCGCTTGCCATGAAAGTTTGTACGGCTTGACTCCATTTTCTTGATTCCAGATAGATAGCTGTTGCTCAATTCGCTTCTCGTCCGACAAAGAAGCCCTCACCGCTTGACAGCCATGTCACCCCTGGGTTGACGACAGATGTCTGATGAATAATGATATTTCACAACAGTAATGACTCTCATTGCTATTCATATCCAAACCAATGTATTCCGTATGCAATCCATTCAATCCGACTGGAGGCACGCGCACGAGGAGGTCATATGCCATACCGGATATCACTCGAAATCCCGAGGCGCCAGGAAACACGACAACAAGGCTGGGTGCGGCAACAGTTGCCGGATGAACTAGGTGAATGCCTGACTGACAGCCTTTGCATCGGCCCGGATATCAGCCTTCTCCAGACACGCTACCGGCCGCAGCAGGACCTTGCGGAGGAAAGCCTCAAACAACTGGAACAGCCGGTTCTCGCCATCACGCTGGGGTTGGCCGGTGAATCGCTGTTCCGGGGGCGCTGCGGTAAGGAACTGCACTTCCGAAGAGGCCACACAACCGTATCGACCTTCCGTTGCATCCAGGGCGAACGCCATTACCGGTACGATTGCGGGGTGAGGCAGTTGCGGCTGCTGATCGGGGCGGAGATGCTGGCCTACTACCTGGGGAGCGAAATGGCCTGCAGACTGCTGTTGGGTGGAAAAGGAGGCGTACAGCAGTTGGCCCATCGTCCGACGACTGGCGCCAGCCTGGCCCACATCAATGCCCTGCCAAGGGAAATGGAGGACGAATCACAGGACAAGTTGCAGACCCACATTCATGTCCTCAGCCTGCTGGCCGAGCAGCTGCGCCACCTGGACCTGCAACTGCCCAAACGCATGCCTCGTCATTGCCAACGGGATATCGATAAGCTTGATGAAGCCAGGGCGATTCTGGAAACACGAATGAACCAGAGTCTGACGGTTCCCGAACTTGCCGCTGCCGTCGGCCTCAATGAAAGCAAACTGCGCGAAGGCTTCCGTCACCGCTTCAACAAAAGCCCCCATCGTCTGCTCCTGGAAATGAGGATGAAGAAGGCTTGGCAACTACTGGAAACCGGCTGCCAGGTGGCCGAGGCGGCGTATCTGGTCGGCTATGAGCATCCCAGCAACTTTAGCGCAGCCTTCTCTCGGTTTTTTGGCTGCGTACCGAAATCCGTGTTCGGGCCGAAGTACTGAGGGTATCCGGGATGAGGCGAATTACAACGGGGTCACATGGGTTGTTCGACGGCATACCGGTAAACAGGACTCGCGGTCTTTCCTGCGGGTCGCCGTAAGAACCTGCTCAAGGTCTTTTTGCAGCTGCGGCCACGCACTGCTGGATGCAGTGCAAGGAACGCGCGACGCCGCAATGCGCCGGCAGCGTATGGCCCCGAAGGGCTGGCCCGGCAATCTCGTGCATCCAGATATTCAGGCCGGAATGCTGCTTGCGGTGACTGCGGCCAACGTTCCAGTCCGCCCACGTGATAAGCGCCGGCAGCCTGCCGGCCGCCGCACCAATGCCGATCAGGCCCAAAGCGGCTCACCTTCGGACGGAGCAGGCCAAATGCCGGCAGAAAGGAAGCAGCCAATCCGCTCGACGACCCACGCCTCCTGCTCCCGGTGCGGCATGTGCCGTGCGGGTGTCAGCAGCGTGCGTACAGGCGGCCCGGTTCCGTATCGACCCAGTGCTCGGTGATTTAAAGTGCGGTGTGCATGGTGTTCACGTCCCCAGAAAATGGCGAAGCAGGCCCGCTGAGGCGATGCCTGTCATCACGGTCGGCAGCACGGAGCAGCGACTGGCTGCGGCCAACATTATGCCCAGCGCCAGCAGATCGGCAGGCCGGTCCGAGACGAAGGCCGGGGCGATGACGGAAATCAGCACGCAACCGGGCACACTATCCATCACGGCCATCATGCGCGGGCTCAGTGTCCGCTTTCTCAGCACCACATAGCCCAGCACCTAGGTCAGGTAGGTGGTGCCGGCCATCAGCACGATGGTCAGCACGATGGTCAGCACGATGGTCAGCAGGGTCAGCGTATCGCTCATGGCTGGCCCTCCCACAAGATGGCGACCAACAGTCCTGCCGACGCGCCGGCGGCGACGTACCAGGCTCCCGGCAGCAGCAGGCAGGTCAGTGCGGCAACGACCAGGCTCACCAGCCGGGGACGGCAGGCGCGCGCCCCACGCCACATGCCGCGCAGCAGCACCAGAAACACGGCGGTAAACGCCATGTCGAAGCCGTACTGTTCGACATCGCCAATCGCCGGACCAAGGGCCGCTCCGAGTGCGGTAAACAGCACCCAGGTAAGGTACAAGGCGGAGGAAACGCCGAGATAGTAAGCCAGGCTGATACGGGATGCCGCACGCTTGCGCGCGTCGGCCAACGCCATCGCCCAGCTCTCGTTGCACATGAAGAACAGCGCCGGCAATGCCTTCCGGGCCGGCAAGTGCTGCAGATAGGGTGCCAGTGCCGCCCCCATCAGGATATGGCGGCAGTTCACCAGGAACGACATCGCCACGATCAGCAGCACGTGCGGCGGCGAGGTCCACAGCCGGATGGCGGCAAACTCGGAACCGCCGCCAAAATTCAGTCCGGTCATCAGCGGGACCTCAAACACGCCCAGCCCCTTCTGCGTGGCTTGCGCCCCCCAGTACCAGCGCAAACGAGACGAAGCCCAGCATGACCGGAATCGCGGCACGCACGCCACGAATGGCTTCGGATTTGGTAGCGGATGCCACATCGGTGGCCTCGGTTGTTGACAGGGTGTTCATGTGATCTCCTTTTTTTATTATTTTCTGCCAATCCCGCTGAAATTGGGTTGCGTAGTTGCTATTATTCGTCTTGAAATTGGCAGCAGAATTAGAAAACAAAACAATCAATGGAACCGGATACCAATGAAACTGGACGCAACAGATCGACGCATCCTTGCCGCGCTGCAGCGTGACGGGCGCTTCTTGCAGAATATCGAGCTAGGGGCTGTTGACGTTTTGAAGCGAGGACGTGAAGGAAGGGGTGCAAACCTGCAAAAT